>MHMM01000021.1:4173-8180 GCA_001821555.1 Candidatus Nealsonbacteria bacterium RIFOXYB1_FULL_40_15 | reverse complement strand
TTCTCACACATTCACCTATGATTCTATCGGCAACCTAACCAATAAGTCTGATCTTGGAAGTTATTCCTATGCTGGCACGAACAATGCCAACCCTCATGCAGCGACAACTATCAACAGCGTAACTAATACATATGATGACAATGGAAATCTCACCGCAGATGGTACTAGGACAGTAACTTGGAATTACAGAAATCTACCTGCGACGGTGGTAAAAAGTTCTGTCACTAATACCTATACTTATGACCATGCTGGGAACAGAGTAGTTACAGCTGATGGAACAACAACTAGAATCTATCCGAGTAACTTATATAACAAAGTTGGAAGCACTACAGTAAAACATGTTTATGCAAATGGTGAACTTGTGGCAACAGTAGACTACAACGGTTCAACTACTACCGTTTACCATGATCACACCGATCATCTCACCGGCACAGGAACAATTACGAGCTCTACTCCAACTGAAATTCAAACCCTAGATTACTTTGCCTTCGGAGAACAAAGAATTAACGACAAGGCTGGTGCATTTGATGAACAAGTGGAATACGCAGGAAGCGAATACGACCACAATACTTCTCTAAATTACATGCAGGCAAGATTTATGAATGGAAATCAAGGGAGATTTATTTCGGAGGATCCGGTGTTTGTAAGCTTAGATGAAAGCAAGTTAAAGCAATTCTTAAACGACCCTCAAGCTCAAAATTCTTACGCATATTCTAGGAATAATCCATTGAGATATATAGATCCTACGGGGGAATGGTGGAAGGAGTTTATTTATGACAATGTCCGAACTTTTGGAAACGGACAATCTTGGTCAGACTTCCAAGGTGAACTGGGCCAAGCAACTCAATATCTTACTGACCACAGCCAAACATGGAATTATGCAGTTGATAATCCAGTTAAGGCAGGGTTAGCGGTGGGGGTAGTTAGTGCCGCCGCCGCAGTTCCAGCAGTAGCTGGGGTGGCTGGAATCACGAGCATTCAAGCTGGAGTAAGCGCCTCCTACGTTGGCAAGATGGCAGTCGGAAGTGCTTTGTATGGTTATGTAGCAAAAAATGCTCTTGAATCTCTACCCGATATGATCCAAGCTTATTCTAAGTTTAATATCAACGACAGCAAGACATGGAAAGCACCAACTCTCAATACTGGTCTGATGTATGGACCTGGTGCTTTAGGAGAACATGTTGGAGCTGTATATGATATCGCGAATTCAGTTATCAATATAGGCAACCAAGCCAGTGGAGAAAAGAATGGGTCAGGAAATAAAAACAATTAAAAATAACTTATAATACTTGGTTTCTAACTTCTAACGCAACAATTTAAAGTATACTTCATTAGGAGTAAAATAACCAAGCGACTTCCTTGGTCTGTTGTTTAATAAATTTTCAACTCGTCTAATTTCCTTACCGGTTATTTGATTAAAATCTGTTCCTTTGGGAAAAAATTGTCTGAGTAATCCATTGGTATTTTCATTAGTTCCTCTTTGCCAAGGACTTCTAGGGTCAGCAAAGTAGACTTGCATGTTGGTATCGATGGTAAATCTTTTGTGCTGAATCATTTCTTTACCTTGATCATAGGTTAAAGTTTTAGAAAATATTTTCGGGAAAGTTTTTACCTTTTTAACGAATGCGACTCTAACAGAAGTCGCATCTTTTTTCTTTAATCTAACTAATCTAGTTTGTCTAGTGGTTCGCTCGACTAATGTTCCCAAGGCTGATTCTTTTCTTTTTCCTAAAATTAAATCTCCCTCCCAATGACCTGGAACGACTCTACCTTCTACTTCTTTGGGTCTTTCATGGATAGAGAGCATATCTTCAATTTTACCTCTTAAATCAATGGTTTTTGACCTTAATCCTTTCTTGCGTCTATATTTTCTTTGTTGTCTTAAACCTTGGATTAGAGTTTTTTTCAATTCCCCTCGACCAAGCACATAAATATATTGATAAATTGTTTCTTCCGATATATGCATACTCATGTCTTTAGGATACAACTTTTTAAGACTTTCGACTATCTGGTTTGGAGAATGACAATCTTGAATTTTTTCAAAGATATATTTTTTAAGATTCAAATTCAGGTCCAATTTTCTTTTACCCTCTTTCTTTTTTCTTTGCCTTTTCTTCATTCTTTTCTCTGCGAAATCTGCCGAATAGCCATTTCCTTGCGGACTATTTCTAGATATTTCTCTAGCTATTGTACTTCTATGAAAACCGAGCTGTTTTGCCATTACGCCGACTGATAAATTCTTAGCTAATAATATTTCAATTCTTTTTCGATCCTTCAAACTTAAATTTGTAAATTGCTTCATTTTTCTAGTTTATTCTACTAGTAATTTGTTGCAATAGATGTTAGAGTTTAACTATATATGAATTTACTAAAATATTTGATTCCAATTGCATTAGTTATTATTGGTCTATTTTTAATTAAATATGACCGTAATAAAGAATTAAAAAATAGGCACATAGCATGGCTTTCGCGTTACCTCTTTAGAGATAGTTCCGGTGTGAATGCATCTGCTGCAAGATTGCATCAAACTATTCTTGGCTTCTTGTTTATATTTTGCGTGGGAATAGGAGTTCTGTTTATCGTCGGGCTACTTGAGGGATAACTTCTATTTAGCAAAGAATTGATTTATGAAAATAACTGGTTACATAACTTATCATATACAGCCTCTATGGAATATTGCAGAAGTTACTGATCAAGTAATTTCAGAGATAAGAGAAAAGGTAAATAGTTATTTTCTTGCGTATAATCAGTAACTCGATGTTGGCTAATGTAATCCTTTATAAATTATCAAACTAATTAATACATATATGGATATTATTCTGTTTATTGGTGGACTTGTTCTTTTGTTTAAAAATGAAGTTAAGATTTCAAAGAAAAAGGTACTGAAGGGCTCAAAAGTAAAATTACTTGGTTTACTATGTGTTTTACCTTTTGCTTTAGGATTTGTTGGAGGGTTTATTGTTTCAGCAGGAGTAATCACATTACCGACTTTATATTGGATTACTACACCACTTATGTGGATAGCTATACTAGCAACTTTGTATTTTATTTTGTTTTATAAAGAAAAAACTTTGGCTTAAAAAATGAAAGATACAAAGAGAATTTTTGTTTCTGTCGTTATAATCTTAATAATATTAGCTGGATTCCTCCTTTTAGCATGGAAATTTGACTGGCAAAGTCCATATGAAAAAGGTTTAAAGGAAAAAGGAAACCAAATAGTATTAAAAGTAGAAAGTTTTAGAGAAGAAAATGGAAGACTGCCTGACAACTTGAGAGAATTAGGATTATCAGAATCTGAAGAAGGTCCACTTTTTTACAATAAACCTAAGGACGGAATGAATTATACTGTTTCTTTTCCTGGGTCTACTCTTGGGGAATCAACGTATTACGATTCCAAGGATAAGTTGTGGCACGATTTTTAAGTACTTATCTTTATTATCCCTAGCGGGCCTAGATGTACAGAAAATTAATAAGATCTATTCTAGTAATCATTCCGCCAATCATCTTCGTCTTCATCTTCCGTCCACCAATGCGGCTTTAGGTTAAACATCTCTGCAGGATCAAAAGAAACAGTCTCGTCTGGATCGATCATATAACTATTAGATTTAATTTCAGCTTCCGGATTGGCAATAAAACCTTTACTGCCGAATCTATCAATCCCGACCCGCCAATATATTGTGGCATGCACCCAGTCGTCGCGATCAGATCTATGCCAAACGGATTGCGGTATGCCGAGTTCGTCTTCTTCTCTGGTTCTGTATATATGCGACCAATGGAGCCAATAATCATACCAGTCATTTTTTTCTTTCTGAAAAAGATTCAGCCGTCTTTCTTTGAACTCATCAACCACCAGTTGAATCATGCGATTGCGGTCAACCAGAACATTTCCAGATTCATCGCCCTCTCCCCAGCGGATCATTTGCATGGTTTTTCGGTCTTTCGCATAGTGGCAAAGGAACACCCGACCCGGATATTTTGCTCTTAATTTTCTTGGTCCAATGATATCG
>MHMM01000021.1:0-4116 GCA_001821555.1 Candidatus Nealsonbacteria bacterium RIFOXYB1_FULL_40_15 | reverse complement strand
ATCTACCCCAATCACTAACCTGCCTTCATACTGGTTATTTTCATTTGCAACCACTCCTAGAATAGTGTCCTCTGTTACTACGTTTCCGCTGCCCGCATATGGCAAACCTAACACTTTGTTGTAAAAGTATTCAGTGGTTTGTTTTGGATCGTTATATTTCTCAACAATTTCTTTAGCGGTAATCCAAGGAGCCATTAATAGAGAAATATGGTATCCGCTCCATTCCGCTCCAGGATTCTGCGCAATCCATCTTCCCACCGCGCGATTTTTAGCTGATAGGATGCCACAACACTTTTTGCATATGAATTCTTTTCTTGCAAGATCAATGCTCATATTAGAAAGATCTTCAGTATCCCAGGAAAGTGATTGTTCATGTCTGCAATGCGGACAAGTTATGTACCATTCTTTCTTGTCAGAAAGCTGCCACTCGGAATCAACCCCGTGACCAGGCACGCTCGGGTGGCTGAAAACATGGGTTTGTTTGTATTTCGAGTGTTGAAGACGGCTTTGGTAGTCTCTAATCACATCCTGTTTCGAACTATCTTTTTCATCATGCACCAATCGGTCAGCCGAGACCATGATGGCGGCTTTCTTGGTCCAGGTGCCCCGGAAATAGAGCATGCTGTGGCCGATAGCTTTCTGTTCAACTGAATCTTTGTCTGCCGTGTAATTCATAAGAATGCGATTATTGGCAATGATGCGATTTACTTTTCCGCCGACGAAAACGCTGACGTCGGTATCGGTCGGCAAAGTATAGATTATATCCATACGCTTGCTCTGTGCATCATACATGTTTTTAAGGATTGCCAATGTCGAAAAACCAATCTGCGCGGCTTTCATGCAGACCAATTTATCTGACTGGTCGCGGTAGATATCATAGAGAAAAAGGTGGCTTAAGAATTCAATCGGCTCACCCTTTTCATTCTTGATTCCATTCTGCTGGATCCAGGCATGAATTGAATAATCGGAAAGATTCATATTTTTTGTATTTCTTCAACTATGGTATTACGGAGCTGCTCCTCGTATTCTTCCGCAACCTTTTTAATTTTTTGCTGGTGGGGGTATCTAGCATCGTTTGGATCAATTTCATCAATTAAGGTCTTAAGAACATGCTCCTGTATCTTTGCCCCATATCGACTATTGTTGTTGCGCAACCACATAGAGATTGCTGGCATCTTTTTTTCTTTAATAAGAGTAATTAGTTGAGATTCGGACATATCATTAATGAAATCAATTCCGTGAGCTATTGCTTCATTGCTTTCTGTTAGGAAATTTTTGTCTTCGTTCCGCCAGCGATAGTAGGTAGCCCGGCTGACTCCTGCTCTTTTGCAAGCAACCTGGATAATCGGCATTTCTTTTAAAGCTTCAACCAGAGCCTGCTTATCTTGTTCCTGCCTTTCTTCAATTGTTGAATTATCTTCCATGGATTTTCTTTGGAGTTAATCCTGTTAACTTAGACCAACGATTCATGATTACTTCAGCGTAGACTGGGGATTTTTCCATGATGTAGCACAGACGCTTCATCTTGGTTGATGCAATCAGAGTAGAACCACTTCCGCCGAATGGTTCCAGAATTAGATCCCCACGCTTAGTAAGTACTTTGATATAAGGTATTATAATTTCCGTAGGCTTCGTTCCGAAAATGATACCCTGACCAGAAGATTTCTCATCGGCTGCCTTGTGGTCTATGAAATCAGTTGGGCAAATTTTCTTTCCTTTCTCATAACCTTCCCAATGTGGTTTTCCAGAAATAGCATACAGAGCGGTTTCGTATTCATTCTGCAACAATTCTTCTTCAGGTTCTTGATTTAAATTTTCTGTAACATGAGAACTTCCGACCACTGCGATATCATGTTTGTTGAATAATTTATACTTTGCCGCAAACCCCTGCACCCGATTAGGAAGATGCCAGACGATCATGTTCTTGACTTTCCAGTATTTCTCCATTTCATTCCAGATAGTCCTGATGTTTTTCCAGTTCTCATATACAATGATATGGAAATCCTCTTTAGCGTGATCTTTCACATTCTTCATCCATAGTTCAGTAAAATTATCAGGCAATGAATCTGTCTCTAAATACCTCCGATCTCTTTTAGCCCCGAATCCAGTAATCGCATCGCCCTTCTTTTTCTTGCCGTGAAGATAATCGAGAATATATGGCGGATCAGTCATTACCATGTCAGCTTGTACGCCTTCCATGAGTTTATCCATATCCTCGGGAATGGTACTGTCGCCACACATAAGGTGACTGCCGTCCAAATCGTAGATATCTCCTTTCTGAACGGTAATTTTATCAATATTCAACTTTTTCAATTCTTTTTCCAGATCAAACATCTCCGGCGTTTCTTCCACAGCAAAGATGTCGTCCAGATCCTCGCTGGAAAATCCGACCGTTGACAGAAATGCCTCATCAAAGGTTGCCAGCAGGCTAAAATCAAATTCGCCTGTGTTCTTGTTCAAGCGGATGTTTAATTCTTTTTCTTTCTCAATATCTGGAATATTAATATACACCACCGGCACAGTCGTGATGCCGATTGATTTCATCACAGACAGCCTGAAGTGCCCGCCGATAACTATATTCTTTCTGTTCTCTGCTGAGTTAACTAACAGAGGATCTACCACACCAAATTTGTCGATACTTTCTTTTAATTGTTCTTCTGCTTCTTTGCTCCAACGCCTAGGATTGTACTCCGCAGCTTTAAGGAGTTCGACTGAGACATGCTCAATCTTTATATTCGAGTTTTGTGTTTTCATATAGTGCTTTTAGTTAATTACTAATGAGCATCTATCTATGAAAGCTATTTTGAGAGTACCGACCGACAAGTCAAAAAGCAGTTCATTACTTGAACCGCTTTCAGCGGAGGAGGATGCTTTCCTTCACTCGAAGAGTCTCTGTCTTTTCCTATGTGAATACTCACATATACCTTCGAGCCGTATTACTAATAATTATACACCTGTCTTTTTTTGCTTGCAAATTTTATGTGGATAGTAGAATAATTATATGACTCTGAAAAAGGCGGCTAGGATCTTAAACAAGAAATTAGAGGTGCATAATCCTAAAACCTTCAGCAGTTCTTGGATATTTAAGCATACTCAAAGCGTATACAATTATGTACGCTTAAACCATAAAACAGAACACGGCACCATCGATTGGGACGCCTTTACGCCACATCTGGATAAGTATTTTCAGAGGCGCTGGACTCGATACAGGAGAAAACCAGCCAAGCCATATGAAAATCAGGGAGAATTGGATTTGGTACTTAATAAATATAAAGATAAGTTATATACCTTTGTCGCTCCGTCGGGTGAGGAAGATAGAGAGATTAGGAACAAGATAATTATTTCCATCGTAAGGATTGCTCAAAAAGGCAACACCCTTGCCGAACAAGAACTGGTGAAGTGGATTACCTATATTACCGAAGAATGGGTTGAAAAATACTATCAGATCTTTAAATGGAAAGGTTATCCCGATGAGGTAGAAGATAAAATCCGAGGGTGCATACGGTGCTATAAATACACAGGATCCTTTGTCGGATATCTATTCAAAACCCTAGAATATTCTGCCAGAGGTAAGCCACCGCAATGCTCACTAGACGACAAGCTGTTTGATGGTACAAAGACTAGAATCGACTTTGTGGCAGCTGACACTTCCGACCTCTATTTACAGGAATGAGACAAGGGGAGAGACAGCCCTTTTGTGTCTTATTTGTCTCATTTGCTTAAAACTAGATACCGACCCGAGTGCTTCAACAAGCCCTCGAGAAAAGTGCTAGAATACCCTTACATGGTCTTATTACCACAGTACTTAACCCGAGTGTCCCGCCAAGTTTATGAATTAATATATGATTGAAGAATTCCAAAAAAATAAATTTGAACTTAAATATTCCGACATCGCTCCAGATGTTGTAAAAAGTCTACGAGTTTTGAAAAGGACAGGTTGGGTGAAAAGGGGTGTGGAAAATCCAGAGTCAGTCTACGAACACATTGTTGCCTGCAGAGATTTGGTTATTTCTGAGATTAGTTTTCTTGATGAATTTTCTGCTAAAGAAAAAGAAGAAATCTTAGATATGCTAGAAATACACGACTGGGCTGAATCAGACTCAAGAGTGGGGGATC
>MHMM01000020.1 GCA_001821555.1 Candidatus Nealsonbacteria bacterium RIFOXYB1_FULL_40_15 | reverse complement strand
CAACAACTTCCCATTGTTCTATTTTCATGCAGTTGAATTATGCAGGAATTTAATCTAACATTAACTAAATGACAGCAAGATTAAGAGACACAACCCTCCTGTTTCTTTTGAAAAAAGGCGAAGTGATAAGCCCTAAGGGTCTAACTCCGAAGAGCGTGAGAGTGCATAGCGCCCCCCAGCTCGAGTCGGAGCGAGAGGGATCCCACCCCCTCCGCCTTGGCGAGATTGGCCGATGTCGCCAACAATACAATTATAAAATTAAACCTAGTGAAAACCAGAAATAAGCACTGATGAGTTAATAAAATATGCCCAAAATAACACTCGTAACTATAATTATTTTAGTAGTTTTAATAATTCTCGGAACTTTTATGTATTTAAAGATGACTAAAAAAAATCAGGAACCAAAAAATATGGAACAAGACATCAACTATTTACAGGTGCTGCAATCTATTGCCGAGAAAATTGCTGACTTAAAAGTAGATTATCCCCAATTGGCAGAATTTTCACCGATAGCAAATATGAATGCAGAGAGTTTGGTTATTAATTATGGATACCATACTCACCAAGCGGAATATCATGGCGGTTGGGCATCTGGCGTGCCAAGTCCTGACGATGATGGTATTTGGTTTTATATTGATTTTCACGATCCTGACTCACAGGCGCAAATTCATACACAACCTGAAAATATTGCAAAGTGTTTAGGTAAAAAACGCGTTCAATTTTTGATTTTAGAAGGCGAAAAGGCAAAATCTTTGAGTTCTAAAATAAATACTATTTTACTAGATCATGGAATTGAGACGTGTGATGATTGAGGCCTGGCACTCTCTGCAATCGCGGCGACACCACCCCGCAGGATGTCACTGACATTCCTGAACTGTTTGTTCGTGCCAACGTGAAGTTAGACGCCTGAGACGAAACGGAATATTATTTGTTATATATTTTATTTATCTCCTCGGCTAGATTAAAATCCTTGTCTGTTATCCTGTGCTCCTTATGCGTAGTTAAAGTTATCCTAACCTTGTTCCAGCTAAATAGCAGGATATCCGGATGATGGTTTTCTTCTTCGGCCAGCTCCCCCACTCTATTAACAAAACCCAAGGCTTCTTTGAAGTCTTTGAACTTAAATATTCTTTCTAAAGATTTATTCCCAACAACTTCCCATTGTTCTATTTTCATGCAGTTGAATTATGCAGGAATTTAATCTAACATTAACTAAATGACAGCAAGATTAAGAGAAGCCCCTGAAGATACTGATAAATTCTTTCTTTGGCTGAAAAAAGAAAGTGAAAAGTTCTGGAAAACCGTCTCTATTGACGATAGTATTTTCGGCTTCCAAATTCAGAAAGGCACCAGGTGGATAAGGGGGCTGTCTGAGAAAGAAATATCGGATTATGAAAAAAGCTTGGGGTTTCCTTTTCCTGAAGCATACAAGAAGTATTTAAGGTGCATGAATGGAACAGACAAGGAAACAATAAACGTTTACGGTAGGTCAGGAGAGCCATACAGATACGGGCCTGGATTTTACTCTTATCCCAGAGATTTGGATATTATTAAAACAAGAATTGAGTGTAACTACCGGGACTTTGGAACAACAGCTGAAAAAGCAGAACAAGAAGATATTCCCCATTTAATCCCTATTGTTTCTCACAGATTCCTCGTAGCTGACAGATGCAAAGCGAATCCGGTAATATCAATCCAAGGAACAGATTCTATCCTATACTCCGACTCTTTGGAATCTTTTCTTTATTATCATGTCTTTGAGGAAAAAAGGAGCCAGCCAAATCTTTCCCGAATAAAAGTAAGATTTTGGCTTAGATAATGAGAGACACAACCCTGCTGTTTCTTTTCAAAAGAGACGAGCAGAAGATCTGTTTTGAATTCAAGGAGGGAGATATAATAACAAAGATAAAATTAAAAAACATATATGGATTTCGTAACTAGCAAAAATTACAGCTTAATAAAAGAAAAGCTCAAGGAAGAGGGAAAGCAAAACCTGCATGTTCTGGCAGATTTTGACAGAACCTTGACCAAAGCTTTTGTCAACGGAAAAAGAATCCCTTCTCTAATATCTGTGCTAAGGGATGAAAACTACCTTACCCCTGATTATCCTGAAAAAGCCAAAGCTCTTTACGAAAAGTATCATACGATTGAAAAAGATCCCGATATCCCCAAAGATCAAAAAAGAAAAGAAATGAGAAATTGGTGGACCGAGCACTTCGCCCTTTTGATCAAGTCCGGCCTAGCTAGAAAAGATGTAGAAAGAGCAATGGAATCAACCAATCTTTCTTTAAGAGATGGCTGTCCTGAATTTCTAAGATTGCTCGAAGAAAACAATATCCCCTTAGTTATACTTTCTTCGGGAGGATTGGGCAAAGAATCAATAGAAATATTCCTTGAAAAAAGGAGCCTTCTTTATAAAAATGTAGCAATAATATCCAACGCTTTTGAATGGGACGTACAAGGCCGGGCAAAATCTATCAAAGAGCCGATAATCCACGCGATGAACAAGAATGAAACTGCAGTTTCGGATATACCAGAGATATACGAAAAGGTAAAAGACAGAAAAAACATCCTCTTGCTAGGAGATAGTATTTCAGATATTGAGATGGCCGAAGGTTTTGATTATGATACCTTGATGAAAATAGGTTTTCTTAATGAGGATATAGAAGAAAATCTTGATATTTATAAGAATGAGTTTGACGCTGTCATTTTGAATGACTCTTCAATGTCTCCGGTAAACAAGCTTTTGGAGGACATAATCTAGACAACCACCCTTTTTTGTAGTAATAAAGACTATCGCACTTTATTTTGTTCTTTTTCAAAGGAGCTAGTATGACAGATCTGAAAACAGTGGAACAGGCAATCATGGAAGAACCAATATCTGAATTCGCACAGAAAGCCCTGATCTATCTGCTTAGGGCAAGCGAAGGTCTTACCGTTCCGGTAACATTAAGATTTAGCCCAACGCTAAGAGAGCCAGGAAGAGAAATAGCAAAAGCCGCCAAAGCTGTTTATAATAGGGGCGCGGTCAATAATCTTCTTGAAAAAATGCGTGCTACCGTGTTTTTCTACGGCTACGATGATCCTTGTGGACTAGGAGCATCTCTTGGGACAACCCTGACTGATGGGCCGCCAGAACGCCAGCTTCACTTTACCGTTGAAGAAATTCAAAGCATCCAAACTAACATTTAAGAAGGAGAAGAAATGATCACGACAACAGAGGAGTTGGAACTGGAGCGGATAATCTGGGGCAAGCCAATCCCATGGTTCGCAAAAAAAGCCTTGATTTTCATGCTAAGGAAGAGCAAGTTTGATCGTCCGGTTGCTCTAAAGTTTGACAAAACAACACAACTGGACAAGGGAAGAATAGTGGCTTTTGGAGCCCACGATCTTCGAGATGTAAATAGGCTTCTTGCAGAGAAAGGCATTCATTTTTACTTTTGTGGATATCACGACTCTCGCGGACTAGGAGCTTCCCTAGGCATAAGAGATGGGGAAGATTATAAGCAAGAGGAGGAATCACTCCCATTTACTCTGGAGGAAATAAAACAAATAGAAGCCCGCTAACGGGCTTTTTTTCTGCCTTGAACAAAATCTTTATTTGTTTTAAAATATAATAATGAATCTCAAGTTAATCCTGTTTTTTTTAATACTCTTTTCCCCTTTTTGCTCAAAAGCTGCTTATTATTACGACAGCATTGATGTAAAGATAACTGTAAATAAAGATAGCACTTTTGACGTAGAGGAGCGTCAGACATATTTTCTTGACGGAAGCTTCGGATACTTCTTCAGAGACATAGACTTGAATAGGCTAGATCATCTTTCAGAAATTTCAGCTTTTGACGAAAAAGGAAACAGAATAGACAATATTTCCGTTTCAGGCAAAGGAGATAAAATCCATATCCAATGGGATTTTGAAAGAAGAAACTTCAAAAAAGAACTCAAATCTTGGACGATTAAATACAAAGTCCACGGAGGGTTAGGATTCTACAAAGACTACGATGAGCTTTACTGGAATGCAGTTTTCGGAGACAGGGATGTTCTGGTTGCAAAATCAGAGGTAAAAGTTTTTCTCCCAAAAGATATACCAAGCTTTAAAGTAAAACTTTTTGTCGGACCTGCAGGATCTGTCAAGCAATTTGAAACTTACTCTGTTTTTGAAAATTCGGCTGTTTTCTCTGGGAATGAAATAAAGCCCCGCGAATCCATGACTATAGTGATCTGGTGGCCAAAAGGATTTATTGAAAAGCCCTTTCTTTACCAAAACCAGATGATTAATCTTTCGGCCTTAGCCCTAGGAATTCTTATTCCCTTAGTTGTTTTTATTATTTCATACTCTGTTTGGAGAAAAAAAGGCAGGGACGCAAAAATAGAAAAAACAATAATTTCTCAATATGACTCTCCTCTCTCCCCCGCTCTTTCAGCGGTTGTGGCAAGACAGAATATAACGGCAAAAGACGTGCTGGCAATAATTGTAGATCTCGCGGTAAGAGGATACTTAAAAATAAAAGAGGAGGAAAAAGGGTTTTCTATTTTTAAGCACAAGGAATATTCTTTTGAAAGAATGGAAAGGAAAGATGGCCTCCTCCCTTTTGAAGAAAAAATCCTGGATTCTCTATTTGGAGGAAGTCCTGTGGTCTTAGCAACAGAAATAAGGAGAAGGTTCCACATAGAATTGCCCGCAATAAAAAAAGAGATTTTCAAAGAGGTTGAAAAAACTTCCTATTTCAACGGGAATATAGAGAAGACAAGAAAGAAATACGGCTTCTTTTATTCTAAAGTCTTTGTCCTTCTTGTAATTATTATATTCGCATTTGTATTCTTTTCTAGATTCCTGAAGATCCCCGCAGATTATTTTCCAATAGCTATTATAGCAGTTATAAGCATAGCCATATCTTCTTTTATAGGAATGGCTTTTGCATACTATATGCCCGTCTTAACCAAAGAAGGAGCTGAAGCCAAATGGCATATTTTAGGATTCAAAGAATATCTGAATACAGCAGAGAGATTTAGAATCGGAGAAGAAACAGCAGACACTTTTTCCAAACTCCTGCCGTTTGCCATAGTTTTTGGAGTAGAAAAACAGTGGGCTAAAAGATTCTCATATCTTAAATACACCAATCAAAATTGGTTCGTCCCTGCTCAAGTCTATTCGGGGCAAGGAGGATCACCCTCTTCGTTTTCGGAGTTTGCTTCCAGTATTTCAAACTTTTCAAATTCGGTTTCCAGCGCTTTCGGATCTTCTTCGGGAGGATCAGGAGCTTCAGGGGGATCGGCCGGAGGCGGCGGAGGCGGAGGCGGAGGCGGAGCGGGATAGGATATCTTAACAAGATGGAACAAAAGTAATTGATTTTTGCTTAATTTTGAATTCATTTTTTGTTTTTAACGAATGGATAAATTTTATCCA
>MHMM01000019.1 GCA_001821555.1 Candidatus Nealsonbacteria bacterium RIFOXYB1_FULL_40_15 | reverse complement strand
TGTTACCTTGACTGGGCCTTTAAACAAACTTCTTTCCCAACACTCTCAATGGCGCAACACCCTTGACGTTTCCCGAGTAGCTCAAACCGAGGATGCTAAAAGTGACCGACATAACCAAATCGCCGGCTGTACGATCGGGATAAAAATCCCCTTCACCGACATTGAAATTGGCGGCTTCCCCGTGATGTGCCCCACCCAATCCCAAAAAGATTTACCTGCTGGTGGAACCATCCCTGGATCTTGTGACATTTGTTCCGTGGCTAAGGAATACAATGTTCCCTGTTGTTTCCTGAAAGGCATTTGGGATGTGGAAACCGGTCAATCGCCGACCGGCCCAACCGGTCAATATGGCAACTATCAGTGTTGTAATTCTGTCGGTGCTTGTGGACCAATGCAGATAATGGGTGGGTTAGTTCCCCCTCTTTCGGCCGGAGAGAAACTTGATCCTTGTGTTTTGTGTGATTCCTGGATCCTGGCTTCCAGACTCCTTATTATGAAAAAATGTGTCGCCGCTGGTGAATGTAATTCGTGGGAGTGGAAGGATGAATACAAAGATAAGTATCCGATTTCTGAAAGTGAATTAGAAGTCGTTGGTTACTACTACGGATTAGTTAACGGTTGCTATCCGGATAACGCCTCTCAATGCCGCTGGGGAGATGGGAAAAGCTACTGTGATGCCGTAGATTACTACTGCAAAAACGATCAAGCAATTCCTGACCAATGTACACAACAATATTGTAGCCTCCTCACTCCACCGGTTACTTGTCCTTAAAAACCCATTTGACAAGTGACCTACAGGGCTATATACTTCTAAGTTAGTTAACAAAACTGTTAACCAAGCAAGAACTAATATGGACAGCAAACTAGCCAAGGAAAAAAGCTTGCAACTGAGCATTTCGGAGATCCAGGTTGTCAGAGAAGAGTATGAAATGGTTCTTTTGTCGGCCCTTTTTGAAAGCCCGTTTGGAAAAAAACTGGTCTTTCGCGGTGGTACGGCTTTAAGATTGGCCTATAACTCCCCCCGTTTTTCTGAAGACTTGGATTTTTCTCAAATTGAACCTATTCCCGAAAAAGAATTTCAAACCTGGTGCCAGACAATAGCCAACAACAATTCCGGCCTTGAACTTAAAGAGGCTTTACAGAAACGCTTTACTCTTTTTGCCTTGTTCAAAATCAAAGACCCCACCATAGCTGTTACCATCAGTATTAAAATTGAAATCTCGGTAAGAAAAGTAACACCTGAACAAAAAAAGAGCTATCAATTAATGAAGTTGCAAAGTGAAGTTACGCCCATAACCGCCATAGCCCAGGTGGCTTCTGTTAAATGGATCCAAAAAGAAAAACTAAGCATTTCCCCCAAACGGGTCCGCGATATTTTTGATTTGTGGTTTATCGGCCAACTTCTGAAAAAAACCTATCCGATGGATTTTAAAGGTTTTACCAACAATAAAGTCAAGGGTGAACTAAATAAGCTCCTGGGTTTAGGAGCAAAAAGGTTGGTTTTATCATGGCTAAGCAAAAATTAACTACAGTTGAGTTTATTAAGACCTTAAAATCTTTAGACAGAGGGTTTTTTACCATGGCCGACCTGGAAAAAATTACAGGCATGGAAAGAAACAGCCTGAAGGTTACTCTTAACCGATTAGTCAAACAAAAATTATTAGTCAGACTCAAAAGAGGTGTTTACCAATTAGAGATGGTTTACGCAAACACCAGAAAAATAGCCAACCAACTCTATTATCCCTCTTACCTTTCTTTTGAAAGCGCGCTCTCTGTGTATGGCATTTTGAGCCAAATTCCCTTCACCCAAACTTTCGCCACCACCAAAAAGTCCAAAAAAATGATTATTGGTGACACTGAAGCCGAATTTACCCAGTTAAAAAGCGAGCTTTTTTTTGGCTATAAACTGGAAAAGGATGGCTACATTGCTGAACCTGAAAAAGCTCTTTTGGACCAGCTTTATCTCATCAGCCGTGGCAAAAGATCTATTAACATTAAAGAGCTGGATTTAAAAGAAATTGATGTCAAAAAACTAGATGAGTTTGCCAAAGCCTTCCCTCCCTATATCAACCAGCTTCTTAACGAGACTAAAAAATATATCGGCAGCACGCCGGTGACCAACGAAAACAACGACCGGATTTGGTGGAAAAAGACAGAGAAAAATGACCCAATTTCTAATTCCTAATTTCTAATCAATACTTAATTCAATAATGCCCAATAACAAAATTTACGACCTAGAAGCAGACGATGCAGAATCAAGAGACGATTTCAAACACAAAATAAGAGAGTCTCAAGAATTAAACTTAATTTTTAACGCGATAGTTAATTCAACTAAAAGGAATTCCGTCAACAGAACACCTGTTGCAGGTTTAAACAAAAGAAGTCTATAATGAGGTGTTGTCATTAGATATTAGAAATTAGTAATAAGCAGAGCTTGTCTCTGCGAGATTAGAAATTTTATCGTCATGTTTAAACGTCTGCTCGTTTCTCTATCTTTGTTTTTAGTTCTGTTTTTAAATACTGCTCCGTTTTTTCCTTCCCATGCCCAATCCCCTGCCGGCAACCCCTTCACCACCGGCAACGAAACCTGGTACACCCAAAGCTTTCCAACCTGGTTTGTAAAGGTTTTTGATGATACTAATCCTACTGAGATTTTTGGAGAAAGATATACCGCCGCGCAGGTGCAGTGGGTAGTTTTTTCACTGGCCTCCATGGTACTGTCACCAATCAACGGCATTGTCCGTTGCGCTTTCACTTTAGACCTTACCCAATGCAAACAGGCTATTGATGATGCCGGGTCGGGTTATGTTGCATATTTGCCAAAACAAGAAAAGCAAGCTAATAGGTCTTATTTTGAAGTAATTTCTTCCAGAAATGATTTGTCGGGAATAGGCTACGTCAAAAATTTAATGGGTAAGTTTAATCCTATTCCTGCAGCCTATGCACAAAACGAGGGATTTGGATATCGAAGTATGGGAATTATTCGAGACCTCTGGCAGGCAATTAGAGATTTTGCCTTTGGTCTAGTCGTTATTGTGGCTCTTTACTACTCTTTTATGATTATGCTTCGCCAAAAGATTTCCCCACAAGCTGTAATTTCTATAGAAACAGCTATACCAAAATTAATTATAACCATTCTGTTGGTAACTTTTTCGTACGCCATTGCCGGCTTTTTAATTGATCTAATGTATGTGGCTGGGGGATTGGTTGCTTTCCTCATACCCAGACTACTTGGAGCTTCCGCTTCCAGCGTAACGGGTGATGTTTATTGGCAATTTTTTGTTGCCTCAACGGGAGCCATTGGGGCAGTAGCCTTTTTTTTCTACTACTTTCTATTGTTTGTGTTAGCCAGCTTTGTATCCCTTGTTGCTTTGGCTACCTCTGGGCCAGCTAACGCCATCCTCTCCCTTTTCCTCGGAGTGGTTGGTTTGTTTGTACTTTTGGGAATAGTGATTGTGTTGTTTATCAATCTTTTTAAGGTTTTATTTATGATGATCAAAACCGTAGCTAATATTTATATCTCTATCATTTTCGCCCCATTGCAACTAGCTTTTAGTGGAGTTGCTAAATCGTCAAGTCCTGTTGGGTGGATCATGAACCTAGTGGCCAACCTGGCTGTTTTCCCACTTATGCTTGTTTTTTTGATTTTAGGAATGTACTTTCTGCTTCTATCCTTCCAAATGTCAGGAACAACAATTGGAACCGGTCTCGCACAGCTACTTAATCCAATTGCTTTATTAGCAGGAATCAGTATTAAACAAAGTGGTGCCGTTCTAAGCTGGAGCCCGCCGTTTTTGGGGTATGGGTGGGACGGGTTTATTTTCATTGGGATAAGCTTCACGCTAATTTCTGCTTTACCCAAGGCTGCTGAAATGGCCAAGAGTGCTATAATGAAGGGTACTATGGACTTTGAATCTGGGATTGGAGAATCAATGAAGATGGTTCCAAGAGGGATTTCCGGAGCAGTTAATATTGGTAAAGTCGGCAAAGAGGGGTGGGGGCAATTACAAAGTCTGCTTGGACTACTTGCTGCTACAAAAGCGGTCAAAAAAGCTGTGCCAGGAAACGCGACCAACGAAGCGGGGGGGTCACTTCCTCAACAAAACCCTCAGACTTAAAACTGAAATCATTTCATCCCTGCGGTTTCTGCAAGCACTTTCCCTATATCCAGCAAGGCTTTACCGACAACAAGCGGGGCAGCAAGTCTCGGATCAGCCCCCAAACTGGTTGCCAGCCTCCTTGCTTCAGCTAAAGTACCCTCTGCGTTCAACCCCATATTTCCTCCAAAGTTAAAGCCATATCTTTCTTCAAAAATGTTTATTAACCCCTCTTGTCGTGTGCGAGCGTTTGGACCCCACATTGCTACCATGAATTCAGATAAACCTTTGATCGGGGCCGAACTTTTGTCCGGTTCCAAAATGTTTTTAATGCTGGTTATTGTTCCCATCCGAAATTCATGATGAAAAGCTACGATTTTTGCCAATACCACCCGTGCAAAAAAGGCTGCATCAAGTTGTCTCGCAATTTCCTTATTTCTGTCCGAATCTTTACTGAAACCCAATAAGGGGTATATTTGGGCCATTAACGTAGCCGCCTTGGCAATTCCCTTTATTCCTTCTCCGGAAATATCCGACAAAGCACCCACCATCGGGTCACCCATCACTGCGGAAAGTGCTTGGTGGTATCTGTTCAAATGAGCAATTGAGGTTGTCGCGTCTGGTCTTAATAATTTAGTAGATATTCCATATTCCTCACGACCAATTGCTTCCATTTGCTTCTTATTCGGAACACCAAAAGATTGATCTCGCGCTACTTTAGCCATAGCCAGGTTTACATCCCGAGGCCTGAAAGCAGCATCTATTATCTTCCAGACATCGGGGTAGCGGGGATATCCACTCTTCACGTTCTTATACAAATGTGGGGGATAAATCACTTCAGTAAACGGATCGCCAGCCCAATTACCACACGGGCTCAAAGCAAAATCATTATATTTGGTTCCTCTTTCGGTTATCCTGTCATCGTACCGCGTGTACAAAGTTGTAAAAAAGATATCGCATGCCAACTTAGCCGCCGCCCTTTTTTCAAACCTTTCAGGGTCTTCATCAGAAACTTTTTCTGGGTATTTATCCTTAAACTCCGTTTTTTGTTCATCGTTCTCTCCCTTTGGCCCTTCTCTTGAAACTAGGTTTTCCAAATATCCATCAAACCCACCTTTCCAATCAACATTCAAACCACCAGTCTCTTTTTTTCTTAAAAAAGAAACGAGTGGCGAATTACGCATGGCTTCAGTAGGAGAAAACGAAAAGGCGTCAATTATCTGCCCATAATTGTTAACTTTTTCATGGGCTTTAATACCTGCATCACGAAGAAGGATATGAAAATATTGACTAACTAACGGGTTCTTAAGTGCAGTGGCAATTTTCTTATCATCTCCCTGTAAAATATAACGTTTCATCTGAATTTGAAACGAATTACTAGCCTCACCTCCACAAATAAAATCCAAAAAACCACCCAGATCAGCATTAGCTTTTTCCATTAATCTAGCCGACACAGTTATCGCATTACAAGCATAAAGACGGTCTTCAAATTCACTATATTGTTTTGTGTTTTCAATATTCGTAGCTCGTGCAGCATAAACGGCATCTTCTCTCCAAATAAAAACAACGGGGATCCAGCTTTTGTAATCACCAAAAACATTATTGTATGCCTCCAGATTTCTTAAAATAAATTTCCATCCATCGTCTTCTTTTTTAATATCTAGAGGCGTAAGATGTTCACCTGCCACACCAGCGTAATATATGTGACTGTTTTTTCCCCCTTCAAAAAGTGCTCCAACATGAGAAGGCAAAGGTTGCCTCATCCCTCTTTCATAAAGATTGGGGTCGATGTTCTTTGTCGACAACGATCTTCCTTGTTGCTGTGTCTGCATTCCCGCCTGAAGCATGTATTGGAGAAAGCTTTCCGCCATCATTTCCAATCCAGCTGGTGGACTACCCCAGTTTAGACATGCAATTCGTTTTTCAGCGTCCGAAACTACATCTTGGTTAACTGGTTGCCCGTTCCTTTCCAAAGTACGGAGCCATGCCAAACTCATGTTACGAATAGCACCATCACGGTACTCTTCAATCAAACCCTCAAACCGAGTGTCCCAGCCACTGATTCCAGATGCTTCTTGTTCAAGACGATTGGTATCAATACTGGCTATGGCGGTTTCCACACCAAGAAAATTATCTTTGCCATTGTCTCTTTGCACCTCTGCCATTGTTCCCTTAAGGGAGATAAAAATCGGCTTAGCTTTTTGGAGAAGGCGAGCACGCTCAACTCGAAGAAGTCGTAACTCTTCTGATTTTGGATCAAAGTTTGGATCCTTAGATAACGCCTCAAGATCTTCTTTTATTTCCTCATAAGCGCGGGGCTCGGGAACCTTTACTTCCGGCACACGGGGTTGCTCCTGTTGCGGACCAATATCTTTACCACCTTCAGCCATAGACAGATTTTACCACGTTTGGGAAGGGTTGGTTAGAGGTGGGCAGGAGACCTTGACAACTCCTCATATTAGGCCTAATATGAGGACTATAATCCTCAAACT
>MHMM01000018.1 GCA_001821555.1 Candidatus Nealsonbacteria bacterium RIFOXYB1_FULL_40_15 | reverse complement strand
TGCAGAAAAATACCACGGTAAATATGAACCAAACCAAGTGAACGGAAAAAATATGGGAATTATTGATACCGAAGTACCTGAATTGCCTTGCGCATACCTCATTTTCCAATTTACATAATATTACAAACGTTCTGGGGCAAAATTCTCAAAAAGACAACTAACCCGTTTTTCATATCATATTGCATAAATCTTTGAGGGGGATTATATTAAAAGGGATGGACGCCGTTCCTGTTAAGGACAATAATTCAAACCGCAAAATTCTTCTTTTTATTGCCGGTGTAGTTGTTCTCTACGTCGCATTGAATCTTTACAAATCATTTTTTGGCGTTTCCCTTCGGTCATTTTCCATTCCATCAACAACACCATCTTATAAATATTCGGATATAGGGACCGCAAGTCTTTCCGCTCCCAGCGGTTATAGTCCGGAGATGTCTTTGGAATCCTCCGTTCAAGACAGTAGCGGAACCAGAATGGTGGTCCAAACCTCGAACCTGTCGCTTCTTGTCAAGGATGTGAAAGATTCGGGGGATAAGGTCCTCGGTTATACGAAGGAAAACGGCGGTTATATGGTCTCGACATCTTTCAACCGTCCGACAGAAAGTCCTTACGCAACGATCACGATCCGCGTCCCATCCGAAAAGTTTGAAGATGCCCTTAATTATTTCCGGTCTCTGGCCATAAAAGTCGCCAATGAAAATATCCAAGGGAGTGATGTTACAGATCAATACGAAGATATCGAGGAACATCTGGCAACACTGACAAAAACAAAGACCAGATTGGAAGCCATAATGGATATGACTAATGATGTTTCCGAAATAATCAGAGTGCAAAAGGAGATAATTAGTCTTCAAACACAGATCGATTCTTTGATCGGAAGAAAACAGGCGATCGAGGAAGAGGTGGCGATGACAAAGATAACCGTCTATCTTTCAACCGACGAACTCTCTCTCCCCTACACTCCGGATGAAAAATTCCGTCCCAATGTTGTCTTTAAACTTGCCGTCCGAAGTTTACTGGGTACTTTTAAAGGCATAGGAGAAATGCTAATTTGGGTAGCGGTTTATTCTTTGATCTGGATCCCTGCAATAATTATCTACAAGTTAGTAAAAAAATGGAGAATGAAAAATAAGCTTCATAATAAGAACTAGTCTTCACCTAATCTTTCGAAGTAAATTTTTTTACACCTATCCCTGACAAGGTCATCCCCGCGAGGAGGATAACTTCGTAGATGTAATTTAATGAGGTACCGGTTGCTCCCAAAGTCGAAGTTCCCAAAACCTCTCCCGAAGTGCCGCCCTGACCGCTATCGGAGCTACTACTACTTCCTTCATCTGAAGTCGAAGAATCTGATGTTGACGGAGCGGATGTAGGAGTTGGCGTTGGTGTCGGGGTTGCCGTAGGTGTCAATGTCGGACCAACGATACCGCCGCCACCATCATCATCACCGCCAGCTCCGGTTGTCAGAGTGGGCGATGGAGTCGCGGTTAAAGTTGGTGTGGGTGATGCACACGGATCACAACTAGGGTCCGGTGTAGGTGTTGGGGTAACCGAACCTGCCGAACCGCCGACAATACAATTGTTGTTCCAGATTATCTGTCCTTCAAGCGTCCAATTTTTCCCCTGATAAATATATTCTCTCCATCCATTGTCGTCGACCTTTTTGAAAGTTGCCTCCATCCAAACAGCCGGTTGCGTTTCCTGCCCGTGAGTACAGATATTATTATCAAGCTGCCATCCAACAGGACAATCCCAATGAGCCGGTTCGTCAAGCTCCATATGGGATCCGACGACTTCCCAAACCTGATAGTCAAATAGCGGTATTATGTCCCCCCATGGATCCGCGGGGTAGATCCCGCCATTGTGACCATCGTGTCCGGCAACATCCGCACTTCTATCAGCATTGATCGCATTATACGGATTGGTGTGAGAATCGGTTGCGTGGCAGATCATTATGTTGGGACTGCAATCTGCTGAAACCTCTTTGCCGGTTGAAGAGTATTTATATATTGAAGCAACTACTATAAGTATTACTCCAAGAAGAAATAGAAATAACTTTTTCATTTCCTGCGAGTATAAATAAAAACCTATATTATGTCAAGCACGCTTTTATTAACCTATTTTATACAGTTATAATATTTTTTATCCGGTGTATTTTCCTAAGTTTCGGTCTTTGGTGAATTATTTCACTTATTCATTGAGGAGAAGAAGTCTCCTGCGGCGGATAATTAAATACCCAAGTGCCAAGGGTATCAGGAAAAGCCCGTATGCTAAATTTATCTTGACCGATTTTTTGCCTAAAGCTTCCGAAACCGCTTCCATATCGGCAGAATCTTCCGCAAGAAGAGAATCTCCTTCCGTTTCTTCGGATAAAATAATACTTCTGCCCAGAACCCTGGCTTTATTAAAGATATAACCTGCCGCAATCACAGGCACTGAATTTTCATCGGAAGGGGAACTGTCTGATGGATCTGACGAATTTCCGCTTGAATTTGATGTTGACCCTGCAGTTGACCCGGAAGATGCCGTTGGTTCCGATACCCCACCTGTTCCCGACTCGTCAGCTACGTTTTTCTCATGTCCGGGTGTTACAAGATCCCCAAGCCAACTTCCAAAAACATTGACAACTGTCACAAAGAGCTTTCCCTGTCCGATAATGTTGTTGTTGACAAAATTGACGATGTTGGCAACTATCTTGGCGTCTCCCGTCACTATCTCGGATCCATTCATATTCTTCTCTGCTTCGTTTCCGCCGGTATTTGCCGAAAGTTTGACGTTGTTTACGATATTGGCATTATTTATTTGAGTAAAGGTTTCGTTATTGTTAACAGCCAAATTAGTTGTATTTGTCGAATCCGCTCCGTTGCCGGAATTGACAGCTAAGACATCCCCTGCGTCATTGACAATAAATTCAAATCCTTCAGATCCGGCAAGGTTTGTTCCGTCACCACCCAAAATCTTTCCTATCCATTTTCCGGCTTCGTTGACTATCACAAGCCAAGCATTCCCGCCAATGATATTAGTATTGGCAATATTAAGAACCTTGGTCACGATCTCCGCATTCCCCGTTGTTACTCCAGTATCCCCTCCCATGACTTTTGATAATTCATTATCGCCCGTATTGGCGTCAAAAATGAGGTTGTTGTCTATTACCGCATTATTGAACTGTTCAATAAGCTGGCTGTTATCGATATCCGCATTTACCGTATTGACCGAATCCGTTCCGTTGCCGGAATTTGCAAGTGTTATATCCGATCCTCCGCAGCAAGCGTTAAGCAGAGCTTCGGGGATAATAATATCGCCAACAAGATCTCCAAAAATGTTTACTACCGCATAAACAACATCTCCTGCAATATTGTTGTTCACGAAATTTATAATACTGGCTTCAACATTGGCATCTCCTGTTGCTATCGTAACCCCACCCATATTTTTTTCCGCCTCGTTTTCGCCGGTATTGGCCTCGAGGATCATATTGTTTTCGATGTTGGCATCATTTTGCTGGAAGGTTATATCATTCGTGTTAACTTCAAGACCGGTCGTATTTACAGAATCCGAACCATTATCGGTATTGGCAAGCGTAATATCCTCACCATCACCACATCCGGATATGCATTCTGAAGAGAAATCAAGAATTATATCGCCAATATGATCGTCTACAATATTGAATTCGGAAACCATGATCCCATCGACGTTGGTATTTACAGAGTTGACGATCGTCCCTGTAACATTTGCGTCGCCTGTTACGATCTCGGCGTCTCCCATATTTTCTGAGGCTTCGTTACTGCCGGAATTTGAAACCGAATTCATGTTGTTTACGACATTTGTCGTATTTACTTGAGATGTTGCCGTACTCTCATCCACAATTAATGACCCGTTATTTACAGAATTTGAACCGTTCCCAGACGAGGTGATAGTTATTCCTCCATCGTAACCGTCTTCCCCAACAGTAAGATAGTTCTCGGCACCGGAATTGATTATCGTTCCCGTATTATCAGCATCGCCCGTTGCAATAACAGCGCTTCCCATTGACCCGCTTGATTCTTCTCCTCCGGTTGATTGAATACTTGGGGCAATGTTTGTTCCAGAAACGGCGGGTGGTGTTTCCGTGGGAGTTGACGTCTCGGGCGCGGCAACACTCTCTTCCGGCAACGGATCGCTACCGGCTTCATCATTCACAGCAGGATCTTCCGTATCCGAAGGTTCGCTATCATAAACAGGTGCTTCCGGAGCAGTGGGCACTTCAGGGGAAACAGGCGCTTCCGGAGCAGTCGGTTCCTCCGGAGGTGTGACAGGTTCTGACGGAACTTCAGGAGCAACCGGTTCCGTACCTTCATATGTTGGAGCTGTGGGTGCTACAGGAAAACCATATGTGTAGCGTGCATTGCCAAGTACAAAAAGCATACCGACAAGATATACCGTTAAGATCTTTTTTATGTTCTTTCGTATTTTTTTCATTTTATTTGTCACTTTTGATTTTTTATGATCAATATTTTAATTTAGTACTAATTTTTCTTGGTAGCGGGAAACTTTACTGAAGTGCTTAGTAAAGCTACTCCCGCTAACCAAGCGCACCACTGAACTTTAACTTAAAAAAGCCAATAGATCACTTAAATCTAAAGTAAGATTCAAGTTGAATCCAAAAGGCATTTCAAAATCCCATTCAGGTGCTTCACCGTAGACATTTGCATTTCCGGAATTACCTACCTCAACTGTTGTTGCGGCATCACCCGTATCAATAGATGGGTCGCCTTCATAATCACCAGCTGCTTCATCCGCTTCATTCCAACCTGTTGCTGCATAAGCATCAACATCGTTGTCAACACCACATTTGTGATGATTGAATCCGAAAAGGAAATCTAAACCAAACGGAAGAACTTCTTGTAAAGGCATTCCGCAATTGTCTTGAAAGACAGCTAGATCATCGACCAAATTGGCTTTGATATAGTTGTCTGTGTCGGTATTATTTTCTGCAATTTTTGCAGTAACATCCCAAAGACACCCGTCACAATCGACATTTGCCCAGTTAAAATTGACCATATTGTCAACCATAACTTCAACATCTGCATCTCCGGTTTCTATAGAGACAAGTCCTCCGACGGTCTCTTCGATCTCGTTCTTTCCGGTCTTTGCTTCTGCATCGACATCATTATCAACATGTGCGTAGTTATCTTGAGCAAGATAAACCGACCTATCCAAATTCAGATAAATATCATTGTCTGAATCAGAATTGTTATTCAAAATTCTGAGACTTACTAAACCAGTACCGCTATCCCCTCCCAATACGGCAGAATTTGCATTCGCCCATGTGGAAAGAGCAACTGTGGTTGAAGCTTCTCCGGTATCAATTTCAACATCTCCGCCGGCTACTTCATCAACCTCATTTTTACCCGTTGAGGAATAGGCATCAACATCATTGTCAATGTTGGCATGGTTATTCTGGAACAAAGCAACACCAGTGCTTTCTTGATTTATATCAAGATCGACCTTGTTGTCTGTGTCAGTGTTATTACCTGAAATAAGGATATCTACATCCGATCCGCAGGTACCGCAACCTTCCACACTGGCCTGATTACTATTTACAGAATTGACCACTGTGACGTCGGTTGAAGCATCTCCTGTTTCGATAGAAACCTCACCGCCGACCGTTTCTTCGACTTCGTTGCCACCGGTTGTAGCGGAAGCATCGATGTCGTTATCGATTTCGGCATTGTTGGTTTGTGAAACGTATGTTGAATTATCAACATTAACGTACATTTCATTATCGGAATCGGAATTGTTGCCTGAAATTTCAAGAGTTATAGCAAGTGCCGGTGTGAAGGAGTAAACCAACATTGCAGCGCTTGCAACTGCTGAAACTACTTTCTTTTGTAATTTATTCATTAAGTAATTTTCACCCCCCTTCCTTTCTGACTTTTTATCCCTCGATATACTCGGGACGCACTTCGTCAATTTATTTAACCAATTGTTGATTAAATACCGTTCCGTTTTTTTAAGAAAAAAAAACGGAGGCGCTCCGATTCGATAAAAACCAAGTCAAACTTGGTCAAACCGGAGAGCCTCCGTTTGCGGTCGGCTCAATTCTGTATTGAGTACGATGGTTATATTCATCCGGGGCAGGAAAATAAACTATACACTTTATAAGGATATAGGACTTTTCAGATAGATTCTTATATACATATATAATCACTATCAATGCGTTTGTCAATATCGATTTGTAATGAACAAGGTGTATATAATATTTTTGTTATGTAATTTGTATTTGAAATATAATTTATCCTATTCATATATATAAAAGGTACTATTTTTGAGCCACTTTAGCACCTCTATCTGATTTTAGAGTTTTAATTATCCTTCTGTAAGTGATCTGGCTCACACTTCCTTTTTGAATGTAGATTTCAACACTTCCGAAATTGCCAACACTTTGAAGCGCAAGAGAAATATCCGATATCAAACGCTGAGAGATCCTTCTGACAGAATATTGATCCATTTAAAATTTTTCGGAGGCAGTCTTAATTAAAAATTTAGTTCAACTTTTTCTTTGTCGCCGTTTATTTGTCCTACCCTTAAAATAATTTTAGTGTCGTTTTCGTTTATCGGAAAACCAAGCCTTGTGACCTTTGTTGATTGAGCTTGAACCTCGACAGGATCGTTGTGGATATCGGGGGCAAGCCATTCATTTTCGTTGCCATTCACGGAAAGTCTCACATAATCTCTTGTCTGCATTTCAATCTTTTGCGTATATTCATTAGTAACCTTTAGATAAACTACCAAAAAAGTTCTCCCTTTTACAGCAGTAGCCTTTTGACCTTTTACAATTATTTCGTTTCTGAGTTCTGCTTTTTCAATAACATATTTAATTTTACTGATTTCCTCCCCCTTTGAATCGGTTAATGGAAATTGAAATTCTTTATTGACAGCTAAAGTCTTTTCAGCATCTTCGACTTCAACCCTGTTTTCGTTAGTGGCTGGGGAGGAACTGTTATTATTTTTTACAAACCAATAAATTAAAATAAGAACT
>MHMM01000017.1:38478-50791 GCA_001821555.1 Candidatus Nealsonbacteria bacterium RIFOXYB1_FULL_40_15 | reverse complement strand
GCCATTTGTAGATAGCATTGGCCCCGACTCTGGGAGTTATGCCAAGACTTTTCAGTCTGCCGGCTATCTCATCGGGAGAACGGTGTTGTTCGCAAGCCAGTTCCTGAATGATGTATTTTCTTAATTCCGGATATTTTTCAATCTTCATTCCTTGGTACTTGCTGTTAAGCCTCTTGGCATATGCTTTTTGCTGGGCTGTTGTTGAGTCATATATGCCATTCTTCCTTTTTCTTTTCTTTATCTCTCTACTGATTGTTCCGGGATTAACGTCCAGGATTTCAGCTATCTCTTCTTGGCTATGGCCCGACTTTAACAGAGCGTGGATCCTGTCGCGGTCAGGCTGTTTTAGATGGCGGAAATGCTTCCGCCGCTTTTTTCTTTTTGCCATACAACTTCATTTTACAAAGTTGCATTTCAAAAGAGAATTTTCAGGATCATCGTGATCCTCAAGACACAACACATCTGTTCTAATAGTTATAATATTATAACTATTAGAAGAAAGGAGCCAACTATGGCCAGCCCCCCGGAACAGAAAATGCAAAGAACGAATAATCTGATTGTGAACGACACCACCAGCGACCGGCTCGGCGGCGACATGAACAACCGCCGGCGCACGACCACGGCCTGACCTCCTCCGGTGGCCGCCCGATTCTTTCCCAGAGTGCACCTGGTTGAAAGCAAGATCGGGTAAGTGTCCCATTTCTCGAGAATATTTGGGACACCCCCCTACTCATTTCGCAAATGCTTATGATGAGTAGGGGGTTCTTTTTTTGTAGACATATCTTCTGCCAGCCGTCATATACTAGAGGAGGGTTATAACAAAACAAAAACATGAGGAATAAGTTAATGTATGCCTTTTTGGGCCTAACAGTTTTGACAGCGGCCGTTTCTCTGGGTGTTTATTCTGTAGCCGATGCTCAAGTGAACCAAAAAGAAGAAATCACAAAGGAAGAATTCCTTGACTTCCAAAGACAGTGGTTTAACTACATGGATCAAAGAGGAATGAATCCGGGTGAAATGATGGGAGAGAACAGAATGAACGAAGAGGACTTCATGAATTTCCAGGAAGAAGCGTATGATCTTATGAGAAAATACGAGATTGATCCTACTGTAATGATGAAAAATTGCGCCTGTCAGGGAATGATGAGCTAATCAGGGGAAGGTAGCTTTTTTGTTTAGTTGGGATATAATGCCATTAATGGAACCGTTAGCTTCTAAGATAAGGCCCGAAGACTTGAAAGGATTTTTCGGCCAGGAACACCTGGTGGGAGAAGGAAAGCCTTTAAGCATTGCCATTAAAAATAAACACCTGTTTTCTTTTATACTCTGGGGGCCTCCGGGATCGGGAAAAACGACTCTGGCAAGAATATATGCAAGGAGCATAGATGCTAAGATTTACGAGCTTTCGGCTGTTTCTGCGGGGAAAGGCGATGTTAAAAAGATAATTTCCGAAGGAGGCCTTTTTTCTAAAATTCTTTTTTTAGACGAAATCCATAGGTTTAATAAGGCCCAACAGGATTTTCTTCTTCCTTATGTTGAAAGGGGAGATATAGCCCTAATCGGAGCAACTACCGAAAACCCGAGCTTTGAAGTGATTCCTGCTCTTCTTTCAAGATGCAGGGTTTTTACGCTGAATCCCATTTCTGACGAAGATATGAAGAAGATAATCAAGAGAACGGGATTCAAGACGGACAAAAACGCAGAAGACTGGCTAGTAAAGATGGCAGGAGGAGACGCAAGGCAGGCAATAACCACGCTTGAGAACGCCTATGAGCTTTATAAGAAGATAACAGTTGAGAATCTAAAGAATACTCTCCAATCCAGGTTTTTAAAGTATGATAAAAAAGGAGAAGAACATTATAATACAATATCTGCTTTTATAAAAAGTATGAGGGCCGGACAGGAGGATCCTGCTCTTTACTATTTGGCCAGAATGGTAGATTCGGGAGAAGATCCTAAATTCATAGCCAGGAGAATGGTCATATTTGCTTCTGAAGACATAGGCCTTGCCCAGCCGACGGCTCTGGTTGTTGCAAACGCTGTCTTTAGAGCTGTGGAAATCATAGGATTGCCCGAATGCGCAATAAACTTAGCGCACGGGGCGGCCTACTTGTCCCGATGCAAAAAAGACAGGAGTTCCTATAACGCATATCTTAAGGCGACAGAAGATGTCAGAAATTACGGCAATCTTCCTATCCCATTGAATTTAAGAAATCCTGAAACAAAGCTGATGAAAGAATTAGGGTACGGAAAAGGATATGAAAAGTACTCCAAAGATTCCTTTTTCCCGAAAGAGCTGAAAGACAGGAAGTACTTTACAAGCTAACTTTTATAATTCTTATTTTTGTTGTATATTAAAATAATGACGAAATGGTTTATTATCTTATTTATAGCGGTTTCTTGCCTTGCTTTTACCTATTATAAATTAAACAATGATAACATGTCTTATAATTCAGCAAAAGATCCAGAAGAACTCTTTGAAAAAATTAACCTGGAAACGACGCTTAAAGAAACTATTGATCTTTTAGGGAACGACTATATTGACGTAGGCAGCGGCCTTCATATTTTAATATATTCATATGACGATAACTATGCAATAGAGATCCGGGGAGGTTTTTTAGGCAGGATGGAAGACAAAATCCGATCAGCAACTTTAACAAAGGATGGCAAAGTTATCGATCAAATCGGAACCCTTAGCAAATAATGGCAAAGGCGTTTGAATGTGAAATAAGGTACAGTGTGGACGATATAGCAGAATTTAAGAAGAAACTGGAAAAGCTCAACGCAAAACATGTTTTTGATTATAAGTTTCAGGACTTTTACTTTAGGCCTGAATCAAAAGAATGGGATTATTTTAAAAAAAACTTAAGAATCAGGCATAAAGAAGGGCATTCAACAAGAATACTGTTTGACAAGATAGAAACCAAGTCTTTTAATGGATTAGAGTTCAAGAGGTCGGTATTTCCTGAAGGCAAACTCCTTATATATTCGGGCGAACTGGATTCTTGCAGGAATTTGCTTTTAGATCTGGGTTTCAAAGAGTGGCTGGTTATAAACAAAGAGCAGGGAGAGCTCTGGGAATTAGGAGATTTAAAGATTGCGTTGGAGAAGATAGAGGGATTAGGCTGGACATTTGAGATGGAATTTAAAGGGGAGGATCCTGAAAAAGCAGGCAAAGAGATAGAAAAAGCGGTAGAAAAGCTGGGTTTGGACAAGAACTGCCTTTGGTCTGATCCGATATCTGTTATTTACGCTAAAGCCAATAATTTAATATGAAAATCACAATTTGCGGAAGCAGCACTTTTATGGATAAAATGATCGAAATAAAGGCCAAGCTGTCAGAACTCGGCCACGAGCCGGTTGTCCACGAAGATTACGAAGATATGGTTGCAGGCAGAAGATCCGAACTTTTAAATTTAATTGGGACAGAGCATGCTGAAGCAAAGAGAAAATACGGGTATATCAAATGGTATCATAATGCTATAAAAAATAGCGATGCTGTGTTAATTTTAAACTACGATAAAAGAGGCATAAAAAACTATATTGGCGGGAATACTCTGATGGAGATGGGTTTTGCCCATGTGAATAACAAGAAGATATTTCTGCTAAACCCTCTTCCCGAAGAAGTATCGTACATAGATGAAATAAAAGCTATGACCGATGTTATATTAAACGGAGATTTAAGCAAAATTGCATAGGATATGGAAAATAACAAAGAAAACAGGCCGAAGGTGGGGGTAGGGGTTTGCATTCTAAAAGACGGCAAGGTTCTTTTAGGAAAAAGAAAGAATGCTTATGGAGAAGGATGCTGGTACTTTCCAGGCGGGCATCTGGAATTTAAAGAGTCTTGGGAGGATTGTGCTATCCGGGAGACAATGGAAGAAACGGGAATAAAGATAAAGAATCTACGTTTTGCCACAGTCACAAACGATATCTTTGAAAAATTAGGAAAGCATTATATTAGTATTTGCATGGTTGCCGATTATGAGTCGGGGGAAGTTAAATTTATAGAGCCTGAAAAGTGCGAGAAATGGAATTGGTTTGAATGGAGCAAAGAGGCTTTTCCGAAACCATTATCTATCGTGCAGCAGAATTTATTAAAACAAAACTTTAATCCGTTTAAATACTAATATGAAGCTGATGATTTGCGGAAGCATGCATTTCTCAAAAGAAATGCTTGAAGCAAAAGCAAAGATTGAAAAGCTGGGCCATAAGGTGAGGGTGCCTTCGGACGTGAAAGAATGCCTGGATAATCCTGATCTCAATATGGATTTAGAATATTGTATGAGGACTAATATAGACAAGCAGGATTTTGACCAAGTAGCTAAAAGCGACGGTATCGTAGTGCTTAATTACGACAAGAACGGAATAAAAGGATATATAGGGGGAGCAACTTTGATGGAGATAGGATTGGCGAGACACCTTAATAAAAAGATATTTCTTCTTCAGGATCCTCCTGACGAGAAAGAATTAAAATATGCTTTGGAGGTAAAGGTGGCCAGGCCCGTAATCCTAAACGGAGATCTGACTAGAATATCTTAATGTAAATTATATAAAAAAGTAATAGTATAAAAACATGTATATCGGGCTAATTATAGTATTTATAGGAATTTTGTTTCTGATGAAAAACTTGGGGTTGATTTCGGGGGATCTCTGGCCGGTTATCTGGCCTGTTCTGGTGATATTATTAGGAATCAGCATTTTAATCAAAGCAGTCAGAATTAATGCAAAGATAGGAACGGCCCGCCAAATATTTCATAGTTTTTGGAGAAGAAAATAATCCTCCCGGATTGCGAAGATACGTTCTGCCATGCTATTATGTTCGTATGGACATCAAAGAGATCACAAGCAAGAAAGTTTGGGAGGATTTTCTTTTAAAATGCGGAGAAAAAACCTTTCTTGACTCATGGAATTGGGGAGAGTTTCAAAGAAAGCAGGAGGACAAAGTTTTCAGGTTCGGTGTCTATAAAAAAGATCTCATAGCTGTTTTTTCTGCGGTAAAAATAATTGCCAAAAGAGGAGTTTTTCTCTTTGTCCCGCATGCCCCGAACTCATTGGAGAATGTTGATAAAAAAAAGCTTCTAGAAAAGATCACAGCCGAATTGAAAGAGCTTGGAAAAAAAGAAAAGGCCTGGTTTTTAAGAATAGCTCCTGTTTGGAGCAAGGAAACAGAAAAGATTTTTAAGGATTTAGGATTCAATCCTTCTCCCATCCATATCCACCCCGAAGTGACCTGGGAGCTGGATATATCAGATTCAGAAGAAAAGATCATATCGGGAATGAGAAAAACCACACGATATCTTGTAAAACAGGGAGAGAAGAACAAAGACATAGATATTTCGATGAGTTGCGATCTGAAAGATGTTGAATCTTTTTACAATCTCTTAAAAGAAACAGCGGGAAGGCACAAATTCGTTCCCTTTTCTTTAAACTATCTTATAGAACAGTTTTCTTGCTTTAACCCGGACGGTCAAATAGCTGTTTGGTTAGGGAAATACAAAGGAGAGATTATTTCTTCTGCTATTACCGTCTATTGGCAGGGCGGAGCATATTATCATCACGGCGCTTCCCTGCAGAAATATAACAGCAACAAAGTGCCTGCTTCTTATCTTTTGCAGTGGGAAGCCATAAAAGAAGCAAAAAGAAGAAATTGTTCTACCTATAACTTCTGGGGCATAGCTCCTGAAATAAAGTCAAAGGAAGATGCCGAAAAATCTTCTCATCCTTGGGCAGGCCTTTCTTTGTTCAAAATGGGATTTGGAGGAGAAAGAAAAGATTATGCCAAAACGCAGGATTTTCCTCTTTCGCCCCTTTACTATTTAACATCTTCTTTTGAAAAGATAAGGAAATCAAAAAGAAGACTATGAGATATAAAAAGAGATTTCGGGAAAAGAGGAGAATCCCTCTCCTTAAAAAAAAGTGGTTCTGGAGAGCTATTTTGCTCCTGATTCTCTTTTCCGGGATTTTTTATCTAGTATTCATATCTTCAGCTTTTGAAATAAAGGAAATTAAAATAGCGGGCATAGAGAGTTGCTCTGAAGCGCAAATTAAGGAAGCGATAAGAAGTGAAATAGAAGTTTCAAAGAATATATTTTTGATTGATATAGAGAAAGCAGTTTCTAACGCAAAAAGCTCTGTGCCAAAGATTTCAGGCCTTAAGGTAAAAAGAGTTCTCTTTAATACTATTTTAATTCAAACGGAAGAAAGGAAACCCATCTTTGTATTCCAAGGATTCTACATAGACAAAGAAGGAGTTGTCTTTGAAAAAGCGTCTTCTGCGCTTACAGAAATAAGAGCAGATTTTAAAACTGCTCCCGTTCTGGGATCAGAAGCAATCTCGCGCAATGATATTTCAAGAGCAGTGGAAATAAAAGACGAATTTGACAGGTTAAAAATAGAGCTCTCAGCCATATTCTTTCTGGACCAGAGAATTGAAGTAATTCCCAAGGGGAGCTGGAGAGTTTATTTCAAAAGGGAGGGCGACATCAAAAATGATTTAAAAAGGATTAGAATATTGCTTGAAGAAAAATACAGTCCCAAAGAAAGAGAAAACATAGAGTATATAGATTTGAGATTTGAGAAAATATATATTTCTCTAAAGAATCCAGCTGAAGAATAAAGCGTAAAAGAATTCAAGCATTTTAGAGAAAGTGAGTATTGCGACAACTCCCAAGGATAGAAAAAAGACAGTCTTTATTTTATTTTTAGCTTCTGATTTCATTATTCTATGGTATCTTTCTTTTAATAATTTTTCAATAGTTGACCTTTTTAAAAGGATTAATTATAATGACAATGCAAAATGACAGATAAAGAAGACTTAAAAAAAGAGCTTGAGGAGTGCCAGAAACTCAAAGAAGAGTATCTTTTGGGCTGGAAAAGGGAAAGGGCAGATTTTATTAACTTCAAAAAAGATGAAGCTTCCAGAATTGAGAGGGCGGTAGAAAGAACCGAAGAAGATATAATAGAAGAGCTTTTACCCGTCTTAGACAGCATTTATCTTGCAGAAGGAGTAAATCCGGAGGATCCCTGCCTTGAGGGAGTGGTTAAAATAAAAGAAATGGCGCTGAATTTCTTTAAGAAGGCCGGAGTAGAAGAAATAGAATGCTTAGGCAAAGAATTTGATCCTTATTGCCATGAGGCCGTTCAAATGGTAGATAAACCGGAAGAAAAGGATAAAATAATAGAAGTGATAAAAAGGGGATATGTATTTAACGGAAAGGTATTAAGGCCTGCAAAAGTAAAAGTAGCAAAATAATCTCTGGGTTTTGCTGAAAAAGCAAGCCCTAAAAACCATATGTCAAAAATACTTGGAATAGATTTGGGAACAACCTTTTCTGCGATGGCTGTAATGGAGGGGGGCGAGGCCAAAATCATAGAGAATAAAGAAGGCGCAAGGACTACCCCCTCCGTTGTCGCTGTTTCAAAGAACGGAGAAAGACTGGTTGGGATACCGGCGAGAAGACAGCAAATAACAAATCCTAGGAATACCATATATGCCGTTAAAAGACTTATTGGCAGAAGGTTTTCTGATCCTGAAGTTCAAAAAGACAGAACACTTCTTCCTTATGAGTTGAGAGAATCTTCTGACGGAGGAATTGAGATAAAACTTCAGGAAAAATGGCTGAAACCAGCTGAAATATCTGCAATGATTCTTCAGAAGATTAAACAAGACGCAGAAGCAAAGCTTGGAGAACCTATAACAGAAGCCATAATAACTTGCCCTGCTTATTTCGACGATTCCCAAAGAAAAGCCACTAAAATTGCAGGGGAAATAGCCGGCCTTAAAGTAGAAAGGGTTATAAACGAGCCGACGGCTGCCGCTTTGGCCTACGGCCTGAATGTCAAAAAAGGCCAGCAGATACTTGTTTATGATTTTGGCGGAGGAACATTTGATGTATCTATCCTGGATGTGACCGAAGAAACGATAAAGGTGATAGGGACAGGCGGAGACACTCATTTGGGAGGAGAGGATTTTGACCAGAGAATAATGGAGTGGGCGATAGAAGAATTCAAAAAAGATCAGGGGGTGGACCTGTCCAAAGACCAAATGGCCCTCCAAAGAATAAAAGAAGCTTCAGAAAAGGCAAAGATAGAGCTGTCAGGTTCAATGGAAACAGAGCTTAATCTGCCATTTATTACTTCTGATTCTTCGGGCCCCAAACATCTTTACCTTAAACTTACCAGGGCAAAACTTGAAGATCTGGTTTCTGACTATATCTCAAGATCAATAGAGCTTGTTAAAAATACACTCAAAGAAGCGAAAATGGATATTAAGGATATAGAAGAAGTGGTTTTGGTGGGAGGCCAGACCAGAATGCCTAAAATACAAGAACAAATCAGGGGTTTGTTTGGAAAAGAACCGAACAAGTCTATAAATCCTGATGAAGTAGTTGCTTTGGGAGCTGCCATACAGGGGGGAATATTAAAAGGCGATATGAAAGAAGTTCTTCTTCTGGATGTGACTCCTCTTTCTTTGGGCATAGAAACTTTAGGGGGCGTAAATACTGTGCTTATTCCGAAAAACACTACTGTTCCTACGGCGAAAACCCAGGTTTTTTCAACTGCGGCTGACAGCCAAACCTCGGTAGAAATTCATATTTTGCAGGGAGAGCGTCCTATGGCGCAGGATAATAAGACACTTGGAAGATTTATCTTGGACGGCATAGCGGCAGCCCCGAGGGGTCTGCCTCAAATTGAAGTCATATTTGACATAGACGCTAATGGCATTTTGAATGTTTCAGCAAAAGACAAAGCCACTTCCAAATCCCAGACTATAAGAATAGAGGGATCTATAGGAATGTCAGATGAAGAGATTGAAAGACTGAAAAGAGAAGCAGAGTCGCATGCTGAAGAAGATAAAAATAAGCGCGATCTTATAGAAGTCAGAAACATAGCAGATAACCTTATCTATACTTGGGAAAAAACGGAAAAAGATTCGGGATCCAAAATTTCAGAAGAAACAAAGAAAGAAGTAAAAGAAAAGGTGGATGAATTGAAAAAATCTAGAGAAAGTGATAATATAGAGGACATAAAAGCAAAAACAGAGCAGGCCTCGCAGTCAATCCAAAAAGCGGGAGCAGAGATTTATAAGCAGGAGCCCAAGAAAGACGAGGGGCCTGAAGAAGGCGAATACAAAGAGAAAAAATAATGAAAGACTACTATTCAATTTTAGGGGTTTCAAAAACAGCTTCTCCGGAAGAAATAAAAAAAGCGTATTATAAGCTGGCTCATAAGTATCATCCGGACAAAGGGGGAGACAAGGAGAAAATGAAAGAAATAAATGAGGCCTATCAGATTCTTTCCGACAGAGATAAAAGGAGCCAGTATGACAGATTTGGAACCGGCTCCGATAACCAGGACTGGGGAGGATTTAATTGGTCATGGGGGCGTACTCCCGGAGCTGATTCGGCGTTTGATTTTGAAGATCTTGAAGATATTTTTTCAGGAGCTTTTGGATTTGGATCAAGAGGGACCAAAAAGAAAGATCTTAAGAGAGGGAATAATATAAAGATTGATTTTGAGATTTCTTTGGACCAAACGCTGAACAATATAGAAAAAGAAATTGTCCTTAAGAAGTTTGTTGTTTGTTCAAGATGTGCAGGAAAAGGGTCAGAGCCCGGGACAAAATCGAATGAATGTCCTACCTGCGGAGGCACTGGAGAAGTTCAGGAGGTAAAGAAAACATTCTTAGGATCTTTTACTAGCTGGACTGTCTGTCCTAACTGCCAAGGAGAAGGGCAAAAACCTGAAAGTCCCTGCAATGTCTGCAAGGGAGAGGGAAGGGTAAGGGGAGAAGAAACGGTCAAGATAAACATACCCGCGGGAGTAGATTCAAACCAGGTGATTAAGGTGATGGGAGCCGGAGAATCCGGAAGGAGAGGGGCAAGGTCCGGTGACTTATTCATCCGGATATTTATAAAACCCCATCCTTTATTTGAGAGGAGGGGAGATGATCTGTTTACAGAGGCCTTGATTTCTTTTAGTCAAGCTGTTTTGGGAGATGAAGTTGAAATTGAATCTTTAGAGAAGACTAAGCTTTTGTTGAAGGTTCCTGCCGGGACCGAATCTGGCAAAGTATTGAAGATAACAGGCAAAGGGATTCCTCATTTTTCTGGTTTTGGAAAAGGAAGTCTTTATGTTAGACTGGTGATTACTACCCCCAATAGATTGACAAAAGTTCAAAAAGAGCTATTAAAGAAGCTAAGAGAAGCTGGTTTATAAATAATTTTCAATTTATAATTTTCAATTTTTATTGAATTTTCAATGATTTAATTTTCAATTGATTAAAAACTAGAAATTAGAAATTAAAAATTCCGCGAAGCGGTTATCCGCCCTCATAGCTTCAGCCAAAGGCTGATCCGCCTCTGGCGGACAATGGTAATTAGTAACGGACAGTACGCTTAATTCGCGATTATGCCCTCATAGCTCAATGGTAGAGCAGCTCCCTTTTAAGGAGAAGGTTGTAGGTTCGAGTCCTACTGAGGGCACATAATACCGAAAATATCTTTTGATATTTTGGATATGTTAAGTTTTCAGGGTGGCGAGAATCTACGCCCCTCAGGCCTTCGGGCAACTCTTCGAGTCCTCCGCGAGGCACAACGTAATAAGTGTTCAACGCCTCTAATTCTAATTAAAAGCAGAGCATCGTAAAGAAATAGAACAACAAAAAAGGACGATTTTCATCGTCCTGAAGGGTTCCGTTTATCGGACTACACCCAGCCATCCTCCTCGTCTATTCTCCTTCTTTCCTCCTCTCTCATCTCTTCCAAAAACGTTTGGGCCTCCTCCAGATCGTCCGGGTGCACATACACAGTATATCTTACTTGCCACGAGAAAGCACCCTCCGCCGGACCTGTCACATGGAATTTACTTTCGACGGGAAGCTGGTCTTGGAACCATGCACAGGACTCTTCGTCTATGAAGGTATCGAGTTTTGCTGTCATCTCGTCTGGGTCACGTTCCATGTTTGACTCCTTCGTGGCTAAGCCACAAAACGTTCAAGGTGCTGTCCAATTTCAATCTATCCCCATGTTATCATATTACGACATAAATGTCAATACATGTCCAGCGAAATTGACCTTAGGCTATATTTGCGGTAGCATAGTTAATAAAGCCAAACGTTTTTATTTCCTGCTTGAATTTATTCCAATCAAAGGTTCTAAAAGCGTTCAGTAGCTGAAACATTTGCTTATTGCACATTGTATTTTAGGGAGCAGAACATGACACGGCAGGAAATTGAAGAGCATTTAAGAACGTATTTGAAGACCGAACAGGGTGTAAATGAAGCAGTAACAGAGAAAACGCTACTGTCGGATCTTCTTGATTCGCTGAGCGTAATAGAAACGATTACGGATTTGGAGGACAGATTTGGGATTGATATTTCCGATGAAAAGATGGCGGAAATCAAAACCGTCGGGCAGGCAATTGATTATCTCTATTTGTTGCTAAACCCGGAATAACAAGAGACTTTATAAGGGCTTGTTGGACACAACGGCCCTTTCTTTTTGCTTTGTTTATGCTAAATTTATAGCGAGGGCCCATAGTAAATCGGCATTACGCATCCATGGCATGGATGAGGGCCGGGTTCAATTCCCGGTGGGTCCACCAATCTTTATTTCTCATTCCCCGTAGAAATTAGACAAACTATTGACTTTTGTGTTTTAATATAGTAAAATACTTTTAGTACGCTATACAAATTAACCGAGTTGATTCCAGGAGGTCTTAAGATGGTCATTGCAGATTTAACGATTTTTCCGGTTGGCGCAGGCGAAGGTTTGGCTCTTGAAGTAGCCAAAGTGGTGAAGGTAATTAAGGGAAGCGGTTTGAAGCATTTAGTAGGTTCGATGGGAACATCGGTGGAGGGAGAATGGGACGAGATAATGACCCTGATAACACAATGCAGGGCTAGTCTTCGTGGCACTCATCGCGTGTACTATGTTATCAAAATCGATGAGAGGGATGATCCCGAGCATAGTATGGAACACAAAATATCTGCGGTAAGCAGATAGTCAACAGCTCTTCAGCGACTAGGGATACCTAGTCGCTTTTACTTTATAAGCTATTGACTTTTGTGTTTTGGTATAGCAAGATATTTTTAGTACGCTATAAATCAAAGCAATAGATTTCCAGGAGAACAGAGATGGAAAAGGCAAGAAAAGCTGTTGTGTGGACGGTAGGAAATTCATGGTGGATTCTCTTTCTCATCGCCTTGGCGTTCGGCTGGGACAGGATTTGGACCTGGTCTTCGCCAGCCGATGCCATTGTGAAGCCGTGGTATCCGGCGAAATACACCATCGCTAACATCGTGGAGGGG
>MHMM01000017.1:38163-38457 GCA_001821555.1 Candidatus Nealsonbacteria bacterium RIFOXYB1_FULL_40_15 | reverse complement strand
GTGTCTCTCAGTGGAACAGCGGTATACGTTTCATCTGCTGAGGAGTATCGGGAGAACTTCAAGAGTGCCGATCATAGCGTTATTCAGCAAAAGGACGGTACCCGGTATTTTCTCTGCAAGATTGGCGACAAGACCTATGTCTTGAGAGAGTGGAGAAAGCTTCGAGGCATTCGCACTCAGAGTGTCATCAACATGGATGCATCCTCTGGATCGGTTTGGTTACATTTTTCGCGGAGTTATTTCCCTGTTATTGGCTTCGGATTTATATGGACGATTCTCTCCGGGTGCTTTCTT
>MHMM01000017.1:29495-38143 GCA_001821555.1 Candidatus Nealsonbacteria bacterium RIFOXYB1_FULL_40_15 | reverse complement strand
GAAAACGGAAGAATGGAGCCGGAGGCTTGAGCAAAGATGGATTTTCGCGTAGAAGGCGTTCCCTCGTTCATGGAGGCACCAGTGAAATAACTGGTGCCTTTTCTTTTTATTGCTCGAGGAATCTTAATCGAAAGTAAGCTAAGCGTACTTTTCCACAGGGTTAATCTTTCTGTCATCTATTTTTGTGATATAATCATATAATTTACTAATAAAGGTCGTAAAAAGGGCCCATTTTGAATAGAAATGGGATAACTCAAATAAAATATGATTATAACAGACTGGTTTGAAACAACAGTAGCAGCTCTTCAGGGAGTTTGGCAGAACTTTATCGGCTTCATCCCCGATCTTATAGGGGCAATAATTATTTTCCTAATTGGCTGGGTAATAGCAGTTGCAATCGGGAAATTAGTCGCCGAAGTTCTTAAAAAACTCCAATTTGATAAGATCTTTGAAAAAGGCGCGTGGAAAACAGCGTTGCAGAAAGCTGATATTGACGTTCATGCTTCAGCTTTTATCGGAGCTATTTTCAAATGGATCTTGATAATCGTTTTCCTTATAGCCGCCATACAGGTATTGGGATTCAGCCAGCTAGGAAGCTTTTTCACAGCTGTCCTTAATTATCTGCCCAATGTCATAGTTGCTGCATTCATCTTCGTGGTTGCGGTAATTATCGCAGACATTCTTGAGAAGGTTGTAAGGGCAAGCGTTGAGAGCTTTAAGGTAGGATATGGCCATGTTGTCGGGATAATCGTGAAATGGTCCATATGGATATTTGCCATATTGGCAATACTTGATCAGTTGAAAATAGAGGCTGCGGATTGGCTTGTTCAGATGGTTCAGATTGTGTTTATAGGAATTGTTGTTATGGCTGCTCTTGCCTTCGGTCTTGGAGGAAGAGATATAGCCAGAGATATATTGCAAGAAGCTAGAAATAAGATGAGGAAATAGCTTTTTAGGAAAAACCAGGAACCCCGCCCAGGCGGGGTTTTTGGTTGCTATTGACATTGGCTTTGCTTTTGCTAAAATGCATTTATAAAAATCGCAATGCAGAGAGCGATAATCAAAGAAGATAAAAAGAAAAGGAAAGCAGATTGATTTCTGGATTTTGTTAGTTCAGAAATCGCTTTCCTGAAAGCGATTTTTTAGTTCTTTGACAATTGAATATGGTTGCAATTATTAATTGTTAGCCAATTTTGTCTTTAGTCACAGATAAATAGTAATTTTAAGGGCAGGTGGAGGATGCCTTGGGATATTGAGGCGATGAAGGGCGTGGCGTGACTGCGATAAGCCTCGGGGAGGTGTCTAGCAACCTTTGATCCGAGGATTTCCGAATGGGGAAACCCAATGTGGCAAACCCGCATTACTCCGATGCAAATCGGAGAGCGAACCCGCCGAAGTGAAACATCTCAGTAAGCGGAGGAAAAGAAAAATAATTTTCATTCCCTTAGTAGCGGCGAGCGAAGAGGGAGAAGCTCAAACTCCATATTTATATGGAGGGTTGTAAGAAGATTGCTTCAGGGAAACCTGAAAAGAGAATAAGGAGTTAGAAGAACAGCCCTGGAAAGGGCGGCCATAGAAGGTAATAGCCCTGTATTTTAAAACTTCTTAGACCCTTGCAGTCTCTCTTGAGTATCTCGGGAAAAGATAGCCCCGAGAGAAACAGGCCGTACTAATCGGCCAAAGCTAAATACTCAATATCACCGATAGCGAACTAGTACCGTGAGGGAAAGGTGAAAAGCAGGGGGGCGACCCCGGTGAAACAGAATCTGAAACCATTTTGCCCACAAGGAGTCAGAGCCCCGCTTCGGCGGGGTGATGGCGTGCCTATTGAAGAATGAGCCAACGACTTGTATTACATAGCTTGTCTAAGTCCTTACGGGACGGAGACTCAGGGAAACCAAGTGTTAAAAGCGCGAATTTGCTATGTGGTACAGACCCGAAGCCAAGCGAGCTTGCCATGGCCAGGATGAACTCCGATGAAAATTGGAGGGAGGTCCGAACTCGTGAGCTGTGCAATACTCTGGGATGAGCTGTGGTAAGTAGTGAAAAGCTAATCGAGCTTGGTAATAGCTGGTTCTCTCCGAAATAGCTTTAGGGCTAGCCTTTGTTTTATCTCTCCGGAGGTAGAGCACTGAATGGGATTTCTTGGGCTTTGCCCGGATCTCCCAATCAAACTCCGAATGCCGGAGAGTTTTGGCAGAGAGTTAGACTGTGGGGGCTAAGCTCCATGGTCGAAAGGGAAAGAGCCCAGATCTTAATCTAAGGTCCCTAAACTAAGTTAAGTGTGCTTAAGGATGTGAAATTCCACTGATAGCTAGGAGGTTAGCTTAGAAGCAGCTATCCTTTAAAAAGTGCGTAATAGCTTACTAGCTAAGGAGTCTCGCGCCGAAGATTTACGGGACTAAACTTAGTACCGAAGATAAGATTCTGCATATGATTCGTCATGTGCAGGAGGTAGGAGAGCATTCTGTTGGCGCTGAAGCCCCGTTGTGAAGCGGGGTGGAGCCTACAGAAGAGAGAATGTTGGCATGAGTAACCACAAGTCCGATTAAAACTCGGACCACCGAAAACCCGAGGTTTCCTTGGCAATGACAATCATCCAAGGGTTAGGCGGCCCTAATCCGTTCGCTGAAAAGTGGGCGGAGATGGACAGCCGGTTAATATTCCGGCCCTTCCATTTATTCTAAGCAGTGACGCAGTTGCGTAGTTCAGAGGGATTATTGGATTTCCTCACTCCCGTTTCGGCGGGGGGTTCTGAACGAAGCGATTGCCCAGAAAAGCTGCAAGGTTATGTAAATGGAATCCGTACTTAAACCGACACAGGTGGGTTGGTGTAAGAGCACTAAGGTGAACGAGTGAAAGCTCCTGAAGGAACTCGGCAAATCAGCAGGCGTAACTTCGGAATATGCCTTTCCTCCTTCAAAAGGAGGACGCAGCTAAAGAACCCCTAGCGGCTGTTTATCAAAAACACAGGTCCCTGCTAAACTCGTAAGAGGATGTATAGGGGCTGAGGCCTGACCAGTGCTGGAACGTTAACCCTGCCGGTTATTTCACTTCGGTGGAATAGCTGAGCGGGCGAAGCGCCAGTGAACGTCGGCGATAACTATAATCGTCCAAAGGTAGCGTAATCTCTTGCCAGGTAAGAAATTGCCTGTCTAGAAAGTGATTTCTAGTATGCATTCGGCTAATAACGGTGAAGCCCGGTTATTCTATGCTATAATAGAGTAATGGGTAATACCGTGGGAAGTCTTAGTGACCCCGTAACGACTTTAGCTAATATAAGCTAGGATGGCAGCGTAGAAACTGCCATAATATGCCGACTCTTAAATGGATCTAGAATCGTATATAAGCGGATACGTTGACGGAGAAGGAATATTCTAGAATCGTATAAGATGAAGATATAGTCTATGCCATTAGAAATAATGGATAAAACATGAAGTTCTGGCCCGCATGAAAGGCTTAACGACTGGGGGACTGTCTCCAGGAGTTGCTCGGTGAAAATACAATAAGCGTGAAGACGCGCTTTACCTGTGGCTAGACGGAAAGACCCCAGGAGCTTTACTGTAGCTTGGCATTGGGTTCTGATTTTGGATGCGTAGCGTAGGTGGGAGGCTTTGAAATTCTGCTTTCGGGCGGAATGGAGCCGCCAATGAAACACCACTCTTCCAGTGTCATTATTCTAACTGTCGTTAAATCGGCAAGACAGTGTCAGGTGGGCAGTTTAAGTGGGGCACTTTTCTCCTAAAAAGTAATGGAGAAGTTTAAAGGTCAGCTAGCTCCGGATGGAAATCGGAGTGGTCGTGTAAAGGCATAAGCTGGCTTTACTGCAAGAGGGATATCTCGCGCAGTTGGGAAACCAGAACTTAGTGAACCGACGAATTTTCATAGAAAATTCGGAGATCAGCAGATAAAAGTTACCCTGGGGATAACAGGCTAGTAGAGCCCGCGAGTCCATATCAACGGCTCTGTTCGGCACCTCGATAAGTTAGCCGATGTCGAGAATAAACTGGCTCATAACGGTGGAGGCCATATGCACAAACCCAGCAAAATGTTAAAATGCATGTAGTGTATGGTTAATACCGTGGGAAGTTATAAGGTCAATTTTTGGACTTCTATCAAAAATTCTTTGTTTCTTACACAAGAACAACGAGAAATCGTGATAGGATCTTTGCTTGGAGACGGAACAATGCGAATTGGGAAGTCGGCCAAGAATGCAAATCTGAAAATTGAACATGGCTTAAAGCAAAAAGAATATGTTTTTTGGAAATACAATTTTCTAAAAAATTGGGTATATACAGAACCTAAATTAAGTTATAGGTTTAACGATTGTCATGAAAAATATCAGAAATCCTGGTGGTTTAGAACGATCAGGCATCCAATTTTAACTGAAATTTGTAAAGAATTCTATAAAGGGAGGGAATCCTTGGATAGAAAAAAGATAATTCCCAAAAACATAAAAAGAGATCTAAGTCCATTAGCGCTATCTGTTTGGATTATGGACGACGGGTCGCACTCAAGAGGAAGAATAGATATAAGCACTTATTGTTTCTCTCTTGAAGAAATAATCTTTTTGCAAGGTTGTTTTAAGGAAATTTATGATATAAAAATAAATTTCTTTAAAGACAGAGATAAGGGTTACAGAATGTATTGTAATTTGTTTGACACTAAAAAATTGATATCTGTAATAAAACCCTATATCATACCTTCTATGTCCTATAAAATAGGCTTATAACCCCGTAACGACTGGATCTTCAGTTTTTTTAAGAGACTGAAGTGAAGATAGCAGATATTTAACTGCTATAACACGCCAGTATCTGTGCACAGGCACATAGATAAATGTATAGTCTAACCTATTAGCAATAATAGAATGTAGTGGTCGGCTCAGCACATCCTGGGGGTGGAGCAGCTCCCAAGGGTTTGGCTGTTCGCCAATTAAAGTGTTACGTGAGCTGGGTTCAAACCGTCAACCAAAACTTGTTGCTGTTAGCAAGTTTGGCGGCCTTCGATGGCAACATCGGAGTGAAAAAATCGACTCATATCGGTGAAGCCCGACTGTACTTTTACAACCTGAGTACAAGGGTAATACCGAGGGAAGTCCGCTCAAGGCGGACCCCGTAGAGACTTATAGTAAACTATAGATGGATAAAAATTCCATAATTACGTCGATTACCCATTTTATGGGTAGTGGTATAGTCCATACACTTAGTGATAAGTGAAGTATATGCGTGAGACAGGTTGGTCCCTATCTACCACAGGCGCAGAATCTTGAGGGAATTTGACCATAGTACGAGAGGACCTGGTTGAACTGACCTCTGGTGTACCAGCTGTTCTGCCAAGAGCATTGCTGGGTAGCTAAGTCAGGCAGGGATAAGCGCTGAAAGCATCTAAGCGCGAAACCCATCCCAAGATTAGGATTCATAGATTCCTCGGAGATGACGAGGCGATAGGCTGCAAGTGTAAGCCCGGTGACGGGTTAAGCTGAGCAGTACTAATAAATCATCAATTATTTTCTTGACTTTAGACAAAATTTTGGCTAACAATTAATGACTGTAACCAATTGCGTTTTTCGGTGGCGATTATTCTGGACTTGCCCCACCTGTTCCCATTCCGAACACAGAAGTGAAATAGTCCAAGGCCGATGATAGTGGTTTTACCGCGAAAGTAGGTAGTCGCCACCCAAGAACGCAATTACAATCCCCCTTAAAAAGGGGGTTTTGATTTGATTTGCTTTTATTTTTTGATAAAATGGCTCTATGAACTACTGCAGAAGAAAAAGAAAATGGATAGCGCCTGTTTTAGCTGTTCTTCTGCTGATTATTCTGGCGAATGTATTTCAAAATCAGGTAAGATCTGCCTTCCACTGCATTTCCAATCCGTTTCAAGCGAGCTTTTGGACAGCCGGGGAAAAGTCTTCTGATTTTATCCAGGGGCTTTCAAAAATCAGCGCGATTAAAGATGAACTTGATTCAGCTATTCAGAAAAACGCAGAACTTGAAAAGAGAATACTTTCTCTAAAAAACATTGAAGAAGAAAATGATATTTTAAAAAGAGCATTGGATATTGATCTGAATAAAAAATACGAGCTCTTTCCGGTTAAGATAATATCAAAGAACAAAGATTCGGTAGTTTTAAATAAGGGAAGCAGAGATGGATTAGCCGAGGGAATGCCCTTAATCACAGAAGGAGAAATAATATTAGGGAAAATAGCAGAGGTCCATCAGGATTATTCAAGGGCTCTTCTAATTTCAGACAAGAGCATTTCCTTTGATGTTTTTATAGCCCATGACGGCCAAGAGATTCCGGCTTTCGCCGAAGGCAAGGGAAACCTGATCCTATCTTTAGGGTATATTCCCCAAGAAAGGACGGTGGCAGAGGGAGACATTATTTTAACAAGCTCTCTAGGCGGAGTTTTTCCTAAAAGCTTGATGGTCGGAAGAATAAAGAATGTATTAAGATCAGACACTGATTCCTTCCAATCAGCAGAAGCCGATCTCTATTTTTCCCTGACCGAAATTAAGAATATTTTTGCGGTGAAACCTTTATGATAAAACTGGCATTATTTGCAGTAGGATTCTTTTTTTTATCTATTTTTCAGACAAGTTTTCTTGTCCATTACAGTATTTACGGAAGAGTTTTGAATATAATATTGGTGATTGTGGTGCTTTATAATCTCTTTGAATCCAGGGATAAAAAAACAGGAATCTATATCGCAATCCTAGGAGGATTCTTTCTTGATGTTTTTTCAAATACCTTCATAGGATTAAATATTATTATTATGCTTTTGACTTCGGTGGCTATAAAGATAGGCCTAAAGAAATATGTTAGAATACCCCTTGCTGAAAAAGATTAGAAAACTAAAAATAAAGAGGCAGAGAGATATTGAGCCGCAGGAGGTTTTTTTGGACGAACTAGCCGGAAAAAAAGAAGAGGAGATAGGAGTTTCGGAGAACAAGCTTGAGGTCCCTCTTTCCAGAAAGATTATCTTGTCTGTTTTTGGAATATTTCTACTTTCCTGCCTTTACATCTTATCCCAGGCGGCATATTATCAGATCTTTAGGCACGAAGAGTTCCTTGCTTTGGCGAACAAGAATAAATTCGTCACAGATTTAGTCAAAGCCGAAAGGGGCGTAATATACGATGCTAATGGAACTCTACTTGCCTCAAACCAGCCTTCTTTTGACCTGGCACTTAATATAGATGATTTGCCGGAAGACAAAGAAGGTGCTTTTGAAATCCTATCCGGGCTCGTAAACCGCCCGGTTGATGAAATCAAAGAGTTAATCAATAATTCGGGAAAGTCTCAAGAAATAATTAAAAATCTGGATCACGAATCTCTTATTTTTTTAAAAGCCAGAATAAGCCAATATCCATGGCTTGAGATAAAGAAAACATCCACAAGAAAGTATAAAGATGGTCAGACATTCTCCCATCTCATCGGATATACGGGAAAAATATCCGGAAACGAGCTTGACAGCAATTATTCTTTAAGCGATTATGTCGGAAAAGAGGGAATTGAAAAAGCGTTTGAACAGGATCTTAAAGAAAAGCCTGGTAAAATACAGGCCGAAAGAGATGTTCATGGAAATCTGCTGTCTGAAAAAGTATTATCTCTTCCCGAATCCGGCAATAGTCTTGTTCTCTGGCTTGATTCAGAACTCCAAAAGAAAGCAGAGGAGGAACTTATCAAAACTCTTGAAAAAACAAAAGCCAAAAAAGGGGTTGCTATAGCAATGGATCCCAAAACAGGAGGCATTCTGGCTTTGGTCAGCATTCCTAGCTACGATAATAACCTTTTTAGCAGGGGAGCCGATAAAGAAGAGCTAGCCAAGATTTTTTCTGACCCTTTAGAGCCTCTTTTTAATAGAGCCATTGCCGGGCTGTATCCTTCAGGATCTACAATAAAACCATTGCTTTCTTCGGCCGCTCTGCAGGAAAAAATCATAAATCCAAATAAAGATATATCCTGCCAGGGAGCCATAACTGTTAAAAACCAGTACAATCCTTCAATTATTTATACTTACAAAGACAATGCCATACACGGAGCAACGGATATGAGAAAAGCGATAGCAGAGTCCTGCAACGTCTATTTCTTTACCCTAGGAGGAGGATATGGAAGCCAGCAGGGATTAGGCCCCACTAGAATAAAAGAATATCTAGAGCTGTTTGGATGGTCCAATAAGACAAAAATAGATCTTCCAGGGGAGGCGACAGGATTCATACCTTCTCCAGAATGGAAAAAAGAAGCCAAAAAACAGCCCTGGACAGACGGAGACACTTATAATATCTCAATAGGACAAGGGGATCTCCTAATTACTCCGATTCAGGTAGTTTCGGCATTTTCAGCTCTGGCCAATGGAGGAACTCTATTAAAACCCCAAGTTGTAAAGCAAATCGTAGATCAGAATAAAGAAATTTTAAGGGAAATAGAGCCCGAAATTATAAGGGCTGGATTTATAGATTCCGAAAACCTTCAAATCGCAAGGGAGGGCATGAGAATGGCTGTGACTGGAATAGGAGCTCCTCAGGCGTCTTCTGTATCCCTTAACTCCTTGTCCGTAAGTTCTGCGGCTAAAACAGGAACCGCTGAAACTCCTTATAAAAATGTGTATCATAACTGGATAACTGTTTTTGCTCCCTACGAGAACCCT
>MHMM01000017.1:0-29464 GCA_001821555.1 Candidatus Nealsonbacteria bacterium RIFOXYB1_FULL_40_15 | reverse complement strand
CTGAAATAGTTCTTACTATAATGATAGAGAATGTGCCAGGGGTCCAAGCCGCAGCTATTCCAACAGCAAAAGGCATTCTGGAGTGGTATTTTAAGAAATAATAAAAAATGGTATATTTATTAAATGGAAATAAGGACTAGGTTTGCTCCAAGCCCTACAGGAAACCTGCATATCGGCTCTGCAAGAACTGCACTTTTTAATTATCTGTTTGCCAAGAAGAATAATGGGAAATTTGTTTTGAGAATAGAGGACACTGACATTGAAAGATCAAAAAAAGAGTATGAAGAAAACATTATAGGCAACTTGAAGCTCTTAGGGCTTGATTGGGATGAATTTTACAGACAATCAGAAAGAATGGATGTCTATGCGAAATATCTTCAAAAGCTTTTAGATGAAGATAAGGCATACTATTGTTTTTGCGGGCCGGAAGAACTGGAGGCGATGAGACAAGAACAAATGAGCAGGGGAGAGGCCCCTAAGTATGCTGGTAAATGCTCTTGCATCTCCAAAGAAGAATCCCAGGAACGAATTAAAAAAGGAGAAAGAGCGGTAATCAGGTTTAAGGTAGAACCAAAAATAGTCAGATTCAATGACTTGATAAGGAGCCAGATTGAATTTGACGCCTCTCTAATGGGGGACATTGTTATAGCAAAAAACATTAAAACTCCTTTATATAATTTCGCGGTAGTCATAGATGATGCGGATATGGGAATCACGCATATTATAAGAGGGGAGGATCTTTTGCCAAATACCCCTAAACAGATTCTTATCCAAGAAGCCCTAGGATTGGATAAAGTTAAGTATGCTCATTTGCCCTTGATATTGGGGCCGGATAGAAGCAAGATGAGCAAAAGGCACGGAGCAACATCTATAAAAGAGTATTTAGACCAAGGATATCTTCCTCATGCTATTATTAATTTTCTTGCCCTACTGGGATGGAACCCGGGGACAGACAAAGAAATATTTAGCTTAGATGAGTTAATAAAAGAATTCTCAACGGACAAAATCCAGAAATCAGGAGCTGTTTTTAATATCCAAAAGCTGGATTCTATTAATGGGATTTATATCAGGCGGCTTTCCCTGGAAATACTAACGGATCTTTGCAGAAAATACGCGCCAGAAATAAATGAAAAAATAGTTTCTTTGTTTCAAGAAAGAATGAAGAAAATATCTGAAATAGGGGAGCTAGCCGACTTCTTTTTTAAAGAAAACCTAGATTATGAAAAAGATATGCTTAAATGGAAAAATATGACAGACCAGGAGGTTATTGAATCTATTGACAAATCAATAAAAGTGATTTCAAAAATTAAAGATTGGAATAAAGAAAATATAGAAAAAGGATTGCTTGAGGAGGCAGGAGAAAAAAGAGGGGAGCTGTTGTGGCCAGTAAGAGTGGCATTAAGCGGAAAGAAATTCTCTCCTCCGCCTTTTGATATAGCAGAAATATTAGGCAGAGAAAAAACAATTAAACGCTTGGATTATGCAAAAAGCTTATTCTAAATATTTATTTTTGGTTCTATTGTTTCTTGTGTTTTGCCCTTTTGTTTCGGCGCAGGAAGTTCCAGAAGCGCCCAAGGACATTAATGAGGCCAAAAACGTCCTAGAAAGGGTATTAGAGGGCATTCCTAGGGCATTTAACGAGGCCTTTAACGCTGTTGTTGGAGCATTTAAGAAGATACTAGGATGGTTGGATCATATATTTAACAGATACCTATATTCTCAAATAAAAGGCATTTTACATAAGATAAATTTGTTCCTAAGCAAAGAGGTGGAGAAAAGGAAACCCGAGGCGCAAAGAGAGTTTAAGAAAGAGGTAGAGGAGATTAAAAAAGAAGCTCCGTCTCTTTGGAATAGATTTAAAGAGCTTATAAAGTAATTCACAGAAAAGGGGGTTGACCTGCCTTAGGGGAGCATATTATGATATGCTTAGAAGACTTCGTAGAATAATTCTTTACCGCAGTCATATATGAAAGAATCTGACAAGCCAATAATAAGCTATATACCAAGGTTTTTTGAATATTTGGATATTGAAAAGGGCTTATCAGGCGCAAGCCAGGAAACCTATAGCAGACTTATTCATAAGTTTTTAGGATGGCTGAAAGAAAATAACCTAGAAAGCTTAAAGCCTCATGAATTAACCCAAAAACATTTGTGGGATTACCGCGTCTATTTATCCCGCCGGATCAATCCGCATAAAAGAACTCCTTTGGCCAGATCCACTCAAAACCATTACTTAATAGTTTTGCGGAATTTGCTAAAATTCTTTACTGATATTGATGTTCTGTCTCTTCCAGCAGAAAAAATCAAGCTTCCTAAGAACAAATCCGATCAAAGAATAATAAAGTTTTTGGCCCTAGACCAGATAAAAAAGCTTCTGGAGGCTCCTGACACGTCAAATGTTTTGGGCTTAAGAGATAAAGCTATATTGGAAGTATTTTTTTCAACAGGGCTAAGAATAGCCGAACTCATAAGCCTGGACAAAGAGCAAATAAAAATAAAGCCGGGTTCAGTGGGATTGGAAATCGTAATGATTGGCAAGGGAAACCGGCCCAGGCCCGTTTACTTCTCTTCCAGGGCCCTAAAGTGGCTTAAACAGTACCTGGATACCCGCAAAGATAAAGAAAAGGCCTTGTTTATATCCTACAACGGCCCCAAAAGAGCTTCTGCTCGCCTTTCCTCGCGTTCTATTGAGAATATTGTAAAAAAGTATGCAACAGCGGCAGGGGCGCCTAATTTTACCACTCCCCACACCCTTAGGCACAGTTTTGCCACAGACTTGCTTGAAAAAGGAGTGGACTTGAGGGAAATCCAAGAATTCTTAGGGCATAAGAATATAGGGACTACCCAGATCTATGCCCACGTAACATCAAAAAAGTTGCGGGATATACATAAGAAGTTCCACAGCTTGGAGGAATAAAAAAGTCCGCTACTAGCGGATTTTTTTATTTGTTTCTTACCACTCTTCTTCTTTTGCCGACTCCTCCTCGTCTGAATCTTCTTTGTCCTCCCCCTCTGCATCCTCATCAAACTCTATATCCTCCAGACCTTCGAATTCTTCTGCGTCATCGAAGTCGTTAAAGAGATATTCAGTATTCATCTTTGACTTCATTATTTATGTTTATTTGCAACCTTTCCTAAAAATATACACCAACCAAAAACCATGTCAATACCCTTTTTTCAACAACCTAAAGAGTGGTGATGGGCCTGCTTTGGGTTATATACAACTCGTTGTTTTCCATCGCCCATTCTATATCCTGCGGTTTTCCATAATGCTCTTCTATATTCTGGCAAAGCTTGGCCAATTCTACTATTTTTTCATTGGGTATTTTCTGCTTTTCCTGTTTTGCCGCCAATACCGAAACCTCCTCGACCGAATTCCCCTTTCTGATAATCATCATTTCTTGCTGGCTGATATTTGAATCTATAATACGCCAGTCTTTTTTGGATATTATATATGTATCGGGAGTAATTTTTCCTCCCACAATCGCCTCTCCCAGGCCATACCCTGCCTCAATCACCATTTGATTGCGGTCTTGGGTTACGGGGTGGACAGTAAAAGTAGTTCCCGAAATCTCCGATTGGACCATCTTTTGGATCACAACCGCCACTCCGACGGGATAGCAAGAGGCAAGGTTTTTACAATTCTTAGCTCTTATCTTTTCCTGTCCTTTTTGGGTTATAACTCCTTTTTCAAAAGCATAAAAAAGGGCGCGGGGAGTAAATAAAGACGACCAGCAGTTCTTTATATTCTCCGACAAGTTATTTTTATCGGTATTCAAATATGTTTCAAGCTCGCCCGCCCAGGAAGCAACTGAAGAATCTTCGGCTGTAGCCGAAGATCTTACTGCCACAAATTTGGCATCTAATTTTTTAAATTCTGATAAAAAACATTTTTCAAGATCTTCGGGCATCGTAGTGTCTCTCATTAAGTCTCTTATGACATTTGATGCCCTATCTACTGAATTTATATCCTGGTAGTTTATTTGCTTGATCTGGCTGGCAATTTCTGCAATAAGATCAGTTTCTTCTAAAAACTTATCAAAAGCATCCACCAGGACAACAAAACCGGGAGGAACAGGGATCTTGGCTTTGGTCATTTCACCCAAAGAAGCTCCCTTGCCCCCGGCTATATTGATATTTCTATACGACAATTCTCTAAATGTTTTTGTATACATATTTTTATTTATATCTTATTTATTATTCCTTTCTCTAGATCCATTTTTATATTATCCCCTGTTTTTAGCTGTTTTGTAGCAGTTTTAGTGCCTATTATACAAGGAATACCCAATTCTCGGCTCACAATGGCCGCGTGGCAGGCAATTCCCCCTTCATTAGTAATAATTGCCTTAGCTTTCCTCATTAGGGGCACAAATTCAATTCTGGTCATGCTTGTTACCAAAATATCGCCTTGATTAAACTCATCTTGCCCCGGATTATTTACAACCCTTACGTTTCCTGTAATTTCCCGCAATCTTCCGGTGCTGGCTACCTGCCCTTTTAACTCTTTTTCTTTAGGTTGAATAGCCAAATCAATCAATTCGCTTGCTCCTTCGTAGAATATGCTTGCCTCTTTACCTTTTTCAAACGCATAAAATACCCCTTTATTTCTTTTTTCAATTTCCTCTTTATTCAAATCTCCCCCCTCTAAAAATCGCTTAAGTTCTTCGTGGCCAGAAAAAGCCAAATCATGGTATTCCACGTTATATCTCTTGGCAATATCGGCTAACAGAGAATACAGATAATAACATTGTATCATGGTGCCGATTTTCCTTCTGTCAAACCATTCGGATATAGTTTGGGAAAAATAGATATCTTTTTTGTCTTCTTTGGTTAGCTTAAACTTCTTGAGTATCTTCCCCTTTTCTTCGCGGATCTTCTTAAAATTATTATCCGCCACTCTTATTTCCTTTAAAATATCGCCGTTCTCTTCCTTAGCTTTTTCCATCAAATATTCGGGCGTTATTTCTTTTGCTTCGTAAAAATCTGTCCGGAAATAAAAGTATTTCTTTATATATCCTGCTATTAACTTCTGTGGAATCTTATTCCTTCTCGCTGCTAAGCAAATATTCAAAAAATCTCTCCTTTCTAGGTTAAGCACTGTCTGATTTTCAGGATGTGCCAAAATCATCATTATTTCTTTTGCCTCCTGTGTGTTTAAATTATGTCTTTTGGCAAATCTTGGAATTACTTCTTGGACTATAACTTCTCCCTTATCTTCGCCGATAACTCCAAAAAGCCACCATTCCCCAATAATGCTTGTTATGCTCTTATACGTTTTAAGCAGACTCTTGTTCTTGATATAATCTTTCCAAATTCTAAACAGCTCTTTATCTAATTCCTTATGCTTTTTTATCTTGTCCTTTAGTGTTTTTGGATCATTGCAATAATCCAAATAAACCTTCTCGGACACCGCCCTTATGTGTTTTTGGGGTATAAGCTGATAGAAATTAGAACCCTTGTTTTTGAAGAAGTACGAAAACATAGGGCTGTAGTTCACCCCATGCGCCTTATCGGAGTTAACATATGAGCTATATATCAGTTTCGCAAAAACTAAAGCCGCTTTTGCATGCTGGACATCCACCTCGTTTTCTTGCAGATATTTCAAAACCTCCTCTTTTGTCATATTAAATTACTATATCACAAAACTCCTCTTTCTGTCATTCCCTTCTTGACAAGATACGATATTTCATGCTATAATTAGATATCGTTATGAGAATGTTCTTTCAACCCTAAGCCATAGGAGACACAAATGAAGATGTATCTGGTAACGCACGGGGACCGAGCTTACGGAAAAGACCCGCATCATACCGCCGAAGGGCTCGATCAGCTCATGAGGATCGTCCTTCCAGACGACATTGCTTGCGTTGTTGTGGGAACGGGCTTCCGCTTTGAAGAGGTATATCAGTTTACAGGCGCAAAATACCTAAATGTGCCAATCTGGTCATCGCCTTTCTGCGGAAGTAGTGATAGTCTCGATAGAACCGGCATGATTGTTGTGCTCGGCTCAACGGGGAGACTCGTCGAGACTCATGAGTATATGGGTCTCGATGTGCCATGTTTCGATGCTTGGGCCTTCATCGCGAGTCATTCGGATCGCACGCTTTTCTGTGCCGGAGCAGAACTTATGCTCGCCCTTTCAAAAGGGTGCGCAAACCCGCCCAAGATCGAAAAGGCCTCGCTCTATGAAATCGATCTCGAGGCCAAAACAATCCGGAAGATCTCGTGACAACTTCACGAATCTTCCAATCAAAATGGCTGAGTAGGAATACCACCTACCAGCCTTTTTCATTACATTGCTTCTATTTGTCATTTGGTAATATATTTTTTCACATGGAAGAAATATGTTACCTTATCTTTAAATTTTTTTAACAATCCCTTTTTCGGTATTTACTTCAATGATATTCCCATCTCTTAATATCTTAGTGGCTATTTTTGTGCCTATGATGCAGGGCTTGCTCATCTCCCTCGCAATAATGGCCGCATGGCAAGTCATTCCCCCTTCGTCGGTTATGAAACCCGCTGCTTTCTTCATCGCTAAAATATAATCAGGAGAAGTCATAGTTGCTATAATGAAATCCCCTTCTTTTACTTTATCTCCTTCTTTGGGAGATAAAACAACCTTAGCTATTCCTTTATAAACAGATTTAAAACCTTTGCAGGCCACTATTCCTTTAATATCAGTTCCCTTAAACTGTTTGGTCAACTCTTTTAGAACTCTTTCTTTTTTTATTGTGGAAACAACTTTTACAATTCCTTTTTTCGCCTCTATCATGAAATCGTTATTTATCCTGTCATTACTGATCTTTTTAAGCTTTTCTTTGTTCTTTTCTAAACCAGCTAATTCTTCAGTAAATAAATATTTTAAATTAATATAAGGGATACTGTATCTTTTCTCTAATTCCCACAAAATTTGAGAGTAACGGCGGTAGAGTCGAAAGGTATATTTTTTCCTCTCGTCCGTCCAAAGAGCCAGAATATTCGCTCTCTTAATAAGCTCTAAATCATTAACATTTAACTTAGATAAAATCTCCTTTCTTTCGGCTGGCTTTTCCTTATATGCTTGAGTAGGAAATGACTCATTTAATTTCTTAATAAAATAGTCTTTGTCCCAATACACGGGGCCATCATAACCAAAAGGTATCCACCCATAATCTTCAGATAACTCTTTGGCTGCTTCATTTATATCCCTCCTTCCCTCTTTTATTTCTTTGGAATAAATAACAAGCTTGTTTTCAAGCTGGCTTACAGCTGTTTTTTCTTCCGGCGTAATTATCAGATTAAAATCTTCTTCTGAAAGATTAAGCTTTTTAAATAAATACTCTTGTAGCTTGTCAGAACCCAATAGCCAAGCCATAACATTAGCACTATCGTAATCCAAACATAGCGCCTTTATTTTCTTTAAAAGCTTAAACAAATCTTTAAAACCGACTCTGGAAAGTTCTTCTTTATCAAAATTTTCAATAAATAAATCTATTTTCTTCTTTTGTCTTTGGACTATTTTATCAATTTTATCGAAATAACCTCTTGCTATAAGTTTTTTAAATATGTATTTTTCTTTCTTATCCCAATCAGCCAATTTGCAGAATTGAAGCATTTTACCCGAATTATAATGCTGATATTGTGCGTCTAAGACTGTTCCGTGCAATCTTTTTGTTTTTGCAGATGTCTGATAAATAGAATTCCAATAACAAGGCGCGAATAAAGTTGGCCTTTCTCTGAATAAATAGTATTTATCTTTTTTCATTTTAAAATAGTCCTCAAAGTTTTAAATTCGCGAGGTAAATGATTTTGCAAGACCCCGCGCAACACGGCTGGTGGGAGCGAGAAGAAATTTTCAGCAGAAAATTATCTGTGTCAAGCAAAATCATTTACCGGAAGGATTTAATCCTTTGCCAATTAAGTAAAATTGAAGGAAATAGTTTTTAAAGAAATCCGAAGAGATATTATAGCTGTTTTCGCCCAAAAATTTATCACAGATCATTTCCCTCAGCCGCAAAAGCTCCCAGCTCTTAGTTTGATTTATGGTTAAATCCAACAACTCCAAAGCCCGCCATAGGGCATTTTCTTTCTCCTCTTTTTTTCCCAGCTTCTCCCAATGGATGACACGATTTATCTCGCTTCCGATATTTCCCATCTGCACAGAAAGAGGCATCTTTTCCCATTTCTCAACGTCTACCATTGTATTAATTTATTTACGACTTCTTTTATTTTTAATCTTATTCCCTCGTTTTCAACAAACAAACTCCTGTTATTAGACAATGGTTTTATATTTATCAAAGAATCAAAGACAACCCTCTCGTTCCCCAGATTTTCGGGATAAATATTTATTCCCCAGCAGTCTTCATGCTTAGAATCTTCCCGTTCAAGCAAAACCTTTTCTGCGTCGGAATGGAATTCGCCTCCAACAGCCATAAACCCTTTTTCAGCATCAATAACCGCCTTGACCATGTCTCCATATTGCTCTTCGGCCAATCTTTTAACCTCATCTAATGAAATTTTATCTTTAACAATTTTGATTTCCATATTTTAACATTAAGCTTTTTTCAATATTTTCACAACTCCCTTATTCGCATCCACTTCCACCAAATCTCCATCTTTGAGCACCTTGGTGGCATTTTTGGTTCCAACAATGCAGGGAATATTTAGTTCTCTGGAAATAATCGCCGCGTGACAAGTAACTCCACCCTCATCAGTTATCACCGCCTTAGCGCGCTTCACCAAGGGCACAAACTCCGGCCGAGTCATCGAAGTAACCAGAATTGATCCATCCTCAAATTTATCTTTTCTTATATCCAAAATTAAGTTTACTTTTCCGCAAACTTTCTCCACTCTTCCTCTGTAAACTACCATTCCGCGCAACTGCGATCCTCCCCCGGACTTAAGCATCCCAAAAAGTTCCCGTTCGAGTAATTTAGAATTTTTCTCTTCTACAATTTCAAGTGGGTTTTTGCAAAAAACCGTAATTCCCGTGCCTCTTCTTTCTAAAACCCCTGTGTCCACGGGTTTATTTTCGGTTAAAAATGACCTTATCTCAAAGTTGTATGCTTGCATCAAATCTTCGAACGGAATTTCCATCCGCTTTGAAATTTCATTTAGTAAAATAGCTAAATAATGGCTTTCGCGTATATTCAGCTTCTTTCTTTCATCCATCCAGTAACTGAAAAATGAAAACAAAGCCAGTTCCTCCTCAAGCTCCTCCTTTAAGGATAGCTTTTTAAGCAGAATCTGCTTTTCCTTATTAATATCGTTCTTTTTCCGTAACTCTTCTCTTATTTCTTCTGGGGTTTTATTTTCTCTGATTTGTTCAATTTCAGCCCAAAAGTCATCTACGCTCAAATCAACTACGTCTTTGTAGTTATTTCTTGTCCAGAAAAAATTGTCGCGGTGTTTTTTTACTGCGCAGTCGTTCGGCCCCTTGGCAACCAATGCCAGCTCAAGCAAGCTTTTATGCTCCTCTAACGCAAAAGAAGGCTTTTCCGATTGGACCAAAAAGGTCAAATCCTCCATTTTTAATCCTGTTTTTGGGGCAAGTACTTTTTCGAAATAAATTCCGCTCCCCTCCAAGATCAAAGGTATGGCCCAGGCATCGGCAATAACTTCAAAATAGCCTTCAAAAAGGCCGTATAAATTTTTACTATCCAGCTCGTTCAAATCGGATTTCCCGATTTTATTCATTAGCCCATCAGCTCGTTTCCTGAGCTTTTCCCATTTTCCAAACAGTTTTCTTAAGTATCTTTTATCTTTTTTGCAGTTACCTATTATATATTTTGTCCAAAGTAAATTATTTTCCTCGTCGGTAAATTGGTGGCAATAGCCGTTTTTTATCACGAATATGACGGGAACATATTCCAGTCCGGGAAAATATTCAGGCATTCTTCCAAAACCTAACATCGGTGGCTGAACAATCTGAAAAACCGCCGGCGCCTCGCACTTCCAATACTTTGTTTTTCCTATTTCATCGATTAACCTGTTGATTTCCATGATTATTTTATTATCTTTAAAACTCCCTTATTTGCCCCGTAGCAGAACAAGGTCATTCTTTCTTTTTCAAGATTCTCACTATGCCTTGCTCCGCATCCACTTCCGCCAGATCCTCGTCTTTTAGTATTTTTATGGCATTTTTTACTCCGACAATGTCCATAATTCGATCATTTAATTTTTTATCAATATTTTTATTCACCTTTCTCCAATAATCTTTACCAAGTCCTCCCAAAGCCCTAATTGCAATGCCCACTTCTTAAGATAAACCATATCAAGCCCTTTGCCCGAAATACTAAAAATTGATTTTGTATCCTCAACATGTTTTTCTCCACCCCCGATTTTATGCCATTTGAGCTTATTTAAAATTAAATCTTCAGGGGAAATAAAGTAAATATTCCGGCTACTTATTTCTTCCAGTCTTTTGTTTTTAAATTCTCTTAAAGAACGGGCATCTCCTTTTGTCACCCAAAAATCAACTTTTATTCCCGTATTCGCATCAATAAAGTTAAACTCCCCTTTGTTTCGAATCGCGTCTTTTGCCATTTCTTCATCCGCATATCCCTTCTCAGATATTTTCTTAAAAGCCTTGGCTAAGAGCGCCGCTTTTGGCTCAACCAATTTTACGATTATATCTATATCAAAAGTTGATCTCGGGCGCCCCCAAACAGAAACCGCCATTCCGCCGGTTATAAAATACTCTATATCTAAATCCGAGAGAATGTCAGTTATCGCGTAAAGCAGTTTTTCCTGATCGGATATTTCCATTGTCTTTTTTACGCAATGAATTTAATTTTAAGCAAAAACCAGCCAGCCTGCATGCCAAATTTATTTTCTTCCCAGTCGGCATTTTCCTAAAAATATCGTCTTGCAATTCTTCCGCCGTTTTTTTATTTTTAACATCAATTTTCATATATTTATTATACAGCACTCCCCTCAAAATTCCTATCTTTTTATTAAAAATAACATAATCGCACCGATTGCGCTAAATCTGTTATTTCTCTTTTTATTACCTTAACAATTCCCCTGTTTGCCCTTCAATTACCATCTTTCACTTCTTATTTTTTCTCTCAAGTATTTTTACTATTCCACGCTCAGCATCCACTTCCACCAAGTCCCCATCTTTGAGCACTTTGGTCGCTATTTTGGTGCCGACGATACAAGGAATGCCCAATTCTCGGCTCACAATAGCCGCGTGGCAGGTTATTCCTCCTTCATTGGTAATGATAGCTGTCGCTTTTTTCATCGCTGGAACGTGATCGGGAACCGTCATGCCAGTAACCAGAATATCGCCCTTTTCTATTTTTCTTAATGCCTCTGCAGCTCCATTGCAAACTTTGACCCTAGCCGTGACGATGCCACCATTGGCAGACTTCCCTTTGAACTCATTTAAAATTTCTTCTTTTTCTTTTATCTCCTTTTTGTGTTGCAAAAGGGCATTATTGCCACTCCATATGCTTATTTTCCCTTCAGAAATCTTCAGACAAACAGCTTCTTTTCTCCTTTTAATTTCTGCCTCATTAAATGGCTTGCCCTCTAAAAGACCGCAAAGCTCTTTATGTCTAAGCCAATCAAGATCATCAGCCGAAAGACCTAATCTCCTGCCTGTTTCAAGCATTATTTCTCTGCTTGCCGAAAGCCATTTTATCTGATATTCTTTTCTCCAATCATGAAAAAGAGTATATTCATCCAATATTTTTAACCAATAATTTATTTCTTTTTTGATTTTATATTTCTTTATAATCATCTTTCTCTCCAGTAAAATCCTTTTATTCCTTTTTTTGAACTCTTTAATTTTTTCCTGCAATTTATCGTCTTTTTGATATTCTTTGATCAACTCTTTCCAATCATCAAGAGTACGCGTCTTAATATTTTCCCAGCCTAAATTTGTCCACCAGTATTTTTCGCTGATTTCCTTGATATCTTTTTCAGAAAGCTTTTTGTTCAAAGATAAATTCATTAATTCAATCTGCTCTTTTGCGATAAAAGAGAATACAACTGGAATCGAAAGCTTTCTGATAATTTTCTCCGGTTCGTTTTGGTTACATTTTATTCCAATCAATTCTTTGATTTTATCCTCAAAAAAGTCTTCAAATACTATGTCAAAAATATCCAAATCTATATTCGCCAATGTCCCAGCTTTAGCTGTTTCTTCATCCAGTTTTTTGCTTAGTTTTATTAGCCGAATCTTTGAAAGCTTAGTCAAATCAGCTTTTATCGCTTTTTCAGAAAATTTAATGGCCTCTTTTAAGTATTCGCGATAATTAGAAATATGCTTTTTGGATTTATTTTTATCTGAAAGAGTTTTAATCAGTTTTTTCCCTAAAATATTAACCTCATTTTCGTCCAATCCCCACCATAACTTATTTCCTTCGTTTATATACAATAAACGGCTAAAATCATTACCATAGAATTTTTTGGAAAACTTTAAAAGCTGATCAAACATATCGAGCCTATATAACGGAACTGTCCCCCTGGTAAAAATAAGCCATTTATTAGCCATTTTTTTGAATTATCTTAATTATCCCTTTATCAGCATCCACTTCCACCAAGTCCCCATCTTTGAGCACTTTGGTCGCTATTTTGGTGCCGACGATGCAGGGAATGCCGAGCTCTCGCGAAACAATAGCTGCATGAGAGGTCATCCCTCCGTGATCTGTTATTATGGCTTTGGCTTTCTTCATAACTACAATGTACTCGGGAGAAGTCATGCCAGCCACCAGAATATCGCCCGCTTTCATCTTTTTCCCCTCTTTAAAGGGGTTTGAAATAATTTTTACCTCTCCCTTTAGAATTCCGCTTTTTCCCCTGCTTACCGTCAATCCCTTTATTTCTTTTACTCCTTCTTCTTTATAATCTTCGTAGATTGAAAACAATCTTTTAACTTTCTCAAAATCAGTTATAAATTTAGGATTATCTCCCGAGCTATAGAAGGCATAATATTGTTTTCTTTTTCTTACTTCCTCTTTGCTTATTTCTTTGCCTTTCAAAATATTTTCAATATCATCCCACCAGCAATACTGCAAATCCTCTATCTTCCAGCCCTTCCTTTTACTTATTTCATTCAATAACTTATCCCAATAATAATTCATCCGCCAGATATAGCTCTTGCGATGGTCTTGCCACCAAATCGCCTGGCTCAATTGATCCGATATTAAAATTGTTTTAGGGTTTAAGTTGAGTTTCTTGACTAAAGATCTTTTCCTGGCTTTGTGCTTTTTTATTATCCCCTCTATTTTTTTTATCCTCTGGTTTCTGACAATTTCTTTTAGTCTTTTTTTAAAATAAGCTGTTCTCAAAACCCTGTTTCCGCCATAGCTGTTTAAAAGCCAGCAGTAATCCTTGGCATGCTTTTCTAAGTTATTAGATCTTAAAAGGTCCAACTCCTCTTGTTGAAAAAAAGAGAATTTAACCGAAGCTGACAGAATCTCCAAATATTTATCGGCATTATCCCGGGATATCTTTTCTAATTCTTTCTTGAGCAACCATTCTCCGCCCCAATTGGCAATCTCTGGCACGTGGACTATAAGCCAAAAACTTTTGTTTAGATCTACAAATTCAGCATAAACATCCTGCAATTCATTATTTGAAAGCTTTTTAAAATTAATTGTATCCGTCTTTTTAGCAAAGCTATCGTGTCCCAAAACCCAGTCTTGATATTTTGCCCAGTGCCTCTTATGCTCATTTAAATCTAAAAAGTATCTTTTAAAATACCTCAATCCTATTTGACACAGGGCTTTTTTCTCATTTATCCAGAGCAATCTTCCGTTCTTGCATATACAAAGCGCCGGTGGCCATGGCCATGGGTAGCTTTCGCCTATCTTTTTTGAAATAATAAACAATATTCCCGAACCGTAGAAGAACTTAAAATCAATCGGCCCCCATTTAAAAAGCTCTTTTTTGGGATCTATAACAATTTTTGACATATTTAAATCTTATTTGATTATATATAACTTTTGGAGTTTATTCAATAATAAAAAAGAGGCAAGTATCTGACCACTTGCCCCCACAAACAGTTGCCGCGAATTCGGCAGACTATTTAAAACAGAAATTGCATTCCCCGAATTACCGCTCCAACGAAGAAAGATAGCAGCGGCCGGAACAGGAAAGATCCTAGAAATCTCCCTAGCTTTTGGGGATTGAAATCAAAGGCCTCTTCCAAAAAATTGGTTTCCTCCGGGGTTGGCGCTGATCCTCGCGAAACCAGCAGGCGAGCAATCACCACCGTTCCAGCGGCCGGAAGAAACGGCAGGGGCGGCAACTTGAAAGTTGGAGAAATGAACCACCCCCATAGTACTGCCAAAACAATTCCATAGACTACGGCGTTAAGAATACACAGGTCAAATGCTACTACAATTTTCGCGAAGCGGTTCATCTTTTCATTCCTTAACAGACGTATGGGTTTCGTGGTGTGAATGTTAAACGCTATGAATGGTACTATTCTAATTATAGCACACTTATTGCTTATTTGTCAACACTTGTGGCACGAGATTCGAGGATGTGGATTTCTCCGGTTTCACCGTTCAGTTCCACATAATCACCAGTTTTTAGTATTTGAGTGGCATTTTTTGTGCCGACAATGGCTATAATATTGAATTCTCGGGCTATTTTAGCCGCATGTGAAAGTATTCCCCCTTCATCAGTTACGATTCCTTTCACCTTTTTTACGATTGGAGTGATGTTTGAAGAGACGCTTTTGGTCACCACTATTTTATCTTTCAACTGTTCGGCATCCAAAATATTCATTGTCTCAAAATCAACCAAAACCACTTCTCCCTCAACTGTCCCTTTGTTTATTGCAATACCCTTAATAATATTTTCTGCCATAAAAATTTGGATTTTATTAATTTAATTTATTATAGTTCCAAAAGAGAAATAAAAAAAGAGGCAGATAGATTTTACTCTATCTGCCGCGCAGTTGTCGCCCGACGGCTCGAGCTACTCGTTCAGGAGCTTCTCGGTTCCCACCAGGTGCCCGTTGCGGACAATGAAGATAGCGCCTTCGCCGTTCCCGAACTGCTTGTGGGATAGGAAGAACTCGCTCTCATCCACCACCATGTCGTCGCCGGCGTAGGCGAGGACATAGGCCGCATCAAGCGGTCCGCCGTGGCCCACACAGAGAGCGGTCTGGCCGTCCTCCATCTTCTCGGCGATTTTGAGAATCGCGTCGAGCACATGGTGGCCTTCGGCCTCAATGCCCTGCGGATCGCGCCGATATATCTCGGCGAACGTCAGCCGGGGACCGCCGTCCTGGAGCCAGACCTTCGGGTTTTTGTAGCGAAGGCCGCCTCTGGCATGGACCTTCTCCACCAAGTCCAGCACGTTCGGGTAGCCGATCTCGTGTATCATCGCGAACAAGGATTCCTGTGCCCGAATGAGAGGGCTTGCTACAAAGAAGACGGCCTGCACGAACAGGTCGTGCCACCTCCGCGCCGTCGCCTTCATCTGCTCCTTGCCTTTGTCGGTCAACCGTGCCTCGGGTGACCAGTTGGTCGCGCCTCTGCCCAGATCCTCCGCCGAACCATGCCGAACCATAATCACTCGCACTGTCTTCTCGCTACTCATCTTTCTACTCCTTGCAAATGTGAAATATGTGGGTTTATCCCTATGGGATACAACTGCTTGTTATTGTACTGCTTACATTATAGCATTTATTACTTATTTAGTCAATAGTTTGCGGAGAGTTTCCAAGCGGGCATGGGCAACTTGCTTAAACTCGTCTAAGAAGAATAGATTAAGCGAGTTCTCTACTTCCTTAAACAAATCCTCTTTGTTTTCATATCTTGGCGAAGCAAGGCGGATTCTCTCTTCCGAAAACCTATCCAGCCTATCAAAATCATGGAAAATCTTTTTATTATCCGTATTATAAAATTCATTGATATTGATTCCCTTTAAAGAATCGGCATCGTGCATGCTTATTATATCAATAATCTCAACGCTTTTGTCTTTATCGTAGCCTGCCGATTCAAGTATATCTTTGGCAATCTTGGCACCGGTCAGCATATGCACCAGTTTGCTGTTAATCAGTTTTTTGGCGCCGGTAACATATTTCAAATGCTCATCCAAAATGGCAATATGCCCGATGTCATGCATCATCGCCGTAGGGATCAAAATATCCAAATCAAGTTTAAGCTGTCCCTTATAATCTAAAATCATTTGAACAGTTTCGAGCGCATGCTCATAATCGCCTCCTCGCCCGGCTCTTAAAATAGGTTCACATTTTTTCCAGATCTTTTGATATTTTTCTGGTATTGAATTATTCATGTCTTTTAAGTATTGTTACTATTCCTCGCTCCGCATCTACCTCCACCAAATCCCCGTCTTTTATGGCTTTGGTGGCAAACTTAGTTCCAATAACACAAGGTTTCTTTAGCTCGCGCGAAACAATCGCGGCATGGCAGGTAACACCACCCGTATCAGTCACAAAAGCAGAAGCCTTCTTCATTGCCGGAACCAAGTCAGGATTAGTGGCGGGAGATACCAAAACTTCACCTTCTTGTAATTTCGGAATATCTTTAACAACTTCTATAATTCTTGCAATGCCTTGAACTTTTCCGGCAAAAGCAATCATTCCCTTTATTTCTTTTGCGTCGGCACTAAATTCATCTTTTACCAGCTGTTTTTTTATTTCATCAATTTCACTGTCATTTAAAAACCGCGTTCTTCCATCCTCAATCAAAGCTATGCAATACCGGCTCCTTTCTTCAGCAACAGTTTTAAAATCAACCTCTTTAGTTAGTGCGGATTTTATTTCTTCTCCGGTTAAATATTTTGCTTCTTGATTTGTAAGCCCGATTCTAATTGCAATTTCGTTTATAACCGGCTCCATGGCTACGTAGGATTTTTGGTAAATTCCCTTCCGCATATCTTTCAAAAACATGAAGAAAGAATAAACTCCAAACAGATACTGCAAATCTTTTGAAAGTTTAGCTTTTTTTATTATTTCTTTCTTTTGGGCAGGCAGTTCTTTATAATGCTTTTTTATCTTTTCTATTTGCTCTTTTACGGTTTCTTTTTTGTTCAAAGAATCCTTAATTGAATTTATAACCCCTTTTTCGTCCCAGGTAGGGCCGATGTAGGCAAAAGGCAGCCATTCAAATTCTTTGGCATGTCTTCTTATTTTATCCAAGATATCCGGATAGTCTTGAATTGAGTTTAAAACATTACTTGCGTTACCGTATTTTTTCTCTATTTCGCCAATCAACTTCAATCGGGCCATTTCCTCTTTTTGCACTTCGCTCATATCTTCGGGAGAACTCAAGACTGTAAAATATTCGGCAGTTTTCTCTTCAAGCTCCCTTTCTTTCATTTGTTTTTTGAATTCAGCTTGCACGTAATCAGATAGAAAGTAGGTAGCTGCACCATCCAGTAAGGCGGGAACCCACCCCCAATTCCTCATTGCTTTCAGCTTCTTGGCGTATGTTTCGTATATATCAACTAATTCTTGATTTGAAGCTTTTTTAAGATTAGTTTTATTCATTTTTCGACCGAATTCCGTCAATTCTTCCCCTGTTTTTAAAATATTTTTCTGGACTGTTTTATAAAATTTCCGGTCATTTTTGACTTTCTCCAAAAGCAATTCCCCCATCGCATTATATTCATCCACCGAGCTGTAGTAATAGAAACGGCCGTTTTTAAATTCCAAAATCACTCGGCCTACTTTTTTGCCGAAAATATCCGCAATATCATGCGTTAAGGCCTCATCGGCAAAATACCAAGGAAACAAATAAACTCTGTCTCTGTCAAAAATTAACTTATACATATTTTTAAAATTTATTTAATTATTCTTACTAAACCATGATTGGCTTTTACTTCTACTATCATGCCATCTTTTAGCATTTTTGTTGCTATCTTTGTGCCTATTATTGCCGGGATGCCAAGCTCGCGGGCAACTATCGCGGCATGGCAGGTTATGCCTCCCTCATCCGTGACAATTGCCGCCGCTTTCTTAATCGCGGCCATATACTCTGGGCGAGTCATTGAAGCAACTAAGACATCTCCCTTTTTTACTTTATCAAGGGAATCCAATCCTTTGCAAACCGCCACTCTTCCGATTGCCGTTCCTCCGCTGGCGGTAGAGCCGTGAATATCATTTACTTCTTTAGTATTTTCTTCAACCCTTTTTCGATATGCAGCTATTTCTTGATATTCTTTTCTGGTTATTTTTACCTCTTTATTTTTAGACATTATAAACATCACTCCCTTAGAACGATTTTCCAGCTCATCTTGCATTTTTTTCAATTCATCTATTGATCTTAATCCAAATACATCCGTGAATCCGAGATAATAAAGATTTTCTGTTTTTACTCGGATTCTTTCTGAAACTTCTTTAACAACTCTTCCAAGATAAGAAACGGCCCGAAGCGTATTTGCCTTTCTTTCGTCCTGCCAAGTAGTGGTGAATCCTATTATCTCCACTACTTCCATTACTTCCGGATCGAACTTGTATTTTAAAAATATTTTTTCTTTTTCGCTTAGTATTGCCTTATTTTCTGAATCTTCAGCTCCTAATTTTTTCATGCGTTTCCTAAAAAAATCTGTTCCCAATTCTTTGGGGACTGCATAACTATTTTGAATCCAAAAATATTTCTTTAAATGATTTTCCAGGGCGTTTTTTTGCTCTGTCTTGCCTAAGCTACCTATTTGTTTTAGTTCTCTTTCCTCTTTAGCAATAAAAGAAAGCATTTTAGGAGCGCCTAAAATTCCATAAATTTGATTGAGTTCTTTTTTATCTTTAATGTATTCTGAAAGCTTATTTTTAAATTCCTTATCAATTTCCATACCAATAGGCTCCAGTAAATGGGCAATTCCAACCGCCTCTCTTTCGCAGAGAGCGCATTCTTTTAGCATTTCTAGCAAATCTCCATCAGTTACATCTGAAAATCCCTCATCTATTTTTTTAAAAAGAGAATGTCTTTTGGAAAAAATTTCCTCGTATCTTTTCTTTATTTCTTTTAGATATTCCGGATTTTCTTTAATTTTTGATTTGATAATTCCCCACAATCTTTCTAAATCAGCGTTAAGATAACCCATCTCTCCATACCCCTCTTTATAGCTAAAAAAGAATTGAGAATAGCCAAATCCGAGCTCGTCTTTCATATAAAAACCGCTACTGGCAGGTAAATTCAGAAATAAAGGGACGGCATTAAATCCTTGAATATACCAATCTTTCTCCAGCGCTTTCTTGAAAATTTCTATTTTATCCATTATTTATTAATTTAACTATACCATTATTTGCATCCACTTCCACCAAATCGCCGTCTTTTAGCACTTTCGTGGCGATTTTGGTTCCGATTATGCAAGGTATTTTAAGTTCTCGGCTTACTATGGCCGCATGGCAGAGCATTCCCCCCTCATCCGTAATTATGGCTTTTGATCTTTTCATTGCCGGCAAATAATTCGGGTTTGTCATTTTGGTTACTAAAATATATCCGTCTTTGAATAAACTGACTTCATTATCATTTTCAATGATTTTTATTTTTCCTCTAATCACCTCATTATTTTTATACGCCACTCCTCCTCTTAATTCTTTTGTCTCTTTTTCCAGCCCCTTTTTAAGAATTTGGCCTTTGAATTTCCTCAATTCTTTCCCGCTTAGGATTTTCACGTTATCTAATGTTAATATTAAGGCGTGGTCTTCGTATCTTTCATTAAGAATTTTACGGGAAACGCATAATCCGTTCGTGAGAGATTTTTTAATCTCTTCAACCCGCATTGAAACCAATTCTTCATAAGAAATCCCGAGTCTTTTGGCGATTTCGTTAAAAAAAGGCGTCATTCGCTGAATGTAATAATTGGTCACCTCATCGCCAGCATTTGAAACATGTCCCATTTTCTTATATCCCTTTATTATCCATTTGTCGCTTGGTGATAATTTTTCAAATTTATCTATATCTAACTTCCTTAACTTAAGTTCTTTAATCGATTTCTCAATATATTCTTTTCCCCTACAAAAAATCTTATCCAGATCTCTTGAAACTTGCTCGGCAGTCAGTCCCTTTCCCCAAAAATAATATCTTCCTACAAAATCAAATTTTTTGGCGTGTTCTTCTATAAACCTTTGCGGAATTTTCTTTCCGAAGAATTTTTGGGCCAATTTCAGCAGGGCCATCTTTTCGCGACTGATATATATGAGTTTCTCGGGTTGAATTAAGTATTCCCAAACCTTATTGAAATTATTTCCAAGTTTTTCCTCAAGATTTTTTTTGAATAATTCCAGAAAAACCTCGTCAAAGAAAAAATACCAGCCATAAAACCACGAAGATACCGGCCAAACTCTTCCTTGCGAGGCAACGAATTTTTCCAGAATAACTATGATTTCTTTATTTGTAACTTTCTTCCAATTTCGAGATTTATACTTATCCGTAAGAAGCAAGCTTTTTATTTCCTCTTTTTCCATTTTAGAAGCCAGCTTATAAAGTAATTTTGGATTATTTTTTATTCCGTTTTTAAGAATTTTGAATATAGCCGAATAATCTTCTTCAGAAATCCATCGGCTTCCGTCAAATTGCGCATAATTTTTTACAATATATGAAATTCCGTACTTCTTTTTAAAATAATCCTTTTTAATTTTTGTTCTTATCGAATCTATCATCAAAACCGCATGATTTCTTCCTCGGCTAACTAATCTTTTCCATTTTACGTTCTTCATAATTTTTAAGATTATTTTATTATCCTCACCACCCCTCGATCAGCATCCACCTCTACCAAGTCTCCGCCCTTAAGCACTTTTGTAGCAATCTTTGTCCCGATAATGCAGGGTTTCTTCAACTCTCTGGCCACAATCGCGGCATGGCAGGTAATCCCTCCTTCATCAGTAACAATTGCCCCTGCCTTTTTCATTGCAAACACATACCTGGGATCAGTCATAGATGTCACCAAAACATTTTTATTATTTTAACATTTCCCGTTGCTTTTCCTAAATAAGCCGTATTCCCTTTTATCTCATCGCCAATCATTTCGGGTTGAAATTCTTTCCATAGATCTTCGTCCGTAAATTTTTCTTCCCCATTTCCAGTATATTTTAGAATAAAGAACTTTTCTCTTTGTTCAAGATCAAAGTCATCCGGTAACTTTTTATTTTTGATAAAACTTTCAAATTCGGAAATAGTCAGATAAGATATGGTTTTGGAGCGAAGATTGTATTTTTTTTCTAATTCTTCGGTTATTTTATCTTCCTCGCTAAAACATCTTTTATGAACATCCTCGTATTTTATTCTTATCTTCATGCAAAGATCATACAAGTCTTTTGAAATTTTGTCGCCAAACAATTCTGGAATATCATATCCGATAAGGATAATGTTTGTAAAATCAACAAAGAATTCATGCAATATTTTCGCCGATTTCTCCGGCTCACCCTTTCTATTTTCAATAAAGAGATTGAATTCTTTCAATTTTTGGTCGTATTCCTTTTCAATTTTCAATAAATCAGAATAAGTTGATTTTGCTAAGAATTTTTCACATCGTTCAATTGCATCCACTTTCGCCATAAAATGGTAAAGTGCTCCACCTTTTACAACCACATAGCTAGGATGCGAGACAGAGTTAAAAAAGACCTTATTTTCATTGAATAACCCCCTGAAAACAACGCTAGTTGCTAGCAAAGAATAGTCCCTCTGATGCTCTTGGTAATCTAACTTTTTATCAAAACCTAAAGACTTCATTTTTCAATTATTTTTACAATACCATTGTTTGCATCCACTTCCACCAAGTCCCCATCTTTAAGCACTTTTGTAGCAATTTTAGTGCCGATAACACACGGAATATTAAGTTCTCTGCTGACAATAGCGGCATGGCAAGTAACTCCGCCCTGCTCTGTTACGATTGCTGCCGCTATTTTCATGGCAGGCACTAAGTCGGGGTTTGTGGCAATACTCACTAAAACATCCCCTTTTTGCATCTTGCTTAGTTCTTGTTGGGTATTAATTATTCTTACACGCCCCTTAGCGCTCCCCAAGCAGCCAACTTGCCCCCTTAATTCGCTGACTTGTTCGTGTTTGGTTGATTTTAATTGACTTAAAACAGGATGATTTTTATCTGTTGAAATAAATTCCTCTCCCTTTTCCGCATAATATACGCAAAAATCCGATCTTTTCCTGATTTCGTCTTTATTAACTTTTAAATTTAACAAGCCGTCTTTAATCTCCGAAGGTAGCATATGCCTTATTTCCTCCAAATTCAAGCCCATTCTTTCTGCAGCATTCTGTAGAATAAATTTTGTCTTATAGGCCCAGAAAATTTGAGCGTATCGGCGGTAAATCTTTGTCAACATAAAATCGCCAAAAACTAGAAATAGGTTTTTATAAACTTTGTTAATTTTCAATTCCCTGAATAACCTTTCTTTTTCTCTCTTTATTTTATCAATATCATCATTAAATTTTTTGATTTTCTCGTCCGGAGAAACTTCTTCTTCCGCCAAAGATCGCGCCTGCTCCAAAAAATAATCTTTTGTATAACCGCTATTATCGCCCAGCCATAGATTTTTTAGATAAAAATAGGATTGCCAATGTTTATTCAATGCTTTTTCAACGGATAAGCCCTTTTTAATCATTGCCGCGATTTTTAACAATCTTTCCTCTTCCATTGCAACAACCGATTTCTTGTCCGGAGCCGTTAATGCAGTAAAAATCTGATTTAATTCGTCTTCTTTTTTTAATTTTTTTAAAATCTTTACTAAATAGCTGTTCAATTCGTTTGTAAAACTCCCATGGAACATATCGGTTGCATTTGAAAGCCAGCCCCATTCGTATAGTTTTGTGTGGATTTTATCTTGCCTTTCAATTAATTTCCAAATTTGTTTATTGCTTAATTTTTCCAATTTTATTTTACTTGATTTTTCTCCGAATTCCCTTAGTTTGTCTGACCATTTTATAATATTTTTATTGATGGAATTTCCGAATTTCGGATCTTTTTTCATCAACCAAATCAAATTTTTCTCAAAAGCCAAAGAATCTTTTTCTCCGTAATAAAAATGAATGTAATATTTGGGACCGAAGACAGCCAGAACTTTTTTGTAATTTTTACCGCATGAATTTTTGAGTTCATTTACAAAGCTAGAAAGCCAGATTTGGGCAAAGAAAAAATCAATGTTGGGAAAATGTTCCGCTAACATCCAATTATCCTTATCTTTTAAATATTTGAATTTCTTCATGATTTTAATTATTTAATAATTTTTATGATTCCCTTATTCACCTCGCAGCAGAACAAGTTCATTTTTTCTTCTCCAAAATTCTCACTATGCCCCGCTCAGCATCCACCTCTACCAAGTCTCCGCCCTTAAGCACTTTTGTAGCAATCTTTGTCCCGATAATGCAGGGTTTCTTCAACTCTCTGGCCACAATCGCGGCATGGCAGGTAATCCCTCCTTCATCAGTAACAATTGCCGCAGCTTTATTTATTGCCGGCAAGAAGTCCGGAAGCGTCATAGATGAAATAATAACATCTCCGCTTTCTACTTTATCCATCTGCTTTGCACCATAAACAATTTTAACTATCCCCTTTGCTAATCCCTTAAATGCTATTTGTCCTTTAATTTCTTTTACATTATTATATTTTAATTCTTCTAACTTTATTTTATATTTATTTTCAATGAAACTTTTATTCTTGTTTATAAAAAGCTGGCTATCTGTATAGAAATAGCCGGAAGCTCTTTCTTCCAGAATTTCCAGTTTTGGTAAATTACTGTTGATAATTTCTTCCAAACTGATAACCGATATTAAGTCTCTAATTTCAGGATAGATATTTTTAAGAGATTTCCGTATAATGGCTTCGGCTCCGGGAACAAAATTTTGGGTTTCATCTCTAAGCTTAAGCAATCTTTCGGAATCTGATTTTCCATAAAGTCCGAATTCCCATATCCACCACATCGCCTCGAACCGAGGCCAGGCATCTTCGATCTCTTTTAAAAAGCCACTCAACTCCCCCCTCGAAAGAACGGGCTGTCTTTCGCAAAAAGGCTTTAATTTGTTGTATCTATCTCGAAAAGGACCCTCCGCAAAAGATAAATCCTTCGTGCGTTCTTTTTCTTTAATTAAAGCGTCCTTAATCCAATCTATTCCTTTGGGATCGTAATATGCATTGGTGGTCAAGCCGATGTTCTCAAAAATAATATATGGAAAATATGGCTGTTTTTTGTCTGTCCAAAGCTTGGGGTTAACAGTTTCTCCGCGCCACCAAATCTGCATAAGCGCCAAAGTAAAATCTCTCGCAAAAATATTTTTATATAAAGGTTTAACCATTGTGTTTTTTAATTATCTTAACAACCCCCCTTACGCGTCCCATAGCAGAACAAGTTAGCTACGGACTTTTAATCTCCTGCCACAATCATCTCAACTCCTTGTCACTCTTTCTTCTCTAAGATTTTCACCACCCCTCGATCAGCATCCACTTCCACCAAATCCCCGTCTTTTAACACCTTTGTGGCAATCTTTGTTCCTATAATGCAAGGAATGCCTAATTCGCGGCTGATAATTGCCGCGTGGCAGGTTATCCCTCCTTCATTGGTGATGATAGCTGCCGCTTTCTTCATAGCCACTATATGGTCCGGCCTAGTCATAGTAGATACAAGAATCTCACCCTCTTCAAATTTTGAAACATCTTTCTCATTCATAACAATCCTGGCCTTGCCGGCTGTCTTCCCCGAAGATGCTATTGTTCCAGGAAATTCCTCCACATCTTTATCCTCAACCCGTAGAATATTTTTAATGTAAGAGATTGTTTTTTCGTCATCAAAAATTCTGTATTCGTTCTTATGAAAAACAACTAAAAACCCGGCTTCTCTTCTTTTATTCAAAATATCTTCGGTTAATTCTCTCTTAACAAAACTATTGATCTCCGCATAGTCGCAAAGCATGAGTAAATTTTCAATCTTCGCACCCCTTCTTCTTGCCAGTTCGGACAAAAATTTACTATGCAGATAGGCGGCAATCAATGTGCTTTCTTTTCTCACGTCCTGTAGTTTGGCAAAAACTGAAGACAAATCTTTTATGGCCAAAATCTCTTTATTGAACCTATGATCCGCGACAAAATCTTCTTTTGTTTTGGCATTCTTTTTCCAAATCTCATTCCTTTCAACCTCTTTTTTCAAATCCTTTTTTGCCAATTTTTTTGCTTCTTTCAAGGCATCCTCAAAAGCATATTCTTTCCCGCCCACAAAACTTCCCTTTATCCAGCAATACTTGTCTATATGTTTTCGGATAAGTCTTTCAATATTAACTCCTTTTTTTAATTTTTCGGCAATTTTTATTAACTCCATTTCGGCCTCGTTCAAAAAAGAGGGGTCCACCGGTCTTGCTAAGACTTCCATCGCTTCGTTCTTGTTCTCAAAACCATTCAAAAGCTTCGCCAGTCGTCTTTCAGAATAAAATATAAAAGAATCAGCACAGCCAGCCACTCTTCTTTCTTTTTGCTCGAGTTCAATATATTTCTTAAATTCTTTCAAAAACTCTCTGTCCGATAATTTTGAGAGGTCTTTATCTTTAATTCTTCTGAAATTAGCTTCGATTTCTTTTCTGATTTTAAGCAGCTTTCTAAACTGCTTCTTCCCATAATTTTTATCTTTCGTCTGGTTCCTCACTATACCCCCTCCGATCCTGTCCTGATCTCCAATTAACGTAATATAGTCCATTTCGCCCTTTTCAAAGAGGGCTAAAAGATAAGTACTGTTTTTTGGGGTCGATTTATACGTTATTCCCTTAACTACGCCCGATAAAATAATCGGGCTAGCGGGGCAATTCTCTACATACCAATCCTCCTTTTTATGCTTTTTAAAATCGCTTAATCTCATTATTTAATTATTTTAATAATACCATTGTTTGCATCCACCTCAATCACATCTCCATCTTTAAGCACCTTCGTGGCTTTAAGGGTTCCGACGATACAGGGCTTTTTTAATTCACGAGAAACGATAGCCGCGTGAGAAAGCATACCCCCTTCGTCTGTTATAATTGCACTGGCTTTTTGAATTATCGGAATAAAATCCGGCCTAGTCGCAGAAGTAACCAAAATCTCTCCTTTCTTAAATTTTGAAAAGTCGCTATTACTTAATATTATGCGTACTTTCCCCGAACATTTTCCGGCCGAAACTCCCAGCCCCTCTAGTTCTTTAGTTTTTTCATTCTTATTTAAAAATTTGTCTATTTTATTTAATTGTTCTTTATCTGTAATTATGTAAATTTTATCTTCGTCGCAATAATAAACACTGTCATTTTTTCTTTTATCTAGTTCTTGGGAGCTTATTTTAGTATTCCCCTTCAACATACCCTCGATTTCTATTTCATTCAGAAAGAGAACCTGGTCGAGCGTTAATTCTAAACGTTTAGCTATCTCCTTAAAAGTATTTTTAATATAATATCCTCCCTTGTCCCGAGTGTATGGTTTAAAATCTTTTAAATATCCAAAATTTGCAAAAAAATCTAACAGATAATAACAGTCTTTTTTATCTTTGAACTTGCTGATTGTCTTCTTGTAAAAAATATATCTGTTTTTATATTTTTCTTTAATTTCAATAGTTTCTTTTTCTATGTCTTCCCTGGGAATTTTATTTAATTCTGCAAGCTTATTTTTAAAATATTCCAAACTGTATGATTCAAAGTTTATATCATACATGGGCATATAGCCAAATTCTCTGCAATGTTTTTTCAATGCTTTTTCCTGCTTTTCGCCCGCTAATAAAGCTACCTTCAATAAAGAGGTTCGCTCCATATCAATAGGAATTATTTTAATTGGCTCGGATAATTTCTTCAGTAATTCTCCCGCTTCGTTTACAGATAAGCCGCTTTTTTTCAAGGTTTCTCTGGTGGAAAGAACGAGCACCTTTTCGACCGTTTCAAATAAAATCCAAAAATAAACCCCAACTTCCTGCTCCAGTTTATAATATTTATTCAAAACCTTGATTATTTTGGCATTGGAATAACCCCTTAAATCTTGTGGAAAAGATTTTACCGAAACTAGATACTTTTTAAATCCGTATTTGAGAAGCTTGGGAATCTTTCGGACTGTCTTAAAAATGAAACGCTTATCCGAAAATTTATTTAAAAGATTTTTTTCGAAACCCTTTATCTCTTGAACAACAAAGTAATTGCTTTGGGTTCCGTTAATAAATCGGTAGATTTCGTATCTCTGCCTGTAGTTGAATATTTTTGAAAAGCCGTTCCAAAAAGCCCAATGATAAAGCCTGACTTTCTGGTAAGTCATTCTTCTTGCATAACTGTATTTCCATTTTTTTGTGATTATTCCCACAATAAAATCGTTAGTCATTATTATTTTTATCGGTTATTTCCCGAAGCGGCGAGATCGCTTTAAATACTCTTCAAAAGCTTGTTCTAAATCTTGCTCATTAAAGTCGGGCCAGTATGTGTCTGTAAAATAAAGCTCTGAATAAACAGACTGCCAGGTCAAAAATCCCGAAAGCCTCTTTTCTCCCCCTGTTCTTATTATCAAATCAGGATCCGGCTGTCCTGCCGTCCACAAGCTGTTATTCACCGCGTCCTCTGTTATTTCTCCGTCTTTTATGCTCTTTAGGGCTTCCACTATTTCAGCTCTCCCCCCGTAAGAAATCGCGAGATTCAATATTCCTTTTTTATTATCCTTAGTAATATTCTCTGAATCTTTTATCTTTTTTTGAAGCTTTTTAGAAAGCTTTTCTTTTTGTCCTATTACTTTCATCTGGACGTCATTCTTAATGCATTTTTTGGTATATTTATCCAACCCTAAAAACAAAAGATTCATAAGATAACTCACCTCTTCTTCGGATCTTTTCCAATTTTCAACAGAAAAACAATAAGCGGTAAGGATCTTAACTCCTTTTTTCAAACAAAGATCCCCTATCTTTTCAAGGTTTTCAAATCCTCTTCTATGCCCCTCAAAAGAAGGAAGGCCTTTTTCTTTGGCCCACCTCCTGTTTCCGTCGATTATAAGGCCGAGGTGGCTGGGAACGATTGACATGCTTTTATTTTTAGATATTATAGATATATCTGCGGACAAGGAGAGAGGCCACAGGTTCAATCCATAGGGAATCCAAACTCACATCTAGAACCTCCTCTCTCCGCTTTTTTTTATTAAAAAATCTGGCTCTATTAAGTTTCTAGGGGGAATAATCCAAGGAATGTTGAATCCTGAAAAATATACTGCCCTAGAAGCTATTCTTCCTGCCAGTATTTTGAAGAAGAACTCTCTTTTTACTATTTTTGCATATTTTTTGAAATCTGGGAAGCATTCTGCCAAAATATCCGCCGCCTTAAGCTGCCAGATAACTCCTCCTCCAGACCAGGGCTTAGTAAGCCCCGAAGCGTCTCCGGCTAGGGTTATTCTTCCATCAGAAGGAAGAACTAAGCCTTGAGGTATAAGCTTGGATCTTAAATCATTTAAAACAATGCCTCTTTTGCTTAAAAATTCCTCAAAAACAACCCTCGCATTTTCTTTATCAGCCATAATTCCGTATTCTGTATTTTTTCCCCTCGGTATTTTCCATAAGAAGCCTCCTTTTTTTATCGGCCAGGTTTCAACAAAATCATCATATGATTCTTTCTTTTGAAGGCCCAATATTCCCAGCTTAAATAAAGGATTTCTAAGCCCTAGCTCATTTCTGATAAAAGACAAAGGACCGTCAGCTCCTATTATCCTATCGTACCCTTCCGGAATCTTCTTTATGTCGCATCCAAGGATTATTTCAGCTTCTAACTTTGAAGATACCAACTTATCTAATTCAGAATGATTCATCACCAGAAATTCTTTTGAAAAATCCAGTCTCAAGGTTTTTTTCGGAAAATGTATAAAAGCATATTTTATCTTATTCTCAATAAGATTTTCTGAATCTGGAATATGATCCAGGATTCTCCTTGAAAAAAGCCCGGAACAGGCTTGGTTTCCTATTTCCTTTTTCCTTTCAAAAACAGTAACTTGAGATTTACGTGAAATCCTTGAGGCCAAATAAAGCCCTGCAATGCCTGCTCCTATTATCGCCGTCTTCATAATCCAAAAATATATCCCAGAAAAAAAGAAATCAGGGATATTAAAAACATGGAAATAAATAGAAAAATATCCTTCTTATTGCGTTTGACAAAAAAGATAAGATTTGCTAACATTTAAATATATGTCAACTACTAAATCCGCAGGAGCTACAAAATTAGGAAGAGATTCCCAGCCGAAATATCTAGGAATCAAGCTTTATGACGGCCAGAAAGCAAGGCCAGGAATGATTATACTCAAGCAGAGAGGAAGCAAGGTTTTAGCTGGAAAAAATGTCAAAAAAGGAGCTGATGACACCCTATACGCTTTGAAAGAAGGCGTAATAAAATTTGCAACGAAGAGTAAAACCAATTTTGACGGATCCAAAAGAAAAGCCAAGATAGTCAGCGTTGAATAATCCATACTAACACAAAAATTTCATTAAAAGGATATCTTAACAAGATGGAACAAAAGTAATTGATTTTTGCTTAATTTTGAATTCATTTTTTGTTTTTAACGAATGGATAAATTTTATCCATTT
>MHMM01000016.1:4660-8013 GCA_001821555.1 Candidatus Nealsonbacteria bacterium RIFOXYB1_FULL_40_15 | reverse complement strand
CTACGATATCCAGCCAAATTTGTTGAAGTGCTAAATCAAAACGGAAGTCAGAAAGAGCTTGAGCCAATCCTTCTTGATAGATTTTTTCTTTGTCGAGTCGGCCAGGTTTAAATTCTAACCCTGTGGCCATTTTGGCCACTCGGGAGACTAGGTTGCCGAGACCGTTGGCCAGATCCGAATTGTAACTATCAGCGATTTTATCAAGGCTGATATCAATGTCGTTGGTTAAGGGACCAAAACGAAGGAAATAATAGCGTACGCCGTCCACTCCAAATTTGGCCACCAATTCTGATGGTCTGATGACATTTCCCAGAGACTTGCTGATTTTTTGACCATTAAGAGAAATGAAATCATGAACCAGAATGGTTTTTGGTAGCTCGTATCCGGCACTTTTTAACATAGCTGGCCAATAGATGGCGTGGAATCTTTGATTATCTTTCCCCAAAACATGAATGTCGGCTGGCCAGCAGTTTTTTTGTATGCCGTAAGTTAAATAGTTGATCAAGGCGTCAAACCAGACATAGATGGTATGTTTGGGGTCATCCGGTACCGGAATTCCCCAGGTAACCCCCTGCCGACTAACAGAAAAATCTTTTAACCCACCTTTAATAAAAGCAAGAATTTCCTTCCTTTTACTTTCGGGCCAAATAAATTCTGGGTTTTTCTTAATATGGTTTTCCAAAAACTTTTGGTATTTTGATAGAGCAAAAAAATAATTTTCCTCGGTAATTTTTTGGGGGGTAAAGTTGGGATGAAATGGGCATTTGTTTTCGACCAAATCGCTTTCGGTTAGATAGGCCTCGCAACCCTCGCAATATAGCCCCTCATATTTGGCCAGGTAAATATCTCCATTGGCTTTGGCTTTCAAATAAAATTCTTGGGCAAACTTAATATGATCCGGGTCAGTAGTACGGATAAAACGATCGTAGGAAATATTCAAAGAATCCCATTCATTTTGATCTTCTTTGGCGATTTTATCGACAAATGTCTTTGGGTCTTGGTTGTTTTTTTTAGCTCCCGTTTCAACCTTTTGACCGTGTTCGTCGGTACCGGTCAAAAAGTAGGTTTGATCACCCTTTTGGCGGTGATACCTGGCGATAGCGTCAGCCAGAATTTTCTGGTATGCATGGCCGATGTGAACGATATCATTGGTGTAATCAATGGCTGTAGTAATGAAAAACTTATCCACGCCTCCAATTATACTTGACTATTAAGGTCAAGGCCAGCAGGATTAAGAAATTGATGGGGTTGGCCAGATGAAAGTAGGCCAAACCTGTAAAAATAGTGCCGGTTAGAGCAATTACTTTACCAAAGGTGGTCAAAAGGCTTCCAAAGAGGAAGACAAAAAAGAGAAGTTTAGCCCATAGAAATTGCGGGTCGGTCAAAAAGATGATGGCCAAAAAGGCCAACCACAAAGAAGAAACCAGAAAGGTTTTTGGCCAGTGGGAGTGGTGTCGCCTCATTGGCTTATTGTAGCTTAAAAGGCCTCTGCCTTAAAAGGAGCGAAGGCGGGCTCCCGCCAAAATTGCAATTTGGGCGGGAAAGGCGAGGCCTTAAGAAATTTTGCGGTTGGTGTTAAACTGTTTTCATGGATTTAATTGTGACGGCTGTTTTGTTGTTGGTAGCTGTGGCGGTGATAATTTACTTCATCCGCCAGAACAAGCCCTCAACTGACTTGCTGGAATACCTGCGGACGACTAATCGCCGGCTGGAAGAACAAAACCGAGGGTTTAATGAACGGTTGGATAATGCCACCCGGGTTATCTCGTCAGTCCAAAAAAACATTGGTGAAATGAGTGAGATTGGCCGGGGAATGAAAGACTTGGCCGAGTTTCTGCAGTCACCCAAACTGCGGGGTAACGTGGGGGAGCAGGTTTTAAAAACCATGTTGGGACAATACCTGCCTAAGGCCTCCTTTAATTTGCAGTATGCTTTCAAGTCAGGCGAAAAAGTGGACGCGGCTATTACCACGGCCGGGGGGATTGTCCCGATTGATTCCAAGTTTCCGATGGAAAACTTCAGGAAAATGTTAGGGGGGGATAAACTGGCCGGCCGGGAGTTTGAGAGGGATGTCAAAAAACATATTGATGCCATTGCCCAAAAATACATTCTGCCGGCGGAAGGCACCATTGATTATGCCCTGATGTATATCCCGAGTGAGGCGGTCTATTACGAGGTGGTTAATAACCAAGACCTGTTTGACTATGCCGGAACAAAAAGAGTTCTGCCGGTTTCGCCAACCACTTTTTACGCTTACTTAAAAGCGATCCTTATGAGCTTTGAAGGCCAGAAAATTGAGGAAGAAGCCAAACGAATTCTCTCATCGCTTCGGGCTATTCAAAAAGATTATTTGAAAGTTCAAAGCAATTTGGATATCCTGCAAAAACACCTCACCAATGCCTTTAATATGATGGGTAATGTTTTCTCCTCCTTCACCTCTCTTGGTCACAAAATAACCTCCACCCAGTCTCTCAGCCCCGGAAAAGATAATTAGTCTTGTATTCATGTATTAATACATGAATACAAAGATGTGTGATATATTAAATTAATATGCCACAGGTTTCTAAGCGACGTGTCAACCCCGAAGTCGAAAAAAGAATAGCTAATTTATTTGAGGACTATATTCGAAATATCGGTAAATATCCTAAATCTACCCCCTTTATTTCTGAATTGTTTACCGAGACCGAGAAGAAAATGCTCTCCAAAAGAATTGCGATTGCATTTTTATTGATTAAAGGCGGGTCGGACATTAGAAGCATTGCCAACCTTTTGAAAGTTAGTACGGCCACCGTAAATCGGGTTAATAACATTATTAAAACTGGTGGTGATGGTTTTCGGCAAATTGTAACTAAATTACTAACACAGGAAATTTTTAAAGACCTTCTTCACAAAATCTCTTTTTATTTGATTTCGTTTTCTGAACGAGAAGCTGGACGAAAGACATTGGGTTTGTACAAACCGCCCAAACGCCCCTCTCATTACTTGCATTAATGTATTAATACATGAATACAAAGTAAATATGAGAAAAGTAAAAACAAACACCGGGTTTAAAATGTTATAATCATTTCTATGAAAGAACAGAAAGTTGTTTTCATAACTGGGGCCTCTCGCGGTATTGGTCTGGCTACGACAAAAAAGTTTGTCGATAATGGTTGGAAAGTCGCGGGTTTTTATAATCAAAAAAAAGGTCCTAAAACGAAAGATGTTAATTGGTATCAGTTGGAAATTGCCGATAAGAACAGTGTCGAGCAATCTTTCTCAAAGGCCTTTAAGGATTTCAAAAAGCTAGATGCGTTGGTAAATTGCGCTGGAATTTTTGGATATAAAAATATAGTTGAATATGATGAAGCTTT
>MHMM01000016.1:0-4645 GCA_001821555.1 Candidatus Nealsonbacteria bacterium RIFOXYB1_FULL_40_15 | reverse complement strand
TTTACGCTGGCACAAAATCAGCCATTTTGGGTTTAACTAAATCTATTGCCAAGGCGTATGCGCCCTCCATAAGGGTCAATTGTGTAGCGCCCGGAGTCACAGATTCCGATATGGCTAAAAATATGAAACCTGAAAGATTGCAACAGTTGATTTCGATGTCCTTACTCAAACGTGTGGCAAAAACGGAAGATGTGGCTAACGCTATTTATTTTTTAGCTAGTGACCAATCTAAACATATTACAGGTGCTTGTTTGGATATTAATGGTGGATATGTATTAAGGTGAGCATGAAATATCGAACACTTGGTAAAACGGGTTTAAAAATTTCAAAGGTTGGGATGGGGACGTGGCAGTTGGCTAACGATCCAGGTTGTTGGGTGGGTGCTGATTTAGAAGAAAGCTACAAATCACTTTTTCGCTTTGTTGAATTGGGGGGAAATTTTATCGATACAGCTTGGATCTATGGTTGGGATGACAAAAATCCCAATATTCATCCCTCTGAAGAGATGATTGGAAAGTTTTTGAAAGAAGGTGGAAAAAGGAACGATTTAATAATTGCCTCAAAGGTTCCGCCAAAAAACATGAAGTGGCCGGCATGGAAAGGAATACCTGTATCTGATATGTTTCCCAACGATTGGATAGAAAAGTGTGTGGAAGATTCATTGCGAAGTTTGGGAACGGACCACATTGATTTAATGCAATTCCATGTTTGGCAGGATGATTTTATGTCACAAGACGATTGGATGTCGGTGGTCGAAAAAACTGTTAAATCTGGAAAAGTTAGATTTTGGGGAATTTCTGTGAATGATTATCAACCAAGTAATTGCTTGAAAACTTTAGATACGGGATTATTCTCAACTATTCAGTTTATTTTTAACGTTTTTCATCAGAAACCGGAAGATAAGTTACTCCCCTACGCAAAAGAAAAGAACATCGGTTTAATTGCCAGAGTGCCGCTAGATGAAGGTGGCTTAACAGGAAAGTTAACTGAAAAAACAAGTTTTACCGAAGGCGATTTCAGACAAAAATATTTTAGTGGTGACAGATTGGCAGAGCTGGTAAAACGCACGAATGTTCTAAAGGGTGTTTCCAGCACAGAGACGACTTCTTTGGTAGATCTGTCTTTACGGTGGATTTTGTCTCATGAAGAAATATCGACAGTTATTCCGGGAATGAGAAAAACCGCTTATGTTAATGAAAATCTGTCCATTTTAGAGAAGACTCAATTGTCAGGAAACCTGCTTAATGAATTAAAGAAACATGTTTGGGAACGAAATTTTTACCCCAACCACGACCCGTCTATGGAAGCGATGGGCTATGTAGAAATTTAGGTACAGATTTTTTCTATCTGCTACAATGGCGGTGTGGAGAAGAAGTTAAATAAGGAACAGCTACAAGCCATTAAGCATACTGGGAGCCCTCTTTTGATTATTGCCGGGGCGGGGACGGGAAAGACAACGGTTGTAACCGAGCGGATTAAACATCTGATTGAAAAAGGTTTGGCCAAGCCGTCCGAAATTTTAGCCCTAACCTTTACCGAAAAAGCAGCGACCGAGATGGAGGAACGGGTGGACGTGATGCTACCATACGGGTATACCCAAATGTGGATCATGACCTTCCACGGCTTTTGTGATCGAGTGTTACGCGAATCCGGCATTCATATTGGTTTATCACCTGATTACAACTTAATGACCGAAGCGGAAAGTGTGGATTTAATTCGTCGCCACTTATTTGACTTTGAGTTGGATTACTTTCGGCCTTTGGGCAACCCCAACAAGTTTATCCAAGGACTTTTGCAACACTTTTCCCGATTACAGGATGAAGGGGTAACCCCTCTCGACTATATGAAATGGATTAAAGCCCACAAGGATAAAGACGAATTGGAACAAAAAAAATGGGCAGAATTAGCTGGGGCTTATCAAAAATATGCTGAAATAAAGATTGCTGAAAACCGGTTGGATTTTGGGGATTTAATTTCTTATGCCCTGAGACTTTTTCGTGACCGCCCCAATGTTTTGAAAACTTATCGGGATAAATTTAAATACATTTTGGTGGATGAATATCAGGATACCAATTTTGCTCAAAACGAGTTGGTAAGATTATTGGCGGGAAAGGGTGAGAATTTAACTGTCGTTTCTGACGATGACCAGTCAATTTACGGTTGGCGGGGAAGTTCGGTGGTCAACATCTTAAATTTCCGAAAACATTTTCCCCAAACTAAAGTAATCACTCTAACCACCAATTACCGATCGGGTCAGAATATCTTAGACAAAGCTTATGACTTGATCCAGCATAATAATCCCAACCGATTGGAAGTGGTGGAGAAAATAGATAAAAAACTAAAATCCACAGACAAAGGTGGAGCGGTAGAGTATAAACATTTCAAAAATGGAGACGATGAAGCCGAATGGGTGGCGGAGAAAATCTCCTCAGAGGTGACCCAAGGGGGCTCCTCGGATGGTGATTTTCGGTATAGTGATATTGCGATTTTAGTCAGGGCCAACGATCACGCCGAACCTTTTATCAAAGCTTTGGACCGACTGGGAATTCCTAATCAGTTTTTAGGGCCACAGAAACTTTTTAAACAGCCCGAGATTATTGATTTAATTGCTTACCTGAAAGTGATAGCCGACCCATCTGATTCGCTGGCACTCTCCAGAGTGTTGGCAATGGATGTTTGGGCTTTGCCGATGACGGATTTATCATTACTAAACTCCAAAGCACGGAAAACCAACAGCTCGCTCTTTTTAGTTATTGTGGACCATGAACCAACCAAAAAAGTTCTAACTCTGATTAATGAACACCTGGAAATGTCCCGAACCAAAACTGCCGGTGAGGTGTTGTATGATTTCTTGGAAAAGTCAGGAGCCTTAAGGACTCTCCTTGAGGCTGTGAATCCGGAGGATGTAGTTAAGGTTCAAAACATTGCCAAATTTTTTGCCAAAATAAAATCCTTTGAAAACAACCACGAAGACGCCTCAGTAGTGGTGGTATCCGACTGGATTGACCTTTTGACCGGCTTGGGGGATTCACCCAAAGCCACCGAGGGCGACTGGAACAATAATAATGCCGTGAATATCTTAACCATTCATTCGGCCAAAGGCCTGGAATTCCCGGTGGTTTTTTTGGTGAACTTAGTTTCGCAACGGTTCCCATCCATGAATCGAAGTGAGCAAATTCCTATTCCTGATGATCTAATCAAAGAATCTCTTCCTTCCGGAGATTACCATCTCGAGGAAGAAAGGCGTCTGTTTTATGTGGGGATGACTCGGGCCAAAGAAAAATTGTATTTAACCTCGGCTGACTTTTATGGTGACGGGGTCCGACAAAAAAAGATTTCGCCTTTTGTTTACGAAGCTTTGGGAGAAATTTCCAACAATATACAACAAACAACTCCCAATATGGTAAGAAATAAAAAACAACCCATGTCTAAGCCTCTAAGCTCTAAACCTCTAAACTTACTTGTTTCGTATCTCTCCGTTTCTCAAATAGAAACTTTCCAAACTTGCCCCCTGCATTACAAACTAAACTATATATTAAATATTCCCCACCCGCCGTCGGCGGCCATTAGTTTTGGTATTTCCATTCACGAGGCCTTAAAGGATTTTTACACTGGAATTTTAGCGGGGGGTAAGCCGACCGAAAAAACGATTTTTGACAGTCTGGCTAATCACTGGGTCAATGCCGGTTATGCTTCAAAGGCCCATGAACAAAAAATGCTGGAAAGGGGCAAGCTTTACCTGTCCGGGTTTTTGACCGAAGGCTTTAACCCAAAAATTAAAAACGTTTTAACAGAGCATAAATTTTCTCTGCCTTTGTCAAAAATATATAAAGATCAGTATGGCCAAGAGCCGTTGAAAATTGGTGGAAAGATTGACCGGGTGGATGTGCTGCCAGATGGAACACTGGAAATTACCGATTACAAAACCGGGGCCAAGGTGCCGACCCAAAAAGAGGTGGACCAAGATTTACAATTGTCATTCTATGCTTTGGCCGCCACCCACGTGGCTGAGTTACCTTTGGGGGTTGCCCCTGAAAAAATAAAACTGTCTTTATATTACCTAGACACCCAAGAAAAAATTACCACTACTAGAAGTGTTAAGGATTTAGAAAAAGTTGCTGATGAGATTTTCAAAATCCGTCAAGAGATTACCGTTTCTGACTTTGCCTGCTCCAATTCTTTCTTTTGCAAAAACTGTGAGTATAAGTTATTGTGTAATGGGTAGTTGTATTAATGTATTAATACATTAATACAAACACACAGAAAAGATATTTGGTATACTTGTGTTATGTTTAAGTTTTTGAACAAAACGAAAAGAAAAATGGCTCAGCTTGTTGGAAAAACGATACTTTGGCTTGAGGATATTGAGGACAAGAAAGCAATTAAGAAAATCGATTTTTCCAAAGGTCGAGATTTCGAGGAGTTCGCTAAGAAGCTAGGGATTTAACAAATAACATCCAGGATAGAGAATTTCCTGTCCCCCAAAGCGGGACTTGAAGTGGGAAAAGCCCAACCAGGATTTATTGGGAAAACGAGTGTCATAGATACCTTCAAAATCAAATCTTGTACAACCGCGGGACTTGCCCCACTTAATTCCCTCCCAAACCAGTCGGTACATATCGGCCGTGTGGGAAATTCTTTTGTT
>MHMM01000015.1:9041-31679 GCA_001821555.1 Candidatus Nealsonbacteria bacterium RIFOXYB1_FULL_40_15 | reverse complement strand
TTATCCATTCGTTAAAAACAAAAAATGAATTCAAAATTAAGCAAAAATCAATTACTTTTGTTCCATCTTGTTAAGATATCCTTTAAGGTGGGGCAAATCCACAGCATCTCCTGTTCGTATGCCATATTCTTCGCTTAAACCAGCATTTATCTCAAGAATATATTTTCCTTCGTGCCTATAGTTCGGACATTCTTTTGTCTTGCACGGAGGGACATTTTCTTCAATATAGACTATCTTTTTATCCTTATTTATCCAGATAATATCCAAAGGAAAGTTCATATTCTTCATCCAGAAAGAATAAATCCCCCCTTCTTCATAAGGGAAAAGCATTGCTTTGCCCTTTTCTAATTTCTCTCTAAACATTAGTCCTCTTGCCTTTTCTTCTTGGGTTTTAGCTACTTCTAATTCGAAACACTTTTCGTTTATGCAAACTTCTTTTTTTTCTTTTATCATGCCAAATAGAAAAATTATTGAAGATAAAAGAAGGGATACCAACAAATACCTTATCATTAAAGGTTTAATAAAATCATTGATACAAGGGCCAGAAATATACCCACGCCTTGCAATGCAGTTACCTTTTCGTGAAAAATCAATACACCTATAATAATCGTGGCTGCCGTAGCCAATAAAAGCCAAAGCGTACCCATTGTTGCTAGATGATTCTTGTGCAACAAGGCTGGGAGCCACGTTATAGATCCAAAGGCATAAGCGACAATAACTATGATTGTCATTTGGATGGAAGGGCTATTCCCCCACAGTTTTGACAAAAATTCTCCGCAAACAAAGAATAAAGCAGATATTAACAGCCAACCGATAGCTGGCACAAATAGAAGAATATTCATTTGTATTTGTTTAAAAAATTACTAATTCTTTCTAATTCCCCTTCTTTTATATTTATATGTGTCGGGAGATTCAGGGTTATTTTAGATAACCTCTCTGCATTGGGGCAGGATCCTGAAACATACTGCATTTTTTCAAGTGAAGTGTCTTCAGGAGCTATGGGGCTTGTATACCAGTCGCCTATAAGGATATTATGCTTGTTCCAGGCCTCATAAATAATTTCGTGGGCTTTTTTATGCTTTACAGCATACCTTAGAAAAACAGGTTTTGCAGAAGAAGATATTTCAGGAAGCACAAAAGAACTTTCTTTTAGAAAGTCTTCATAATAATCTGCTATTTTCTTTCTGTGATTATTAAACTTGTCCAGCTTCTCAAGCTGGTTAAGAGCCAGCTTTGCCAATACATTGGGAAGCTTTTTAGGAAAATACGAAGGCCTTTCCCCTCTTTTTTCTTTCCAATGAACAGCTTTTGAAAGTATATGCAATGCTTGGGAGAAAACAAGGAATGCTTTTCCCAAATCAACAAAATTATATACTGGAAGAATTAAGTATGAAAGAAGAACAGGATGCAGAAGCTGTTGAAATATCCATCCTAATCCCGGAAAGGAAACGTTCTCTTTTCTTATTCTTTCAGCCAGATTATCGTCATTCGTAACAGCCATGCCTCCGTACACAGAAGATATAACTTTGTCTCTTGAGAAACTGAAAAAAGACGCTTTTCCAAAAGTTCCGGTTTTCTTTCCTTTGTATTCTGAACCTAAAGAATGGGCGCAGTCTTCTATGATAATAAGATTGTTAGCTTCTGCTATTTCCAAAAGTTCATCCATTTCTGCAGGATTTCCAAAAGTATGCTGAATTATCAAAACCTTAGACTTGGGGGTTATCTTTCTTTTTAGGTCCTCTGTATCCATGTTAAAATCATCACTGCAGTCCACGTAGACGGGCTTGAGCTTTAGCCATATAACAGGGTTTACAGAAGCATTGCAAGTAAAGGCCTGCGAGAGGATTTCGTCTCCCTCTCTAAGGCCCAGATTTTTAAGTATAGCCATCAACGCGGATCTTCCGCTATTGAATGAGATGGCATGCTTTGCCTTAAGATACTCTCTAAACCTATTTTCAAGGAGCAGAACATCCTTCCCCCCCTTCCAAATCCAAGGCTTTAGCATAGTTCTCAAAGCCAGCTTCACATCGTCTTTTTCTACATTCGGGCTTAAGGATATTGAAATTGGCCTAAAGGGTATTGACATTTTATTTTAATTAGTATATAATTAAGATAGCAAAATTGATCCTGGTCCGGCAGAGTCTCGCTTCCTCTCACTCCCTCACTGCCACCAGGATCTTCAGGAGCGGTTTCTCACATGGAAGCCGCTTCTTTTATTATATCTCTCGGAACTCTTCCTTCAAACAATATGACATCCTCCGGGCTCTTAAAGTCTTTGAGCATCTCCATTATCTCCTCCGGGCTTTCAGAATAAACGGCTTTGGTGCCCAGGAAGCAATCCTTTGAGGTTGCAACGCAAACATCGCACACTTCATTTATTTTTTCTGCTATTTCCTTATGAACCCTTTCAGAGGATTCCCCCAGCTCTATAAGGCAGGGCATCACGACAGCTCTTTTCCCCTTAAAAAGCTTGAGATGATCAATATTGGCTATGGCTCCTTCGGGGTTTGAAGAATAAGAGTTGTCTATGATATAAGGAGATCTCTTGATTATCTTATCCTTATTGCTAATCTTCGCTCTTGATATCTCCTCCATAGACATTCCCAGGTCTTTGGCCGCGGCAATAGCCAAAAGCAAGTTTATAATCTGCTGTTTTCCTATTACGCCTGCTCTGAAAAAAGCAGAGTCTCCGTCCTTTGAAAAAGCCTTGAAGGCAACGACTTCTTTTTCAACCAATATATCCTCCGCCCAAACATCCAGCCTTTCTTCCAAGGAAACTTTTATCGCGCCTAGATCCTTATTTCTTTCTTTTATGTATTTATTTGAGTAATTCAAAACAGACTTTGAAGATTCCGATACAATTTCAAACTTTCCTGAAATTATGTTTTCAAGGGAGCCGAAAGTAGCCATATGCTGTTCATTGATTCCGGTAAGTATTCCTATATCAGGCCTTATCATCCTTGAAACCTCTTCTATTTTTCCTTTTTCATAAGCTCCTATTTCCGCTATGAACACCTGGTGCGAAGAATCAAGATTCTCCAGAATTGCATTGGCAATTCCTATCTCCGCATTTATATTCTTCTCCGTTTTAAGAACCTTGAACTTTTCAGAAAGAATCTCATACAGGAAGTTCTTTACAGAGCTTTTTCCGCAGCTTCCGGTAATAGCTATAACCTTAAGGTCCTTCATTCCGGCTATTTTATTTCGGGCTTTTTCCATTCTACTCTTAACAAACAAATATCCGATTGGTTTTGCGGCGAGGATAAGGAAAGAAACCAGCAAAGGCGACAGTATGTCTCCCACAACAAGAAGAGCAGGAAAAATTAAAGCAGAAAGCCAAATCCGGCTCTCCAGCCAATTAAATGCCAGAACGAAAAATAATATTTCTGCTAAAAAAGAAAGGATGATGACAAATAGGATTTTCTTAGTAAAAGACGGTTTTATTACTCTCCTCACAAAGAATCTGGCATCCTCTGCAATATACAGCAGGGATATGAGAATAGCAGAAGGAAGAGGAAAAACAAAAAAAAGGATTAAAAGAGCCATCTTGGCTATTCTTGCCTTATCAAACAGAAGAATCCTCCCCTTTTCAGTTGAGAAATGAGCAAAAAGTCTCTTGATATGATATTCTTTCAATTGCCACAAATACGTCCAAAAAAGAATAGATTTCAAAACAGCGAAGATCCATAATAGCCCTAAAATCAAGATTATGATAAGCATGGTTGACTTTAACTTTCTTTTCTGCTATAAACTGTTTAGTGTCCTGAACACCCCGCAACGGGGCGAAGCGCTCTCAGATTCACAAGTCTTAGGGCGCTTTTATTATCTCTGAAAGTTTTTCAGGACAGGACAAGTGGGGACTGTGGTCTGCCCCCTCTATAATCCTAAGCTCTGATCCTTTTATTTTGTCTTGGATGATTTTTGCCTGGCTTAAGGGAGTTATCTTGTCTTTTTCTCCCCAAATAATAAGAACGGGAATCCTTATCTTTTCCAAATCTTTTGAGAGATCTTGCTTTATAACTTTAAGGTATATTTCTTTCATTATCCCTTCTGAAGAAGGATAGTCGCTTTTAACTATCCTGTAAAGATTTTTTCTTATCCAAGAAATGTTTTTGATAGATTTGAAGGATTTTGAACAAAATCTTAAGAAGCTTTTTTTAAATGTTTTCTTCCTTATGCAGGCGGCATCTACCAGAATCAGTTTTTTCACAGGATGCCTTAAAGCATACTTTGCCGCCAAACTGCCTCCGAAAGAATGGCCTAAAAGAAAGAAATCCTCTAATTCAAGATAATCAATAAAATCTTTTAAAAAAGATGAATACTCGTCTAGTCCCCAGATAAAATGGGGCTTTTGGCTAGATCCGAATCCCGGAAGATCCAAAATTATTACCTTAAAATCTTCTGCAAGATATTCTGCTGTTTTGATCCATTTTCTTGCTTCAGATCCCCAGCCGTGCAGAACAAGGAGAGGTTTTCCCTCTCCCAATATTTCATAGTTTATTTCAAGATTTCTTATCCTAGCTTTCATTTCTAATTTCCTTAAATCCGGTATATTTCTGCAGGATTTCGGGAACCTTAATGCTCCCGTCTTTCTGCTGGTAGTTTTCTATTATAGCAATTAGAATCCTTCCAATCGCAAAAGCTGTTCCGTTAAGAGTATGGACAAAGCTCATTTTTCCTTGCCTATCCTTCTGCCTTATATCTAGTCTCCTTGCTTGGAAATCTCCGCAATTTGAAGTAGAATGCGTTTCCCTGTATTTATTCTCGGAAGGAATCCATGTTTCTATATCATATTTTGCTGCGGCTGGCCTCCCCAAATCCCCTGTGCAAATATTTACAACCTGGTAAGGAAGCTCCAATTTATTCATCAGCTCTTTTTCTATTGAAAGCAGAAACTCGTGCTCTTTCTTTGAATCTTCGGGGTTTGAAAAGACAACCATCTCAATCTTATCAAACTGATGGACCCTTAAGATCCCTTTAGTGTCCTTTCCATAGCTTCCTGCTTCTCTCCTAAAGCATGTTGAAAAAGCAACATATCTTTTTGGCAAATCATTCAAAACTTCGCCTGCATGCATTGAGATAAGAGACTGTTCGGAGGTGCCAGCTAAAAATAAATTATCCTGGGGAAAGAAATACGCTTCATCCTCATCCGCCCCTTCAAAGTAGCCGGTTCCTTTGGCCATTTCTTCTTTAAGCATTACAGGGGGAATAACAGGAACAAATCCTTTTTCTAAAAGTGTGTCAAAAACCATCTTAACTATGGCAAATTCAAGCAGAACTGCGCCTCTTTTTAAGTACCCAAACCTAGAACCTGCCACCTTGGCTGCTCTTTTTACATCTATGATATCCAAACTCTCGGCTAGAGCCATATAATCCTTAAACTCAAAATCAAACTTAGGCGGCTCTCCCACCTTTTCTATAATGACATTTTCGGAGCTATCTTTTCCATCAGGAACCCCTTCAAAAATGATATTGGGGACTTTTGACATTAAATCATCAAACTCCGTTTCTACTGTTTTCAGATCATGGACAAGCTTGCCACCCTTTTTGTCTATCTTTTTCATCTCGGCTATCATTTTTTTCTTGTCTTTATCCGAAGCTTTTGCTATCTCTTTGCTTCTTCTGTTTTTTTCAGCAGAAATAGCCTCTGTTTCAGACATAAGCTTTCTCCTCCTTTCATCAACCTTCAAAAGTTTTTCTATATCGCAAGAAACCCCCCTTTTAAGGCAGGATTCTTTGACTTTGTTGGGATTTTCCCTGACGAATTTGATGTCCAGCATATTAGGTTATGATATAACAGGATTTGACAAAATACAATATTGCCTGCTTGTTATTGACAAATTCAATAGGTATGATATAATATAAACAGCAAGGTTGGACAATCCAACCTATGAACGAGCACGCTACAATAGAGGGGCATAATTATGAAGACTTTTGGGATTATTTCAGGTGTTGTGATCGCCACCGTAACTCTCGCTTGGGTCAATCTGTCAAGACAGATTGACCTCGGAATTGCCGATCCCAACATTACCTTCAGCGGCTCGCTCTCGATCCAAAAAATCGAGGGCCAGACTGCGACAGGGATTCAAACAGTATACCTGATCGGAAGGAATGAAGGGTGGGAAATTCTATCGGCAGATTTCTTCGTCGGAAGTTTGGGGAAGGTAGAACTCATCACTATCCGTCGGGAGGGGAAGGTCAGATATATCGCGACTGGCGATAAAGAATGGCCGACATGGCGAGAACGGTTCCTGGTGATTAAACACCAATCCGAAAAGCTCGCGAAACCCTGACATCGCTCGCGCGGACCTTTCCGTGCAAAGGAGCTAAGCCCTGCTTAGCTCCTATTTTATTTCCCTTTCATCAAAGGGAAGAGAATAGTTTCTCTCAAGCTATGGGATCCTGTCAAAAGCATCACAAACCTGTCTATACCCATCCCCCATCCTGCGGCAGGAGGCATTCCGTGCTCCATGGCCTCTATAAAATCTTCATCCATTCTCTGGGCCTCTTCAAATCCTTCTTTGAATATCTTCTCTTGATCTTCAAATCTCTTTCTCTGCAGAATAGGATCATTGAGTTCTGAAAATGCCTTGAGTATTTCCATTCCGGAAGTTATAAGTTGGAAACTCGCTGATTTTAAAGGATCTTTATCTAGGGGTTTTGCCAGAGGAAATGCTTCTGCAGGATAATGAATAACAAAAACGGGGCTTTCTATCTTAGGCCTTATAACCTTCTTGAATATCTCGTCTGCTATCTCAAACTTCCCCCCTTTAGCAGAATCTATACCCAGTTCCTGGGCCTTTTTCTTTAATGTATCTTTGTTTATCTCTTCAAGATCAATGCCAGTATGCTTTTTGAAAATCTCTGAGTATTCTATTCTGGGCCAGGGAGGCTTAAAATCAAGCTTTTTCCCCTCATAGTCTATTTTCAGTGTCCCGAAAAGATCTTTTATCATCCAGGACATCATCTTCTCTGTAAACTTCATCAGTTCCTTATAGTCCTTATATGCCCAATAAAATTCCATCATTGTAAAGTCAGGGTTATGGGATCTGTCTACGCCCTCGTTTCTAAAACACTTGCCTATCTCATATACCTTTTCAAATCCTCCTATTAGGAGTCTCTTGAGATAAAGTTCGGGAGATATTCTTAAATAAAGGTCTGCATCTAGGGCGTTTAGGTGGGTCTTAAACGGCTTTGCGGTCGCTCCCCCGTAAACCGGCTGAAGTATCGGAGTTTCCACTTCAAGAAATCCTTCTTTTTCAAGAAAGAATCTAAGTCTTTTGATTATTTCAGATCTTAAGACAAACTTCTCTTTTACCTCTTTGTTAAAAAGAAGGTCAAGATATCTTTTCCTATACCTTTCCTCCGTATCTTGGAGGCCGTGCCATTTTTCCGGCATTGGCAGAAGAGACTTTGCGATGCATTTATAGTCTCTCGCTTCCAGGGTTTTCTCCCCCTTTTTGGTCGTGAAGAGAAATCCTCTTGCCTGGATAAAGTCTCCTATATCAAATTTATCAACAAAAAACTTAAAAGATTTTTCCCCTACTCCGTCTTTCTTCAGCATTATTTGGATCTCTCCGGATCCGTCTTTTATTTTAGAAAAAACAAGTCCTCCGTGTTGCCTCAAGGATATAATTCTTCCTGTTATTATAACTTCTTTTTTGGACTTTGAGATCCTTGAAAACTGATCCAAAGCTTCTTTGGCAGAATGAGTCCTTTTTATTGTTCCAGGGTAAGCCGGATCCAAAGCAGAGAGCTTTTCCAAACGAGTCTTTTTTAGATCATCTATTGTTGCCATTTTAAATGATATTAGCAGTTATTGATAGTTGAAACAATCTTGACAAAAAAATTTTTAAGATATAATATAATAACAGTTGGTTTATTGAAAATTAATTGAATATTGCCGGGAAGGCAGATACGCCGGGGATTGGAAAGATCTTCCGGCGTTCTTTTTTTACTGGTTAAGATACGTCACCAAATATTCTGCAATTATTTTTGCTGCATTCGGCCTGGAAAACTCTTTTGCCTTCTGGCCCATTTCCTCCAGCTTCTCGGGCCTGTCAAAAAGATATTTTATTCTTTCTAAAATAAAATGGGGCCTAAAGTTTTCTTCTTCTATGACCATGCATGCTCCTTTTTGCGAAAAAGCATAGGCGTTTCTTGTCTGGTGATCTTGGGCAGAATTCTTCAGGGGCACCAATATTGAAGGTTTTCCCAGCGCTGCAATCTCAAATATACTCCCTGATCCCGCCCTGCTTATAACCATCCTAGCCGATTTCATGGCGTGGGCTAAGTATTCTGTTGCCAGAAAATCTATAGGATGATAATACTTTTTCAGAACAGGGGGCAAGATTACATTAGATTCTTTTTTTACCTGTTCAAAGTTTCCCCTCCCTGTCTGATGAATAATTTCAAAACTCTGGAGCATTTTAGGAAGAATTGAAAGTATTTTATCATTTACGCTTTGGGCTCCCTGCGACCCGCCCAGGATCAAAATAACCGGTTTTTCTCCGGTGAGAGAAAACACTTCTTCTGCTTTATCTTCAGAGCCGGATAAAAGTTCCAGTCTTATAGGATTCCCCACAGAAAGCATTTTCTGGGGAAGAAAATACTCGGTATCGTTTATGGAGAAGCTTATAAACACCTCCAAGGAAAATTTGCTTGTTATTTTATTGGCAAGCCCCGGGATAATGTCCGATTCATGCATAAATATTGGAACTCTCAATATCCACCCGGCTATTACGACAGGAATGCATCCGTATCCCCCTTTGCTGAAAATCACATCCGGGGAAAGAACAAATATATGGTAAAAAGCTTGGAGAATTCCTATCGGAAACTTTAGGAAATCAATGATATTCCAAAGAGAAAAATACCTCCTTATTTTTCCGGCCATTGCTGTTTTTACTCTTATTCCTTCTTGCCCTAAGATATCTTTTGCAAAGTTATCTTTGGGGCCCAGATAAAAAAACTCAAAACCGGAATAGGGATAGTTTTTTACTATCTCCCTATAAATTGCGATTAAAGGATATATATGGCCGGCGGTTCCTCCACCGGTAAACAATATTTTCATATTTTAAAATTATATCATCTTTTCCTTGAAATGTTGAGGAGTATTCCCGTTGCGGCAATCTCCGATATTATATGGGACCCCCCATAGCTTATAAACGGCAGAGGTATTCCTGTAAGCGGAATTATTCCGGCCATCGCCCCCATGTTTATAAACGCTTGGATTGCGATCCAGGATCCTATCCCCACAGCAAAAACTCTTGAAAATTTATCCTGGGATAATTTTGCAATCCTAAAACACCTCCATAAGAAAAGAAAGAAACATGCTATCAGAAAAATACACCCTAAAAAACCTGTTTCTTCAGCATATATGGCAAATATTGAATCAGACATGGTTTGGGGAACAAATCCGAATTTCTGGGCAGACATTCCCAGCCCAAGCCCGATAACACCCCCTGATCCTATTGCAATAAGAATCTGTTTGATTTGGTATCCCAGCCCCATAGGATCCTCTATCACTCCCAAAAGGACTTTCAAGCGCATTGTTCTGTAATCAGAAATCCTTATTAACAAAGCGCCGGAAGCCAACGCTATTGCCGCTATTGCGCCCGTATGCCATAAAGGGCTGTCTGAAGAAAAATACATAGCAAAACCCAAGAAGGAAATCACCCCCAAGGTGCTCAAGTCAGACTGCATTCCTAATATAAATGCCACGACCCCGAAAATTATCAAAAAGGGAATAAGGTTGTATTTCACGTTTCCTTTTCTCAAGGGATTGGACAGCCAAGTAGCTATGTAGATTGCGAAGGACAGTTTAAAAAATTCAGCAGGCTGGACCGAAATAAACCCCAGATTCAGCCACCTCGGAGCTCCTCCGGCTATTATCCCGATTCCCGGGATAAAAACCAGTATCATAACTATGACATTTAAAAGGACTGCCGCCCAGGCCCATTTTTTGAAAAATCCCAAGGGGATAAAAAAGAAAAATATAGCAAGCAAAACTCCGGGAAGAATTCCCCAAAGAAGCTGATGGACTAAATAGTGATTTGTGTTCCCAAAAGCCTCTCTGGATGCTATTCCGGATACGCTGGCAAGTATAAGAATGCCTATAATAATCAATACCGAAGCCAGCAAAGCCAAAATATAGTCAAATTTCATAGCTTTTTTACTTCGGATATAAATTGCCTCCCCCTGTCAAATTCATTGGCAAACATATTGAAGCTTGCCGAAGCCGGGGAAAGAACAACAACATCTCCCTTTTTCGCTAGAGAAAAAACTTTTTTAACAGCATCCTTTAAAGATTTCCCTTCAATATAATTCTTTGTTCCTTTTTTTATTTTTTCGGTTGCAGAACCCGGTATAAGCGCCAAAAGGTCAACTTTTTCTTCAACCGCTTTGCAAAATTCTTTGTAATCCATTCCCTTATCTTCTCCTCCTGAAATAAGCATCAGAGATCCTTTTGTTATTTTCCTGAAAGTTTTAATAGATTCTATGGCAGATCCGGGATTAGTGGCTGTAGTATCGTTGTAATACCTAACCCCTTTTTTCTCGGCTACAAATTCCTGCCTGTGGGGAGATCCTTTAAATCTTTTTAATACTTGGCTCTGGAATTTCTTTTCCACTCCAAATATCTCTGCAACCTTTGATGCTGCTGATATATTTTCTAGGTTGTGATCCCCCATCAAGAGGGTTTTAAAATTCTCTCTTCCAAAAAAGATTGTTTTTGAGGGAATTTCTTTGGCTAGGTTCTTATTTTTTATATTCAAAACCAAAAAATCATCCTTTGACTGGTATCTAAATATATTCTTTTTTGCTGTAATATATTCCTCAAAGCTCTTGTATCTATTTAAGTGATCCTCAAATAGATTTGTTATGACAGCTATTTCCGGGCTCTTATCTAAGTCTTCCAATTCAAAACTTGAAAGCTCCAAAACCACAATGCTTTTAAAATCCGTTTTATCCAAAATATCCAGAGGAGAAAGCCCCATGTTTCCTGCTAAAAACACCTTCTTATATTTCTTTTTAAGAAATAAATAAATCAGGGTTGATGTTGTGGTCTTTCCCTTAGTTCCTGTTATCCCCACAATTTTGGCTTTGCACAAGTCAAAGAATATCTGAACATCTGTTTTTACAGGAATTCCCTTTTCTAGCGCTTTTTTTAAGAAAACAGAATCCCGAGGGACTGCCGGATTTTTTATTATAAGGTCGGCGGAAAAGAAATCTTCTTCTCTATGCATCCCGAGCATATATTCAGGACTATAGCTTTTCAGCTGTTTGATTGACGCTGAAAGTTCCTTTTTTCCCTTTAAATCAGTTATCAAAACTTTCGCCTTTTTTTTAAGGAAGTATTTGGCCGCATTCACTCCTCCTCCATTGACTCCCAGGCCCATTATCAATATTTTTTTTCCTTCAAAGTTTTCACTCATAAAAAGGATCCTTAACTGTTATTTCCGATTCCATCTTCAAAGATTTTGATATTTTTCCAAAATTATACGGGACATCAGAAAAAAAGATGCTGATAGAAGGTTTTTCCTCCCTTTCCACAAAAGCACCTTCAATATCTTTTGCTAGTATTACGCCGGGATCAATAATTTTTACCTGTCTCCCAACAGTTTTTCTGATCACCCTTGCTAGCAAAGGATAATGCGTGCAAGCCAGAACTAGAGCATCAACTTTGGCCAATCCTTTAAGATAATTCTCCGCGGTTTTTTCGGCTATGATTCCGGAAACAATTCCTTCTTCTGCCAGAGGAACAAATAGGGGGCATGCTTTTGAATATATTTTTGCCGACGGATTTCTTTCAAGAATCCCCCTCTCCCAAGCACCGCTCTTTATTGTCCCGGGTGTGCCTATTATTCCTATTTTTTTAAAATTAATTTTATCAACCGAAGAAGATAAAACATCAAAGATTGGAATGTTAAATTTCTTTCTTAAATAGTCTCCCGCCCAAGCCGAAGAGGTGTGGCAGGCAATTACTATCGCTTTCGCATTTTTTTGGATAAGCCATTCTGTTATCTTTTCAGAATATTTCTTTACAAACTCAGGCCCTTTAGTCCCGTAAGGAAGCCTAGCCGTATCTCCAAAATAGGTCAAAGAGCAATTAGGAAGGCGCTTAATTACTTGTTTTGCAACTGTGAGGCCTCCTATTCCTGAATCAAATATGCCGATCATTTTTTGATTATATCAGATAAAGGGATTTGACAAAAGTCAGAACAAAAGACAATATTAATCCAGAACCTTGAAAGGAGGTATCTATGGGAATATTCAAAAAGGATAAAAGAACCGTAGCGGAAAGAATAAGGGCGCAGGACAGGGAAACATTGATTATTCTCTTGCGGATATCGCCCGTAGGAAACCCGTGGGTTGAACAGATAGTTTCGGAGATTCTAAGCAGGATCGATCTTTCGCTGGATGACCTTCTGCATCTTTTGGACAAAGCGCCAGAAAACCTTTTTCCTAAAATCTGGGACAGGATCCTAAAGAATGGGATAGATCCTTCCGAACTAGCAGAGCTCTTCACAAATCGCAACGGATCTTTGGCAGAATTGGCGTTTGTGGAATTTCTTTCCAGAAGAATAACCGCAGACCATGCCATAAGGATTCTTACAGAATCCCTAAAAAAAGATCCCAGAAAAAGGAAGATCTATTGGGAGAAAATTAAAAAACGGGCTCCCCGGAGGCATCATTTAAGGGTTATTGCGGATATGGAGCTTGGAGCCATATCTTCAGAAGCTCAAAAAATGATGTCCCGACTGGACAGGAGAAGGTCAGTCAAAGCCGCAAAGAAGATTTCTGACTTGATCAGACAGCAGAGTTAAGGATGATTCTGCTGTTTTTTTATCCCAACATCCTTATGGCCACTCCAACTATAGCCGCTACAACACTTACAACCCAAAATCGCATGGTTATCTTGTAATGGGGCCAGCCCTTGGCTTCAAAGTGATGATGAATGGGAGCTGCCAGAAACAGTTTCTTTTTAAAGAATTTTTTCCAGAAAAGCTGCAGAATGACAGAGCCGGATTCAATAACCAAAAGGAATCCTATTATCGGCAAGACAAGAACAGAATCGGTTAAAAATGCTATTACTGTCAAAGCACAGCAAAGCCCGAGCATTCCTGTTTCACCCATATAGAACCGGGCCGGAGGTATGTTAAACCAAAGAAAGGCAAGTATAGCTCCGGTAATCGCAAAACAAAAAGCAGCAATGTCTATTTGCCCGGTAAAAAGCGACACGCCCCCAAAAGCCGAAAACATGATTGCGAAAACTCCTCCTCCCAAACCGTCTAATCCATCCACCACTCCCCCGCTATAAACAGCGAGCATAACTAATATGAAAAACGGAATATACCAGACGCCTATTAAGAAGTCGCCGTTTCCGGGAACGTGGATGTTATCAATACCCAGTTTATAATAAAACCACCACCCGCCGATTAGTCCGATCAGAACAACCAACAAGAGGCGCCATTTTAAAGCCAGTCCGCCAGCTATATATTTGCCCTTTTTAAAAATTTGCAGCATGTCGTCGGAAAGTCCCACTAGGGAGGCGACTATCAGAGAAAATAAAGGAAGCCATGTCTGGGACCTGCTTAAAAAATTAAATTTTTCAAACCACCAGACATCGGTAAAAGATAATAAAAAGAACAGAACAGCCAAAAACGAAACGCTTATCCATATCAAGAGACCTCCGAATCTGGGAACATGAACTTCTTTTTCCGAGTGAAACTGCCTAAAAAAGATGAGTTCTTTTCCGTCTATGGATTTTGTTCTGACTTCTTTTCTCCATAGCTTATATTTATATAAATAATGGGTAAGAACCGGCGTCAACAAAAAGGCAACTAAAAAGCTTAACGCGCCTAGAACAAATACCTTGATTACACTTATCGTGAGGTCTGGCATTTTATTTTAATACGTCTAGAATCTTTCTCATTTCTCCAAATCTGTCCTCGGCCCCCAGCACTATGCATACGTATTCTTTTCCATCTTTCTGAAAGACAACCAAAAGGCATCCTTTAGCCAGCGGGGTCCAGCCGGTCTTTCCTCCAATAATTCCGGGATATTCTAAAAGCAATTGATTTGTATTCTTGTCCTGCTCTTTTGTTATATCAAATATTCCAGGATAAGTTTTCAAAATATGCTCCGACAAGACAGATAAATCCTCTGCGGTTGAGAAATTCTTTTGCAAGCTTGTGTAGCGAGGATCCAGTCCTGTAGAATTTACAAAATAAGTTCTTGAAAGTCCAAGATCAACCGCGTATATATTCATTAAATCCACGAAGGCCCTCTCCCCCTTGGCTTCAGCCAAAGCAAAGGCAGAATCATTGCTGGATTCTATAAGCATTCTGTTCAAGAGATATTTCAGGGAAACAGAATCTCCTTCATTCAGGCCCGAATCCCCGTCTTGCGCCAAGGCCTCTTTTGAGATAATTGTTTCTTCTTCAAGGTTATAGCTCTCATAAGCAACGAGGGCGGTCATAAGTTTAGTCAAAGAAGCTATCGGCATCATTTCACCCGAATTCTTTTGCAATAATATCTTATTTCTTGAAGCAACAAGAGCAGATGGGGCATCTATCTGAAGAGATTCAAGTTTTTTCCTGACAGCTTCATCTTCTCTGAAATCCTTTATATTAATCAGAGTTTCATCCATTCTGGCGGACAAAGATCCTTCTGTTTTCAAGATTTGGAAGCTATCCAATTTTCCTGCAAAAATATTTATACTCCACCAAAAAGGGAGAAAGAAAACCAAAGATCCTATCAAATATTTAGAATTTTTGCTCATTTCTTCTTTTTTTCAACTTTTATCCCTAACTCTTTAAGCTGTTTTGGGGATATTTCATCAGGAGAGCCCATCATCAAATCCCTGCTGTCCCCTGTCTTGGGAAAAGCAATCACCTCTCTTATATTCTGCTCCCCCATAAGCAGAGCAATAAGTCTATCCATTCCCCAGGCAATTCCTCCGTGCGGAGGAGCTCCGTAAGCGAATGCCTCAAGCATATGGCCGAATTTATCTTTTATTTCGGATTCTTTATACCCCATTATTTCAAAAACCGCCTTAAGCGCTTCCGGCTTGTGATTTCTTATGCTTCCTCCGCCTATTTCATAGCCATTCAAAACCACGTCGTACTGGGTTGTCAGTATTTTTTCTATATTTCTTTTTCCCAAAAGATCCTCCATAAATTCCGGCTTGGGAGCTGAAAACGGGTTATGGGTAAATGTCCACTTCTTGTTCTCGTCTTTTTCAAAGAAGGGAAAATCCAAAACCCAACAGAAAGCAAGATTCTCCGGACTCTTCCTCAAATCAGGCCTATCTGTCTTGTATTTCTCCATTGCTTCCTGATAGCTTATCCTAGGAAAAGGAACTTCTTGTATATTCTTTTCAGGATATAGATTTTTCACCAGTTCTATCAGCAAGGGTTCTATAAGGGATATGACATCTTCCTGCTCCACAAAAGACATTTCCAGGTCAAGCTGGGTAAATTCAGCCTGCCTATCCGCTCTAGGATCTTCATCTCTGAAACATCTCGCTATCTGGAAATATCTCTCTATTCCAGCAACCTGCAAAAGCTGTTTGTACTGCTGGGGAGACTGGGGCAAGGCGTAAAACTTTCCCTTCTGAATCCTTGAAGGAATAACAAAATCCCTGGCGCCTTCGGGGGTAGACTTGGTTATTATGGGAGTTTCCACCTCCACAAAGCTTCTCTCTTGGAGATACGATCTTATAAACTGAATTATCTTTTGTCTTTCTATAAGATTTTTCTTTAATCTTTCTCTCCTTAAATCTATATACCTGTATTTCATTCTTTTTTCTTCTGAAATATCAAATCCCAGCCCCTCAATTGAAAAAGGAATATTTTCAGCTTCTGAAAGTATGTTAAGATTATCTGCTGAAAGCTCTATTCTGCCTGTTTCTATTTTATCATTAAACATATTTTCAGGCCTTTCAGAAATCTTTCCCCCTACTTCAACAACCCATTCGCTCCTTATTCTTTTTGCTTTTTCGTAGGTTTCCTTGTCTGAAGGCACAAAAACAAGCTGCAGAGAGCCGGAAAAATCCCTAAGATCGGCAAATATGATTTTGCCATGGGACCTTACAGAAGATATCCATCCTGAAACTTTTACTTTTTCTGACTTCTTTTTAATTGTGTCTTTAATCCAGATTCGTTTCATATTTATCTATTATATATATTTTAAACAATTAATCAAAAAGCAGAAATGTTAATTCCTGCTTTCCGGCCTCAAAGCATAGAATTTCCCGGAGGCGAAGATTCTTTCTTTCTGCCCCTTGAATAATAATATCAATATATGGACGAAAGCATTAAATTCAGCTATTATATACAAATGCATTATCTTGGTTAAAAAAGGATGAAATCAACCATTCAAAAAGAAGATGTAGGAGTTGAAAAACTCGGAGTAATACTTAAAGCGACTGAAAATCCTTTTGAAAAAAGGGCTGTTTTGAATCCCGGCTGCTGGCAGGAAAAAGACCATGTGCATATTTTCTATAGGGCGGCAGACGAGCATTATAAATCTACAATAGGATATGCAAAGATGAAAGGTCCTATTTCGCAGGCAGAAAGGAAAAATATTCCGGTTATTGACAGGGATTACGATTACGAAAAAAAAGGCGTTGAAGATCCCAGAATAACAAAAATAGGAAAAACTTATTATATGACTTACGTGGCCTATAATGGAAAAAGTGCTATAACTGCTTTAGCAGAAAGCTCCGATCTTAAAAAGTTTAAAAAAAGGGGAATAATCAGCCCCCTATTAACTTACGAATACGCAGCCTCCCTCTTCAAAGAGGAAATGCTGAAAGACAGGTATTTTATGTTTCAATCTTATTACCAGGATATCGCAGGAAAAGATGTTTTGCTTTGGTTCAAAGATTTTCTCTTATTCCCCAAAAAAATAAATGGAAAGTTTGCAGCATTAGCAAGAATACTGCCCGATATCCAGCTCGTATGCTTTAAAAACTTTGACGAACTTAAAAGCCGCGCTTTTTGGAAAAACTATTTGAAGAATCTGTATAAAAATGTAGTGTTAGAAAACAAATATTGGTTTGAATCCAGGAACATAGGGGGAGGATGCCCTCCGATATACACAAAAGAAGGATGGCTTGTGATATTCCATACTGTAGAAGATCTAAATAGCGCCAGAATTTATAGAGCTTCCGCCGCCCTCCTAGATAAGAAAAATCCATTAAAAGTGATAGGAAGATTAAACAGGCCGCTCTTTTCCCCCGAAGAAGATTGGGAAAAGGAAGGATGGATAGGAAATGTGGTTTTTCCGACAGGAACCGCTATTTTCGGAGAACATCTCTATGTTTATTACGGAGCTTCGGATAATAAAATTGCCGTAGCGAAAATAAATATGGAGGAGCTTTTGGAGAAACTAAAAAATACTCCGGAAAAATAAATGGCGCAAATTTCCAGAAAAAACATGCTCCTTATTAGTTCGTATCCGCCAAGGCAGTGCGGCATAGCTACTTTTACCCAGGATCTTGCCAGAGCCATTAACAAAAGATACGGACCCCATGCAGAAATCTGCGCAATAGATGAAAATGGTTCAAGAAAATACGGAAAAATAGTGAAGATGCAAATTTCAGAAGGAAATCTTGAAAGCTATAGTTCTGCGGTAAAAGAAATAAACAGCGATGACACAATAAAAATAGTAAATATCCAGCATGAATTCGGACTTTTTGGAGGAGAAACAGGCGAATGCTTTTTAGCTTTTCTAAAAGCGATTACAAAACCTATCGTCACTACTTTTCACACAGTAATACCTAATCCGAACGATAATCTCAAAGAAACAGTGCGAACGATTTCTGATATTTCCCAAGCGGTGGTCGTAATGAACAAACAGTCAGTCAATATACTTAAGAGAGAGTATAAAGTAAATCCTAAGAAGATTTTTTACATCCCCCATGGAATACCCCAGGCCCCCTTTGAATCCTCTGAAAAATATAAAGAAGAGCTGGGATATAAAGACAGATTTATTCTCTCCACGTTCGGATTGATAAACAAGAATAAGGGCATAGAATACGTCATAAAGGCTATTCCTGAAATAATAAAGGACCATCCTGAAGTAATTTACCTAGTAATAGGGAAAACTCACCCCGAAGTCAAAAAGAAAGAAGGTGAAAGTTATAGAAAGTTCCTTAAAAAAGAAGTAAAAAAACTGAATCTTCAGAAAAATGTCGTATTTTTAAATAAATACTTTCCTCTAGAAAAGCTTATTTCTCTTCTGCAGGCCACTGATGTCTATATCTTCTCCTCAATAGACAAGAACCAGTCGGTTTCAGGAACCCTTTCATACGCTTTAGGATTAGGGAAAGCAGTCATAAGCACGAGAACAGAATACTCAAGGCATATCCTAAATAAGGATAATGGCATATTGGTTGACGCTGAAAATCCGGATCAAATAGCAAGATCTGTTTTAAAACTTATGTCAGATAGAAAAGCGTTTAAAGCACTGTCTGTCCAAGCTTATAAAAACTCCAGAGATATGATATGGCCGAATGTGGCCCAGGATTATTTTAAGCTTTATCTTAAGATTTCAAAAATAAAGAACGGGAAAAACAGGTTTCCAGAACTTAATTTTGATCATATTTTCAGACTCACAGATAAATTTGGAATAATACAGCATGCCACATATTCAAAGCCAAATAAAGAATTCGGCTACAGCTCTGATGATGTCGCAAGAGCATTGATTGCCTGCCTGATGCATTTCAGAAAGAATCCCGAAGAAAAAATAAAGGAACTGATAAATATATATTTTAATTTCCTATTGTATGCTCGCAGAAAAGATGGATCTTTTTGCAATATAATCTCAATAAGCAAACAAAGGGATGACACTTCAGAAGGAGACGTTTTTGGCAGGATTATTTGGGCTTTGGGATACGCTTCTTCGTTTCCCAATCCCGTTCAAAGCAAATCCTTAAAACTATTTAAGCATTCTATTGAAAATATCAGTTCGTATAAGTCTCCGAGGTCGTTGTCTTTTGCTATAACAGGAATATATTATTATCTAAAACAATATAAAGACGAGAAGATAAAAGATATATTTTCAAAACTTTCAGACCGATTGCTCGAAACCTTCCTTATAACATCAAAGCTGGACTGGACTTGGTTTGAAGAAGCCCTCACATATTCTAATAGTAAAATGCCTGAAGCATTATTTATGGCCTATGATATTTTAAAAGATGAAAAATATCTTTTGGCGGCAGAATCCTCTTTGAAGTTCCTTGATTCGGTGACATTTTTAAAGAATTACTACAATCCCATCGGACAGAAAAAATGGTATTTTAAGGGCGGAGAAAGATGCTGGTTTGATCAGCAACCCGAAGACGCCTGTTCCGCCGTGCAAGCAAAAATAACCGCTTATAAAATAACAAAGAATACAAAACACCTAAAAGACGCTCTGAAAGCTTTTAATTGGTTTTTGGGCAAAAACGCTCTGAAACAAATGGTTTATGACGAAGTTACCGGAGGATGTTGCGACGGACTTGAAAAGAAGGGGCTTAACCTTAATCAGGGAGCAGAATCAACCTTATCCTATCTTTTGGCGCGCCTTCTGTTTGAGGAAAAAGACGTGAAGAAAGCCGTTTCAAAGCTTTCCTAAAGAATCCTTTAGCTCAGAGATTATTCTCGTCTCTCCGACATCTTGATTATAGTATTCTGCCAGATAAAAGGATGCCCAGTCTGCGATTAGGATTGAAGAAAATATCTTTTCCCAGAAGGGAACTTCTTTAAGCTTTAAAACTTCTACCGGAAGATTTTTCTTTTCAAGAATCTCTTTTGTGATTTTCATTCTTAAGAGATTCCTGGGATGGTCTTCTCTATCTTCAAGGAAAATAAAATAAAAGCGGTCTGAAAGATCCCTATTCTCCAATCCGACGAGCTCATTATGATTCAGCTCGGGAAAAGAGTTTGAAAAAGCAGGTATCTTGCTGTTCTCATTGAACTTTATCTTCCAATTATACGCTAAAGAGGCGTTCTTTAGAGATGAATAAATAACAGGTATTCTGTTCTTAAGTTTTTTTGCAAGTTCTTTTCCTTCGGACTCCGCCTCCTGCATGCTGATAGAGTCTGCCGCGTTTTTTATCTCTTCAATATCTTTTTCTCTTCCCAGGATCTTAAGAAGAGAAATTGCGCTGAAGCCCAAAGCCGATCTTGGATTTATTCCGGTATCCGGCATTTTGATATACGGGATGCTGTGCTTTTCGGCTGATTCAAGAAGCTTTCCGCCTATTGAAATACATGCGGAAGAGAGCTTTTTTGAAAGAGCTTCTTTGAAACTGTCCAGAGCTTCTTCGGTATTTCCGGAATAAGAGCTTAGGATAATAAGCTTCTTTTTAAGGTCTTGTTTAGGAAGGCCGTAATCAGAATGCGCCGGAATCCCTGCAAGATCTGCCGCCAGATGTGAACCTCCCATTCCGCAGACCAAAGAATCTTTGGCTTTTTTCAGCCTTTTTTTGTTCTCAATAACAGGATCAAACCTAAGCTGATCCAGAAAACCATTAATTGCTTCTTTCATTTTCATTCTTTTATTATATCCGACAGTTCTAAAAAAGCAAAGCTTGCTATATTATTTAAAGAATAAGGTATTAAGATTACGCCTTTTACTATATATTATAGTAATAAAATTTTACCATATGGAAAAAAGTTATTACTATCAGATATTCAAATATTCGTAAAAAAAGAGGGCGAAGAGAGGCAAATCGTACGTAAAAGTCGTAAAAGGGGTCAAGTACCTTTTTAAAGTACGGGAACTGTTCTCGTACTTTTTTGTGTGGACCCTACCGGAGTCGAACCGGTGATCTCCTCATTGCAAATGAGGCGTTCTACCACTAAACTAAGGGCCCCTTATTCTATTTTTAAAACCTTATATCTTACCTTTTCTCCACCTATTTCTACAGAAACTTCATCCCCTTCTTTTTTGCCGAGAAGCGCACCCCCCACCGGCGACTGGTAAGATATTTTATTATTAGCCGGATCTGCCATATCTGAACTTACGACAGAAAGCTTCATTTCCTCTCCATTAACAGAGATTTTTACCTTTGAACCGATCTGAACTTTGCCCGTTTGTTTGTTCTCAACAACAATAGCGCTGTTTATTTTTGACTCAAGCTCCGCAATTCTTCCCTGCAAAAAAGCTTGCTTATCTTTTGCGTCATGATAAGCAAAATTCTCTTTAAGGTCCCCGAAAGAAGCTGTGTGTTTTATAAGCTCGGCTATTTTTCTTGTTTCTTCGGTTTTCAGCCGTTGTAGCTCTTTCTTTAATTCTTCCAAACCTTCTTTTGTAAAATATTCTTTCGCCATAGCAAGCAACGTTTAAATTTTGATTTCAAAATTTATTACGTTGTGGGCGTGCGAGGACTCGAACCTCGGACCTCGTCATTATCAGTGACGCGCTCTAACCACCTGAGCTACACGCCCCCCGATAAAGAAATTCTAACAAAAAAATGAAACAAAGTAAACTCTAGAGTAAATAAAAACTCCTCGGGATGTTGCGTCGTAATCCCGAGGAGCGGATGCAGTTTGGCCTTCTTGGCCTCGTGGCCTTGGAGCCTGTGGGCTTCACCGCAAAGACCGGCTCGGTTCAACATGATCTATGTAAGACCTGCAATACCGCAACCGGTATCAAATGCCGAAGGTGTTCCTTCGGGATTGATCAAAAGAGCTATGTGCATTATGTTTACCAAAAACAAAAGCCCCTGTCAAGAGGTTTTTGGATTTTAGAGTTTAATGCTTTGAAGCTGCTCTGACTATGAGTAATCGACATTTAGAGGTTATCGATTAACACCTTCATTGTTGAAAGCAGAATTCTCAACCTTCAACAATGGTCGATACCTAAAACAATAAATAAATATTGTTTTAAAGGAGATGATCCATGGACAGCTTCCGCTACCCATGCCTTGTTCATGTTATTCCCTATGTCGCCATAAGGCACGGACTATATCTTCACCCTTTTTCTTAAAGTCTTTATTTTACGAACCTTTTCAGAAAAAGGGGCTCGGCGTGTAGTCTCTGAGGGGTCAATCCAATTTAATGGACGACTTCCCTGCTGATTGACTGCATCAGCAACATTTTTACTCATATTTTATATTTTATCACAAATACAAGTAGTTCTGAATTCACAGTGTTTCCAGCATATAGCCAAGTTTTTCTTTAAAGATTGCTCTTTTAAGGTCACAACTAAGTTTATGACTTCACCCTTATCACTGACTTCGCCTTAAGCCCTGCTTAGCAGGAATTTCGGGCGCTGCCAGCTTTCCTGGTGTGACAGGCGGTGAGTACAAGCTTTAGGAACATATTCATCGCCACATGGCTGATTGGCGATTACTAGCGATTCCGGCTTCATGAGGTCGGGTTTCAGACCTCAATCCGAATTGGGGGACCGTTTGGTGGGATTTTTCTCCGCCTTGCGGCTTTGCCCATTGTCAGTCCCATTGTATCACGTGTGCAGCCCAGGGCGTCAAAGGGCCATGCTGATTTGGCGTCATCCTCGCCTTCCTCCCAGTTATCCCGGGCAGTTCCCTATGACATATAAAACATAGGGCGAGGGTTGCGCTCGTTACCGCACTTAAGCGTACGCTTCATAGTACGAGCTGACGACAACCATGCAGCACCTGCC
>MHMM01000015.1:0-9026 GCA_001821555.1 Candidatus Nealsonbacteria bacterium RIFOXYB1_FULL_40_15 | reverse complement strand
CGAATTAAGCCACATGATCCACCGCTTGTGTAAAGCCCCGTCTATTCCTTTGAGTTTTAGCCTTGCGGCCGTACTTCCCAGGCGGGATACTTAACGCGTTAGCTTCGCCACTTGAAGGGTCGACACTTCAAATAGCCAGTATCCATCGTTTACAGCGTGGACTACCGAGGTATCTAATCTCGTTCGCTACCCACGCTTTCGTTCCTCAGTGTCAGGGTCGCCCCAGCTGAATGCCTTCGCTTTTGGTATTCCGGTCAATATCAACGGATTTCACCCCTACACTGACCGTTCTATCAGCCTCTAACGCCCTCTACTTTGCCGGTTTTTTCTGCGTTTTTGAGGTTAAGCCTCAACCTTTGACAGAAAACCTAACAATGCACCTACGAACTCTTTACGCCCAGTAAATCCGGATAACGCTCGAGGATCACGTATTACCGCAGCTGCTGGCACGTGATTAGCCTCCCCTTATTCCTGGGGTACACTCACCAAAAGGTTGTTCCCCCAGAAAAGCTCTTTACACCCCGAAGGGCTTCTTCAAGCACGCGGCGTCGCTCCATCAGGCTTTCGCCCATTGTGGAAGATTCTCGACTGCTGCCTCCCGTAGGAGTAGGGCCCGTGTCGCAGTGCCCTTGTTGGGGAACACACTCTCATGCCCCCTACCCGTCATAGCCTTGGTGAGCCGTTACCTCGCCAACTAGCTGATAGGACGCAGGCCGATCCTGAAGCGATAAATCTTTACCTTTGCAGGGCCATCTCGTATTACCCCGGATTTCTCCGGGCTATCCGAGACTTCAGGGTACGTACCTACGTGTTACTAACCCGTTCGCCGGTCGGTTTTACACCTCCCTCGACTTGCATGCCTTATCCACGCCGCTAGCGTTCATCCTGAGCCAGGATCAAACTCTCAATAAAATTGAGATTAATCCTAAAATTGGACAAACTCTAAAAAATAGTCAGAGCAACTTCAAAAAACTAAACTCTGATCTAATATTTAATTTTCAATGTTCAATCCGCTCAATCGCTTCTTCAAAAAATACCCGCGAAGATTCATCCGTAGACGAACCTTCGCGGATACTCTTAAATATTTACTTGTTATTTATCTTTGTCTTTTCATTATATACATCCTCAAACCATTGTCAACTCTCTCACCACCCTGCAAAAAAATTATACACTATCCAATTTTAAAAAACAAGCCCAAAGCTTCGCCGGGGTCTTCTTTTTCTGTTTACGCTGTTTTTCTTTTTTTATCTTTTATAACCCGCTTATTTTCTTCATCCAATACTCCGTTTTCTTTTAAAAAATCTACAACAGGCTTCCCGCATTTTTCACATAAATCCAAGCCATTTGCAAAACCAAAACCCACCCTGATTGATTCATTTTTAATAACTTTTTTGCAAAAATCACATTTTGTCAGATACATATACTTTATTATATTTTTTCATCCGTCCCCGTCAATTGTGAATATCAATCTTTGTTTTTCATATCTATTTTCCAAATCTATTTTTGAGTTTGATATACAACAATAATTAATCCCGCCAACGCAAAAACCGGGACATAGGAATCAGTTTGACCAAAAAATCTGCCAGCCCGTCTTCCATAAAAGCCAGTATTGATTTTCCCACTTTCTTATCCCCCGCAAAATTATCCGAATTATGATTTGTAAAAATCATAAACTTCGCTTTAAAATATCTTTAAGGTTCTTACTAATATTATTTACAAAGTCCTTGTCCGAGATTAATGATTCCAAATCAAATTTAATGCTTCTTGAGTCAATTTTCCCGACAACAGTCATTAATTTTTCTTTTAAATCCTCTTTGTTTTTAATATTTTCAATACATTTTAAATTGGGGACAACTCCCTTCTCCAAATACCACATTAAATCAAAATAGTCTCTGCCTTTTACTTTTGCCAGAGTCTTGCCGACCTTATCTGTCTTTTCCCATTTTCTATTTAAAATCGCCCTTATTTTAGTCGCCATCAGGGTTGGTAAATCAAATGTTCTGATCAAAATTGATTTTCCGTATTTAAAAACCGGAATAGCTTCAGTTTTATAACTCTTGCAAAAATCAAATTCTTTAAATATTTCCACCTTAAGAATTAAAAGATCCGACTCCGGTCGCTTGGCTAAATTCAATTCATATAGAACGGGAAATTTAAGATAAATTCTGAATTTTTGAATCTTTACAACAGGTTCCATGCCCGCCTCTTTCTTCAGAAAGCCCATTAGATCATTTGATAGTTCCAGCAAATCCGTCTCCCCTTTCGTGTCAACAAAATCCAAATCTTCTGAAAGGCGCGGAAGGCCAAAACAATGCCTTAAACACGAACCTCCATAAAATACAAGATTCTGGTATTTTTTATTGGAATAAATAAAAGATAAAACTAAAATCTGTAAATATTCTTTTATAATATTTCTTTTAAAAACATCCGATGTATCCTTATTTTCTTCCAAAATGCTTTTAATCAATTCCAAGTTTTCCATATATTTCTTTTATTTTTTTAGATCCCTCCAAATCAATATACCCCCTAAGCTCTTTTCTATCCTTCAGAGAAAGCTCTTCCAAATTTAACCGTAATTCATTTATTTCGTCTTTGCTTCCCAATAAATTTTTTCTAAGATACAAAAAATCAAATAACGCCTTAGCCTTAGTTGCTTTCCGAACCAAAAATTCGCCGCTTTTGACAGTTTTAAAGCCCATAAAAAGATCGTCTTTTATCTTATGATAGAAAAAATTTCCCAGCTCATTATTAAAAACAGCTGTTTTATTTTTGCTTATCAAGGTGAAATTAATCGGAACTTCTGTGATCAAATTATTCTGGTAAAGAATATATTCCAAGCTCAAATAGGAGGGAGAATATGCTTCTGTGGCCAAAGATTCTATAAATTCGGAATATTTATTTTTGGCTTTCATCTTTTCAATAAAAGCCCTGTTGGTATAAAGCCCCCTTTTTATTCTTATAAACTGTCCTTTTTTAGCATATCTGGCAAGAAATATCTTTAAATATTCGGGAGTAATTCCGGCTAACTTAAAATTTTCAATGCTAAAACAAGGCAGCTTTTCTGCCAGTCGAACCACTCTTTTGCTTATTTTGTTATCATTTCTCATAATATACATTTATTGTATACTATCAGAAACGCCTGTCAAGCCCAAATCAACTCCAAATTCCCCCACCTTTTTATCCTCCGCAGAATTCTCTGTATTCATTTATTCTCCTATAAATTTAAAATTAGAGAGCATCTTATCAAAAATTAATTCGTAATTCTTATTTTCTTCAGCACCAATTTTATCAAACGCCTCAAATTGATAAAAATAACCATTTTTATCTATAATCAAGATTCTTATTTTATCTGTCCCCTCTTCTGCAGAACCAATATCTTTACATCCACTAAAAGAAACCTTCTTGCCATTCAAACCACCAATATTTATATCGCTAATAACTTTATTTTGACATAATCCTGGAAGCAATACGCTAATATCTTTATCAATTGTCCAATCAACAGAGTGCTTATTAACTTGAATTGCCCACATAGGAAGATTTGGCCAACCTTCCTTTGCTCCAATACCAACACTGTCTGCTTTAGATAATGGCTCAATCCCCCTTAATACTAATTCGGCTGGATATTTTATTTCAAAACCATACTTTTCGTTTTTATACGTTTTCCAGTCAGATGTTTCGTCTTTTGTTTCCGGCTGTTCAAATGGCTCCGGCGTTTCCGGAGTCCAGAAATAACCGTAGACCAAAAAAGCGGTGGCCACAAGAACCGCAACCACCACAATGATAACTACTGCCCAAACTGGCGATATTCCTCTTTGCAGAAACTCTTTGATTTTTCCCATATGTTTATAAGTTATATTCTTTTTAAAATTTCTAGATATTCTTCGGGGCTGATTCCGAGAACTCTTAAATTATTGCGGATAATAAAAACCGGCAGTTCTTTGCATCTGGGAATAACTACCGGCCTTTTTAGATTTACTCTTTGATAAATTCTATGATCGCCCTTTTCTCTAATGAATTCACAGCCGACAAACAGCAGGAATTTTTCGAAAATTTTCCAGCTTATCGGTGTTAAGTGGGCCACAAAATTAAACTGTTACTGTTATGCTTTGAGACTCTTGAGAAACCACGACAGGAGGGTTCCATCGGGATTGGAACTTTTTCCACCCCAAATCCAAAAGCACATCCTCAAGGGTTCCTTTTTTGACCAGCTCCTCAAAGAAAATATTTACTATTTCAGAGAATCTTTTTTTAGCTTCTTCAAAAGTATCTCCACAGGTAGATAAATCCAAAGCCGGCGTAAATGCTATAAAAGTATCGCCTTCTTTCAGAATTGATACGGGAAGATTAAATTCTAACTTTACATTCTTCATGGTCTTTATTATACCACAAACTTCTTGCAATTTCTATAACAATACCCCAAACTGGCGATATCCCTCTTTGAAGAAAATCCTTTATTTTTTGCATATTAAAGTATTATACAATAAAAAATCCCTTCAAGACGCAATGTCTGTGTAAAAGTAAGCTTAGTGATAAAATAATGGAGCCGGGAGAGGGATTCGGACCCACGACCTACGGTTTACAAAACCGTTGCTCTACCACTGAGCTATCCCGGCCAGCTACTTCTTCAATTTATCCCAATAACCCTCGGAGAACTTTGCCTTATTGCTTTTTGATTTTTCTCTCAAGGTTTTTATCCACTCTGAAGTTTTGTTATCCGTCTTTAAGATTAAAATTCTTATTTTGCAGAGTATTTTTTGAAGAAGAACTTCGTTAATCAGGGTTTTTCTTGCGCTGGGAAAAACTTTTATCTTTGAGACTTCCGCTTGTTGCGGAACATAGCTTGAAAGCTCCGAAGACTTTCTGTAGGCGATTATTCCCATTCCTGCCAGACTTAAAATAAATATAGCTGACGCTATTATTTCCCCTATCATATTTCAAATCTAGCAAAGTTTTTAATTATGATATTTTCTCCAAGTTTAGCTATATAATCGTTGACCAAATCCCTTATAGTTTTCTCCTCGTCTTTGATCCACGGCTGGGAAAGCAAAGAAACTTCTTCTTTGAATTTTTTCAGCTTGCCCTCTATTATTTGGTTTAATAGATTTTCGGGCTTTCCTTTCAGCTGTTCAAGATATATTTTCTTTTCTCTTTCCAAAAAATCCTCCGGGATAGTTTCTTCGGACAAAAACAACGGCTTTGCGGCTGCGATATGCAAGCAAACTTCATGGGCTAAAGATCTGAACTCTTCTGACTTTGAAACAAAATCTGTTTCGGATCTTATTTCAAGCAAGACTCCGACTCTTCCTTCTGCGTGTATATAGCTTTCCACTATTCCTGCCTTTGCAACTCTTTCTGATTTCTTTCCTGCCAGCTGTTTGCCCCATTTCCTTAAAATCTCTTTTGCTTTTTCAAGGTTTCCGGCAGATTCCTCAAGAGCTTTTTTGCATTCTGAAACAGAAACTCCTGTTTCTTCCCTTAGTTGTTTTAATTGTTCGAGGTCAGCCATCTTATTTCTTTGATTTTACAACGGCCTCTTTTACTTTATCAAGAATAAATCTTACCGAGGAAATTGCGTCGTCGTTTGCAGGAATAATATAATCTGCGAGAGAAGGATCTGCATTAGTATCTGCTATTCCTATGACTTTCACCCCTTTTGTTTTTGCTTCTTTTATGGCAAGAAAGTCCTTTTTCATATCAAGAACAAAGATCGCCTCGGGAAGTCCAGCCATATTCTTTACCCCTCCGAACTTGATTTCAAGATCTTTTAATTCCTTATCCATATCAGCTCTTTCTTTTTTAGTATATTTTTCAAGCTCTCCCTTTGATTTCTTTGATTCAAGCTCTTTGAAATACTCAATTCTTTTTTTAAGAGTATTGAAGTTTGTAAAAGTGCCCCCCAGCCATCTTCCTGCTATATAGGGCATGCCCATTTCTTCTGCAGCATCTTTTATAATCTGCTTAAACTGAATTTTAGTTCCCACAAAGAGCACTAACTTGCCTTCTGAAACTGTTTCCTGCAAGTATTTCAGTGTTTTTTCAAATTCTTCCTTTGTTTTCTCCAAATTTAAAATATGGATGGTGTTTCTTACCCCCTCAATGTAGGGTTTCATTTTAGGATGGACTTTTGATGTTCTGTGCCCGAAATGCAGGCCTGCTTCAGCCATTTCTTCTGTTTTCAAATTTCCTATTTTCATTATTTTCTCTTTTATATCTTCTATGATAGTCATATTGAACGGTTTACAATGTATCTAACATATCATAACAACAAAGATAATGCAAGGCAAGCTTCTTCTTACAAAAAATCAGGAATCCAGACTGTTAATGCAAGAATGGTAAAGAAAATAGAGTTCAAGATTCTTAATCCAAACCTCTCTTTCTTTATGGCAAAAGTTGCCAAAATCCAGACCACTATAATATTAAGAAATATAGTAAAGGCGATTTTTGACCGATAAGAGAAAAGGCCGTAGAAAAAAATCTTAGCATCGGATGATCTTGAATAATCAGTCTCTAATTTTTCGAAAGAAAGCTCGGGTAAGGCATTTTCTTCTGCAGAATTCTCTTGAACAATCTTCATAATGGTTTCTTGGGGCGGAACAAACTTTACAGCTTTTTCTTTTATAACCTCCGAGCCAGCAAGCACTTTTGGTTCTTCTGATAAAGAAACGGAAGGGTTGAGCTCTTTTGCTAAAAACATAACAACGATTGTCCCCGCATCTCCTTTTGCAATTCCTATTCCTACATCAGTGAAGTACCCATTGTATATATTTTTGGCATGCGACGGAGAATTAAGCCAGGCAGAAACTAAGGATTTGGGATTAGGAAAATTTATTGCAAGATTCTCTCCTGCCGCAGCAAATTTATATCCTGTTTTTTCAAGCCAGCTCCAAGGAGTCTCCCCCGAAGGGCTTTCATGAGAAAAATATCCTTTCTTCGCCATGTCTTCTGCCTTCATTTGGGCTGCCATAGAGAGCTTTTCGTCTATTTCCAAACCCATTATTCCGTAGCTCTTTCTTACAGGATTGACTTCCTCAATTATGAGCTGTTGGGTTAGGTCAGCCAAAAAACGGCTTATCCCTATATTAGAAAAAGGGAAGCCCGCCGCAAAAAGCAGCAAAGCAAGAACAGAATAAATTATTGCAGCTTTTGATCCTGCTATTCTAGGACAAAAACCATTTTCTTCAGAGGGCAGGAATAGATTTTTAAGAATCTTTCCCATACTTTATTATATCTCTTTGAGTTCGCCTTTTACAACTAGCCTTTTAGAGCTTGAGAATAGAGGATGGCAGGTTATAAGGGTCAGAACAGGGCTTTCTGTCTCTCCGAGGACGCTCATATCTTCAGGTTCAACCACAAAGGATTCTGTTATTTCATATTCGTATTCTTTTCCTTCCCACCAAATCAGGGCTTTGTCCCCTTTCTCAAGCTTGTCCAAAAGGTAAAAAGTTTCTCTATAGGGAGGCCTATATTTGAATCTATGGGCAGATAAAACCGTATTTCCTATTTTATCCGGAGAAGATCCTATCAGCCAAGCGCCTTTTTCAAGAGCAGACTCATCTCCCCTTACGATTGGAATTTCTACTCCTATTTTAGGAATAAACAGCTTATTTCCCTCCAAGACTTCCTTCGTTTCAATTTCTGCAGGAAAGGCGGCTAGAGAATATTCTAAGCTAGGCCATAAAGGGTAGGCCAAGGCCGCCAAAGAAATAACTGTCGCCAATACGAAGAAGATTCCGTTTGTCTTTCTTTTTGTCCAGTAAAACCATCTGTTTGAAGAATAAACATGGATTATTCCTGCTATACCTGTCAAAAGAAGAATAATTAATAAGACAAATATAGTTTTATCGGAAGAACCCATACCCGTATCGGGAAGCATTTTCACTACTTTCACAATTTCTTCATCTTTAGCCAGGTTCAAATGGTTTTCTGCTGAAGCTACAGCGCTATTCTTGTATTCCCCGGCAGGAGTATCTGCTTTTACATAAACAGGAAGAGATATTTTCCACGTCTGTCCTATCCCTAGGACAGGTATTTCCCAGGTTACTATAGAAAGATTAGTGTCTGCTATAAACCCTAGAGGAAGGTTGTCAACAACCACCACATCAACAGCAGGAGCTGTCCCCGTGTTTTTTATCTCTATATCAAACATCAGATAGGATCCTGGTTTTACAATCTTTTTATTAACTTTTTTGTCCACAATGAGAACAGGAAAGGATTCTTCTCCATGCACGCCCGAGATAGCTACTGAGAACTGGTCTGATACTGCAGTATGATTGCTTGCTGTCACTGTTGCAGTATTAGAATATGTTCCGCCAGCTATATCAGAAGATACCTGAACTTCATAAATTATAGTTTCCTTTTCTGAAGGATTAAGATCTCCCAGGTTCCAGGTTCCAGTTAATCCGCCTAAATAAGAGAATCCGTTAGGAAGTGTATCTTCTACCACGACGTTAATCGCGCCAGCGCTTCCTTTATTTTCAACCACAATAAAATATGTCAGCTCCTCTCCCGGATTGGCAAAGCTCCTGTCTGCTGTTTTCTCTATTGTTATTTTTGGCCTTCCGCCTCCCCCACCCCCTCCTCCGCCTCCTCCTCCGCCAGAGGGCTTGTAATAATTGCCGAAATTAATGTTCAAAATATTTGCTCCGGCTATTACAACGGCATGGCATCCTGAAGGATAGCTTTGAATCCAGTCAGTTTTTGCATCTTCGCAAACGCTATAAGAGCCCGGGATGAGATCTGTAAATGTGTATTTCCCTTGGCTGTCAGTAAGAACAGATCCTGTAAGGGGGCCTGAAATATTAATCTTCCAACCCTCCAATCCGGATTCTGAATCCCCTTTCTGCCCATCTTTATTTTCATCCTTGAATTTCATCCCCGAAATTGAATATGTTATAACTCCTCCCGATTCTTTTTTATTCAAAACAACTATTGTTCTGTGGGGTCTGGCCTCATCCACCTTGATTATCCCGTTAGAGTTCTCATTGGCTCCGAATTCAAAGAAGTCAGAGAGAGAAGAAACAGGAGTG
>MHMM01000014.1:23247-26752 GCA_001821555.1 Candidatus Nealsonbacteria bacterium RIFOXYB1_FULL_40_15 | reverse complement strand
AAAAATGCCTTCAAAATAGCGGAAAAATACCATGCCGAGGCGCTTTGCGCCGAGGCTGTTTCTTACGATTTCACAAAAAGCGAAAATTGGCGGAGACGGAAGGATTCGAACCTTCGATGACCTTTCGGCCATAACAGTTTTCGAAACTGTCCGATTCAACCACTCTCGCACGTCTCCATAGTGGAGCGTAATAAATTTGTTTAAATTTTAAACGCACCAACCACGTTTAAATTTTGCCGGAAGCAAAATTTATTACGTGGTGCCCTTGGGCTGATTTGAACAGCCAGATTTCCTCCTTCGGAGGGAGGCGTGGCACTTGCCCCGCATAAAATTTGTGTCTCCGAGCTGATTTGAACAGCTATTTCCTCCTTCGGAGGGAGACGTTCTATCCGTTGAACTACGGAGACAATTTTTGTGCGAGGTCCATTATCTGCCCGAGGGCGTGGACCCTAAGCTCATCATTCTCGGGCTAAGATCCGCCTTTGGCGGAAACTACAAGGACATACAGTTCTTTCTCAAAAACCCTTTGCTCGACACGGATAATTTTCTGCTGAAAATTTCCTCTGTCTCATGCCGTCGCGTTTGCGAAAGGTCTCGCAAAGGGTATTTTCAAAGAACTTTCTGGGCTACAACATATATGTTCTGCCTGTTCCCACCTTTGGCGGAACCCCGCCATAGGCGGTGGTTTCCGCGCACGTTCTTTATAGCACCAATTTCTTTTATTTTGAAGCCGGATTTTTTTAGAAGAGACTTTAGCTCTCTTTTTGAAAACCAGTGGTAATATTTGAAGGTTTTGTTTCCCCAGGGCTCCAAAACATCTTTGAAGTCAAGTTTGCTTATTCCCAAAAGCTTGAGCAGAGTGTGTTTTAAAAGAAGAAGCTGGCTCTTTCTCTTATATATATTAGGGATCTTCCAAACCGTGAGTATTAGGTAGCCGTCTTTTTTTAGAACCCTTTTGGCCTCTTTTAAAAACCTTGCTCTGAAGCTATAAGAGGGGATGCGGTGCAGAACGGCAATAGAATAAACCTTGTCAAAGGAGCTGTCTTCAAACGGTAGACTGAGGGAGTCTCCGATTCTAAAATCAGCTTCGGGATGCTTCTCTTTTGCTATTTTGATCAGCTCTTCTGAATTGTCTATTCCCACATAATTTATATTCTTTTCTCTAAAAAGCTCATAGTATCTTCCATTCCCGCACCCTGAATCCAAAACGCTTTCATTTTCTTTCAAATAATTGTAAAATAGAAAACCGATCTCATCCCAGAGTCTGTTTCTTGTTTCAGAAAACTCCCTTGAGATCAAATTATAATCTGCTTTCGTTTTATTCAAAAGATATTCTGCGTATTCTTTTTTCATGGAAAAGATTCAAGAAAAAATAGTTAAAGAATTAATAAAGGCAAGACTCAAGAGCCCGGGGGATTTGCATTCTTTCAAAAGAAGATCAGCCAAAAAATTCAAGATAGATCCCCCGACAAACATTGAATTATTAAAAGCATACCACAGCTTGTTTAAAAACAAAAGGATAAAAAAGCATGAATTTATAGAATATCTTCTTAAAACAAGAAGGGTGAGGTCGTTGTCGGGTATAGTAAATGTTTCAGTTCTTTTGAAGAGTTATCCTTGTTCTGGGAAATGCATATTTTGTCCCGCAGAAAAAGGCATGCCCAAAAGCTACCTTTCAAAAGAACCTGCCGTGCAAAGAGCTGTTCTTTCGGGATTTGATCCTAAAAAGCAGGTAAAATCCAGGATTAGAGCATTAGAAATAACAGGGCATCCTACTGACAAAATAGAATTGAGGATAATAGGCGGAACGTGGGGGCAGTATCCTGAAAAATATAGAAACTGGTTTGTAAAACAGTGCTTCATGGCCTGTAATAATTCAAAAAAAGAAAACACATTAGAAGAAGAACAGAAGAAGAACGAAAAAGCCAAGAAGAGGATTATAGGGATTACAGTTGAAACCAGGCCGGATTATATAAATGAAAAAGAAATAAAAAGAATGAGGAAACTTGGGATTACGAGGGTGGAGCTTGGCGTTCAAAGCGTTTATGACGATATCTTAAGAATGAACAGAAGGGGCCATTCTGCAGAAGATACGGCAAGAGCAACCAGGATTTTAAAAGACGCAGGGTTTAAGGTTTCGTACCAGATGATGCCCAATCTTTTGGGAGCTGATCTCAAAAGAGACGCTGAAATGTTCAGAATCCTTTTTGAAGATCAAAGATTCAAGCCCGATCTCTTAAAGATATATCCTACAGGCCTTATTAAGAACACTCCTCTCTACAAAAAGTATAAAATGGGGGAATATATGCCCTATACAGAAAAAGAGCTTACGGATCTTCTGATTAAAATAAAAAAGCAGATTCCTTATTACGTAAGAATAGAAAGAATAATCAGAGACATACCGTCAGAAGAAATTATTGAAGGTGGAGTGAAGCGTTCAAACTTGAGAGAAGAAATAAAAGGAAGGGTTTCTTGCAAATGCATAAGATGCAGGGAAGTGGGGGAGAGGAAGAATCAAAAGCCATTCCTTTTTAGGGAGGATTACGAGTCTTCAGAAGGGAAAGAAGTATTTCTTTCTTTTGAAGATAAAGAAAGGAAACAGCTTTATGCCTTGCTAAGATTGAGGATATCAAAAGAAAAAGCGATAATTAGGGAGATACATACTTACGGCCAGCTTATACCGGTTTCCAAAGATTCAAAGGCAGTCCAACACAAAGGACTGGGTAAAAAGCTTATGGCCGAAGCCGAAAGGATCTCGGCCAAAGAATTCAATCTCAAAAAGATCTCTGTAATTTCAGGAGTGGGAACGAGAGAGTATTACAGAAAGCTGGGGTACGAGTTAGAGAATACCTATATGGTTAAATCCTTGAAACCCTGATTAGCCCGGAGCAGGGGACTATCTCTATTCCTTTCTTTTCCAATTCGTCTAAGAATATATTCATTCCCAAAGAGTCCGAAGATATGTGGCCGGCTATAACTACGTTCAAGTGGGCTGACTCCGCCTCTTTTTTGTGCTCTTCTGAAATATGCATTCCAACAATCGTGCCTATGCCTGCCTGGGCCATTTTTTCGTAAAGCTTGGGATTTCCTTCGGTTCCCCCAGTTATTTCAGTGAGGGCTATTTTCCCTGTTCTGTTTGATTCTGATCCTACGAATATTTTAGGCCCTGCGCCGATCTTCTCGGCTTCTTTGTATTCCGGTATCTCTTTTAATATGTCCATTAGCTCTGACACTGTTTCAGGGTTCTTCTCGTCTATCTTAAGTTTCAAGAATTTGGCCGCCAGGTTGTCCGTAGGGGTGTGCACGTTCATCAAGTTTATGCCCATAAGTCTGGCAGTGTCAACTGTTTTTTGGTGGTTTGCTGAATTAACTCCTCTAGAAACCTCCTCAATTTTTTGCTTCATCAGGCCTTCGGCTATGTTTATGGGGACTCCGTAGTAGTTTAAAACGTCGCACTGGAGACTCATAACATCGGAGAGATTGGCCAATCCTTTTCCCATGGGAT
>MHMM01000014.1:0-23224 GCA_001821555.1 Candidatus Nealsonbacteria bacterium RIFOXYB1_FULL_40_15 | reverse complement strand
ATTCCCGCCATTACTTTTCTTATCTGCCTGTCTTCTGATATATTATGGACGAAAGAATCGGAATAGGGGTTGTCAGTCTTTTTCTTATCCATAATTTTTCTCACTCTTTCCTCTCCCCTGAAGTCCGATTTTATTCCTAGCTCTAAAGCTACATTGAATATCTCATTTATTTTCACCCCGTAGAAGAATTTCGATATGCTGTAGTATTTTCTCGAAAATTCTGGTTATTATTTATTATATGCTATTTCCCCCGCGGTTATTTTTTATCGAAATTTCTCTACGGGGTTCACATTTCTTGTAAAGCTCGTTTATCAGCTCTTTCTGCTTTTTCAAACTCAAAACTGTTTTTCTAATTCTTGCCTTTTCCCTTCTTATATATACCTTTATTGATTTTGACATTTTCTTTTTATTCATTTGATTTTTTTACCTTATCTTACCGAAGGATAAAAAGCAATCCTTTCAAGCTCTTCTCTTGCTATTGCTCTGTCATCCCAAGGTATCTTTTTTCCTTTTGCAACGCACATCAAGGGTTCTGAACCTTTGCCTGTTATTATTACAGCGTCTCCGGGCATGGCAAGCTCCAATGCCCTTCTTATAGCTTTTCTTCTGTCTAATATTTTTTCTGCCGGAGTCAATCCTGCAACCTCTTCAATGATTTTTTCAGGATCTTCGTCATAGGGGTCTTCATTTGTTATTATGACTTTTTCGCAATTTTTTCCGGCTATTTTTCCCATAACAGGCCTTTTCCATTTATCTCTGCCTCCGCCACAGGATCCCAATACGCATATTTTTCTTTTGCCCTCAAACATTTTATACAGCTCTTCAAGCTGGCTTGGGGTATGGGCGTAATCAACAATTACAGAGAATGGTTCTTTGGCCACAAATTCAACTCTTCCCGCTATTTCTTTAGATTTTTCCAAGGATCTTATGCAGACAGATTCGGGAATTTTAAGATATAGAGCGGCTGTAAGGGCGGCAGAAGCATTATATCTGTTGAATCCCTTTATATTAAAAGGGATTCTCTTATCCAACCCGTATTCTATTTTGTTCTTAGCGGGAACCTGCCAGAAGAAATCCTGGTATTTATCCTCTCTGTTTATAATATGCGTATAGGGGTTTTCTTTGAAAAGAGAGAGTTTGGCATTCCTGTAGTTTTCAAACCCTCCGTGCGACTCTATATGTTCTTCTGAAAGATTGGTGAATACGCAGACTCCAAACCGGATAAACTTATGCCTGAATTGGACTATTCCCTGGGAGGAGACTTCTATTACCGCATACCTGCATTTTTCTTTCACCGCTTTCCTTAAAAATCTCTGGATCTTGAACCTGCCGGGCATTGTCATCTTGAGCATATTTTTCTCCTCGCCAGCCCCTATCTTAAAAGACGTTGAGGATATGGATGCAGTTTTAAATCCGGACTCATTCAGGATTTTGCTTAAGTATTCTACTGTTGTTGTTTTCCCGCTTGTTCCTGTAACCCCTATGACAGTTATTTTCTTTGAAGGAAAAGAGAATAAAAAAGCTCCCGTTAGAGCGAGAAAATAATGGTAAGAACTTAAAACAAATTTGGGTATCCAGTTTCTCATAATAAACTGGAGCTTTAACGCTAGCTCTCCAATTTCAAGGTTATTCTGTGCTCTGCGGGGTCTATTAGCAGAACGGAGAACTTGTATTTTTTCCCGAGCTGGAGGGTTTCCTCCATTTTCTTTTGGCTTCCGAATTCAGAAATATGGCAGAGCCCTTGAACTTTTGAGGTTATTTGGACAAAAGCTCCAAAAGGATTAAATTTAGTTACTTCTCCCTCTATGATATCTCCTTTTTTGAATTTCTCGGCCGCCTCTTTCCAGGGATCTTCTTTTAACGCCTTTAGGGACAGAGAAACCTTTCCATTTGATATATCTATTATTTTTGCCTGGACTTTCTCTCCCATTTTCACTATTTCTGCGGGATCTTCTATTAATTGCCAATCAAGCTCTGAAATATGGATAAGCCCTTCTAATCCGTCTATGGAGTCGTCGTCAGTCTTTATCGGTATTTTTACGAATGCGCCAAAATCAATAATGCCCGTAATTTCAGCTTCAACTATATCTCCTGCCTTATAATTTTCTAAGATGCTTTTTATCTTTTTATCTTCCTTCGCTTTCTCGGAAAAAATCAGTTTTTCTTCTTTTTGATTAAAGTCAAACACCTTGACTTCCAGCTCTTTTCCTATGAATTTCTGAAGAGCTTTCAAAATCTTTTGAGAATCTCCTCCTTCTACTTTTGGATAATTGGCGGGCGAGAGCTGGGATACTGGAAGAAATCCCTGAATGTCCGAAACCTTAGCCAGAAGCCCTCCTTTGTTGGCCCCGAGAATCTTCACGATTATTGTTTCGTCTTTCTCTCTCTTTTCTCTAAGGGTTTCCCACGCAAGCTCTTTTCCTGCTTTAGTGGCTGATATTTCAACATAGCCGTCGTCGTTTTCCAAGCCTGTTACTTTTACAAAAAGATCGTCTCCTATTTTATGCTCTTTGAGCTTTTCTTTGGCCTCGTAAAATTCTTTTCCGTAGACGACTCCTGTTCCCAAAACGCCCAGATCCACGTAGACTGCGGCCATTCCGAAATCAATTATTTTTCCCGATAAGATATCGCCGACTTTCAGAGGCCTTATTATATTCTTTTCTTTTTCTTCGGTTTCTTTTTCCATTATTGGCATGTTTTTTTCTCCGTATAAATAGATATATCATATAACATATGATTTATCAAGAGCTTGAAGCTAATCCTTGCATATGTTAAATTGGTATAATATGACAATAAGCTGGTTTGGACAAACCTGTTTTAAAATTACGGCTTCAATGGCCAAGTCAGAACAGGTTAATATAATAATAGATCCTCCCGCCAAAGATTCCGGGATCAAGGGCCCCAAACTTGATTCTGATATTCTGATCGCCAAAAAAGCCCCCCAGGGAGAGTATTTTTTGATAGACACCCCCGGGGAGTTTGATGTAAAAGATGTTTTTGTTCAAGGAATAGGAGCCAAAGGATCTACGGTATATGTTATAAAAACAGAAGGGCTTAAGCTTTGCCATTTGGGGAAGATAGATCAGGAAGAGCTTAGTTCAAGCCAACTGGAAGAAATAGGAGACGTTGATATTTTATTGGTTCCGGTCGGAGGAGAAGATTCCTTAGACGCTAAAAAAGCTTCTGCTATAATGTCCCAGATAGAGCCGAAAATAACAATTCCCATGAACTACAGTGCTGCAGGATCAAAAGAGAAGTTAGACAAAGTGGATTTATTCTTAAAGATTTTAGGGATAGAAAAGGTAAAAGCCATTCCCAAGCTTGCGATAAAAGAGAAAGATATTCCCAAAGAAGACGAAGCAAAAATAATAGTATTAGAGCAATAAAATGCCCGAAGAAGAAAAGCCCCTGGAAGAAAAGGGGATAAAGGCCAGAGAAATAACCGAGGAAATGAAAGAGTCGTATATAGACTATGCGATGTCTGTTATTGTTTCAAGGGCGTTGCCTGACGTGAGGGACGGATTAAAGCCTGTCCACAGAAGGATTCTTTATGCAATGCATGAAGACGGGCTCGTATCTTCAGCCAAACTAAGAAAGTCAGCCACTGTCGTCGGGAGTACTTTGGGCCGGTATCATCCGCATGGAGATACAGCAGTATATGATTCTTTAGTCAGAATGGCGCAGGATTTTTCCCTAAGATATCCTTTGATTATAGGGCAGGGAAATTTTGGCTCAATTGATGGAGATCCTCCGGCCGCTCAACGTTATACAGAGTGCAAAATGTCCAAAGCAGGGGAAGAAATGCTAAAGGATATAAAGAGAGATACTGTTAACTTTAGAGATAATTATGACGGCACCAGGAAAGAGCCGATCGTTCTTCCTTCGCCTCTGCCCCAGCTTTTGCTGAACGGTTCCTTGGGAATAGCTGTCGGAATGGCTACGAACATACCTCCGCACAATCTTTCTGAAGTGGCCGATGCTTTGATTTACATAGCGGATAATCCCAAAGCCACAGTTGAAGACATATACGAATTTATTAAGGGCCCTGATTTTCCAACCAGAGGAATAATTTACGGAAAGAAAGATATAATTGCCGCTTATTCCCAAGGAAAAGGGCCGGTTGTTGTAAGGGGCAAAGCAGAAGTGTCAGAAAATAAAACTGGAAAGACGCAGATAATCATTTCAGAAATACCTTTTCAGGTGCAGAAGTCTTCTCTTATAGAACAGCTTGCAAACCTTGTCCAAGAGAAGAAGATTGAAAGGGTAAAAGACATAAGGGACGAGTCGGACAAAGACGGAATGAGAATAGTTCTGGATCTCCAGAAAGACGCATTTCCAAACAAGATTTTAAACAGATTATACAAATTCACCGACCTCCAAAAGACATTCCATATGAATATGCTTGCCTTAGTCGGAGGAATCCATCCGAGGACGCTTTCTTTAACCGAAATTCTTTCCTATTTTCTTGAGCATAGAAAAGAAGTCATAACAAGAAGGACAAAGTACGACTTGCTGAAAGCCGAAGAAAGAGCCCATATTCTAGAAGGCCTCCACAAATGCCTGGACAAGATAGACCAGGTGATAAAGACTATCAGGGCTTCAAAAGACAGAGAAGACGCGCAGAAGAACCTAATGAAGAAATTCAGACTCACCGAAATCCAGGCCAATGCCATTCTTGAAACTAAGCTTTCGGCTTTGGCAAGACTTGAAAGGCAGAAGATAGAAGACGAGCTGAAAGAAATAAGAGCCAGAATAAAAGAATACGAAGCAATACTCAAGAGCCCCTCAAGAATAAAAGAAGTAGTCAAGAAAGAAATAAAAGAAGCGAAAGAAAATTTCGGAGACGAAAGAAGGACGAAGATATTTGTCCAGAGAGTAGGGGAGATTGCAGAAGAAGATCTGGTCCCTTCAGAAGAAACTATAATCACTATAACGCAGGGGGGGTATATAAAGAGGATCAACCCTTCAACGTATAAGCTTCAAAAGAGAGGAGGAAAGGGGATAATGGGGATGAAAACTATGCAGGAGGACGTTGTGGAGCATTTTATCAGTGCCAATACTCACGACTCACTTCTTTTCTTTACTGATTCGGGTAAGGTCTTCAGAACAGTTGCTTATGAAATTCCCGAATCTGCCAGAGTAGCCAGGGGCAGAGGGCTGTCAAACTTTATAGAGATAAATTCATCAGAGAAAGTGCTTTCGGTTATGGCTCTAGGAAAGGAAGACAGTTCTTCCAGTTTGATGATGATAACCAAGGCAGGGGTGATTAAAAAGACTAAGATTGAAGAGTTTAAAAATGTCAGGAAATCGGGGCTTATCGCAATAAATCTTAAGAAGGGGGATTCTTTGATGAAAGTTGTCAAGGTAAAAGAAAAGAGTGATTTGGTTATAATCACCAAAAAGGGGCAGTCTATAAGGATAAAAGAAAAAGACGTTAGGCCTATGGGAAGGCCTGCTTCGGGAGTGATGGGTATAAGGACCAAAAAAGAAGACGAGGTGATTGGAATGGATGTGATTGACAATCAAATCAAAGAAAACCAGTATATCTTGATACTTTCGGAGAACGGCTACGGAAAAAGAACAAATGTCAAAGAATACAGGATTCAGGGAAGGGGGGGATCGGGAATAAAAACTTCTAATGTGACTGCAAAGACTGGAAACGTTGTATTTTCCCAAGCGCTGATAGGAGACGGAGACGAAGATCTGATAGTCATATCCGAAAAGGGGCAGGTTATAAGGACCAAGGCGTCTTCGGTTCCCAAATTAAGCAGGGCCACCCAAGGAGTAAGAATAATGAGATTAGAAGATGGAGACAAAGTAGCTTCAGCCGCATGCCTATGATATTTTTAAATCCAAAAGAAATACTGGATCAGCTTGATCTGAAAGACGATATGTCAGCCGCTGAATTCGGAGCCGGATCCGGAAGCTTTTCTATTCCGTTGGCAAAGAAGCTGGACGAAGGACTAGTTTATGCCATAGACGTCCAGACAGAACCCTTATCAGCCCTTAAAGGCAGAGCCAAGCAGGAGGGGATTAAGAATATCAGGGTTTTAAGATCAAACCTTGAAAAACAAAAGGGTTCTTCTTTGCAGTCAGAATCGGTGGATCTGGTAGTTATCCCCAATATGCTATTTCAGGCCGAAGACAAGGGTGCTATAATATCCGAAGGTTCAAGAATACTTAAAAGTGGAGGCATTCTGGTTATTATTGACTGGAGAAAGGGATCTTCAAAAGGTCCCGAAGAAAGATTCTCCAGAGAAGAAGCTGTCAAAGCTTCAGAATCTAAAGGGTTTAGGATAGAAAAGGAGATTGACGCCGGGAAATACCATTATTGCCTTGTATTCAGAAAATAATGAAAAAGCATATTAATAGCTTACTTGCATTCCTGCTGTTATCTGCTTTTTTTGTTCCTCTGGCAGTTTCGGCCGCCAGAGTTGAAATACCGAACCCTTTTGGCCCCGACAGCACAATATGGACCATATTAGGGAGGTTGATAAACTGGGCTTTCTATATAGCTGCTTTCGGAGGAGTAATAGCTATATGCGTGGCGGCTTTCATATTCTTGACTTCGGCCGGGGATCCGGAAAAAGTTAAGAAGGGGAGAAATCTCATAACCTGGGCCATAATCGGAATAATTGTTATATTTCTTTCAAAAGGAATAATTAATTTGTTGTTAGAGATATTAGGAGCAGAAGCAAGAATAGAATAAAGGTCGGAATTAAGTAAATAAGAAAAAATATATGAAAAAAGTAATACTTTCGCTGATGTTAGGCCTCTTGATTCTTCCTCTTGTCGCGGGTGCTCAAGCTTTACCTCATAATCCAGAATCAGGATCCATCCCAGAAGACTCAGAGGATGTTTTCGTTGTCATAGAGTCTGTTATAAACTGGTTGTTCTACATTATTTTAATAGCTGCTGTAATAATTATTCTTTGGGCGGCTTTTGTATTTCTCACTGCAGGAGGTAATGCGGATAACGTAGCTAAGGCAAGAAATTTAATACTTTATGCCATAGTAGCGGTGGTCGTGGCGTTTTTGGCAAAAGCAATAATTTTACTAGTCGGAAGAGCTATTGGTGTACAAAACCTAAATTTCTTCTAATTATTAGAGACGGTAAACAGCTCCACGCGGGGCTGTTTTGTTTTGGATTCGTGACAAGAAGACTTAAAATTTTTAACAAAAAAGCAAGATAAGAAAGTATAATCTTAAAAGATGAATTATTTTTTAGTTCCCGCGATATCTGCGAAACCTCCTACGGGCAGTATACCTTCTAATTCGGCCACCGTTTTTCTGGTTATAAACAACCTTATAAACTGGGCGTTTTACCTTATTTTAATAGCCGCGATTTTTATGATTCTTGCTGCTGCTTTTACTTTTTTGACCGCGGCTGGAAACGAAGAAAAGACTAGCAAAGCCAGAAATTATATTTTATATGCCATAATTGCTGTCATTATCGCCTTTCTGGCAAAAGCCATTATTGCTTTAGTTGCTTATATCCTAGGGGTACAAAATATTCCATTTTTTTAATATTTGTTTTCTGCATACAAAAAGTTGTGTTTTTGAATAAAAATGGTAGAATAAAAATATGAGCGTTAGTCAAATAAAAACGAAGATTAAAAAACAAGAACTTTTTCTAAAAAGCGAATTTCGGGTCAAGAAAATTGGTGTTTTTGGTTCGTATTCAAGGAACGAACAAAAAAAGAGAAGCGACATTGATATATTAGTTGAATTTTCCGAGGAGCCAGGATTATTTAAATTTCTCGCATTAGAGGAGTTTTTAAGCCAAATTTTAAATGCCAAGGTTGATTTGGTTATGAAAAGTGCTTTAAAACCACACATTGGAAAAATGATATTAAAAGAAGTAAATTATATTTAAATGCGAAAGAACTCTTCAAAAAGAGATTTCAAGGATTACTTGCTTGATATAGCATATGCAATAGAGAGTATCGAAAATTTTATACATGGTTTTAATTTTGAAAAATTTGAAAATGATGAAAAGACAATTTTTGCCACAATAAGAGCATTTGAAGTTATCGGAGAAGCCGCAAAAAATATTCCGGCTAAATTCAGAAAAGAGCAAAATGAAATTCCGTGGAAACTTATGGCGGGCATCAGAGATAAATTAATTCACGAATATTTTGGAATAAATAAAAAAGTTGTTTGGAAGACGGCGAAGGAAGATATTCCTGATTTGAAAGATAAAATGAATAGATTGCTGAAAGAATTGGATATAAATAAGTTAATTTAAAAAAAAGCGAAGTTTTGACCCGGGACTATTCCCGGGTTGAATTGTGTTTTTGAGTAAAAATGGTAGAATATTTCTATGCCGCGGTGGCGGAATTGGCTATACGCGTATGCCTTAGGAGCATATTCCCAAAAGGATTGTGGGTTCGACTCCCACCCGCGGCACACCCTCAAAATAAGCTAAGCTTACTTAAGCTAAACTTACTTTTTTAAATTGTAATGAATTTTTAAGAAACAGTTATTTACAATGGAGATAGTTCATTGAACAATTTTTTGATTGGGAAAGGGGGCGGAAATGGAATATCCGGATTACAAGTATTTGGCGGACTTGGCTTTTCAGGCGGGGAGAATCATGAACAGGGCGTTCGGGATGAGAGGGAGATTCAAAGATGATGGGAGTCCTGTAACTCTGGCTGATATCGCAATAAATAAAAGGGTAATAAGGCAAATTTCCCTGGATTTCCCGCGCATCAGCGTTATTGGAGAAGAAGGGAGCCGCGAGGTTCCAGACGCAAAATACGAGATATATTGCGATCCTATTTGCGGCACGATTCCTTTTTGCCTGGGGTGCTCTGTTTTTTCCTTTTGCGTTTCGGTTGTAAGAGAGCAAAAGCCGTTGATCGCCCTTATTTATGATCCTAGTCCTGGCCGCGAAAGAACATGGCATGCAGAAAGGGGGAAAGGAGCTTTTCTGAACAAAGATCCCGTGAGAGTTTCTGAATTTTCAAGCTTGGCGGTATCGGCTGTTTGCATGGCTTGGTGGAGAGACGCGCCGTATAATCTAAGCAAGATGTTCGGCAAGCTTCTAAAAAAAGCCAGAGTCTGCCTTAATCCGGCCGCTCTCGCTTATTTCGGCGGACTCACTGCGTCAGGACATATAGAAGCGACTGTATATGCAGGAAATTACGTGTGGGAAGCTCCTGCAATGCAGTTGATTGTAGAGGAGGCCGGAGGAAGATTCACGGATTTGAAGGGGAATAATGTTTCTTTCGGAAAAAAAAGAACCATCTGCGGACATATTGCCAGCAATGGTCTTGTTCATGAGGAGCTTGTTTCTATGGCGAGAGAATGCCTAGAATAAGTTCAGGCCCGGAAAACGGGCCTTTTGCATTATTCTATTTCCTTAATATTCAGTTTCTTATTTTTTTCTCTGCTTATTTTCGGAATGGTAATTGTTAGTATGCCGTTTTTCATCACTGCTTCGGCTTTTGAGGCGTCTACTTCGCAGGGTAAAATAATTTCTTTGGAAAACTTTCCCCACCAGCATTCTTTGGAATAATAGTTTTCAACATTTTCTTCAAATTGCCTTTCCCTTCTTCCTGATATAGAAACCATGTCTTTTTCAATAATTATATCCAGTTCGTCAGAATCCACTCCTGCCACCGCCGACTGGATGACTATGTTCTTTTCTGTTTCAAAAACATCGGCTGTGAGCTCTCCTTCAGCTTCAAAAAGAGAGGGCTTTTCCTCTTTTTTCGGAGCAGGGGATTTCTTTGCTTTCTTTACTTTTAAAGCGCCTTCTTTTTTTGAGGCGGTCAAAGCAATTTCCGGTTCTTCGTCGGGCGAAGATATATCTTTAAAAGCAGAGTCTTCAAGAGAGATCTCCTTGTCTATATTTTCTTCGGGAATATTCATCCCTTTTTTTATTTTCTCCAAAAAATCACTCATATTTTACAAACGCTTGCGAGCTTTTTTAATTTCTTAAAACCTGCAGAAACCGACATTGCCATAAAAAAAAGTATGGCGGAAAGACTAACTAAGGATATGTTTACAAGAAAGCTGTCTTTCTTTGCCATGCCTCCTTCTATGCCTATTATAGAGATATTAAAGAGGCCGTGCAAGAGAACAGCCAGGAAGATTCCAAGAAAAGCATACCCCCTCTTCTTTTTATAAAAAGAGATTGCCAAAAATATTCCTGCGATTCCCGACCCTAAAGCATGCAGAAAAGTAGCCCCTATAAACCTGAACAAGCTTATTGTTCCTGCCTGGAATATAGTGAAATTCTCTTCAGGGAATAAAACCGGAACTATATACAGAAGGTTTTCTAAAGCCGCAAAACCCAAAGCGGCTGTTATCATGTAAATAACAACATCAACCGGTTCGTCAAATTGCGTGTCTTTTACGGCCCCTATTCTTACCATGATGTATTTTGAATATTCTTCCACAAAAGAAACCAGGATGAAATTATAGAAAAGAAAATAAAGAAGAGGGAAGGAGTCCGAAAATCTGATCATTATCCCTGCGTTTTCAGCCAGCTTAAAGAGACCCAATTCAACAACTCCGGCAGCCAAAGCGGCCAGAATGCCAAGCAAGAACACTTTTGCAATCATTCTTCTTGATTCGGGGTGGGGGTCTTTCTTCAAGTAAAAAAGAAGCCAGATTATGCTGGGAGAGAGTCCGAATATCAAATAAAGGATAAAAGTCATTTGGGCCAGTCTTCTATAATTAAACTTTTCTTTTTATTTTTTAAAGGCAGGGCCTGATAAATTTCTTCAGTGATAAAGGGCATAAAAGGATGCAGGATCTTCATAGAGCCAGAAAGTATTTCCAAAAGCATGTTCTGGGCCGAGGCGCGGTTTTCTCCGGCCAGGTCTTTCTTGCTTTCTTCTATTATTTTATCACAAAAAGTATGCCAGAAGTAACCATATATCTTTTCAGCAGCCCTATAAAATTTATAATCATCCATCAGCTTGGTAATTTCTTTGGCCTTCTTTTTAAAGTCAGCAACTTTTTTCTTGTCTTTTGCTGTCATTTTTACTTTCTTGTAATCTTCAAGATTCATTAAGACAAACCGTGAAGCATTCCATATTTTGGTGGAAAAGTTCCTGAAACCCCTGATCTTGTTTTCATCCGAAGACAAAGACGTTCCCGGGGTATTTCCCATAACGAGGCCGATCCTCAAAGCATCTGTTCCATACTTATCTGTTATATCCAAAGGATTAATAACATTGCCCTTGCTTTTTGACATTTTCTGTCCTTTTGCGTCCAAAACGAGGCCGTGCAGATAGACAGTTTTAAAAGGAATCTTCTTTGTTGCATAAATTCCAAGCATTATCATTCTGGCTACCCAGAAGAAGATGATTTCTCCCGCTGTTTCCATTACATCTGTCGGATAAAACTTTTTAAAGTCTCCCTCTTTGCTTTTAAGAGTGGCAAAAGGCCACTGCCCCGAAGAAAACCAGGTGTCAAAAGTGTCTTCTTCTCTGACCCATCCTAATTCTTCGGGAGGGTTTTCTCCGATAAAAACTTCTTCTCCTTTATACCAAACTGGTATCGGAATACCCCAGACAATCTGTCTTGAAAGCGGCCAGTCTATTATATTTTTCAGCCAGTGCAGAATGATCTTTTTGTAATGTTTTGGTATGAATTTTATCTTGTCCTGTTCTATGGCTTTAATGGCCGGTTTTGCCAGGGGCTTCATTTTCAAAAACCACTGTTTTTTTATCTGGGGCTCTATCAAAGAATTGCATTTGTAGCAGGTTTTAACCGTATGCTTATAATTTTCTTCTATTTTTTTAACAAGCCCTTTCGCCTGAAGTTTCTCAATTATCTTCGGCCTGGCTTCTAAGATTTTCATGCCGGAAAATTCTCCTGCTATTGAAAGAAGCCTTCCCCTAAAATCAATTATCTGGTCTTTTTCCAGGTTATGCCTTTCGGCTATTTCAAAATCAACAGGATCATGCCATGGTGTTATTGTCATTGCGCCTGTTCCAAATTCCATATCAATTGCCTCGTCTTTGATAACGGTTGCTATTATGGGGCCTGTTATCCACTCAAGCTGTATCTTTTGTCCTTCTTTGTAATCTTTGTACCTTTTGTCTTTGGGATGCATGACAACATACTTGTCTCCAAATTTTGTTTCGGGCCTTGCGGTAGCAATAGTAAAAGGGCCGTATTTTAAATAATACAGCTTTTCGGTTCTTTCTTCGTCTTTTGTTTCCAGGTCGGACAAGGAGGTCTGGTGCTTTGGGCACCAGTTGATAATTTTCTTTCCTCGGTAGATTAGCTTTGCTTCATAAAGTTTTTTGAATGTTTCATATACGGTTTTGATGATGTTTTCATCTAGGGTAAAATTTTCTCTGGACCAATCGCAAGATGCCCCCATTTTGCGGGTCTGGCTTTTGATATTGCTCTTATTGCTATTAGTGAACTCAAGAATTTCGCGGTAAAGATCTTCAGGACTCATCTTGAATCTGCTCCTCCCTTCTTTTTCAAGCTTTCTTTCGTAAACAACCTGGGTTTCAAATCCAGCATGATCTAAGCCCGGAAGCCACAAGCTTTTGAATCCTTTCATCCTCTTGTAGCGCGTCATTATGTCTTCAATAGTTATGACAAGGGCATGGCCTGCATGCAGATTTCCGTTGGCATTGGTCGGGGGCATTATGATGCAGAAGGGCTTTCTCTTTTTGGCATCAGGCAGATTATCAGGATTAAAATACCCTGTGTCTTCCCAGAGCTTGTAAATTCTTTCTTCAACTTCTTTGTGATTGTAGGACTTGTCCATTCTTTTATTCTAGCTTAATCAGCTCAAAGCTTCCAGTTGGGATCCGCCTTTATATCTTTCTTTGCTTTTTTCCTATTATAATATCCTGCGATTGCCACCATTACAGCGTTATCGGTTGAGAGGCCGTTTAGGGGAAAAAACACATTCTTGAAATTCTCTTTAAACTGTTTTTTTAGTTCCTTGTTGGCCGAGACTCCTCCTGCAACCAAAATTGTATCAACTCCATAATCCAAAGACGCCCTCATTGTTTTTTTTACGGCTACATCTATTATCGCCTGCTGGATCTCCTTTGCCATAGCCCTTACATAGTTTTCTCCCTTGTCTTTTCTTTTTTTAAAATCATAAAGGACGGCTGTTTTCAGCCCTGAAAAACTAAAATCGTAGTCTTTTGTGTTTATCATTGGCCTGGGGAGAGAAAATCCCAACTCCTTGCCTGCCTTTTCTGCCTTTTCTGCTATGGCAGGCCCTCCCGGATAGGGGAGGCCTAGGATTCTTGCAGTCTTGTCAAAACATTCTCCGGCTGCGTCATCTCTTGTTTCTCCTATGAGTTTGTATTTTCCTATTTTCTCCACCAATATTAACTGGGTATGGCCTCCTGAAATCACCAAAGCCAAGGCAGGCAGTTTTGGATCCTGGCCTATAAAGCAGGAAAGGATATGGGCTTCTATATGGTTTACCGGTATCAGAGGAATGTTTCTTTCTTTTGCCAAATCCTTGGCAAATTCAATGCCCGTCCATAGGCAGGGGTCAAGTCCGGGGCCTGCAGTAATTGCTATAGCATCCGGCTTTATTCCTTTTAACGCCTTCTTTGCTACAAAAGGAAGGTTCTTTGAATGTTCTCTTTTGGCCAAAGAAGGATAAACCCCTCCCCATTTTTTATGGATTTCAACTTGAGAAGATATAACGTTTGAAAGCACCTTTATCTTCTTTCTTTCAAATTTAACAGCCGATGATGCTGTGTCGTCGCAGGAAGTTTCAATTCCCAGAATAATCATGCTACTATATTATCAGAATATTGAAATATTTCAATTTCTCTGGTATTATTCTTTTGTCCTTAAGGGTCCCATCGTCTAGGGGTTAGGACTCAAGATTTTCAATCTTGCAACCGGGGTTCGAATCCCCGTGGGACCGCCTTCGCCTCGCCGAAGCCCTCTAAGGGCGGAGGCGGGTACATCGTATCCTTAAGCTAAGCTTACCTTCATTATTTTATTAAAGGGGTTTCGAACAAGCGGACCCCGCTCAGGCGGGGGAGCCAGGCCGGAGGAAAATTTCACTGGTAAAATAATAGATAAAAATGGTTCGCCGTGCATTATTGAATACAAGAAAAACCGCAAACAACCCACCCCCTATTTATTTTAGTCTTTTTATTATATTTGTAAAACTTATTCACATCTCTATTGACAAGTAATTTTACAAGGATTATACTGGAGATAATAATATGCTTGGTAAATTTATTTTAGAACAGCGTAAAAAGCACGATCTGACGCAGGATTTTTTGGCGTCCAAAATTGGTGTTTCCCGTCCAACCTATGTTCAGATAGAACAAGGCGAGCGGGACTTAACTATCACCGAAGCAAGAAAGCTGGCGGATATTTTTGGTATTGTTTTTGACGATTTTGTTCAAGGCAAAGACACTTCTGCTATGGTAGAAATTAAAAAAGGCGTTAAAAAAGCAAAAGAAGATAAGCAGGAAATGAGGATAAGTGTTCCGCAAAAAAATCTCCAAAAATTTAAGGAAGTTTTACTTTACGTTTTATCAAAAGTTGGTGGCAAGCCGAATGTCGGTGAAGCTGTGGTTTATAAACTGCTTTATTTTATTGATTTTGATTTTTACGAAAAATTTGAGGAACAGCTTGTCGGTGCTACATATATTAAAAATCATTATGGGCCTACGCCGGTTGAGTTCAAAACCATTATTGATGACATGATCGAAAACGGCGAGGTTGTAAAAGTTGAGGGAAAATATTTTAATTATCCGCAAAGAAAATACTTACCAATTCGCGAACCGGATTTAACAAAATTAAAAGACGCACGCGAGTTGCGTCATATTGACGAAGTAATAGCAAGATTGGGCGACAAAAACGCCACAGAATTAAGCGAGTATTCTCACGAGGACACCCCCTGGCTTATTGCGAAAGAAAATCAGCCGCTTGATTACGAGGCCGTATTCTACCGCACTCCTAAAACTTCCGTGAGAAACTATGACGAGCAAGATTAATTATGGCGAAACGCCGGAATTTCAAAAAGACTTCAAAAAACTACTCAAAAAATTCAAATCGCTTGAAAGCGATTTAGAACTTGCAAAAATAGCGGCCATTGATTTTTATCATATCCAAAAGATAAATAATTCAAGTATTTTTCCGATACAAGGTTTTTGTACGGACGAAATACAGATTTGCAAAATCAAAAAATTTGCTTGCAAAGCATTGAAAGGACGAGGTTCAAAAAGCGGAATACGAGTGATTTACGCTTTTTATTCTCACGGTTGCAAAGTTGATTTTATTGAAATATATTTTAAGGGTGAGAAAGAAAATGAGGACCGCAAAAGGATAAGGGGATACCTTAATGATCATTAGTCATTTTTAATCGAGTAATCAACTTCATTTCTGTCCTTGTCAGACTTTTGCCTTGGTGTTTCAAACCACTCGGGGTGAACTTTGTGAATGGCTCTTAATTTTTGTTACTTTTATCAATATCCTTGGATCTGAGCCATTTTTGCCGACCTTTGCCAAGGCTTCGGCGAGCCACAGTCGGTTCAAAGTTCCGGAAATCGCCACCGCCTTCGCCTCGCCGAAGCCCTCTAAGGGCGGAGGCGGGTTTCGCTCGGCTACGGCGAGTCAAAGACCGCTACATCGTATTCTTAAGCTAAGCTTAAGCAAGCTAATCTTACTTAAAAAGTTGACTTATTTTTTAATCTCGGTTAGAGTAATCCTAGTTTGTTTTTGGGCAAATCAAAGCACTTTTGCAAAGGAGAATCTCATGAAGAAAACGCTGGCAGTGTTATTGGTTGTTTTGCTCGCTTTGGCCGTGGGTAGCAATGCACAGCAAAGAAGCACGTTGGAGATACTTAGCGATTACCAACTCAAGATCAGGGAGCAAGAGATGGCTTCGCGGGTGATCGCTCTGGAGGAAAAGATAGCGGAGCTGGAGAGCCAAACGCAAAACCTGAACAAAGAACACGCGGCTTTCTACCAATTGCTCAAGAATAGAATGGAGCCAAACTGTCCGCCGGTAGCCGACGTCCGGATGAAAGAGCTAGAGAAGAAGATGGATAAACTGAACGAGGAGAACGTTAAGATGCGTGAGGTGCTGGTGGGGATATTAAATTCCGACCGGCGGTCAGCAGCAGCCACCACGACCTCTGCGCCCCCTGCTGTTCTTGAAGATTCAGGGAAGACAGGGTGGATGGATTTTTCTTTGCCCTCGCCTAATCACATGAGAGGCGAAATAAGGTTCTCTACCGACAAGATACGGGAGCCGAATCTGCCCTTGCCAGAGCCGCATCCTATTGCGCCCGGAGTGGATTTGCCAATTTCCACAAAGGCACTTTGGTGGGGAGCAGTATTCGTGGTTATATTGCTCCTTCTCGTGATAGCAGCAGCAATCTTTTGGGGCAGAAAAAGGAGGGCGCTGCCACGAAGGGCGGCGAGAGTTGAACCTCCGGCAGATGATAGAGATTGAGAAGATGAGGAAGAGGGTAGATAGCCAAGGGGCGGTTGCTGTGTCTACGGCACCCGCCCTCATTTTTAAACTACTTCAAATGCTATTGACTTTTTTGTCAAAGCATGATAGGATATAGACAGATCTTTGCCAAAGTAGGCAAGGCGAAATACAACTTCCTTTTGGAAGGCCTATCATGAAAAAGTTGATTGTGGTGGTATTGGTTGTCGTCCTTTGTTCATCCGCACAAGCCCAATTCATGGGAGGGCGAAGCAACAGCCGCGGGGGTAGCTACGGAAACACGGGGGGTGCAGTTTACGAGGACACCGAGACCGGTGTCAGAATGGAGTCAGGAGACATCCTTACGACTCTGGTGATGGGACCGAAAATCAACGAAGCTCTCCGCCAAAAGGGGGAGGTGATTCGGGCTATAGCCGGTTCCGGATCAAGCGAGCACTATACAGACGTGCTCCGCGAACCGGTCTATGACAGAATGGTGTCCATTAAACTAACCCAGCAGGCCATCGCTGCGCAATCCGCGGCGGAGGCCAAGGCCGAAGAGGCTAGCCGGCAGGTTAGTGAGCTGCAGAAGCAACTCCAAGATCTTTCTGCGGAGGTGGGTATATTAAGGCAGCAAAACGCTCTCCTTCTTCGGCAGAACGAATTGCTCAAGGAGGAGAACACGTCTCTCAAGGCCGAGCTATCTCGGCTGAAGAAAGCAACACCTACTGCTCCGTAACATACGGAGCTCTCGTCCCGAAGCGGCTTTCACAAGAAATTGTGTCAGCCGCTTTTTACTTTGTTGACTTTGCAAAGGGTTTGAATATAGAATGGGTAAATATGGATTCTTATCTTAGAATAGGAAAAGCAAAGGATATTGAGAAGATAGGAGACAGGATTATATACAGAATCTTTGAAATTCTCCCGGGGCTTCTTTCCTGGGGGGCTTTGGTTCTGGTGGTAATTCTCTCCAAATTCAGGCCTCTGTGGGTTTCAATCTTTATTGTTATCTTTGTCATTTACTGGCTTTTTAAGACCGCGTATTTTTCTCTGCATCTTTGGGGAGGGTATAAAAAGATGGCAGGATTTGAAAAAAAAGACTGGCTTTCTAAAGTAAAGCAGATTGAGGGATGGAAGGATATTTGCCACCTCGTGATAATACCTATGTATAGAGAATCTTACCAGGTTGTCAGGGACGGTTTTAAGAGTCTGGTTGAAACAAATTATCCCAATGAAAAGATGATAGTCGTGCTCGCCTGCGAAGAGAAAACAAGAGGGGAAGTTGAAGAAACAGCCCGAAAGATTGAAAAGGAATTTGGATCCAGATTCTTCAAATTCATGGTTACCTGGCACCCCGCCGGATTAGAAGGAGAAATCGCGGGAAAGGGGTCCAACGAAACTTGGTCTGCCAGAAAAGCCAAAGAAGAAATAATAGACAAACTCAAAATACCTTATGAAAAGATAATCTTTTCTTCTTTTGACGCTGATACCTGCGTATATCCTGAATATTTCAGCTGTGTTTCTTATCATTATTTGACTACCGAAAAACCCACTAGGACCAGCTTTCAGCCGGTTCCTTTGTTTACCAATAATATGTGGGATGCCCCTGTAATTTCAAAGATATTCTCATTTTCTTCTACTTTTTGGCATACCATGAATCAGGAGAGGCCTGATAAGCTTGTTACTTTCTCGTCCCATTCAATGAGCTTTAAGGCGCTGGTTGAAGTGGGGTTCAAACAGACAAATGTGGTTTCGGATGATTCTAGGATTTTCTGGCAGTGCTTTTTTAAATACGACGGAGATTATAAGGCAGAACCTCTTTATTATCCCGTTTCAATGGATTCAAATGTTTCAAGCAGTATTTTTAAAACACTTCTTAATATCTATAAACAGCAGAAAAGGTGGGCTTATGGGGCAGGGGACATACCCTATTTTCTTTTTGGCTGTCTTAAAAACAATAAAATACCTTTTAAGAAAAAGATTTCTTTGGGATTTGAAATAATAGAGGGACACTTTTCGTGGGCAACCGCAAGCATAATGATATTTCTTTTGGGCTGGCTACCCTTGGTATTGGGAGGCATAGATTTTTCCCAAACCATAGTGTCTTACAGCCTGCCGAAGGTTATAAGCAGGGTGATGACTGTGTCCATGATAGGGCTTGTAAGCTCTGTATATTTGAGTTTTATGCTTCTTCCTCCCAGGCCTCCCGACTACGGAAAGTGGAAATATCTGGTATTCGCGTTCGGCTGGCTTGCTTTTCCTTTTATGATGATATTCTTTGGATCTTTGCCTGCTTTGGATGCCCAGACAAGATTAATGACAGGAAGATATATGGGGTTTTGGGCGACAGAAAAATTCAGAAAAGCATAGTTATTCTAGATGGATTCTTTCTCTGAATTCAGAAAGTCTTTTCTGGATTTCAAGATAGTTTTTCAAGTGGGGATTCTTCTGCAAAAATTCTTTTGCCGTTTCTCTTGTCTTTTCAACCAGCCCCATATCTTTCAGGGCGTCCATAAGCAGATCGGGAATGCCCCATTGCTTTGTTCCCGCAAAGTCTCCCGGACCCCTTAATCTAAGATCTTTTTCTGCTAGAGAAAATCCGTCCTCTGACTTTACGAGGGCTAAGAGTCTTTCTTTGGGCTTGTCGGAAAAAAGCAGACAGTAGGACTGGTATTCTCCTCTTCCTACCCTTCCCCTGAACTGATGCAGCTGGGCCAGGCCGAACCTTTCGGCCCCCTCTATCAGCATTACAGTTGCGTTGGGGACATCTATTCCCACTTCTACGACTGATGTTGAAACAAGTATATCTGTTTTCTTGTTTCTAAAGTCATTCATTACTTTTTCTTTTTCTTTGGGGGGCATTTTCCCGTGCAGAGTCCCTATTTTTAAATCAGGAAAAATCTCTTTCTTGAGCTTTTCGGATTCTTCTTTGACTGTCTTTGTCTCTGACCAGGTATTCTTTATCCCGTCTTCTTTTTTTTCAATTCTTGGGCAGATAATGAATGCCTGCCTTCCTTTTTTAATTTCTTCTGCGACAAAATCGTAAGTTTTTTCCCTTTCAAGAGGGTTTATTATTTTCGTGAGAATCTTTTTCCTTCCTTTTGGAAGTTCGTCTATAATAGATAAATCCAAATCACCGTAAATTGTCAGAGCCAGTGTTCTTGGTATGGGGGTGGCTGTCATTGAAAGGAGGTGGGGGATAAGGGGCTTTTCTTTTTTAGCTCCCGATGATACTAGCTTTGACCTCTGGGCTACCCCAAACCTGTGTTGTTCGTCTAGTACGACTAATGCAAGCTTTCCAAACTTTACTTTATCTTGTATTAAGGCATGCGTTCCGATCAAGATGTCCATTTCTCCGGACAAAGTTTTCTCAAGAAGCTTCTTTCTTGATATTTCAATAACCTGGTTTTTGAGCTTCTTGGATCTAAATTGATCCTGCTTTCCGGTCAGAAGCCCTATATTCACCCTGAAATCCTGCAGGGTTTTGGATATTTCTTGGAAGTGCTGTTTTGCCAATATCTCCGTGGGAGCCATAAGGGCTGATTGATATCCTGCCTTGGCCGTATTCAGGCAGGCCATTGCCGCTACTATTGTTTTTCCAGAGCCCACGTCTCCTTCCAAAAGTCTGTTCATCGGTCTTTCTTTCTCCGTATCGTTTAGTATTCTCCATGCTGATTTTCTTTGGGCGTCGGTGAGCTTGAAAGGCAGAGAATCCGCCAGCCTCTTTATCACACCCAAGTTTACGGGGACGGAAGCTGATTTTTCTTTTGAAAGCAGATTTCTTTCCCTCAATACAAAAAGCTGGATGAAGAAGATTTCTTCAAAAGAAAACCTTTTCTTAGCTTCGGATGCTTTTTCTTTTGAGGAAGGGAAGTGGATTTGCCACAAAGCCTGCTCTACAGGCAGCAGGTTTTGGCTTTGGATAATCTCTTGAGGAAGGGTTTCGGGAATTCTCCCGTGCAGGTCTTTCAAAAGAGGGGCGAGTATTCTTCTTATCCATTTGGACGAAAGCCCCTCTGTTTTAGAATAGGAGGGAATCAGTCTCCCCGTATGAATGGGTTCTGATTTGAATTTTTCAAAAGATGGGTTTGAGAGATAAACGCCGTTTTTTCCCGCAACGGCCTTTCCCGAAAGAAATACCAGGTCTCCTTTTTTTATAATCTTCTGTATATGGAGCTGGTTGAACCAGACAGCTTTTACGGCCGATGTTTTATCTTCAACCAGGGCTTCTGTGATATAGATATTCTTTTTCCAGCTTCTGGAAGTTTCTATTCCAAGCACTTTTCCTGAAATGGTGCAGATTTCATTTATCTTCAGTTTCTCTATGGCAATGATATTGGAAAAGTCATCATATTTGTAAGGAAAATGAAAAAGAAGATCCCTGACTGTTTTTATCTTCAATCTCTTGAATTTCTTCAATACAGAAGGCCCTACTCCGGGAGCTTGTTCTATTGGAGTTTGAAGATTTATCATTTATTTTGCTGTCCAGCCACCGTCGGCCGTGAGGACCTGCCCGGTTACGAAATCAGATTCAGAAGAAGAAAGATAGAGTATGGCGTAAGCTATGTCTTCTGGTTGGCCTAATCTTGGGTAGGGGGTAGCTTCTTCAAAAGATTTTCTCAAGGCAGTATCCTGGAGCATTTCTTTTGTCATGGCTGTTTCTATTATTCCGGGGGCGATGCAGTTCACGTTTATCTTTTCTTTTGCGTATTCAACCGCCATTTCCCTGGTAAGGGAGATTAATCCTCCCTTGGAGGCGCAATAGGCAGAAGCTTGGCTGAATCCGACCAGTCCTGCAATAGAAGATATATTGACTATTTTTCCTTTGCCCTGTTTTATCATTTCAGGGATTACTTTTTTGCTGGCTAGGAATGCTCCTTTGAGGTTAACATTAATTGTCTGATCCCATTCCTCCTCGGGAGTCTCATGGAGGGGGAATGTTCTTGCTATTCCGGCATTATTGACCAGAATATCTATTTTCCCAAACTTATCCAGGCAAAGCTTTGCCATATTGTCTATATCTTTTGCCCTTGAAACATCTGTTTTTATAAAATAGGAGTTCTTTCCTATTTCTTCGGCCGTATTTTTTCCTTCGTCCGACCAGTCTGCTATTATTATCTTAGCTCCCTCCCTGGCAAAAAGGAGGGCCGTGGCTTTTCCGATGCCAGATCCCGCCCCTGTTATAATTGCTGTTTTGTTTTCAAGTTTCATGTTTTTTATTTATTAATTAATGCGTTCCCAGCAGGAATCGCCAGCCCGAGGCTGGTCCGCCTTGGGCGGAAACCTGCGCTTGTGCCCTCGAGAGGAATCGAACCCCTATTGCAAGATCCGCAATCTTGCGTTCTATCCGTTAAACTACGAGGGCTTAGTAGGATTTTACAACAAAAGCTGATTGACTTCAATAAATTTTGATATAGAATAAGCCTCAAGGAGAGGTGGCTGAGCGGTCTAAAGCAACAGGTTGTCAAGCTGTTCTTTAAATGTTATAATAGATTTATGAAGTTCCACCAAGAAGATATTGTTGATAAAGCAAGAAAACTAAGAAAAGAAGGGTTCTCGGCGACGGAGATAGGAAAACGCTTTAACCTAAGAAATAGCACAATTTTAAGATGGTGCTACGATATTCCTTCTATAAATCCTAATCATATTTACTTAGGGAAACTGAGGACTAGGGCAAAAAATAAGAATTTTAAACTTATAGAGGATATTGATATAAATAAATTAGTTGCAAGATTATTAACTTCAATTATTTATTGGTGCGAAGGCTCCAAATATCCCTCGAGCAACTTCATTTCTTTTACGAACAGCGACCCGGAGCTTGTTAAAACATTTTTAAAACTTTTTAGATTAGGATTCCAACCGATAGAGGATAAATTGAGGGTTCGTTTGCAATTACATAGTACTCACAATGAAGAAGAGGTTAATTCATATTGGAGCGAGCTTCTTAAAATTCCCGCGTCACAATTTTATAAACCTACTATTACCAATCCGACAAAAAATATGAAAAGAAGGGGATATATGGGTACTTGCGATATTCGATATAATAATGTTTATTTGCTTCATGAAATAACAGGAATTTACGAAGGATTTTCTAAAAAATTAAATTGTTAAAATTTTGGAGAGGTCAGATAAGGGTTATTCTAGCAGTTTGCTAAACTGCGCTGCCGAAAGGCGGCTTGTGGGTTCGAATCCCACCCTCTCCGCCAAAATTGAAAATCGGAATCGGAAGCCGAAATGGGGTCGGCACGAAGTGCCGACACAAATGTATTCCCCCCAAAAAATCCTGAATCTGAAAGGGTTCGCCACGCTCCGCGTGGCTCAAAAAGTACGGTTCGATCCTTAATTAAAAAGTTCGAACCGACTTTTTTGAATAAATGAAGTTTCTCTTCATTTATTCCCTCGTTTGCCAATTCTATATTGTATTTCAAAAACTTTTCCGTAAGTTCGAACCGATTATTCGCTTTTTGCTCAAAAGCCGATAATTTCTCTTTGAGAAGCTGTTTTTCGTTCACTAACTTGTTTTTCATATCCCGATACTCGTCTAGCGATAAAGCATTTTCGAGATAAGCATTCATCAGCTTCTCAATTTTGGAATCCAAAAGAGAAATATCGGCTTTCGTCTTGTCTGCAAAAAGCGTAGACGATTGGGCTTCCACCGATTTATCTTTTTCGTTTTCCGCCAACATCCATTTAGCCCAATCGTCTGGCAAAGAAACTTTTTTGATTTCTTTTTGAATTTCGGAAGTGATGATTTCCTCACGAGTATATTTTTGTGAGCAAGGATTTTTCCGTTTGGTACATCGCAAATAGTTATGAC
>MHMM01000013.1:36958-45604 GCA_001821555.1 Candidatus Nealsonbacteria bacterium RIFOXYB1_FULL_40_15 | reverse complement strand
TGCTAGTATCCATAATTATGCCTTTACTGTGGCAGAGACCAAGTTTATGGGAAAAAACTTAACTGAGGCGGATAATGAGCTGACGTGGGCAGGCGAAGAAGCGCCGTCTTTTCCGGTAAATATGATAATTAAATAAAGGCAAGGCCTTTATTTTAGTAAATAGTAATCAGTAAATTTTAACGGAATCAAGGTGCGGATAAATTGCTTTGCTATTCCCTCAAATAATGCATAATTAGGGGGATGCAATTCCCTAAATTTAAAAAAGCTCAACTTCTAATTTCTGAAAGACTGTTTTGTGGTCCTTGAAATCGGAAAGAATAGGATGTATAATGAAAGACTTTATGAAAGAGGCGATAAAGATCAAGGGCGCCAAAGTCCATAATCTAAAGAATATATCTTTGGATATTCCCAGAAACAAACTGGTGGTTATCACTGGCCTTTCGGGTTCTGGCAAAAGCTCTTTGGCTTTTGACACTTTGTACGCTGAAGGCCAGAGAAGATATGTAGAAAGCTTGTCTGCATATGCAAGGCAGTTCTTGGGAGTGATGCAAAAGCCCAACGTTGACTCTATAGAAGGGATAAGTCCTGCCATATCCATTGACCAGAGAAAGTCAGCCCATAATCCCAGATCCACGGTGGGCACTTCCACCGAAATCTATGATTACTTGAGACTGCTGTATGCCAGGGCTGGAATTCCTCATTGTCCAAGCTGCGGAAAAGCAATATACAGGCAGACTATAGACCAGATAACAGGCCAGATAATGAAGCTTCCCTCCAATTCGGAAGTGAGCATAATGGGGCCTGCCGTTAGATCCAAAAAAGGAGAGCATATAGGGACATTGGAAGAAATAAAAAGACAAGGATTTGTAAGGGTGAGAGTAGACGGAGCTGTTTTATCCGCCGAAGAAGCTTCAAGCAGGGCTTTGGAGAAAAACAAAAAGCATAATATAGAGGTGGTTGTTGACAGGATAATCCTTGATGGTTCTTTGGACCGCTCCCGACTTGCTGATTCTCTTGAAATTGCCCTGAGAATAGGAAAGGGCATAGTTATGGTAAACTGCAATGACAAAGATGCAATCTTTTCAGAACACTTTGCATGCGAAGAATGTGGGATATCTTTGCCAGAACTTGAGCCCAGACTCTTCTCTTTTAATAGCCCTTACGGAGCTTGCTCTGAATGCACAGGGCTTGGAGAAAAACTTGAGGTTGACCCTTCTCTAGTGATGCCCAACCCCAATCTTACTTTGGCGGAAGGAGCTGTTATTCCCTGGATGAGAGCTTCTCACAAGATAGGAAGGCAGGGATACTTTTGGCAGAAGATGGCAGAAGCTTCAGAAAAGCATGGATTTTCTCTTCACGAGCCGGTCAAGAATCTCAAAAAGCAGGATGTGGATATAATACTTTATGGAGACGGAAGGAGTTTTGAAGGAGTCATTCCAAATCTAGAAAGAAGATACCACGAAACTGATTCTGATTGGACCAGGCAGGAAATAGAACAGTATATGGTTGTTAAGAAATGCGAGAAATGCGGAGGGAGAAGATTAAAACCCGAAGTCCTGGCGGTCAAGGTAAAAGAAAAATCAATAGATCAAGTTGTTTCAATGCAGATAGATAAAACAGAAGAGTTCTTCTCTAAGAGCTTTGACTCTAAAAATAAGATTACTTATCCCATAGTAAAAGAAATATTAAGCAGATTAAGGTTTCTTAAGGACGTAGGCCTTGACTATCTCTCTCTGGACAGGAAATCCTCCAGTCTTTCGGGCGGAGAAAGCCAAAGAATAAGACTGGCTACCCAAATAGGATCCAAGCTTACAGGAGTCCTGTATATTCTGGATGAGCCCTCCATAGGTCTTCATCCAAGAGATCAGGGCCGGCTTATAAAAACACTTAAGGCATTGAGGGATCTGGGAAATACTGTTGTTGTAGTTGAACATGATGAGCAGACTATAGAAGAATCCGACTGGATTATAGATATAGGACCTGGAGCCGGAAAGCACGGAGGCAAAGTTATCTTCCAGGGCACCCCGAAACAGCTTTTGAGATCCGACACCTTAACGGGAAAATATCTTTCAGGAAGAATGGATATAAAGATTGAAAAAAGCGAAGGGCCTGCGAAAGATTTCTTAATAATAAAAGGAGCCAAAGAACATAACCTGAAGAATATAGATGTTAAAATTCCTTTGGGCAAGCTTTGCGCTATTACAGGAGTTTCTGGCTCCGGGAAAAGCTCTTTGATGAACGACATATTGGCAAAATCTTTGCTCAAGCATTTTTACCGCGCCAAAGAAGACCCGGGGGACCATGAAAAAATCATAGGAATGGAGAATGTGAATAAAGTTGTTCTGATAGATCAGTCTCCCATAGGTAGAACCCCCAGATCCAATCCAGCCACCTATACAGGAGCATTTTCGTACATTAGAAGCTCTTTTTCCAACACAAGGGAGGCTAAGATAAGAGGGTATGATGCAGGAAGATTCAGCTTTAATGTCAAAGGAGGAAGATGCGAGGCCTGTGAAGGACAGGGAGTAAAGAAAATAGAAATGTATTTCCTTCCAGACGTTTATGTTGAATGTGCAGAATGCGGAGGAAAAAGATACAACAAAGAAGCGCTGGAAATACAATACAAAGGAAAAGACATATCCCAGGTTTTGGAGATGACAATAGAAGAAGCGGATGAATTCTTCAGGAATATTCCGGGACTTTCATCCAAAATAAAAACCTTGAATGACGTGGGGCTTTCGTACCTTCAGCTTGGCCAGCCGGCTCCTTCTTTGTCCGGAGGAGAAGCCCAGAGAGTAAAGCTGGCCTCCGAACTCTCCAGAAGAGATACGGGGAAAACATTGTATATCCTGGATGAGCCTACCACCGGTCTGCATATGGATGACATCAAAAGATTAGTGAAGGTTTTGAGAGAGCTTGTCAAAAAGGGGAATACGGTTCTTGTGATAGAACATGCAGTGGATCTTATTAAAAATGCGGATTGGATTATAGATTTGGGTCCCGAAGGAGGGGACAAGGGAGGACAGATAGTCGCGGAAGGAACTGTTGAGGATATCAGGAAAAACAAAAAGTCATATACGGGAAAATATCTGTGAAAGTGTTGACTTTTTTCTCCTCCTGATTAAAATCGGAGTATTAACACATTTTAGCATCCTAACGTCCTAACATTCTAACATTTTGACAAGGGTGCATACCCAAATGTTAAAATGATAAAATGTTAGCATAATTTTTATGAATATAAAACCGCTTTCAGACCATGTTCTGATAGAGCCCATTAAGGGCGAAGAAAAGACCAAATCCGGCATCCTGCTTCCTGAAACCGCAGAAAAAGAAAGACCGGAGCAAGGCAGAGTGATAGCAGCCGGCGAAGGGAAGAAAAACTCATCAGGAAAATCATTCCCCATGGAAGTCAAAAAAGGGGACAAGGTTTTGTTTTCAAAATACGGGCCTACGGAAATAAAGGTTGAGGGCAAGGATTATTTAATTGCAAAACAGGAAGATATATTAGCAATAATAGAAGAATAAATATATGGCAAAAGATATAATTTTTTCAGAAGAAGCCAGAAAAAAGCTGAAGGCGGGAGTGGATAAACTGGCCAATGCAGTGAAAGCCACGATAGGGCCGAAAGGAAGGAATGTTGTGCTAGACAAAGGATACGGATCTCCGACTATAACTAACGACGGAGTAACTATTGCAAAAGAAATTGAACTTGAAGACAAAGTAGAAAATTTAGGGGCGGAGATTGTAAAAGAAGTCGCCGAAAAAGCAAATGATATAGCGGGAGACGGGACTACGACTGCTGTTGTTCTTGCCCAGGCCATAATAACAGAAGGCCTTAAGAATGTTGCCGCCGGCGCAAATCCTCTTGCTTTAAGAAGAGGCATAGAAAAGGGAGTTGAAAGGGTTGTTGAATCCCTTAAGAAAATGGCAAAGCCCATATCTACCAAAGAAGAAATGGCCCAGGTCGCCACCATATCAGCAGAATCAAAAGAAATAGGAAACCTGATTGCAGAAGTTATGAACGAGGTTGGAAAAGACGGAGTCATAACAGTTGAAGAATCAAAGACTTTTGGAATGGATAAAGAGATAGTGAAAGGGCTTCAGTTTGACAGGGGGTATCTCTCTCACTATATGATAACCAATGCAGAAAGAATGGAATCCTCTTATGAGGAGCCCTCCATTCTTATAACCGATAAGAAGATTTCATCCTTGGCCGAGATTCTTCCCGTTCTTGAAAAACTCGCCCAATCAGGAAAGAAAGACCTCGTTGTTATAGCAGAGGATGTGGAAGGAGAGGCTTTGGCCACATTAATAGTCAATAAATTAAGAGGAATATTCAATACCCTTGCCATAAAAGCTCCCGGATTCGGAGACAGAAGAAAGGAGATGCTTGAGGATATAGCGATAGTGACGGGAGGAGAGGTTATCTCGGAAGAAAAAGGCCTGAAACTTGAAAATGCAGAGCTTTCAATGCTCGGATCTGCCAGAAGAATAGTTTCTTTGAAAGAAAATACCACGATAATAGAGGGAAAGGGAAAGCCAGAAACAATAAAAGCCAGAATAGAGCAGATTAAAAAGGAAATAGAATCTTCAGATTCTGAATTTGACAAGGAAAAACTTCAAGAAAGACTGGCAAAGCTTGCGGGAGGCGTTGCTGTAATCAAAGTGGGAGCCGCGACCGAAGTAGAACAGAAAGCGCTCCAGCACAAGACGGAAGACGCTCTGTCCGCCACAAGGGCAGCCGTAGAAGAAGGAATTGTTCCCGGAGGAGGAACGGCCCTATTAAGGTCTTCAATGGACCTGGAAGAAGACCTTGATGGAGATGAAGCTGTCGGAATAAGAATACTAAAGAGAGCATTGGAGGAACCGATAAGGCAGATAGCCCAGAACGCAGGAATAGATGGAGCAGTCGCAGTCCAGAAAGTCAAAGAATCAAAAGATAAGAATTTCGGTTTTGACGCCGAAAAATTAGAATATCTGGATCTTACGTCTTCAGGAATAGTTGACCCCGTCAAAGTGGTAAAGTCATCTTTGCAGAACGCAGCTTCGGCTTCTGCAATGCTTTTGACCACCGAAGTGGTGGTTGCAGAAAAGCCGGAAGAGAAAAAAGAAGCTCCACAGATGCCTCAAATGGGCTATTAAATAACGGGGCTGAAAAAGCCCTGTTATTATCCTTGACGAGCTTTTATCTAAGGGTAAAATTAACTATTAACCCCAAAAGATATGGAAAAAAAAGAAAGGTTTTACCTTACCGAAGAAGGATTGGAGAAAATAAAGAAAGAATACGAGATTTTAAAGCAGATAAGAATGGGGAAAACCCATGAAGAAGCTCCTAATATGCTTGAATCCCAGGATCTCAATCCGGAATACCTTTCTTTTAGAGAGGATTTGGAGCTTTTGGAAACAAGATTGTTGGATTTGGAGGAAATAATAAAAGACGCAGTTATAATTAAAAAGCCGATCCAAACCGACTTTATAGATCTCGGGGCCAAAGTGACTGTGGATATCGGAGGAGAAAAAGACGAATTTATCATTGTCGGAACGCTTGAAGCAAGCCCGGAGGCAGGAAAGATAAGCAACGAATCTCCGGTCGGAAGAGCTTTGATAGGGAAGAAAGTAGGAGAGAAAATTACCGTTTCATCTCCAGCAAAAACTACCTACAAAATATTGGATATAAAATACAGTTGAGGGAAAAAGAAAGAAAAAAGAGCAGTTTTAAGCTGTTTCTTTTTTTTGATTTAAGATATAATTGGGGAATGAGACAAGGGATGACCCTTATTGAGCTTATGGTGGTTATTTTGATAATAGGCATTTTGGCTACCATAGTTTCTTTTGCTTTGACAAAAGCTTATGAGCTAAGTTATACCGCCCAGGCAAAAGAAGAGTTTAACAGCGTAAGAAATTCTGTTGAAATGTATGTTGACGACCATGGAGGATATCCTCCCGACACAAACAGAGATATTCCCCCGGGCCTTGAATCTTATCTCGCCCCCGGCTTGTGGCCTGATGCCGCCTGGCCGGGCAGCGTTTTTGACTGGGAAAATTGGACTGATCCTGAAACAGTGGAAAAGATCTACCAAATAAGCATAAGATTTTGCCCCTTGGGAGATCCTTCGGGATGCAGATTCCCTAAACAAGGGTGGGCGGAAGATTTTGATTATTACAGTAGCGTTTACTATTGCATATCCGGTCCCTGCAGATCCCATATAGACAGGCCTATAAACCATCCAGGATACTGCGTAAACTGCAATTAACAATAACTTAATATGTTCAAGCGTATAAACAAAGTTATAAAAGTTCTTATTATCAGCGATTTTTTTCTGAATTCCGCTTTAGGCATATATAGCCCGGTTTTTGCTCTCTTTATAATGCAGAGAATAACAGGAGACATGGCTGAAGCTGCCAAAGTTGCGGGATTTGCCACGCTTTTCTATTGGACAGCTAAGTCTTTATTGCAGATTCCTTTGGCTGTGCAGATGGATAAAAGAAAAGGAGAAAAAGACGATTTCTATTTTATGATCGTGGGCGCCCTGCTGGCATCTTTGGCTCCTCTGGGATTCATAATCTCTTCTTCTGCCTGGCATATTTATCTTTTTAATATCCTGCAATCAGTCGGAATGGCTATGACAATCCCCTCCTGGTACGCAATATTTACAAGACATGTTGATAAGGGGAAAGAAGCTTTTGAATGGGGGGCGAACAGTTCTTTTTTGAGCTTGGGAGTGGGGATAACAGGAGCTTTGGGAGGAATAACTGCAGCCCTATTCGGATTTAATTTTATTTTCATAGCTACAGCTGTTTTAGGGATTATTTCAACAGCATCCATGATAGCTATAAGAAAAGATTTGTGCGAAAAGAGGCAGGAACCCTTAAAGGAGCTTCCTCTTGTAAATCCTTTTTAATATGGCAAATCGGGAGCTTTCTAAAATATTCAGGGAAATAGCCGGATTTTTAAGGATGGACAACATTCCTTTTAAACCCCAAGCATATCAGAGGGCGGCGAAGGTTCTTGATGGCCTTGAGGATGACGCGGGAGAGATATATAAAAGGGGAGGGATTGAGGCGGTAAAGAACATAGAGGGGGTGGGAGAAAGCATTGCCTCTAAAATAGAAGAGTATGTAAGAACAGGAAAAATAAAAAGCTACGAAGAGCTGAAAAGGAGAATGCCGTTAGATCTGTCAGAAATAATCAGGATAGAGGGGATGGGTGTGAAGAAGGCGAGGACGCTTTATCTGAAGCTGGGAGTAAAGAATATCAAAGAGCTTGAAAAAGCCGCCAAGGATCATAAGATATCCGGGCTCGAAGGATTCGGAGCAGTTTCAGAAAAGAATATCCTGGAGGGCATAGGTTTTTTAAAGAGCAAAAAGGGCAGGTTTCTTTTGGGGGATGTTTTCTTTATAGTGGAAAATTTAGTCAAAGAGCTTGGCGGACTTGAAGAAGTGAAGCGGGTTGAGCCGGCAGGCTCTTTCAGGAGAAGAAAAGAGACAGTGGGAGACATTGATATTCTGGCTGTTTCTGAAAACCCGGGGAGAGTGATAGATTTCTTTTCTTCAAGGAACGAAGTCGCAAAAGTTTGGGGCAGGGGAGCGACTAAGTGTTCTGTAAGAATAAAAGACGGATTTGATATAGATTTGAGGGTGGTTCCTGAAAAGTGCTATGGATCAGCTTTGCAGTATTTTACAGGATCAAAAGAGCACAATGTTGCCACGAGAAGGATTGCTATTGCAAAGGGATTAAAGCTTTCAGAGTACGGCCTTTTCAAGGGTAAAACGCAGATTGCAGGGAGAACCGAGCAGGATGTTTATAAAAAACTTGGAATGCAATGGATCCCTCCCGAAATGAGAGAAAACAAGGGCGAAGCGGAATTGGCTTTGGAGGACAGGATTCCCGAATTGATTGGATATAAGGATATAAAAGGAGATCTTCATTGCCATTCTGATTGGGATGGAGGAAAGAATTCTATAAGAGAAATTGCAGAATCAGCGGAGAAAATGGGCTATGAATATGTGGGTATAGCCGACCACACAAAGTATTTGAAAATAGAAAGAGGCCTTGATGAAGACCAGATCAGGAAAAGAAATAAAGAGATAGACAAACTGAATAAAACTTCCAAGATCAGGATACTTAAAGGATGCGAGGCAAATATCTTAAAGGATGGATCTTTGGATATAAAAGGAGATGTTTTAGCAGAGCTTGATTTCGTTATAGCGGGAGTTCACTCCAGCTTAAAAATGGAAGAAAAATATATGACAGAAAGGATTATAAAAGCAATTAAAGATCCGAATGTGGATATAATTTCTCATCCTACGGGAAGAATAATCCAGAAAAGAGACGAATGCAGGATAAATATGGAGGAGATATTCAAGGCAGCCAAAGACTTCAACAAAGTATTGGAAATAAATTCTTTTCCGGAAAGATTGGACCTAAAGGATGAATATATAAGAAGGGCGAAAGAAAAAGGAGTAAAAATGATTATAAATACAGATTCCCATATTATAAGCCATTTGGGATACATAACCTTAGGAATATCCCAGGCCAGGAGGGGGTGGGCGGAAAAAAAGGATATAATAAATACACAACCTTTAGAAAGGATTTTAGAATATTTTAAAAGATGAGAAAAGAAAGATCAGCAGGAATAATTATC
>MHMM01000013.1:0-36751 GCA_001821555.1 Candidatus Nealsonbacteria bacterium RIFOXYB1_FULL_40_15 | reverse complement strand
TATCTTTTGAACACAAGGGTTTTGAGTGGCTGGATATAAAGAATGCCGTGGCAAAGACAAGCTTTAAGAATTCAAAGAATATTTTAGAAAAAGCAGATAAATTTTTGAATGATCCCAAAAGTTAAAACAAAAAAGGTAAAACTTGAAGAATACAGCAAAACGCCTTTTTTTAATGAAGTAAAAAAGCTTTCTAAAAAGCTCTCAAAAGCAAGGATAGTCCATATGAATTCTGCGAAAGAAGGAGGAGGAGTGGCGGAAATTTTAAAAAGCTTGGTTCCTCTTATGAATTCAGCAGGTCTCAAGGCCGAATGGATTCTTATCCCCGAAGACAAAAAATTCTTTGAGCAGACAAAATCCCTTCATAATTCTTTGCAGGGGAAGAAAACAAACTTTTCAAAAAAAGAATACCTAAAACATTTAGAGAAGACTGCGAAAAAGATGAAAGGCCTGAATGCCGACTTTTGGGTATTGCACGACCCCCAACCGGCAGGACTTGTTGATTTCTTTAAATTCAATTCTCCGGTTATTTCCAGAATTCATATTGACAGCTCCGATCCGGATCCGGTTGCCTGGGATTTTATCAAAGACTTTGTCTCAAGATCGGACAGGATAATCTTTTCGGCAGAAGAATTTGCAGGAAAAGGGTTTCCTCCGGAGAAGACCAGATTTTTTGCTCCGGCAATAGATCCTTTTTCTCTTAAAAATAAGAAGATATCCTTAGAATACGCGAAAAAGATAATCAAGAAATTCAAAATAAATGTTTCCAGGCCTCTCACAATACAAGTTTCAAGGTTTGACCCTGCCAAAGACCCTTTAGGAGTTATAAAAGCCTATAAGATAGCGAAGAAGGAAGTTAAAGGGCTTCAGCTTGCTCTTCTGGGCCTTATTATGGCGGAGGACGATCCTGAGGCAAGAATAATGCTTAATGAAATAGAAAAGGAAAGAGAGGGAGACAAAGACATATTTGTTTTTTCAAATCCCGCGGTTCTGAATGGAATTTCTAACGATATTTTCGTAAATGCCTTTCAAACAGGATCCGACATTGTTCTGCAGAAGTCTTTAAAAGAAGGCTTCGGGCTTACAGTCGCAGAGGCGATGTGGAAGGAGAAGGCTGTAATAGGCGGGAATGCAGGGGGCATAAGGCTTCAGATAAAAAACGGAGAAAACGGCTTCCTGGCCGATTCTCCCGAGGAAGCCGCTTTCTTAATTAAAAAACTTATTCAAAATGCTGAATTAAAAGAAAGAATAGGCAGGAAAGCAAAAAAAAGCGTTTCAAACCGCTTCCTTATTTTGAGGCTTTTAAGAGATTATCTGAAGATGTTTTCTGAAATTTAAGATTTTGCTTCTTCCGATATCTTGTTGAATATTTCAGGGTTATTTTCTGCGAGATCCGCCAGAATTTTTCTGTCCAGCTCTATATTCTTTGCTTTCAGCATATGGATAAATTTACTATAAGAAACCCCATTTTTTCTGACCTGGGCGTTTATCTTTGTCTGCCAAAGACTCCTGAAGCTTCTCTTTTTGGCTTTCCTATCCCTAAAAGAATATGACCATGCGTGAAGCAAAGCTTCTTTGGCAAGCCTATATTTTGATTTTCTCCCCCATCTGAATCCTTTAGTATTCTTTAGGAGATTCTGTCTTCTTTTATGGGCTCTTACGCCCCTTTTTACTCTGACCATATTATCTTATAAGCTGTTTTACTTTTTTAGCCAAAGGCCCTGAAACTAAAACCCATTTCCTGCCTTTCCTTTTTTTGTTCCCGGATTTTTTTGCCCTGAAATGGTCTTGTCCGACAGCGCGCCTTAAAATCTTGCCGTTTTTTGTTATCCTGAACCTTTTTGTGATTGATTTTCTGGTTTTCATTTTTTTGAAATTATCATTGTAAATCCTCTGGGTTCTTTTTTAAGCTCCCTTTCTATTTTTATGGGGAGCAATTGGCCTATTTTGCTGGCGAATCTCTGCATTTTTTCTCTTGCCATGTCCTGGTGCGCTTTTTCTCTGCCTCTCAACCTCATCTCTACCAGAACCTTATCTCCCTTTAAGAGAAATTTCATTGCCTGATTGGATCTTACTTCTATATCGTGGTCGGATATGGCAAAAGTAAGCCGTATCCCCTTAAGCTCTCCTATATGATGATGCTTTTGCTGTCTTTCCTTTTTTTTCAAAGAATAAAGATATTTGCCCAAATCGGTTATCTTGCATACAGGGGGCTCCACTTTTTCTGTTATTTGGACTAGATCAAGCCCTTTTTCTTTTGCTTTGGCCAAGGCCTCTTCCAAAGAAATTACGCCTATCTGATTTCCTGTTTCGTCTATCAGTCTTACTTCTTTGGCCCTTATTCTGTTGTTTGAAAACGGTATCTTTATTTTCGTTTGCTGCATTATTGTGGACCCCGTAGTAGAAATTTGGCCTGCATTTTAGAAATGCTACCGAAGGCAAGCCAAATTTTCACTACAGGGTGGAAGTGGGGAGGGTGAGCTCCCGTCCAAAAAGATTGTTAAAATTAATCTACAGATTTAGCCGGTCTTGAATAATTCGGATGCCGGATAAAAAGACTGGCAAAACTTCGGTATCCTATCCTTTTTGATTTCAGCAGTTCTTCTAAGGAAAAAGGACTGCCTACCCCGATTTTTATGACACTCCTGGCCGGCTATCGGGAGTCGCCGGGAGGAATGAGCATTAAGCAAATGCTAATGCTGGTTTCTTGAATAAGTTGGCACTTATTAAGATTTTGGAAAGTTTAGCCAGTTTTCCAAGCTGGATCTGCATAATTTTAGCAAAGCTATTTGTCAAAACTTTCACTCCCTTTTTAAAGCCCTTTCTATCTGTTTATTTATTTCCCTCTTTTTTATGCTTTCTCTCTTATCTCTTTTTTTCTTTCCCTTTGCTATGCCGAATTCAAGCTTTACCCTACCATACTTGTCAAAAAGTTTCAAGGGCACGAGCGCAAAGCTATTTTCTTTGCTTTTTCCGGCAAGATAATCAAGCTCTTTTTTATTCAAAAGAAGTTTTCTGGATCTCTGGGGGTTGTAGTCTTCAGGAACATTTTTGGGCTGATAAGGGGATATCACAGATCCCATAAGAAAAGCTTCGGATTCCTTAAAGACGACATAAGATCCTTTTATGCTTGCCTTGCCTGTTTTAACAGATTTTACCTCATGTCCCAGCAAAACCAAACCGGCCTCGTATTTATCAAGGATTTCATAGTTAAAATACGCCTCTTTATTTTCTGCGTAAACTATCATTTTTCTATATTATCATATCTGTTGATATATTTATAATTTCAAATGGTGGACGAAACCATCCTTTTTTATTATAATAACAATTAAGAAGTCTTTAAGTATTTTATTTATGCCCAAAAAAATAATTCTTGTCCTGATAATTTTAACAATATTAATTATAATAATGATTATGTTTTCATCAAAAGAAAAAAACCAATCCATATCCGATGAAATTCAAAATAGCGACAATAAAATATCTAAAATGTATGTTGATATGATAGATATCCTTCCTTCGGTTGATCTTGCTTCAGAAGACGCACACCCAATTTCTCCTGTTAGTAATATTGACTGGGACTGGGTAGCGAGCAATGCGATTGAAAATAATAAGAACAAAGATGATTTTAAAAAAGAGCTTATCCAAAAATATATTGTTGAGGGGAACCCTTTTAAATATTCAATTTATATCAATACTTTTAAACCATGCGAAAAATGCGGTAAGAATATAGGGAGTATTCCCATAATCTATATTATATCGGCGAAAGAAAACCTTTTGATCAGAACCTCCTATAAAAAACTGCACGACATTAAGGATCACGGAGCTTCTTTTTCTGAGGAAGAAATCCAGCTCTTTAAAAAAATATTGGGGAAATAGCTAATGATTGAGGAAAAAATAAAAAATTTCTTAAACAAGGCAGTAAAAGAACTTAGGATAGAGCCTTTTGATTTTTCAATTGAAATTTCCAAAGAAAAAGACTACGGAGATTATTCTTCTAATATCGCAATGATTCTGGCTAAAAAAGAGAATAAAAACCCGCTTGAAATAGCAAGCATCATAAAAGAAAAGATAAAAGATAAGATCTTCGAAAAAGTTGAAGTGGCAGGCCCCGGATTCATAAACTTCTTTTTATCCGACGAATACCTAGGAGAAGAATTGAAGAAGGTTCTTAAAGAGAAGAAGGAATACGGATGCCTTAAAAGAAAGAAAAAAGAGACAGTTATAGTTGATTATTCGGGGGTTAATATCGCAAAGCCTTTTGGGATAGGCCATTTAAGGTCAACCGTAATAGGCCAGGCCATTTATAATATGTATAAATGCTTGGGCTACAAAGTTTTAGGAGATAACCATATAGGAGATTGGGGCACCCAGTTTGGAAAGCTTATCTATGCAATCAAAGAATGGGGAGATAAAAAAATACAAGATTATTCAGTAAAAGATCTTGTTTCTCTTTATATTAAATTTCACGAGGAATCTGAAAAACATCCTGAAATGATAAATGAAGCAAGGCAGTGGTTTGAAAGGCTTGAAAAAGGAGACAAAGAGGCGAGAAGAATCTGGAAAGAATGCGTAAAAACAAGCCTAAAAGAATTTGACAGAGTGTATAGCATGCTTGGAATAAATATAGATATGACCTTGGGAGAAAGCTTTTACGAACCGATGCTGAAAGACGTGGTTGAAGAAGCTTTGGAAAAGGGGGTTGTTCAAAAAAGCCAAGGGGCATTGATAATTCCCCTCAAAACTCTTCCCCCCTTAATGATCCTAAAATCAGACGGATCAACACTTTATTCCACAAGAGATCTTGCTGCCATAAGGCACAGAGTTAAAAAGTTCAAACCCTCGCTTATTATATATGAAGTCGGATCAGAGCAAAGTCTTCATTTTAAGCAAGTTTTTGAATCCGCAGAGCTTTTGGGTTGGATAAAAAAAGAAAAGCTTGTTCACGTTCCGCACGGATTGATCAGGCTAAAGACGGGAAAAATGAGCACAAGAAAGGGAGAGATAATATTCTTGCAGGATGTGCTGGAAGAGGCCGTTAGGAGAGCCGAAGAAATAATAGAAAGGAAAAACCCCGATCTTAAAGAAAAAAAGAAGATAGCTAAAATAATAGGCATTGGAGCTGTAAAATACAACGATCTTTCAAGCCACCCTTCCACCGATATAATATTTGACTGGGACAAGATACTCAATCTGGAAGGAAATTCAGGCCCTTATCTGCAGTATGCCTGCTTAAGGGCTAAGAAAATCCTCAAAAAATCCAAAACCAAATTAGTCCTGAAAAAAATAGAATTCACAAAGAAAGAAGAAAAGAATCTTGCCAGAAAAATACAGCAGTATCCTTTTGTTCTGGAAAAAGCCGCGGAATCTTTCAGCCCCAATTTGATCTCAAATTATTTATTTGACCTCTCTAAGGAATTCAACAGCTTTTATGAAAATATTCCCGTGTTAAAAGCAGAGGAAAATAAATCTTTGAGACTGTCTTTGGTTTATTCTGCCTCCTTGATTTTAGAAAAAGGACTGGAAATCTTAGGGATTGAAGTTCCCGAAGAAATATGAAAAACAGCTATATTCTTCTAAGGCACGGGGAAACAAAATACCAGGCAAACAACCTGGATATTCTTTATAGCAAAGAAGATCAAATCATGCTTCCTATCACGCAAAAAGGAGAAAAGAAAATAAAAGAAGTGGCAAAACAACTCAAAGAAAAAGAGATAGATATAATTTACGCCTCTGATTTTTACAGGACCCGCCAGACGGCTGAAATCGTGGCAAAAGAAATAAAAGTAAAAGTTATTTTGGATAAAAGATTGAGAGACACGGATTTCGGATTTTTTTCGGGCAGGCCGGCTCAAGAATACAGGATGTTATTCAAAAATAAGCTTCAAAGATTTTCCAAGAGGCCTGAAGGCGGAGAATCTTGCAGGGATGTAAAAAGAAGGATTTCAGAGTTTTTTAAACAAACTGAAAGAAAGTATAGGAGCAAAACCATCCTGGTGATAAGCCATGCGGATCCTATCTGGCTTTTTTCGGCTTTTTTGAAAAAACTAACAGAAAAAGAAACTCTAAAGTCTTCTTTTTACCCTGACACGGGGGAATATATAGAGTTTTCCTGCAAGTAAGCTAAGCTTACTTGCATTTCCTTCTTGAAAAAAGGAAGAAAAAATACTACTCTTTAGTATATGTATAACTTTCCTGAGACAGAGAACAAAATACTTAAATTCTGGGAGGAAAAGAAAATCTTTGAAAAATTGAAGAAAAAGAATCAGGGTAAAAAACGCTGGTCTTTTTTGGACGGCCCCATTACTGCCAACAATTCAATGGGTGTTCACCATGCCTGGGGGAGGACGTACAAGGATTTATTTCAGAGGTATAAAGCAATGCAGGGATTTGACGAAAGATATCAGAACGGCTTTGACTGCCAGGGGCTTTGGGTAGAAGTGGAGGTTGAAAAAGAGAAGGGCATTAAAAATAAAAAAGACATAGAATTATTCGGCATAGATAAATTCGTGGAGGCGTGCAAAGAGAGAGTTTTGAAATATTCAAAAATCCAGACAGAGCAGTCAATCCGGCTGGGCCAGTGGATGGACTGGGACAATTCCTATTATACGATGTCAGATGAGAATAATTACACTATCTGGAACTTCCTGAAAACTTGCCATAAAAAAAAGCTGCTTTACAAAGGCCATGACTCTGTGCCTTGGTGCCCGAGATGCGGGACGGCCATTTCCCAACATGAAATTCTTACAGAAGAATATAAGGAGCTTGTCCATAAATCAGTTTATGTGAGGTTTAAGCTAAAAGAGGAAGAAAACACCTACTTTTTGGCATGGACGACTACGCCCTGGACTCTGCCTGGGAATGTCGCTTTGGCTGTAAATCCCGGATTAGAATACGCAAAAGTTAAGAAAGGCAGAGAGACATATATTTTATTAAAAGAAAAGTCCGATCTAGCCGGAGGAGAGATAACAGAGATTTTCAAAGGCAAGAAGCTTGAGAATCTTGAATACGAAGGATTATTTGATTCTTTTGAGGCGGTTAAGGCGGCGGTAAAAGATATGCCCCACAGAGTCATAATATGGAAAGATGTTACTTCAGAAGATGGAACAGGAGTAGTTCATATAGCTCCCGGATGCGGAGCCGAAGATTTTTCTTTGTCTAAAGAATTAGATTTGCCGGTTATTGATGTTTCTGATAACGAGAGCAATTACCGGCCAGGATTCGGAGGATTAACTGGAACATTTGTTGGTTCTGAAATTGCCCGGGAAAAAGTCCTTGATCTGCTGGGAGAAAAGGTTTTCAAAACAGAAGAATATGCCCACAGGTATCCTACCTGCTGGAGGTGCAAGTCAGAGCTTATCTTCCGGGTGGTGGATGAATGGTACATATCCATGAAAAAGATCAGAAAAGACTTAGTCAAAACGGCAAAGAAAATAAAATGGATACCTTCTTTTGGGCTTGACAGGGAACTTGACTGGCTCAAGAACATGAAAGACTGGCTGATCTCAAAAAAGAGATACTGGGGGCTAGCCCTTCCTATATACGAATGCGAATGCGGAAACTTTGAAGTAATAGGTTCTAAGGAGGAGCTTAAAAAGAAGGCTGTTTCCGGCTGGGAGGAATTTGAAGGCCATTCTCCGCACAGGCCGTGGATAGATGAGGTCAAGATAAAATGCGCAAAATGCGGAAAAGAAGTTTCTAGAGTAAAGGATGTGGGAAACCCCTGGCTGGATGCGGGAATAGTTCCTTTTTCAACTATGCCCGAAAAATGGTTTCCCGCAGAACTTGTGACAGAGTCTTTCCCCGGCCAATTTAAAAATTGGTTCTATTCTCTTATTGTAATGAGCTCTGTTTTGAAAGGGGAGAATCCAATGAAAACTGTTTTTGGCTTTGCTACCGTAAAGGATGAAAAGGGGGAGGAAATGCACAAATCCAAGGGGAATGCTATTTGGTTTGACGACGCAGTTGAAAAGATAGGGGCGGATCCCATGAGATGGATGTATGCAAAGCAAAATCCTGCGATTGACCTCAAATTCGGCTATGGTCCCGCAGAAGAAGCAAAAAGGAAACTTATGACCCTTTATAACGCGTATGAATTTTTTAGAACTTATGTGCCCGAAAAAGATTTTCCGGACCCCAAGCCCTCTTCTGCTGATCTGCTGGATAAGTGGATACTTTCAAGATTCAATAGCTTGCTTAAGGATGCGGAAGAGAATTTTGATGAGTTTGATCCCGCATCAGCCGTTTCAAGGACAGAAAATTTCTTTATTGAAGATCTTTCTCTTTGGTATATCCGAAGGTCCAGAAAGAGGTTTCACGAGGGAGCGGAAAAAAGAGAAGATGCCATTGCGGTTCTCTACAGCATTTTATTGAATTTATCCAAAGCAATAGCTCCCATTATGCCCTTTTTTGCAGAAGACGCTTATCAAAGTTTGAGGAAGAAGGATATGCCTGAATCAGTACATTTATGCGAGTGGCCTAAGGCGGAAAAAAGAATGATTGACGAAAAATTAGAGCAGGACATGGCGGAGATAAGGGGCATTGTTAATTCGGCTCTGGCAAAAAGAGCCGAGGCGGGCATAAAGGTAAGACAGCCTTTGCAGGAATTAAGAATTAAGAATCAAGAATCGGGAACGGAAGAGGAATTAATCAATTTGATAAAGGAGGAGGTAAATGTAAAAGAAGTTGTTTTTGATCAAAAACAGGGAGAAGATCTAATGCTTGATCTGGAAATTACCGAAGATTTGAAGAAAGAAGGAGAATTCAGGGAGCTAGTGAGGAATATAAACAGCATCAGAAAGAAAATGGGCTTTACTCCGAATGATTTGGTAATCATACAATCGGATTTTGATATTGAAAATAAAGAAGAGCTGATGCGGGAAGTAAAAGCCAAAGAACTTGTAGTAAGAGATAGAATAGAAGGAGGGGAGGAAATAAAAGTAGGCAGTGAAAAGCGCAGAATCCTATTGACAAAAACAAGATAATATTATACAATGGTGCTATAGTTCTTTGTTATCCTGGAGGGTTGTTGTAAAAAGCAGTTATATCCAAAAGATGCCGATTAAATCAGCATTTTCTAGATGTGACTGCTACTGCGGCGGTCAACAATCTATTTAATTGGCACACGTGCCAGAAAGAAGGTGAGACATGTCTCAGTTTATCGAAGGTCAAATTCATCAGTTGGCAGATGCATTACAGGAACATGGATACACTCCTGCTGATCTGACTGCGCTCGGTCAGAATTCCAACGGAGTGCTGGCCCAAGTCAAGCTGGTCCTCATGGGTCTGGCTACTATTGTCCGCGTCAGCCTCAAACTGGTTCTGGACAAGGCCCTCAACCCCTCCGAATTCATCGGACAAGGTTGGGCTTTCTGGAAAGGTCCGGCTGACGGCAATGGACTGGAGGGCGAGGAAAGCTGCGTACAGGAGCCCGATGTCGTGGATTTCGAGCGGATTATACTCGAGACTCATCTCAAAGAGGGTGAGTCAAGCATCCATGGCGAAGAGAAGATGAAACGGGCCGGCGCCAGCAAGAATCAACAACTGGGCGCCAAAGCCTTCCTAGCTCTATGGAATGATTACCAAGTTAAGAAAGCAGAAGGCAAGCCCGGAGACAGCGTTCTCGAGCGTCTTCGTAAGTCAGGGAAGATCGGAACCCGAATCTACTTCTTTGGTTTCATCCTGCGCCACCCGGGCGGCAGTCGCCGTGTGCTGTGCCTGTTTTTCCACGGCGGAGAGTGGCGCTGGGACTGCCTCTGGCTCGGCTTTGGCTGGGGTGCCGGTAGCCCGTCCGCTTCGCTCGCAAGTGTCATCAATTAGTCCTTTGGTCTCGGATATTTTGTCCTTGCCCTTTGGATCTTCCTGCCGATAGGCAGGCTTCAGCCCTTTGTATTTTCCATCAAGGTGGAATTTGCAAAGGGCTTTTTCTTTGGGATGGAAATGTGTATAATGTAAAGCGGTAATAGGCGAATCGTGAATCATGGAAATGCCGAAAAAATTAAACAAACGATGATTCTTTTAGGAAACAAAAAACCGTTCGGGAGAGTTTATAGCGGAAATTATATTTTTTGTCATTCTTCGGAACAAGACCTGCAGTTACATTAGAAATAAGGTCACTTTTCTTTTTGGTAACACATTTTTACCATATGGAAGAAAAATATTACCTTTGTTATTTTTATAGACTCTGTTTTCCGGGTGATAATTATGCGAGAATGACAATACAGCATTATTTTGATATAAATAAATAATGGGTATATTTTTTAATAATAATAGGCGTCCTTCTGCTCCGAGACCTGCACCGAAAAAACGGCCCGGTTTTTTTGACATGCTGGTCGGGCCTACCCCGAAGGCAGCTCCCAAGCCCGGTTTGTTTGAAACAAAGAAACCTTTGTCCAGGCAAGATCTGCGCCAGTCTTTGAGAAAAGACACCGGGCAGATCCCCGGCACTTCGCGCAAATTCTCTTTTAAGGAAAGAGAAGGAATGGAAAAGGGTATTTTTAATTATAAAAAATACGGGGGCCGGATTTCCGAACAAGACTTCAAGGGAGCTATTGGCGACTTAGAAAAAAACCGGAGATTGTCAAAATCTTACGCTGAAAGGAGTAAGATTCAGGATAAGATAAGCTATTTGAGGAGATTAAAAGGAGAGAAGTAATGGCGAATCACTACAGAACCAAAGCCGTTGTTTTGTCAAAGAAAAATGTTAAAGAAGCCGATCAGCTCTTTTCTTTATTTTCAGAAGATTTTGGCAAGATTTCTGTTTTGGGAAGGGGAATAAGGAAGATAACTTCTAAGCTTAGATCCGGAATAGACACCTTTTATTTCTCGGAAGTAGAATTTATCCAAGGTAAAGAAATTAAGACGCTCACAGATACTGTTGCCCTTGATAAGTTTCATGGATCGGACAGGATATCCGAAGCAACTGAAGCTATAGTTTCAGGCCAAGAAAAAGATAGAAGAGTATGGGATCTTCTGATGGAATCATTGGGCCAGGGCTGTTCTTCTGAAATTGCCTGCCATTTCTATTTCTGGAATCTTTTAAGTATTTCGGGGTACGGCTTTAACCTTGGAGATTGCCTGAAATGCGGAAGAAAGCTTCCGGAAGACAATAACACATTTTCTTTTGGGGGCGGAGGGATTTTCTGCTCTTGTTCTGAAGGAGATATCAAAATATCTGCTAATGCCATAAAGCTTTTAAGAATTATTCTTAGAAAAGACTGGAAAACTTTGGCTAGACTTTCGTGTCCTAAAACTTTATTTTCAGAGCTTGATTCATTGTCCTGGAAAGTCCAGGAAACCTTGATAAGACAGCATTCTATGTGATAGAATAAAAAAGTATGGTCAAGAAGATCTTAATTTTTGCAGTCGTGGCTTTTTTAATCCTAGGGGTGCTGGGATTTTGGTACTGGAAAAAGAATCCTTATTCAAAGGATGTTCTTAAGATTGAAATAATAGGCCCCTCGGAAGTTGATTTTTCAGAAGAAGTGGAATATACGGTAAAATACAAAAACAACGGAGATGTCCGACTTGAAAATCCTCGCTTGGTTTTTGAATTTCCGGAAAATACTCTTGTGGACGGAGGATCTGTAAGAAGGAAAGAGATAAGCCCCGAAGAGCTGGGGGATATATATCCAGGGGAAGAAAAAACATATTCTTTCAAAGGAAGGCTTTTTGGGAAAGAGCAATCATTGAAAACCGCTAATGTCTGGCTAAGCTACCAGCCCAAGAATTTGAACGCAAGATATGAGTCTCAAAGCAGTTTTACGACAAAGATAAAATCAGTTCCTCTTACATTTGATTTTGATCTTCCTTCTAGAATAGAAGCAAATAAAGATTTTGAATTTTCCCTGAATTATTATTCTGTTATGGATTATCCCCTTTCCAGTCTTACCGTGAAAACAGAATATCCTGCTGGATTTGAATTAAAATCTTCTAAACCCGCGAGCATTAATAAGAACGAGTGGGATATTCCATTGCTAAACAGAGCCGAAGGGGGAAGAATTGAAATACAAGGAAAATTTTCGGCTGAATTGGGTGAATACAAGATATTCAAGGCCCAGCTGGGAATGTGGAGAGACGGAGAATTCGTCCTCTTGAAAGAAATAAACAGAGGAGTTGAAATAATGGAGCCCTACCTTTCAATAATTCAGCAGGTTAACAGCCAGGCAGATTATGTGGCTTCGCCGGGAGATCAGTTGCATTATGAAATATCTTTCAGAAACGTAGGAGAAGAACCCTTTAGGGATCTTTTCCTGGTTGCCCGGCTAGAGGGGTCTGGATTTGACTTCTCAACAGTGAGAACACAGGACGGACAGTTTGAATCCGGAGACAACACTATAATATGGGATTGGCACGATACCCCAAAATTAAGATTTTTAGACCAGGGAGAAGAGGGGAAAGTGGAGTTTTGGGTTAAAGTTAAAGATGGCTGGGACAATCAAGGGAAAGAGTCTGTTTTGAAGAACGCCATCCTTATTTCCAAGGTAAAGCAGGAGTTTTCAATCAAAGTTAATTCAAAGTTGGAACTTAACCAACAAGCGATTCTTGACGGAGGGGCAAATCCTCCCCAGGCAGGAACGGCTACGACTTACAATATATCATGGAATGTCAAAAACCGGCTGAACAATATGAAGAACGTAAAAGTAAAAGCTATTCTTCCTCAAAATGTAAGACTTACCGGAAACTCTTCTCAAGATGGATCATTTGCCTTTGACAGCCAAAGCAGGGAGATCCTCTGGATAGTAGGAGATATGCAGGCAGGATCTGCTGATTCATCTATATCTTTCCAGGCAGAGATAACTCCTTTTCCCAATCAGAAAGGGCAGAATGCTTCTTTGATAGAGCAGGCGAGAATAATAGGAGAAGATGAATGGACCCAAAGAAGTGTTGAGCAGAAGGCAAACTCTCTTTTTACTCCCGAAACAGTAAAATAATCTGATGAAAAAAGAATCCGATCTGATGCAGAAAATAGTTTCATTCTCAAAGAGAAGGGGTTTTATCTTCCAATCTTCTGAAATATACGGAGGGTTTGGATCCTGTTATGATTTCGGTCCTCTAGGGGTTGAAATGAAGAATAATATAAAGAGGGAGTGGTGGAATGAAATGGTTAGGAGCAGGGAAGATATTTTCGGACTAGATTCCTCTATTCTTATGAGCCCTAAAGTATGGGAAGCTTCCGGACACCTTACGGCAGGTTTTGCTGACGAGCTAGTGGAGTGCAATAAATGCAAAAAAAGGTTCAGGAAAGATCTTTTGGAAGAGGATAGATGTCCTGAATGCGGAGGAGAGCTTTCAGAGCCCAGGAAGTTTAATCTTATGATGAAAACTTTCGTCGGGCCCGTTGAGGAAGATGCCTCAACAACCTATTTAAGGGCTGAAACCTGCCAGGGAATATATGTTAATTTTAAAAATGTTCTCCAGACAATGAGGGCGAAACTTCCTTTTGGAATAGCCCAGATAGGAAAAGCATTCAGAAATGAAATTACTCCCAAGGATTTTATCTTTCGCACGAGAGAATTTGAACAGATGGAGATGCAGTGGTTCTGCGACTCCAAAGACGCTGATAAATTCTTTGATTACTGGTTGGACCAGAGATTGAACTGGTATTATGGACTGGGCATTTCTAAGAAGAATCTGAAGATTTACGAAGTTCCGAAAGGAGAGCTTGCCCATTATGCGAGAAAAGCAGTAGATATTTTATATAACTTTCCTTTCGGATGGAAAGAAGTAGAAGGAGTCCATAACAGGGGCGATTGGGATCTCTCCAACCATTCAAAACATTCAGGAGAAGATTTGAAATACGAGGGTTTTTATCCATACGTTATAGAGACATCTGTGGGGGCGGACAGGTCCCTGCTTGCTTTTATTGCTGAAGCTTATCAAGAAGTTGAGGGCGGAAGGGGAGAAAAATCAGTCAAAGAAGTTGAAACAGTCTTAAGAATGGATAAAAGACTTTCCCCTGTTAAGATTGCGGTTCTTCCTTTGGTTAAGAACAAAGAGGATTTGGTCAAGAAAGCAAGGCAGGTTTTTGATCTTCTTAAAAGAGACTTTAATGTTCAGTATGATGAATCTGGAGCCATAGGAAGAAGATATAGGAGGCAGGATGAGATAGGAACTCCTTTCTGCATCACGATAGACTTTGATACCTTGAATGACGATACGGTAACTGTCAGAGACAGGGATACTATGAAACAAGAGAGAGTGGCCGTTGATTCATTGACAAAATATATTAATTTGATATAATTAATTCTAGATTCTAACAGATGTTCTTAGGACGAAGCACATTGTTATTCGTCCGCCTTAGGCGGACAGAAAGGGGTGATGACGATGAGTACATCGATCACATCCAGCATCATCACTGACGGTCAGAAAGAGCAAGTCAGGCGGTTGGTGGAAGACGCGGTTGACCGTGTGTTCCACGACGGTGTCCCCGACAAGGACGGCGCTCAGAAGCTCATCGCAAACGGCGATGATCTCGAAGCTCGTGTTATCAGTGCGATCCGCGAGCTGTCCATTCCCAACAAGTTCGCCGACGAGGAAGTCGAGTCGACCTACGGCTACCTGTCGGGCTACAAGCCCAACAGCAAGAGCGTCGCCGATCAGGTCAAGCGGTTGCAGGAACTCCTGCCGGGCATCGGTTGCGCCAACGAGAAGTTGGCTGAACAGCCCATCCCCGAAGGTGCCGAAGGCTTCTTCGCTATCCCGCGATGGCAGAAGGTCGGCAAGACCTACGAGGAAGCCCTGCAGAAGGTGCTCGACCTGATCAAGCAGACCTGTAACGGCGCGTTCTGCAACTACCGTGAAGGTCAGATCGGGCCCGATCGCCTGCGTCTTCGTGCCAAGACCCAAAAGGCCTTGGAGATGCTCGGCCAGCAGCAGGAAGGGAACGACATCCTCGTGATTCTCTACCAGTTTGGCTTCCGTCACCGCGGCCGTTCCGTCCGTCGGGCACTGGAAGTCATGCCGAGCATGGAGTTCGGGAACGATCCGTTCACCATCGCCTGCATGCTCCTCACACACCTGGAACGGCTCGCCGACCACAACGATCTCTGGATCGACTGTGCCGGCGCCGAGTACGATTGCGTTGAGGATGGTTCCTTTGACGGCGCCCCGTACTTCCGCTTCGATGATGGCAGGGTCGAGTTCGACGGCTTCTTTGCCGGCCATGCCAGCGGCTGCTACGGTTCCTCGTCCGGGTTCCTCCCGCAGTAGATGCTCGAAACCTCAAACACTCGGTTCTTTCGAATCCTTTTCTCTTGAACCTTGCGTTCCCGCCTTCGCTGAGCTTCGGTGAGGCAAGGCGTGGCCAAAAGGGGTTTTCCATCCGCCCAGGGCGGATGGAGACCCCTTGTTTTTTTGTTTCAAATTTAATTAAAAATAGCGTAGTTGGACTTTTTGAGCTATTTTATATATAATAAAAAAATGTATAAAAAGACTGTTCTTGAAAACGGATTGAGAATTATTACAGTTCCCAAGAAAGGATCAGAAGCTGTTACCTGCCTTGTTTTGGTTGGAACAGGATCTAAGTACGAAACGAAAAAGATATCGGGGATATCCCATCTTTTAGAACATCTTTTATTCAAAGGAACGAAGAAGAGGCCTACTCATTTGGAAATAGCAGAGCCCTTGGATGCCGTCGGAGGCAATTACAACGCTTTTACTGGAGAAGATTATACAGGATATTATGCCAAAGTGGATTCAAAGCATTTTGATCTTGCTTTGGACGTTATTTCAGACATCTATTTGAATTCAAGGCTTGATCTGAAAGAGATCAAGAAAGAAAAAGGCGTAGTGATAGAGGAGATAAATATGTATTATGACCACCCTACCTCCCATGTTCAAAATCTCTGGACAAAAGTGCTTTATGGGGATCAGCCTGCCGGATGGGATATAGCGGGCACAAAAGAAAGCGTGATGGGAATAGGGAGAGAGGATATAGCCAAGTACATGAAAAACCAATACAACGCGTCAAATACCATAGTCTGCATTTCGGGCGAGATGGGGGACGAAGAAGAAGCCATAAAAAAGGTTAAAAAGTATTTTGCAAAGATAGGAACAGAGAGCCATTCAAAAAAGACTCCGGTTGTAGAATGCCAAAAAACGCCCGAAATTATAATAGAAAGAAGGAAAACAGACCAGACCCATTTTTGTCTCGGCGTAAGAGGATATAGTCTCTTTCATCCCAAAAGATATGCATTTGAGCTTTTGAGCATGATTCTTGGAGGAATGATGAGCTCCCGGCTTTTCGTTGTTATAAGAGAAGAGTTGGGACTTGCTTATTACATCAGAGCAAATGCGGCTTCAGATCCTGACACGGGGTTTCTTGTGGTGCAGGCCGGAGTGGATAATTCAAAAGCCGAAAAGGCGATAAAAGCGGTTCTTAAAGAATTTCAAAAGATCTCAAAAAGCAAAGTTTCTCCCAGAGAGCTGAAAAAAGTCAAAGATAACTTCAAAGGAAGAATGGCTTTGTCATTTGAGGCCTCCGATGTCTTAGCTTCTTTTTATGGTTCGCAGGAACTTCTGGAAAACAGAATTTTAACTCCGAAGGAAGTTTATGAAAAGGTGAGCCAGGTGGGAGTTAATGATATTTTAAGGGTGGCAAATGATATATTTAAACCCGAAAAGCTCAATCTTGCTTTGATAGGCCCTGTTAAAAAAGAAGCAGAATTTAAAAAGATTCTAAAATTATGATAAACAGCGAAAAAGTTTTGGATATTTCATGGGGAACCATCTTAAGAGTTTCTCTGGCTATAGTTGCATTCTACGTTCTTTTTTCTATAAGGCAGATTTTAATATGGTTTATATTTGCTCTTACAATTTCACTCCTTTTTAATCCGGCTATTAATTTTTTGAACAAAAAGAAGGTTCCGAGAAGTCTTGCTGTCATATTCGTCTATGTGGGGGTTTTCGGACTTTTGAGTATTCTTATATATCTTGTAGTTCCGATATTCATAGATGAAATACAAAAGTTCATTGAATTCCTGCCCCAGTATTTTGAGAAAATAGCTCCTCCTCTTACGGGATTGGGATTTGAAGTCTTTGAGAACGCAGAAACTTTTCTCACTGCTCTTGAAGAAACCTTAAGGAGTATGAGCAAAAATATATTTTCGGCTCTTTTTGCAGTTTTTGGCGGAGTCTTCAGTACTTTATTTGTTATCGTGATGGCTATATTTTTATCTATGGAAGAAAGGGGAGTGGAAAAAGCTCTTATACTTATGTTCCCAAAAGAGTATGAATCTAAAGTTATGGATGTTTGGCAGAAGTGCCAAAAAAAGGTTTCAGGATGGTTTGGAGGAAGACTTTTGGGATGTCTTTTTGTCGGAGTCGCTTCTTACATTGCTTTTTTGATTTTTGGCGTGAGGTATCCATTTACTTTGGGACTATTTTCAGGAGTTTTCAATTTTGTTCCCTATATCGGGCCCCTCTTTACCGGAATAGTGGTTTTTCTTTTAGTTTTTCCTGTTTCAGCGATAAAGGGGATTTTGGTAATCTTAACTTTGGTTGTTATCCAGCAGATAGAAAACAATATCCTGTCCCCTATTATTATGAAGAAACTTGTAGGCCTTCCTCCTGTTCTGGTGTTATTGGCTTTGGTTGTGGGGGGAGATATGTGGGGGTTTTTAGGAGCCATTCTAGCCATTCCTTTGTTTGGGATACTATTTGAGTTTATAAAAGGATTTTTGCAAAAAAGAAAAGACAAAGAAACTGTTTCGGCATGAAATACTATATTACTACTAGCATACCTTATGCCAATGCTTTTCCGCATATAGGCTTTGCCCTAGAGATAGTTCAGGCAGACGTTCTGGCAAGATATAATCGGGAAGGAGGCAAGGAAGTGTTTTTCTTAACAGGAACCGATGAGCATGGATTGAAAATAAAGAAAGCAGCTGAAGAAAAGGGCCTTTCTGCTAAAGAATTTACCGATCAGGTCTCCGGAAAATTCAGGGAGCTTTGTTCTGTTTTAAATATTTCCAACACCGATTTTATAAGAACTACAGATGAAAAAAGACATAAACCTGCCGTGGAGGAAATTTGGGAGAAGATGGTTGAATCAGGAGATATCTACAAAAGAAAATACAAGGGATACTATTGTTCAGGGTGTGAAGCTTTTGTTACAGAAAAAGACTTGGTGGACGGGAAATGCCCCAACCATCAAAAAGAGCCCGAGTTTATAGAGGAAGAAAACTATTTCTTCCGCCTCTCAAAATACCTTCCTGAATTAAAAAAAAGAATGGTTAGGATTATTCCCGAAAGCAGAAAGAAAGAGGTTTTAGGTTATATAAAAAACGGAATAGAGGATGTAAGCTTTTCAAGGTCAAAGGATAAATACTTTGGATTTGAAGTTCCTCAAGATCCTTCCCAGTATCTTTATGTCTGGGCAGATGCTCTTTTAAACTATGTTTCGGGAATAGGATATAGTTTTGATAAAGCCAAATTTAACTTTTTTTGGCCTGCGGATGTCCACTGCATAGGAAAAGACATCTTGAAATTTCATGCTTTGATATGGCCTGCCATGCTTTTGTCTCTAGGCCTTGAAATGCCGAAATCCATATTCGTCCACGGCTTTATAACCTCCGAAGGAAAGAAAATGTCAAAATCTCTGGGAAACGTAGTAGATCCTTTTGAAATTATTGAAAAGTACGGATCTGACGCGTTAAGATACTATCTTCTAAGGGAGATTCCTTCTGCTGAGGACGGAGACTTTTCTATAGAAAGATTTAAAAAAAGATATGATACAGAACTTGCCTCCGGAATAGGAAATCTGGTTTCAAGAGTAGAGGCCCTGAAGAAAAAAACAGGGTTTGGAAAAACTCCTTCGGGAATTATTAAAAAGGAGGTGAAAAAAGCGGAGCTTAAAAGAAATAAAGCCGTTGAATCTTTTAAATTTGGGGAAGCATTAAAATCTATCTGGGAACTAATATCTTTTTGCGATAAATATATAGAAGAAAATAGGCCATGGGAAGGAGGAGACAATGCGGATCAAACCGTGAGCGATCTTAATTTTGCTGTTGATAAAATAGGGGAGCTCGTTTCAATATTCTTGCCCGAATCTTCAGAAAAGATAAAGAACAGGCAAACTCCTCTTTTTCCGAGAATATGATTATAGATTCCCATGCCCACCTTAATTTCAAGTCTTTTGAAGGAGATTTAAAAGAAGTTCTTGAGAGATGCAGAAATGAACAGGTGCGGGTTATAAACGTAGGAACGAAGCTTGAAACCAGCAAGAAGGCGGTTGAAATAGCAGAAAACAACGAAGGAATGTATGCTTCTGTCGGCTTGCATCCTGTTCATATGATAACCGAAACAATAAAGATTAGGATGGACGAGGAAGAAGGAGGGTTTTCTCCTAAAGGAGAAGAGTTTGACGGGGAAGAATATAAAAGAATCTGTAAATCCGAAAAAGTTGTTGCAATAGGAGAGATAGGGCTAGATTTTTATTATAAGCCCAAAACGAAAATAAGGATTGAAAAGTACAAATCAGAACAGTCAGATCTGCTTTTAAAACAGATGAAGCTGGCAAAAGAACTTAACCTTCCTGTAATATTTCACTGCAGAAAAGCCCACGACCTTCTAATAGCTATTCTTAAAAAAGATCCGGTTTTAGGTGTAATCCATTGTTTTACCGGAACCTGGCAGGAAGCAGAAAGATATCTTGAAATGGGGCTTTACTTGGGAATAAACGGGATAATGTATAAACAGGATATCAAAGAAACAATTGAAAAGTTTCCTCTAGAAAGACTGCTCTTGGAAACCGATTCCCCATATCTTATTCCAAAAGGAATTGAGGCTGAAAGAAACGAACCTTGCTATATAAAGCAGATCGCAAAGGATGTGGCCAGGATAAGAGGAATATCTTTTGAAGAGGTGATTGAAGCAACGTCCCAAAACGCGCAAAATCTCTTCGGGATATGAACTACAGCCTACTTTTTCATCTCTTTTTAATATTCCTAGATTATGGTAATATATCATCATGGTTAAAGATAAGTATGATCCCCGGGAGATAGAGGCCAAATGGCAGAAAATATGGGAAAAAAAGGATGTTTTTAGGGCAAAAGACACTTCTAAAAATCCCAAATTCTACGTTTTGGTTGAGTTTCCTTATCCTTCAGGATCGGGGCTTCACGTAGGCCATTGCAGAAGTTATACTGCTTTGGACATAGTGGCCAGAAAAAGGAGGATGGAGGGGCAGAATGTGCTGTTTCCTATGGGCTGGGATGCTTTCGGATTGCCGACTGAAAACTATGCGATTAAAACAGGAATTCATCCTGCCGAGGCAACAAAAGAAAATACAGAAGCTTTTAAAAATCAAATGAGGTCTTTGGGGCTTTCTTTTGACTGGTCAAGAGAGATAAATACCACCGACCCCGAATATTATAAATGGACCCAATGGATATTCATACAGCTTTTTAAAAAAGGATTGGCGTATAAGGCAAAAATGCCTATAAATTGGTGCTCTTCCTGCAAGATAGGTTTGGCAAACGAAGAGGTGGTTTCAGGAAATTGCGAAAGATGCGGTTCAAAAGTTGAAAGAAAAGAAAAAGAACAATGGATGCTTAAGATAACAGATTATGCCGACAGACTTTTGAAAGATCTTAACTTGGTTGATTATCCCGAAAGAGTAAAGCTTTCGCAGGAAGAATGGATAGGAAGAAGCTACGGAGCCGAAATAATTTTTAAAATTCACGAAAGCAACCTTTCTGTTCCTGTATTTACCACAAGACCCGATACCTTATTCGGGTGCACTTACATAGTTCTGGCTCCGGAGCATCCTTTGATAGAAAAACTGAAGGATAAAATCTCAAATTATAACCAGGTTGCAAAGTATATAGAAAGATCCAAGAAAAAGATGGAAAAAGAAAGACTGGCCGAAGATAAAGAGAAAACAGGAATAGAATTATTGGGAGTGAAAGCCACTAATCCCGCAAATAATAGAAAGATTCCGATATTTGTTTCGGATTATGTTCTTTCGCAATACGGAACAGGAGCTGTTATGGCGGTTCCTGTCCACGATTCCAGAGATTTTGTTTTCGCCAGAAAGTATAATCTTCCTATGATTGAAGTGATCCAGCATGGGAGAAGGGAGCGCAGGAGAAAACTAGATTTTTCAGGAGGAGGTTTTAAATCTGCCTATGAAGGAGAGGGATTTCTTGTCAATTCGGGAAAGTTTTCCGGAATGGTTTCAGAGGAAGCAAAAAAAAGAATAGTTGAATGGCTCAAAGTAAGGGTTTCGGGTTCTGAAAAAGTAAGCTACAAACTAAGAGACTGGATATTCTCAAGACAGAGATACTGGGGGGAGCCCATTCCTATGGTTTTTTGCGAAAAATGCGGTTGGCAGCCGGTTCCTGAAGAGGATCTTCCGGTCAAGCTCCCCGAGGTGAAGAGCTATCAGCCGACGGAAGAAGGAGAGTCCCCCCTGGCCAAGAAAGAGGAATGGGTTAAGACAAAGTGTCCTGTTTGCAGGGGATCTGCCAGAAGAGAGACGGATGTAATGCCGAATTGGGCGGGATCTGATTGGTATTATATAAGATACGCAGATCCTTCCAACGAAAAAAAACTTGCGGATTCCAAGAAGATAAGCTACTGGCTTCCGGTTGACTGGTATAACGGGGGGATGGAGCATACGACTTTGCATCTTCTTTATTCAAGATTTATTTATAAATTCTTATGGGATATAGGAGCTGTTCCCAAAGAAACGGGTCCAGAACCCTACAGAAAGAGAACTTCTCATGGCATGATTTTAGGGCAAGGAGGGACAAAAATGTCAAAATCAAAAGGGAATGTAATAAACCCGAATGATGTTATAAAAGATTTCGGGGCAGACACTTTGAGAGTTTACGAGATGTTTATGGGTCCTTTTGAGCAGGCCATTCCTTGGGATACAAAAGGAGTAAAAGGGGTCAGAAGATTTCTTGAAAAAGTCTGGGGCTTAAAAGAAAAACCTTTTGCAGAGAATGAAAACAAAGAGACAGAAAGGATTATCTTAAAAACATCAAAGAAAGTTTCTGAAGATATAGAGCTTCTAAAATTTAACACGGCAGTTTCTTCTTTAATGATACTGGCCAATAAATTAGACAGCCAGAAAGAGATATCTTTGGCCCATCTTGCCCGCTTTCTTATTATTCTTTTTCCTTTTGCTCCCCATATTTCAGAAGAGCTTTGGCTTTTGGCCGGATTCAAGGGAATGTGCTCTGAACAAGAATGGCCGGAGTCCAAAGACCAAGAAGAGGATAAAATAAGCATTACGATTCAGGTCAATGGAAAGGCAAGAGACAGACTGGAAACGGGGCCGGGACTTTCGGAAAAGAAAGCCGTTGAGGTCGCAAAAGAAAAAGAAAGAATCAAAAAATATCTTCAGGGAAAGAAAATAAAAAAAGTTGTCTTTGTAAAAAACAAAGTCATTAATTTTGTTGTTTAAATGAAAAAAATACTTTTGGGAAACGAAGCTATTGTCCAGGGGGCTCTAGAGTCCGGGGTCCAATATGTTTCTGCTTATCCTGGCACGCCAAGTTCTGAAATAGGAATTGTTTTCGGAAAAATAGCTCAAAAGCACGGCATCTATTTTGAATTTGCTGTCAACGAAAAAACAGCCATGGAATCTGCAATAGGATCTTCTTATTCCGGGCTGAAGACTCTTGTTTCTATGAAAAACTTCGGCTTGAATGTTGCATTGGACGCATTTCTGCCATTTGTCTATACTGGCGCGAAGGGGGCTACGGTAATTGTAGTTGCTGACGATCCTTCTTGCCACAGTTCGGGGCAATCAGAAGAAAACAGCCGTGGCTTTGCTGATCTTGCCCACGTTCCGATTTTAGAGCCTCAAGATGCCCAAGAGGCAAAAGATTTTACTATACTGGCATTTAAACTGTCGGAAAAATACAGCGTTCCGGTTATATTAAGAACAACAACCAGAGTGGCTCATCAAAGAATGCCTGTTGAGATAGGAATTATAAATATAGAAAATAAAAAAGGGGAATTTGTTAAAAACAAAAATAAGTTTGTTACAATGCCCCCGAGAGTTCTTGAGATGAAAGGAGAGCTTCTTAAAAAGCTCGAAACAATGAAGAAGGATTCTGAAAAATTGGCATTGATTTCAAGAGGCAAAGGAAAGCTCGGGATTATAACATCGGGAGTGGCCAATCTGCATGTAACGGAAGTTTTAAGAAAGAATAATCTTAATATTCCTGTTTTAAAAATAGGAATGTTTAATCCTCTTCCCGAGAAAAAGATTCTAAGTTTTGTTTCGGATATGAAGGAAGTCTTGATCGCAGAGGAATTGGAGGGATTTATTGAAAAAAAAGTCAAAGAGATCGCCGGATGCAAGCTTAAAATATATGGAAAAGATCTGCTTCCTGAAATAGGAGAGCTTAGTAATGAAAAGATTGCCTTGGCTTTGGGGAAGCTGGTCAAAAAGAAGCTTTTTGTCAAAAGAACCGAGAAAGACCTTAAAATTCCTTTGAGATATCCGAGACTTTGCCAGGGGTGCCCGTACTGGATAGTTTTTTCTGCTATTAAAAAAATGGCTCCCGAAGGAACTATTTTCGGAGGGGACATAGGGTGCTATATGCTGGCGGGATTTGCTCCCCACGAAATTCAGGATTATCTGTTGAGCATGGGGTCTTCCATAGGAGTAGGCCACGGGATTAATAAAGCCGGCGGCCAAAAAGTAATTGCTTTGATAGGAGATTCTACATTTTTTCACGCAGGTATTCCCGCTCTGATTAATTCTGTTTACAATAAATCAGATCTTTTGATTTTTGTACTGGACAACAGGATAACTGCGATGACCGGGCACCAGCCCAATCCCGGAATGGGCTTGACGGGAACAGGTGAATCTGCAAAAGAGATAAAAATAGAAGATATCGCCAAAGCATGCGGGGCAGAGAACGTGAAAACTGTGGATCCTGTAAATATGCAAGAGCTTCAGGATGCGATAAGAGACTTTATTAATAAAAAAGGAACATCTGTCATAGTCTCCCGCAGGATATGCGCTTACTATGAGAGAAAGTTAAAGAAAAATATTTAATTCTGAATCATGGATAAAAATTTCAATATTGTGATTGCGGGCGTCGGGGGCCAGGGTGTTATTACCTTGGTTCAGCTTATTGCCGAGGCGGCCTTTGCGGAGGGATACGATGTAAAAACATCGGAATTGCACGGGCTTTCGCAAAGAGGGGGGAGCGTGGAAACGCACGTTAGGTTTGGAAAAAAAGTATGGTCTCCTTTAATATCTGAAGGAGAAGCCGATCTTATTATCAGCTTGGAATTGGCGGAAACTTTAAGAAAGCTGCGCTACGCGAATAAAAATACCAAATTTGTTATTAATGGATACTTTTTTCCTTATCCTGAAGGTCTTTCGGAAGAAGAAATAACCGGGATAATAGGAAGGGAAATAAAACAAGAAAAAAGAATAGTTCCTGCTTCTAAAGTATGCCAAGAAAAGCTGGAGAAAGAAGTGGTTTCTACTTCTTATCTTTTAGGATATTGCGTTTCAAACGAGCTCATTCCCTTGAAGAAAGAATCTGTTTTGAAGGCGATGGAAAACTTGTTTCCAGAAAAATACCTTGAGTTAAATAAAAAGGCTTTTGAATTAGTCTGGGAAAATTAATTCATGTTTTGATATGCTAAACAAAATATTTACTGAGGAATTTTTCGAATTTTACTCTAATCTAGGACAGTCAGTTATTTATTTAATTGTTCCGGCGGTTATAATTTATTATGTCCTGGATTCAATTAAAAAAAGAGTTCCCATAAAAAATGTTTTATCTGCTCTGTATGTATTGTTTTCAATTTTTTCTCTGTTCGCCCTTTTTCTATCTTTAAGCTCCTTTTCGTATTTAACCGGACTTGCACTGCTATCTGCTGTTGTTTTGGCTATTATTGCCGTTGGGATTAAGCAGGGGAAACTATGGGCTTGGTGGCTGGCTTTAATATGGGGAGCAAAAACGGTAATTTCAAACGCAATTTACTATATTAAAGAATTTAACTTTCAAACATCTCTTTTCTCCCTCTCAATTTCCGCAATTCTTTCTGTCTTTGTAATTATTTTACTTTTAAAGTACAGGCACGTGCTTGTAGAGAATAAAAAGTGGGCCGAAGATTGGAAATTCTGGGTTGCATTAGCCGGTATTTTAATAATCATTGCAAGCAGTTTTTTAAATATATTTCCGGACTGGTTATTAACAAAAAATAATTACAGCAAAACCAGTTTTAAAAATCAAGCAGATAATACTTCGAGTTGGAAAGTTTATGATAACAGAGAAATCGGAATAAAATTTGCTTATCCCTACGGTTGGGATTACCCGGTTTATAAAAGCATCAGCCAGGAAGGTTGCAATTATTCTGACCTGGAATTAACAAAAGAAGCAGAAAATATTTATAAGAAATATATTATCCGCATCACGCTGAAGGATCCTGCCAGCTGCAAGCAAAGCTTAAACGATTACAATTTTATTCATAATTTTTCTCAAGAGGATAAAATATCAGAAAGCATGAGGGATAAAATTGAAGAGAGATGTAGGGCATTAGAGGCGGTCTCTATTTATAGGGTTCCTTTCCATATAGATTATATACATAATGAAAAAATTGGCAGAGGGCTGGAGATAATTAGCTACGACGGATCAGACGCAGATGCTATTAATTTTGCCTACACGGCTGAGTTTGTCAAAGACGGAAAATACTTGAAATTTAGAGTTGATCTATTTTCCGATGACGAATTGTTGGAATGGGCCAACAAATTATACCCGAAACAAAAATCTTTAAGCGAAGTAGAACAAATGATAATTGAATCTTTTGAAAAACCAAATAACAGCTTGCATGATCTGGTCCAATCTTATAGGGAAATGGTAAGAACTTTAGAAATTTAAACAATATATAATAATATTCAGACAATGCCAATTGATAAAGTAGTGATTGCGGCGGCCGGAGAGGGGACAAGAATGTTGCACCTCACGGCCAATAAATCAAAGCATCTGATCAAAGTCAGGAAGAGGCCTTTTTTGGCGTATCTTCTGGATAATTTATTCTTGGCAGGATACAGGGATCTTATCCTGGTGACAGGATACAAAGAAGAACTTATTGAAGAGTTTTTGAGAAAGTACAAGCCTCCTTTCAGTTCAATAAAATACAGCATTAGGACATTGAGCCAGTATGAAAAGCTCGGGCCCAAAAGCGTTATTTACGGCACCGCCTGCCCCTTGATGGTTTCAGAGGAAGCTGTGGGGAAAGAAAGCTTTGTTTATCTTTGCGGAGACAATCTGTATTCGGTGCAGGATCTCAAAGAAATGAGAAACGGCGGCAAGTACAATTATGTGGCCGGGGTATATAAGAAGAATCCTGAAAAGTACGGTGTTCTTATTCAGGAAGGAGAATTCTTGGAAAAGATAGTTGAAAAGCCCAAAGAGTTCTTGGGGAACATGGTAAACGCAGGCCTTTACAAGTTCACCTCCGAAGTTTTTGAAAAGATAAAGAAGATCAAAAAGTCTTCCAGGGGAGAATATGAAATCACAGATGCTGTGAGTATGCTGGCAAAAGAAAAGAAAGTGAAAGTCAAGGTTATCAAGGACTTCTGGTTTGACTTCGGAAACCCGGCTGACATTATCATGCTCTCTTACTTCTTAAGTTCAATCAAAAGATTCAAAAAGATCTTCGGCAGAAACAGGAAATTTGAAGTAATCTCTGCCAGATCAAGGGATGCTGTTGAAAGAGCTGTTGAGTATTTAAAAAGAGGGCAGGTGCTGGCCTGTCCCACGGACACGGTTTATGGCCTTATCGCCGATGCCACAAACGAAAAAGCGGTCCAGAGGGTTTTTGAAATAAAACAGAGGGACAAAAAAAAGCCCCTTCCTGTCTTTGTCAAAGATATCGGTCAGGCAAAAAAACTAGCTGCAATAGACAATGATACGGAGGCATTTTTGGAGGAAATATGGCCCGGAAAGATTACAGCGGCCCTGGAAAGAAAAAAGAATTCGGGGATTGCGCCCTCTGTTTACGTTGAAAAAAATACCATTGCATTGAGAATACCCGATTCTAAATTTGTAAAAGACATAATGGATAAATTCCAAAAACCCCTTACCGCCACATCTGCCAATCCTCAGGGAATCCCTTCCACGGTCAAGATAAATGATATTTTTGACTATTTTGAAGACAGTCAGACAAGGCCGGATCTGGTTGTTGACGCAGGAGACCTTCCTGACAGCAATCCTTCTACAATAATTGATTTTTCGCAAAAGAGGCCGAAAATAATAAGAAGAGGAAAATGAAGCATGTAATAGGAGTGGACGGAGGAGGGACAAAGACTATGACGGCTCTGGCTGACATGTCGGGCAGGATTTTGGCTGAAATCAAAACGGGCCCCTCCAATCCAAGAAATGCAGGGCTGGAAGCATCTATTGAAAATATCGCAAAAGGCATCAACAAGTTCAAGGAGAAGGCCGAATTCGCATTAATAGGGATGCCTTCTGTGCAAGAAGAGTACGGGCCTCAAATAAAAAGCATTGAAAGAAAGATAAAAAATAAAACAGGGTTAAGATGTTCTATTGTTTCAGACCAGTTGGTGGCTTTCAGATCAGGGAGTGATGAAAAAGACGGGGAGGTTCTTATTGCCGGAACAGGATGCGTCGCTCACGGATGGAAAAGGGGCAAAGAAGAAAAAACTTCCGGCTGGGGGTGGCTTGCCGATGAAGGTTCTGCTATGTGGGCGGGTAAGCTGGCCATAGAAAAGACATTCAGAGGCCTGGATGGGAGAGATATGTCTGGGATAATGGCAAAAATGATTCTGGAAGAGTTCAAATCATCAACGCCCGAAGATCTGGCCGCAAAGATCTATGGGAGCGATTTTTTAAAGGTGATTTCTCTTTTTTGTATAATTGCGGACAGAGCCGCCGAAAAAGGAGACAAGGACGCCAAACAAATAATGTCTGAATCCGGCAGGCAGGCCGCCTTATCTGCCAATACTGTTTCAAAAAAGCTTAAGCTTTTTAGCTTTCCTTTGGTTTCGGCAGGAAGCATGTTTAAGTCAAAGGATTTTAGGAAGTCTTTTGAGGAAAATCTGGAAAGAAATCCTATTTGCATATATCCTAAAGATCCTCCCGTTTCCGGGGCTATAAAGCTTGCATTGGAAAGAATAAGAGAATAAAATCAAATAATATGCTTTTCGGAAAAAAAGAAAACTATTTGGGAAAGGATAAAGAAGTTGCTTTTCTTATAGAGAAAGAAACAGAAAGACAAAAAACCTCTTTGGAAATGATACCTTCTGAAAACCATACGTCTCGCGCAGTAAGGCAGGCCTTGGGATCTTTGTTGACAGACAAGTATGCTGAAGGATACCCGGGGAAAAGATATTATGCCGGTCTTGAATATTATGATAAATTGGAAGATCTTTGCAGGGAGAGGGCCAAAAAGCTCTTTAACGCGGTTCATGCCAATGTCCAGCCGTATTCCGGCTCGCCAGCCAACCACGCTGTTTATTACGCTTTATTGGAAAAGGGAGATACGGTAATGGGAATGTCCCTTCCTCACGGAGGGCATCTTACTCATGGGTGGAAAGTGAACTTTTCTTCCAAATACTATAATTCTGTCCAATACGGAGTAGATCAGACGCACTTCATTGATTTTAAAGAAGCAGAAAGGTTGGCAAAAGAATGCCACCCCAAGCTTATCTGGGTCGGAGCTACTGCTTATCCAAGAATCTTTGACTGGGAGAGATTTTCATTTATTGCAGATTCTGTTGGAGCGTATTTGGCCGCTGACATCGCTCATATAGCAGGGCTTGTGGCGGGAGGCGTTCATCCGAGCCCGGCTCCTTTTGCCCATATTATGACAACTACTACCCATAAAACCTTGAGAGGACCCAGAGGCGGAATGATTATGGTTACTGAAAAAGGAATCCAAAAAGATCCTGATCTTCCTAAGAAAATAGACAAAGCCGTTTTTCCTGGCCTGCAGGGAGGGCCCCACGAGAATGCGATTGCCGCAATAGCTGTCTGCCTTAAAGAAGCATCTCAAGAGAGCTTTAAAAAATATGCCGAACAGATAGTCAAAAATTCCAAGACCCTGGCCGGAGAACTTTTAAAATATGGATTTAAGCTGGTTTCCGGGGGAACAGATAATCATTTGATATTAGTGGATTTAAGGAATAAAAATATTTCAGGCCCCGAAGCGCAAGATATACTGGAAAAAGCAGGAATGACTATGAACAAAAACAGCATACCCTTTGATCCGAATCCCCCCTTCAACCCTTCCGGATTGAGAATGGGCACGCCGGCTATAACAACCAGAGGGATGAAAGAGCAAGAAATGATTAAAATAGCAGGATGGATAAACGAAGTCATTAATGATAAAAACAGCTGCAGCAAAGTAAGAGAGGAAGTAAGAGAGCTTTGCAGCAGGTTTCCATTGCCAGAATGATTATTGACGGAAAAAAGATATCCGAAAGAATATTAAATGAAGTCAGAAGAGAAATCCAAGAGAAAGAGCTGAAAATAAGCCTTGCTGTTATTTTGGTTGGAGACGATTTCAGCTCCAAGATCTATGTCAAAAGAAAAGAACAGGCTGCAAAAATAATAGGAGCGGGATTTGAGCTCTTTAAATTTAACAGGGATATTTCCAAAGAAAACTTGGAAAGAGAAATCAAAGAGATTTCTAATAGATTTTCAGGCCTTATCATCCAGCTTCCTTTGCCCGAAGGATTAAAAGATGTTTTAAAAGCTATCCCGGAGCAAAAAAACGTTGAATCTGTTTCTCCTGTGGTTTCTGCAGTGGAGGAGATCTTGAAAGAGTGCGGCATCTCGTTAGAAGGCAAAAAAATAGCCTTGGTGGGCAGGGGAAAGCTGGTTGGAAAACCCCTGGAAGAATGGTTAAAAGAAAAGGGCCTTGAATATTTTGGGATAGAAAAGATTAAAGAGGCGGATATTATAATCACGGGAGTCGGAAAGCCCAAGCTTATAACCCAGGACATGGTAAAAGAGGGAGCAGTTGTAATAGACATAGGATTCTCCCACGATGAAAATGGAAAAGCGGTTGGAGATGTTGATTTTAATGAGGTTTCAAAAAAAGCCTCCTTAATAACTCCGGTTCCCGGAGGAGTAGGCCCCATAACGGTTGCTTGCCTTTTTAAGAATCTTTTGAAGCTAAATGAACGAACAACTATTTAATTTAATAAACAGCTATGCATTAAGATGGTACTGGCTTGACGTCTTAGCCGTATTTTTTGCCAGTTATTTTGAATACGCAGTTATAGCCAGTTTGCTTATTTTTTTAGCAGTTAACTATTCAAAGTATTTAAGGGTAGTCGCTCTTTCTGTATTTTCTGCAGTTTTTGCCAGAGCGTTCATAGAAATCATATATTTTGCATACAAGACAACAAGGCCTTTCGCCGTCCGGGAAGTAAGTCAGCTAGTCTCCCATAGTCTCTACAATTCTTTTCCTTCAGGACACTCCACCTTCTTCTTTGCTTTGGCAGCCATTATTTTTTTATATAATAAAAAAGCAGGAATCCTTTATTTCCTGTTTGCTTTTCTTATTTCCCTGGCAAGGGTATTCTCCGGCATCCACTGGCCAGTAGATATCTTGGGAGGAGCCAGCATTGGTATCTTTCTCGCCCTCGCCTTAAATTCTGCTTACAAAAGAATATCTAAAATTATATAATAAATGTTTGTTCAAGAATCTCATGCGTATTTTTGAAAGCAATTTTTCTCTAAAGAAAATTATTTTCCTTAAGATCTTAAGCTATTTAGAGTATTTATTTATATCTAATTCTATAATAATAGGATTGTTATTTTTTCTTATTCCGATAATGGTGATGAGCAATGAAAATGTATTATTTTTTCATAAGTTTGGGTCTGTAATGGAATTTTTGCTACCTCTTTTTTCAATAAAAAGTCCGCAAGAATTTATCAATGCTATAGTGGCATTGGTTTTGATTGCTTTTCCGATAATCGGGTATTTGGCCTCTCTTTTTCTCAAGAAAACGTTTAAAGATTTCAAATTTGAACTAAGGTTCGCATATAAACTGCTTATTATTGAAATAGCTTATCTTCTCCTAATAATTATCAGTTTTGCAGTGTTTAATTTTTATGGTGAAAAGTTTGATTTGGCAGGTTTTATAGTATCTGTTTTAATCTCTATATTCGGTTTGGCATTTTACTCATTTTCTTATTTCTGCCGAATTCTTAAGAATGAACTGAAAAAGAAAACTTCTTGAATACGCCTATAAAAATCATTTATTTTTTCCCAGGTTTAACTAAATCCAAGTGCCGAGGGAGGGACTTGAACCCTTCCAGTCTTGGCGCAGTCTTTTACAAAAAATCTTAAATCAAAAATCAAAAAAAGGGGGCGGGACACTTGTCGTGCCGCGCCCATGGTTCTGCGACTGGCGTGTTCGTATCGCTGCAGGTGTGGGTCAGTGATGACCCTGGTCAGTGTCGAGCACCGCCTGGCTTCCGTCGATGAACAGAACGTGGAAATAACTGTCCCGGAGTTGCTCCAAGATCTCGTTCAAATTCGGCACGTCCTGATAGCCTGGTGGCGTTGGGATGATGCGTTCGTCGTTCACCGGCTTGCCCTGGAAGACATGGTTGCCATTCACTAGACCGATTTACCAGCCACGATCGAATTCGCACTCCTCGAGCTTACAGACGTTGGGTCCGCCGACCGGGACGGCTGTTGCCATGATCGGGGGGGCGAAGCGATAGTACTTTCCGGGAACGAGCTGTGCCGCAACGTTGGCGGCAACTTGATCTTCCGTCATTTCATCTCTCATTGGAAATTGCATGGCGTTTTGCCTCCTGTTAAGGTTCAGATTTTGCCGCCACACCGTGCGGACGGCGACTATCGGTTATGATGCCGACAATATTCAAGGATAGCATTTATACCACAAAAGTCAATAGGAAGCAAGTGTCGCCTCTTGGGAGTAATCAAAAAACTGGTGCCCGAGGTGGGGTTGCCCCGCCTTAGCGGGGTCTCGCCTTTGGCGGAAACCTACAAATAGTGCCGAGGGAGGGACTTGAACCCTCAAGAGATTACTCTCGCAGGTTTTTGAAACCTGTGCGTTTGCCAATTTCGCCACCTCGGCTGATATTTTATTTTACTATTTTTTCTTAAAATCGCAATCCTTATTAGAGCATTTGATCTGCTTTCCTTTTTGAACGAGCAGAGATCCGCACTTTTCGCATTTCTCTCCTGTCGGCTTGTCCCACAAGGCAAAATCGCATTCAGGGAACCTGTTGCATCCGTAGAATATCTTTCCCTTCTTTGTTCTTTTTCCTGCGAGTTTTCCTTTTCCGCATTTTGGACAAGGGACGTCCAGTGCGTCTTTCTTTAGGGATTCAGTGTATTTGCACTCCGGAAACTTAGAGCAGGCATAGAATCTCCCGTATCTGCCTAGTTTTTCTATCAAAGGAGACCCGCACTTAGGGCATATTTTGTCTGTCGGCTTATCGGTTATATCTTTCTTTTCCACCTCTTCGTATTTTTCTTCAAGATTCTTTTTGAAGGGTTCGTAAAAATCCCTGCAGGTTTTTTCCCAGGTGTCTTTCCCTTCTGCCACTTCGTCAAGCTCGTTCTCCATTTTTGCGGTAAACTTTATATCCACGACAACAGGGAAGTGTTCTACTAATATATCATTTACCACGATTCCTATTTCTGTCGGCTTAAATCTCCTATTCTCATCTTTTTCAATATAGTTCCTGGCTTGTATGGTTGAGATGATGGGAGCATAGGTTGAGGGCCTTCCTATTCCGTTTTCTTCCAGCTGTTTTATTATGCTTGCCTCTGTGTATCTGGGAGGGGGCTGGGTGAAATGCTGTTCGGGCAAAATATCCTGAATATTGAGAGGATCTTCCCTTTTTAAATCTGGAAGCTCTGTTTCTTCAAACTTCATCGGATAGACTTTTAAGAATCCGTCAAACTTCAATGTCTGCCCGGTTGATCTAAACTCATATTCTCCGCCTGAAATGTCTATGGCAACCGAATCAAATATGGCTTGGCTCATTTGGGAAGACATAAACTTTCTCCAAATAATGTCATAAATTTTGAAGTGCTGTTTTTCTAATCCTGAATCTTCGGGCCTTTTTTCAGGATACGCAGGCCTTATTGCTTCATGGGCTTCCTGGGTTTTTCCTTTGGCTTTGTATTTTCTGAAAGAATGATAGTTTTTTCCGAAAGCTTCTGTTATAAATTTCTTAGCTGAATTCAAGGAGAAATCCGAAAGGTTGACCGAATCCGTTCTGTGGTAGGTTATGAATCCTTTTTCGTACAGGTCCTGGGCGATTTTCATTGTCATTTTTGCAGGATATCTGAATTTATTCCAAGCTTCCTGCTGTAAAGAGCTTGTAGTGAAGGGCGGAAAGGGGTTCTTTACGGATTCCTTTTTTTCTACGCTGGAAACTTTGTAAGGCAAAAACTCAAGCTCTTTTTTTATCTTTTCTGCTTGTTCTTTTGACTTTATTTCCAGTTTTTCCAAACTCTTTCCATTCTTTTTGGATAAAAAGGATTCAAATTCTTTGTTATCTTTTAAGAACGTGGCTTTTATTGTCCAGTATTCTTCTTTTTGGAATTTCTCCCTCTCCCTTTCCCTTTCTACTATAAGTCGCACTGCGACAGACTGAACCCTTCCCGCCGAGAGGCCCTTGGCTACCTTTTTCCAAAGGAAAGGCGAGAGCTTGTATCCTACGATCCTGTCCAGTATTCTTCTGGCCTGCTGGGCGTTGACCAGGTTCATATCCAGCTCCCTAGGGGTTCTGAAGGCGTCTTCAATCGCTTGCTTTGTTATCTCATGGAAAACCACTCTTTTCGGATTTTCTATCTTCAGGGCCTCTGAAAGATGCCAAGCAATGGCCTCTCCCTCCCTGTCTTCATCGGTTGCCAGTATGATTTCCCCTGCTTTCTTGGATTCTTTTTTTAATTCAGAAATTACCTTTCTAGATTTAGAAGGAATTACATATTTGGGCTGGAAGTCTTTTTCAAGATCTACGCCCAAAGAGCTCTTTGGGAGATCTCTAATATGTCCAAAAGACGATAGAACTTTATACTCTTTTCCTAGGAACTTTTCTATCGTTTTTGATTTTGTCGGGCTTTCTACGATTACAAGTTTCATGTTTTCAATAATACCACAGAAGATATCAAAAAAGAAAAAATGAGTCAAATTATTTTATTTCATTTTTTCAACTGCTTCAGAAAGCATCTGGCAGTAAAGATTGAGGCCCACTTTGTTTATAGATCCTGACTGTTCTTTCCCTAGAATGTTTCCCGAGCCCCTTATTTCCAAATCCCTCAATGCTATTCTGTAGCCCGATCCCAAGTCCTGCATTTCTTCAAGCGCTTCCAACCTGGCCTTGGCTTTTTCTTTTAATTTTCCTTTGTAAAGGAAGAATGCAAAGGCCTGCCGGTCGGATCTCCCGACTCTTCCTTTTAGCTGGTATGCCTGGGATAATCCCAGTCTGGAAGCGTCGTCTACTATTATTGTATTTGCGTTCTCGAGGTCTATCCCGTTTTCAATTATTGTAGTTGAAACCAAGACATCCGCTTTTTGGCTCTGAAACCTGCTTAAAGAAGACAAAAGATCTCTGTTCGGGATTCTTGCATGGATAAGCTCTGTTTTAGCATTGGGAGAGATTTCCTCTATCAATTCTTTAGCTCTTTCTATGCTTTCAATCCTGTTGTAAAGGTAATAAACCTGGCCTTTTCTATCCAGTTCTTTCTCTATCGCGGACTTGATAATTTTTCTAGACCAGGGCAGAACAAATGTTTTTATAGGCAGTCTTCCTTCCGGAGGAGTTTGTATAATGCTCATTTCTTTCAATGAAGACATGGCCAAATGGAGAGTTCTCGGGATCGGGGTGGCCGAAAGAGAGAGTGCGTCTATGCCGGACTTCATCTGCTTGAGCTTTTCTTTCTGCTTTACTCCGAATCTTTGTTCGTCGTCTATTATCAAAAGGCCTCGCCCGTCTTTTTTGAACAGCAGAGAGGATGTCTTTTCGGATAATATGCTATGGGTTCCGATCAAGATGTCTATTGAGCTGTTTTTAAGCCCTTCAGTTATTTTTTCCCTTTCCTTCTTATTCTGCAACCTTGTAAGCAATGCTATGTTTACAGGAAGGCCCAAAAGCCTTTTGCTGAAGCTGCCAAAGTGCTGGCTGGCTAAAATAGTTGTCGGAGCCAGGACGACTGTCATAGCTCCAGATTTGACCGCTTTCATCGCAGCCCTTAGAGCAACCTCTGTTTTTCCGAATCCAACGTCTCCTGCCACTAATCTGTCCATGGGCTTTTTCTTTTCCATATCCCTTTTTATATCTTCAATTGCAGATGCCTGATCCGGTGTTTCCATATATTCAAAGCTGGACGCCAGCATTGCATCAAGCTCGTCATCAGGCAGATAGGGCTGTCTTTCTGTTGCCTTTCTTTTTGCTTCCGAGTCCAAAAGCGCTCTTGCAAGCTTGAAGGCATCTTCTTTTATCTTTTTCTTTGTTCTTTGCCACAAAGGAGAGCTTAGTCTGGAGATCCTGGGCTCTGAAAACCCCACGAATCTTGAAAGCTTTCTTTCCAGCCCCTTAGGGACAAAAAGCTTGTCATTTTTATCATACTCAAGAACATAGTAATCATCCTCCTTTATTTTTTCAAATCCAGCGAATCTGCCTATGCCGTGGTCCAAATGCACCAGATATTCTCCTTCTTTCAGTCCCTTTATATCCGAATATATCCTTTGGTTTTTCAGCTTTTTTCTCAGGATTTCTTTTGATTTCGCTTCGTCTTTGAGGTCTTCTCCTATTTCTTCCAAAGAATCTACTTTGTTTCCCAGAAAATCCACCCTTACAGCCCTTCTTCTATTAATAGGAAATATTTCTATAATTCCGCCCAAAGAGGAGAATTCTCCCATTTCTTCAACTTTTTGAACTTTCTCATACCCCATTTCATCAAGTTTCCTTAGAATCTCATAAGGGTTCTTGGAAAGGTCTTTTTCCAGCAGAAGGATATTGTCTTGAAAAAAAGACTGGGTTTTTAAGGCGTCAAGAATCTTTTCAAGGTTCTTTTCAAACCAAAAACTGTCCCTTTCAAGAAAATAGGGGGCTAAAGATGCGATCAAAACTTTATCTTTCTGATTATCCATCAGAAGCATTATCTTATCACATAACAGCCAAGTTTTCCACAGTTTTCTATGAGCCAGGCTCATTTATCCACAGTTCGAGCTAGATTTTTTTAATTCTTGTTGTATTATAAAAAAAGAACATTAGAAAGGAGGTGTCAATGAAGTAGAATATCCAATACCGCGGTCAATTCATTGCAGTTCAAGCCATCCTGTTTCCGCTGTGTGGGCGGGAACAAACCAGAGGTTTTTGGGAGGAAACGCTTATGTATGCCTTGGAGTTGTGGAATGTCGCAGTGGCGACGAACCTGGTGGCGAGTGGCTCGCGGACAAGTACCGACATGCAGTGAATGGTACGGAGAGCCAGAACGGTTAACCTTCTGACATGGCTTTCAAGGAGACATTATGACGCGGGTTGACTTAGTCCCGCAGGCGAAAGTCTGCGGGCTGGGCTCGGCAGCTACCGAGACATTATACCTTTGACGTTTTCAGGGCGAGAACAACGAATCATTCGTTCTCGCCTGTTTTTTTGCTTCAAAGTAAGCTAAGCTTTACTAAGCTTAATTAGATTCAAGAATTTAACGCAACAGTATAGTATTATCCCATAATAAATTAAGCGTTAAATTCTATGAAGAAGTATTATCGTTTGACCCTTGAGGAAAGAGAAGAGATTAGTCGGCT
>MHMM01000012.1:26000-27370 GCA_001821555.1 Candidatus Nealsonbacteria bacterium RIFOXYB1_FULL_40_15 | reverse complement strand
AAATGGATAAAATTTATCCATTCGTTAAAAACAAAAAATGAATTCAAAATTAAGCAAAAATCAATTACTTTTGTTCCATCTTGTTAAGATATCCTTAAAAGGGTACATTCAACCAGTTATTGCAACACTTGCTATGTTGTTGTTAATCTTAATACGATTATTGGTACGATTCAATTCTTTTAAAAACACTTCTAATGGAGTTTTCCAGCCCAATCTCTTCCTTGGCCTGGTGTTCAGGGCATATTCCACTCTGGCAATCTCTTCATCTGAGACCTTCCTAAAATCTGTTTTCTTTGGAAAATACCACCTGACTAGGCCGTTGGCATTCTCGTTGCCTCCTCTTTCCCAGGAAGCATAGGGATGGGCGTAAAAGCATTTCAAATCAAGCCTTTCTTCAATTTTTTTCCAGTATTGGTTTTCTGAACCATTGTCCATGGTTAAGGTGCATCCAGGAAGGCCCGAGAGCCTTCCGACAATGGCATTTGTCGTAGCTTCGGCTGTCTTCTCTGAAACCTTAGTCAGCAAGATTAGCCCTGATTTTCTCTCTAACAAAGAATTTAATCCTGGCATATTGTTGAAAGAGACAATACTGTCCGATTCCCAGTCTCCAATACGGTTTCTTTTATCCACTATGGCAGGCCGTTTTTCAATGGAAACTCCTGAAAAACGGGATACTCTTTGGGGTTTTCTAAGTCCCTTGATCCGTCGTCTCCTATGGCGTCTTTTCAGGTAGCCTCGAAGATCTTCCCGGCCTGGTCTTAATTGTCCCCAGCCGTTGCGGTGGACTTGGGCGTAAATATATTGATAGATTGCTTCGTGGGAAATGTGATTTCCCGGTCTTTCTTCGGGAAGCTTTCCGGCTATCTGCTCCGGACTCCATCCGTCGTCCTTTAGCCGCTGGATAACATATTCTCTGACTACGCTGTTCTTCAGCCTGTCTTTTCTGCCTCTGCTTTTTCTTTTCTCCAGAGCTCGCTCATTAGCTGTTCTGGGCATGTAGTACCTTCTGCCAAGGGCATCCTTGTTTCTGCTAATCTCTCTGGAGACAGAGGAGGGCGAACGGTTAAGAGCTCCGGCAATGCTCCTGATTGAGGCTTTTTGCCAGAGCATTTCCTGGATTCTCTCTCTTTCCTCAACCGTAAAATGCTTGTAATTCATATCACCTTGATGATAACTCATTTCATCAAAGTGTTGCACTTACTTGTTGAACTTACAAGATTGACTTTTTTGTAGCTAATTGTAAATTAGAAATAGTTTTCAGTTCTTTTATAACCGCCCTAAATAATTGGGCATAGTTGAAAGGGATCAGAACATGAATGAAGAAGAAAATGGAAAAAGGGCTGGGTCTGGGATATCGGCGGGATCTCATC
>MHMM01000012.1:0-25976 GCA_001821555.1 Candidatus Nealsonbacteria bacterium RIFOXYB1_FULL_40_15 | reverse complement strand
CGTTATCCTTCGGTACATTCAGCGAATGGAGGGCCCTATGGAGAAAAGAAAAGTACTTTCATCAAAGAATGGGCTTGCTTCATGCTCTTACAGACTCGTGGTGGCAGGACTGCGAACTGGTTTCTTTTCTTCTGTCGGTAGCTGACGGGTTTTTTCGCACTTGCAATTTTTCTTCCGGAAGCAATGATTTTCGTATTACAGAAATGCGAAGAGAAATTGCCAAAAAGGCTTTTTCTATTCTCTGCTCGAAGTTTTTCAAGGGAGGAGTAAGGGATGACAAGCTACCTTTGTGGTGGTGGGCTCTAGAACAAGAGGAGTTGTTGGAAAAAGTTCTTTGGTTCTTGCGGCCAGGGAATACTGTAGGCCTGCGTAATCCCATCCCCCCGGACGGACACATCAGAGAAATTTACAGTAGCTTCTTGAGAGAGATTGCGCATTTGGCATGGGTTTTCCAATATCCGGGGGAGACCCTTCTTGAATGGCAAAGGGAAAAAGTGGAGCCAGCAAAAACGAGGTTAATCCGGGCTAGACCGCAACTTGTTTATGTTCTTGACGAATTAAGAGAAATAGAATGGCTTAACGAGAGAGATTTAGAGCTGGATGAGCCCACTATCGCCAAACTGAAAGAACTTGCCCTAGAAGGGAAAGTATGGCTTCCGTCCGATGGCACAACTCAAGGCGATGCTTCTTTACGCAAGCCGAATAATATAAGAGAGGCTGTTCTGGGCGGATCTGTTGAGGCCATGACTGTCTTGATCTCGGAGGTTAAACAGAGAGAGCGCGAGAGAATTCGCAGACTTTTTGAAGAATCAAGGAGGAAAGTAAAGAATCAAAAAAAGCAAAGCAGCTAGCTAGCATAAAAAGTAGCTGGCTACAAGAGAAAAGGATCTAATGTCCTGGAAAGATGTTCTTTTGCCCCGCACAATTTGTGGCGGGGCCTTTTTTCTTCTGTCTTGACAACATAATATGATATGATAACATCATAATTAAGATAATAGTGGCTGTCCGTTGAGAAACGGACTTCATTTTTTATGGATCTAAAAAACATAGCGTCAGCGTTATCTCAGATAACCGACGAAAAGGGAATTCCCTTTGAAAAGGTGCTTGAGAGCATAGAAACTGCCCTCGCGGCCGCATACAAAAAAGACTACGGCAAAAAGGGCCAGATTATAAAGGCCAAATTTGATCCGAACACGGGTGATGTTCAGTTTTGGCAAGTCAAGACTGCGGTTACAAAAGAAATGATTTACTCTGAAGAAGAGCTTTTGGAGCTGGGAGAAGAAAAAGAGGGGGGCGAAGAAGCGGAGGGAAAGATAAGGTTTAATGAAGAAAAGCATATAATGCTGGAAGAAGCTAAAAAACAGAATAAGAAAATAGAAGCGGGCGAGGAACTTGAAATTCCCCTTGAATCCAAGAAGAGCTATGGAAGAATAGCCGCCCAGACAGCAAAGCAGGTTATTCTTCAGAAAATAAGGGAGGCGGAAAGAGAGACAGTATTTAATGAATACAAATCCAAAGAGGGCGAGATTGTGTCTGGAGCCATCCAGAGAATAGAAGGGAGGAATATATTTATTGACATAGGAAAAACTCTGGGGATAATGCCAAAAGAAGAACAGATATACGGAGAGTTTTACAGGCCCGGACAGCGCCTCAAATTCTATATCTTAAAAGTTGAAGATACTCCGAAGGGTCCTGCAATAATCCTCTCAAGGGCTTATCCTAAATTTATTTCAAAGCTTTTTGAACTTGAGGTTCCTGAAATATCCCAAGGCCAGGTTGTTATTAAATCAATTGCAAGAGAGGCCGGATCCCGTTCCAAGGTGGCCATTGCTTCTAATGAGGAAGGAATAGATCCGATAGGGTCTGCGGTGGGACAGAGAGGATCCAGGGTTATGGCTGTGATAAACGAGCTGGGAGGAGAAAAGATAGATATAATACAGCACTCCGACAGCCCGGAGGAATTTCTTGCTAATTCTTTGTCTCCCGCAAAAGTTTCGGAAGTGAAAATAATGCCAAAAAATCAGGCATTATGCATAGTTCCTGAAGATCAGCTTTCTCTTGCAATAGGCAAAGACGGCCAAAATGTAAGACTTGCCGCCAAACTCACGGGCTGGAAAATAGATGTGAGGGCGGAAGTATCCGATGAGGCCGTTTCTTCAGAGGAGCCGGAAAATAACAATTAGAAAAATAACGCAATTATTATGATATACATTCCAATAATTGTTTCTTTAGCGGCAATTGTTTTCGTGTTTTTCATAATGAGAAAAATATCAGGATATCCTTCCGGAGACGAGAAGATGTCTGCGATAGCTTCCGCAATCAGAGAGGGAGCTATTTCTTATATGAAAAGGCAGTACAGAACGGTTGCCTGGGTATCTTTTGTTCTTTTCCTTATTCTTTGGATAGCGTTTGATCTCAAAACTGGAATAGGGTTTCTTGCGGGGGCTTTTCTTTCCGGGCTGGCAGGATTTATAGGAATGATTATCTCTACGAAAGCCAATCTCAAAACTGCCGAATCGGCTAAGAACGGCCTTGCTCCGGCTTTGGATATTTCTTTTAAAGGAGGGCTGGTTACGGGCTTGCTGGTTGTTTCTTTGGGGCTTTTGGCAGTAGCCCTATTTTATCTCTTTTCAGAAGACGTCAAAGCTTTGGTCGCTCTTGGATTCGGAGCCAGTCTTATTTCAGTTTTTGCCAGAATTGGAGGGGGGATATATACCAAAGCCGCTGATGTGGGCGCAGACTTGGTTGGGAAGATAGAAAAAGGCATACCCGAAGACGATCCCAGAAATCCCGCAGTCATAGCAGATCAGGTAGGAGACAACGTAGGAGACTGCGCCGGAATGGCAGCCGATATTTTTGAAACTTATACTGTTACAATAATAGCTACTATGATCTTAGGGGCATTGCTTTTTCCCGCTCGTCCTGAGTTTGTATTTTTACCGCTTTATTTGGGATCAATCTCAATAATAACATCTATTTTGGGCAGTTTTTTTGTGAAACTCGGCAAAAACAACAGCATCATGGGGGCTATGTACAAAGGAATAATAGCATCTGGCATACTTTCTGCCTTCGGATTTTATTTCATGGTTAATAAATTTTTGGAAAATGTTTGGACAGAGGGTAGCATTACGAGAGTATTTTTCTATCCGCTGGTTATCGGGCTAATTATTGCAGGAGGAATGTTTGCCATAACAGAATATTATACTTCCAAGAAATACAAGCCGGTGAGAAGCATAGCCGAGTCCTCTGAAACTGGACACGCCACTAACATTATCAGGGGGCTGGCTGTCGGAATGCAGTCAACCGCTCTGCCTATTATACTAATTTCAACAGGCATTGTCTTGAGCTATTATTTCGGGGGCATTTACGGAATAGCCCTTTCAGCGACAGCGATGCTTTCTATGGCGGGGATAATAATCGGAGTAGACGCCTATGGCCCTATAACTGACAATGCCGGAGGGATAGCTGAAATGTCAAACATGGATCCTGCCGTAAGAGAAGTTACAGATGCCCTGGACGCCGTAGGAAACACTACAAAAGCTGTTACAAAAGGATATGCCATAGCTTCTGCGGGACTTGCAGCCCTTGTGCTTTTTGCCGCATTTTCCCAGGAGCTTTCAGACAAGGGATCTGAAGTTTCTTTTGCCTTGGGTTCGCCTAAGGTTATTGCAGGATTATTTATAGGCGGGCTTCTTCCTTATCTTTTTGCTTCTTTTGCGATGTCTTCGGTGGGGAAAACTGCTTCTAAAGTGGTTGAAGAAGTAAGGCGCCAATTCAAAGAAATTCCTGGAATAATGGAAGGAACTTCCAGGGCGGAATATGGAAAAGCAGTTGATATAGTGGCGAAATCCGCTATAAAAGAAATGATAATACCCGCCTTGATTCCTATTGTCTTTCCCGTGGTTATTGCTCTGATTTTGGGAGCTGAAGGGTTGGGAGGTCTCCTTATAGGCAGTATCGTGACAGGATTATTTGTCGCTATATCTATGACTACCGGAGGAGCTGCTTGGGATAACGCAAAGAAATATATAGAAAAGGGGGCTTTTGGGGGCAAGGGATCTTATGCTCATCAAGCGGCCGTAACCGGAGACACTGTTGGAGATCCTTATAAAGATACGGCAGGGCCTGCAATAAATCCGATGATCAAAGTATTAAATATCGTAGCCTTGCTTCTGGTTGCGTTCTTAGTCTAATGGAAGCCAAAGCGCAAAAACTACCCGGGTCGGAAGCTGTCATTTCAATATCTCTCTCTAAAGAGGAATTTGCTTTTTACATAGAGAAAGCATTCTTAAAACTTTCAGAAAATCTTGAAATAAAAGGATTCAGGAAAGGAAAGGTTCCTAAAGATATTGCCGAAAAGACATTGGGAGAAGAAAGGATAATGGCTGAAGGAGGAGAAATAGCTGTTCAGGAAAGTTATGAAAAAGCAGTTCAGGATAACGGCCTAGAGCCGGTTTCGTCTCCCGAAGTAAAAATAGAAAATATGGGAGACGGCCTTTCTTTTTCAGTAAAAGTTTTCGTGATGCCCGAAGTAAAACTGGCGGATTATAAGAAGATAGCGTCAGGCATTTCCCTGGAAGAAAAAAAAGCCGAAGACCGGGAGCTTGAAGCAACTTTGAATTGGATAAAAAGAAGCAGGGCCAAATATTCTTTGAAAAACTTTCCCGCAGAAAAAGGAGATTTTGCGGAAATAGAATACTGGTCTGAAGATCTGCCCGAAATAGGAGAAAATAAAAAAAGAAAAGATGCTTTTATTCTAGGAGAAGGCCATTTTTTCCAGGGCTTTGAAGAGATCATTCCGGGGATGAAGTCTGGAGAAGAAAAGAAATTTGAGCTTGAAATTCCCGAAGATCATTCATACAAAAAAATAGCAGGAAAAAAAGTAAGGTTTGGGCTTAAGCTGAATTCTCTCCAAAAAGTGGAATATCCTGAACTGAATGATTCCTTTGCCAAATCTCTCGGAAAATTTGAAACGATAAAAGATCTGGAGCAGAATATAAAAGAAGGTATAAAAGCCGAAAAAGAATCGGCAGAGCTTCAAAAAAAGAGAACCGAAGCGTTAGAGCTAATCGCCGAGAAATCGGAAATAGACATACCCGGCATCCTGATTGATAGAGAAAAAGAGAACCTCCTTGAAAACCTCAAGAAAAATATTTCTCAAACAGCCCAAGTTTCTTATGAAGAGTATTTAAAGCAGACAGAAAAAACTGAAAAAGAAATAGAGGAGATGTTATCAAAAGAAGCCTTGAAAAAGGTTAAGACCTATCTTGTTTTAAGAGAGATAGGAAAAAGAGAGGGGGTATCCGTTTCGGATGAAGAAATAGAGCAAGAAGCAAATGATATGCTGAAGCATTATCCAAATCCTGACCAGGCCTCAAAACCTGCTGGCGTTGACTTGGAAAAACTTAAAGATTATACTAGAGAAGTGATAAGGACTGAAAAAACATTTAAAATTATAGAAAACTTATTAAAGAAAATATGAACTTAGTTCCAACAGTTTTAGAAAAAACAAGATATGGGGAAAGAGCTTACGATATTTACTCTCGATTATTGAAAGAAAGAATTATTTTTCTTACCGGGCCTGTTAGCGACTCAATAGCCAATTTAGTGATAGCTCAAATGCTTTTCTTGGCCAGCCAGGATCCAGAAAAGGATATACAATTGTATATAAATACTCCGGGAGGATCAGTTACAGCAGGGCTTGCAATATATGACACTATGCAGTATGTGAGGTGTCCGGTTGCAACTATATGCTTTGGTCTGGCAGGATCTATGGGTGCTGTATTGCTTGCTTCGGGAGAAAAAGGAAAGAGATTTGCCCTTCCAAATGCCGAAGTTCTTCTGCACCAAGTGGCAGGAGGCGCCCAGGGTCAGGCGACAGAAATAGAAATTACGGCAAGGCAGATAATAAAAATAAAGAACAAATTAAATCAGATAATATCAGATCATACAGGCCAGCCCTTAGAGAAAGTAGAAAAGGATACGGACAGAGATTTTTATCTTTCTTCTGATGAGGCCAAGGAGTATGGTGTGATAGACGAAGTGATCACAAAGGGAATATTAGGATCCCAAGACAAGAAGAAGAAATAAAGAAGGCGGCGTCCAAGGGGGCGCCGCTTTTGTCTATATCTGGATAGGGAGTTCTTCTCTGGGAATTTCAGGAGGATCCAATCTTAGTTCCAAAGGAACATTTCCCTTAATTCTCATAATCTGCGTAGCCCCCAATTCTATCAGCTTTTCGTTTTCTATGTTCCCTTGGAATATCACGATTGTGTATTCCGTTTCCTTTCCCGCCGATACCGGAGGAATTTGATTGAAACGAGGGCGCTGAATTACGATAAAAACTAGCAACATTAGCATCCCCAAAACCGCGACGTCCAACAGTTGCTTTCTCATAGGATTTCCCTTCCGAAAGAGTTTTTAAAAGAACTTATTATCTAAACTATATAATATTTGTGTTTATAGTCAACACTTTGACAGCTTCTTTTGTTTTTGCTATGATGTTTTAATAGCTAAAAAGACAGCGTTAAAGCTATATTACCACTAATCTTTAGAATTTTGGATTATTCATCCGTTAAAATTTCAGGAATATAATCAGTTTTTGGCGGATTTTGAATTTTCTAATGAATTTGCTAATGAATAGCCAAATTCTACATTTTCATGTATCAGTTTATTCTGCTTTCGGCAGGTTTTTTAGGATTATGCCTCGGAGCGGTTTTGGGATATTATGCCCGCCAGTCTATAGCCCGCAAGAAAGCGGACATTATAGAAACGACCCTTCAAAAGAAAATAGATGAGGTCAAAAAAGAATCCGAAGAGATTGTTTCAAAAGCCAGAGAAACGGCTAACCAGATAATAGAAAAAACTAAAATAGAATCTTCCGCCCAAAAGCAGGAGATATTCCGGGCTGAAAAGCTTCTCTTGAAAAGAGAGAATCTTCTGGCCGAAAAAACCAATTCTTTAGAAGAAAAAGAAAAGGAATTCCAGGGCAACGTTGAGAAACTGAAAGAAATCAAAAACAATTTAGAAGAGATGAAGCAGAAGGCCATTTCAGATTTGGAAAGGATTTCAGAGTGCACTAGGGATCAAGCCAAGAAAGAGATTTTAGAAAGAATGGAGCAGGTCCAGGAAAAAGAGCTGATGGAAAAAATGAGAAAGCTTGAGGAATCAGGAACTGAAAAATATGAAAGAAGGGCCAAAGAGATTCTTGCCTTAGCCATACAAAAATACGGCCTTTCCCAAGCCCAGGAGATTACTACTACTACGGTTAATCTTCCGAACGAAGAAGTCAAAGGGAGAATAATCGGGAAAGAGGGAAGGAATATAAGGGTGCTGGAGAAAGTTACAGGAGTGGAAATAATAGTGGACGAAACTCCTGAAGTAGTTGTCATATCCGGTTTTGATCCTATCAGAAGGCAGATAGCAAAAATTTCTTTGGAGAAACTTATTGAAGACGGAAGAATCCAGCCGGCCAGGATAGAAGAAACGGTGAAAAAAGTAGAATCTGAAATTGTTTCTCAAATGAAAGATGCCGGGGAAAAGGCCGTTTATGACACAGAGGTTATAGGTTTGGATCCTAAAATTGTCCAGCTTTTGGGCAGATTAAGATTCAGGACGAGCTATGGGCAGAATGTTCTTCTCCATTCTATAGAGGTTTCCCATTTGGCAGGAGCTATAGCTTCTGAAATAGGAGCCAACCCCAGAATAGCGAGAAAAGCAGGGCTTCTGCATGATATAGGGAAAGCGGTTGACCACCAAATCCAGGGATCGCACACGGACATAGGAATGAAAATACTTGCAAAATTCGGAGCAGAAAAAGAAGTTATAGACGCTATGAAATCCCACCACGAAGAATATCCGGCCGAAAGTCTGGAAGCTGTAATTGTGCAGACAGCGGATCAGATTTCGGGCGCGAGGCCCGGGGCTAGAAAAGACACTCTGGATAATTATCTAAAGAGACTGGAAGAGCTTGAGGGAATAGCAACGGCTTTTACGGGCATTGAAAAAGCTTATGCCATACAGGCAGGAAGGGAGATAAGAATATTTGTAAAACCGGAAGAAGTGGATGATTTTACCGCAAAAAAGCTTGCCAAGGAGGTGGCGTCAAGAATCCAAGAAGAATTAAGGTATCCGGGAGAAATAAAAGTGACCGTTATAAGGGAGAGCAGGATAATTGAATACGCAAGATAATAAATAAAATCCCCGAGGAGGGGATTTTTGTTTTCAGACTTTTTTATAGACTACGTGGTACCATCTCTTGTCGTCGTCTTTCCATTTGTTGTGAGTGTATATGTCATGAAAGATGAGTCCGTTGAGCAGACCTAAAATAAAAAGAGGTATGGCTGCTATTGTGCTTATTATGCATACCCCCGATATTATTATTACAGGCCATATCCAGTGATGAAGGTGTATCTCCCATTCTTTATACCTGAACTTGAGCATCCTTACCTTTCCTGTCTTTAGGAATTTGTTCATAAAGAATTCTATAAGAGCGAATCCTATTATTGCTCCGGCCGCAAAAGCAGCAGAGCAATATACAGAAGCTGCTATTCCTATTCCAGGCAGAAAATACTTCTTTGCCTTTTCTTTCATGGAGCGGGTAACGAGATTTGCACTCGTCCTAAGACCTTGGAAGAGTCTTGTGCTGCTGCTACACCATACCCGCAAAAGTTAATGCTTTACTAAAGATTCTGTCCAGCCAACGATTCTCCGGTATAAAAATCTGCCAAATCTTTGTTCTCCGTTGCTTTTAATCTGTAAATGCAGGGTGCCATACGGCAATTTGCCTTTTCTTTGGCTGGATTTATCTGTTCTTTTATCGATTATACTCTTTGCGAAATGTTTCTTATTAATTTTAGTTATTTTTGACTAATAGGTCAATGCATCTTGGATGTTATTATCTGGATATAAATATATCCTAGGGAGAATGTTTTCATTTTTTAAATGACATATCTTTCTAAACCATTTTATCATTATTTTTATAGTTTCGGGATTAGAATTAACAAATCTTGTATTTTCGTTTGTCTTTGTTCCCTCTCCGAGATATAGCCCTATTCCCAACAACCATAAGTCTCTTTTTGTTAATTTTCCAATCTCTCTTCCTGCTATTTTTTTTGCCCTAGCCATGCTGGCTAGCTTTTGGTTATTTTTATATACTGCTGATTTTAATTGAGCTAACTTGATTCTTTTTAAAACAATTCTATTGGGCTTGAATTGTATTCCGCCCAGCCAATCGCTAAGGGTGCTTTTAGATAGGTTTAGTTTGGCAGAAATTATTCCGTAAGAATACCCTTTTTTGCGTAATTTTACGGCCGATTTTTTTATTGGCGATGGTTGCATGCAAAGATATTTTTTTGCCTCGAAATACTGCTTAAATAATATCACATTCCGACTCGAAGTCAATTATATAAAAACTTCGGTGGGGACGAGTTAAGATTTAAGAAGGGCTTATTTTGTCGGGGTACTCGGATTCGAACCGAGACTAAATCCTCCCAAAGGACTCGTGCTAGCCGTTACACTATACCCCGGTTCTATGAATGTTATCAAAACAGGGTTCTAAGTCAATAAATAGCACATTGGAAAACAAAAGTAGGATTAGTTTACTTTTAAAAAGTCTGGGCTTTGTGTCTTCTTAACTTGTTGTTATTGTTGTGAATTGCGATTATATGTTAAAATAGGTTAATAATATTTAACTTGTTAAAAACATGGAAAAAGGCTTTTTGAGCCAGTTGAATGTAGTCGCCCAATGCAGGCGGTATGGCGTGCCTATTTGGCAATGCCCACAGTTCCTTTTCGTTATTATGGGGGTTGTGATAATAATAACCTCTTTAATGTCTTATCTGATAGGCAACAGGTATATATCAAATCCTGAAACAGTAGTCATGATAGTTCTCACTGTTTCGGTTTTTCTTTTTATTCTTTCGTTCACCATTACCAGAAGCTTTGAGAAGCTTGCAGAGGCCTCTAGAATGAAATCAGAATTCATTAATATAGTTTCCCACCAATTAAGATCTCCCCTGACAAATATAAAGTGGAGCTTTGAAATACTTTCTTCGGATGAATTTGAAGTCCCAGAATCCAAACAGGAGGAGTATTTTATAAACGTTAAAGATAATATAGCAAGGATGGTGGAGCTTATTGACGATCTCCTTATAGTTTCAAAAATAGAGCAGGGGCAGTTTCCTATAAGAAAGCAGGAAATAGTGTTTGAAGACCTTGTTAAAGAGCAGGTTTTGAGATTCAAAGTATTTGCTGAAGCTTCGCATATAAATCTTAAAATGTGTTATGAAAAAGGGCTTCCTCATGTTATGGCAGATCCCTCTCTTATCAAGCTGGTTGTTGAGAACCTGATTGACAACGCGATTAGGTATACGAAGGGAAATGGAAGCGTAGACTTGGATATAAAAAAGAATTCCAAGGGAGAAATTCTATTCTCAATAAAAGATTCCGGAGTAGGTATTCCTCTCAAGGATCAGAAATACATTTTTCAAAAATTCTTCAGGGCAGAAAACGCCCTGAAAGAAAGAACCAGGGGCTCCGGGCTCGGCCTTTATGTCACAAGATCAATTATTGAAAAAACAGGTGGCAGGATCTGGTTTAAGTCAGAAGAGGGAAAAGGAACAACATTCTTTTTTACGTTATCATCCTTAAATTAATAAAAATTATGGAAAAAATACTATTCGTGGAAGATGAGGCGGCTCTCCAAGAAGCGCTAGGAGAGGCCTTAAAACAGCAGGGATATAAAGTGCTTAAAGCATTAGAGGGGGACACCGGCTTAAGAATAGCGAAAACAGAGCTCCCGGATCTTATCCTCCTTGATTTGATTCTTCCGTCAAAAGACGGGTTTGAAATCCTGAAAGAGTTAAAATCTGATCCTAAAACAGCCAATATTCCGGTTATAGTTCTGACTAACCTTGAGGGAATGAAGGATTTGGATAGGGCTGTTTCTGCGGGAGCGACGACCTATCTTGTTAAGACGAGATACGAAATAAGAGAAGTTTTAGATAAAATTAAGAAAACTCTCCGAAAATGAAAGCTGATCAACAAAAACTGAAGAAAATGATAGCTGATTCCGGCATAGCATCTAAAGAACAGCTTGAAAACGCCCACAAAAAAGCGAAGAAATCAGGGAAGGAGCTTAGAGACATACTAATAGCCGAGAAAATAGTGGCGGAAGATGAGATTATTAAGCTTGAAGCATATATATTGGGCATTCCTTTTGTTAATCTTGAGAAAGTAAAAATTCCAGGAGACATCCTAAAGATAATTCCGGAGCCCGTTGCTAAGAGCTATAACATAATAGCTTTCAATAGAGAGGGTGAAAAGTTGGAAGTGGCGATGCTTGATCCCGAAGACCTGATGACAATAGAGTTTATAAAGAAAAAGTCAGGGCTTAAAATCCTGCCGAGACTCACGACACCCACCGGAATAAATTCCGCCCTAAGGCAATATCAAAAAACCCTAGAAGCTGAATTCGGGGATATTATAAAAAAAGAGGTCGGAGGAATAAGATCTATTAAGGAAGGATCCGAAAAAGAGGATAAAAAAGATCTTAGAAAAGTAGCTGAAGAGCTTCCGGTAATAAGGATCGTAGACACGCTTTTGAAACACGCGATACTTCAAAGGGCTTCGGATATCCACATAGAACCGACCGAAAAAGAAGTAATCGTGAGGTATAGAATAGATGGCATATTGCATGATGCAATGACACTTCCCAGCATGGCTTCTTCGGGAATTGTTGCAAGAATAAAAGTTCTGGCGAATCTGAAGCTTGATGAACATAGATTGCCGCAAGATGGGAGATTCAAGGTTGAATCGGGAGATTATAAGTATTCGGTAAGGGTTTCTATTCTTCCTGTTTTCACCGGAGAAAAAATAGTTATGCGTCTTCTTTCTGAAACTTCAGAAGCATTGACTTTGGAACAGCTTGGACTAAGAGGAGAATCCCTGGAAAGAATCGAAGTAGGGCTGAAAAAACCAGTGGGGATGATCCTGGTGACGGGGCCCACCGGATCAGGCAAAACCACTACTCTATACTCTTTTTTGGATATACTCAATACTCCGCAAATAAATATATCAACTGTTGAGGATCCTATAGAATACAGGATGCCCAGAATAAACCAAACCCAGGTGAATGCTAAAATAGGACTTACTTTCGCCTCCGGCCTAAGGTCTTTGGTGAGGCAAGATCCCGATGTGATTATGGTCGGAGAAGTCAGAGATTCTGAAACAGCAAATCTAGCTATAAATGCCGCTCTTACCGGACATATGGTTTTGTCTACTATCCATACGACAAATGCGGCAGGAGCTATACCTAGACTTATAGATATGAAAGCAGAGCCCTTTCTTATCTCTTCCACCCTGAATCTTATAGTCGCCCAGAGACTTGTAAGAGTTTTATCCAGCGAAAAAAAGAAATATAATCTTTCGGAAGAAGAGATAGAAGATCTCAAAAAATACTGCAATCTGGATGAGATTTTGGAAGCCCTTAAAAAAGAAGGAGCGGCAAAGCAGTCAGATGCCTTTAGGGATGTTGTATTCTACAAGCCGGTTTCCTCAAAGACCTCTCCTGAAGGATATAAAGGAAGGATAGGAATATATGAAGTTCTTTTGATAACGGAAACCGTAAAAGAGCTTATTCTAAAAGGATCCGATACCGACCAGATACAGAATCAAGCGGTAAAAGAGGGAATGAGAACAATGGTGGAAGACGGGTTTATAAAGGCCGCCCAGGGCATTACAAGCATTGAAGAGGTTTTGAGAGTGATAATGGATTAATGAAATTCTATTTTGAGGCCAAAAATTTGGAAGGCAGTTCTAAGACAGGGATAGCAGAAGCCGAAAACAAATACGAACTCGCCAGGACAATGAAACAGGAAGGATATACGATTGTGAGGGCCGATCCGATCAAACCTCCTAGATCCTTCAATTTCTCTTTGCCCTTTTTGGGCGGGGTCCCCTTGGTTTCCAAGCTGATGTTTATAAGGAATCTTAGGGTTATGGTGGCGGCAGGAGTATCGCTTCCCAGATCTTTGTCTATACTTTCTGAACAGATAAAAAGCAAAAGAATGAAAAGAGTAATGCTGCAGATGAAAGATCATATTGTCCAGGGAAAATCCTTTTCGGATTCTCTGGCTTTGTATCCGGATGTTTTTTCGGATTTATTTGTAAGCATGGTAAAGGTCGGAGAAGAAACAGGAACTCTTGAAGACGTTCTAAATGTGCTTTCAGCCCACATGGAGAAGGATCACCAGTTAAGGTCCAGAGTAAAGAGCGCGATGATATATCCCAGCGTTATTTTGGGAGCAATGATAATTATAGGAATAGTTATGATGATATTCGTAATTCCCAAGCTTGCGCAGGTTTTCAGCGATCTAAATACAGAGCTTCCGGCAACAACAAGATTTATAATTTCTACCGGGAATTTCATGGCTAGCTTCTGGTATCTCATACCTATTTTTATTATATTGCTTGCTGCGGCCTTCAGGACATTTATAAAGACGAAGTTTGGAAAAGCTGTTTTTGACGCATTCTTGCTCGTATTTCCGGGGATAAGCGGAATTGTCAGAAAAACCAATTCAGCTTATACCGTTAGAACTCTCTCTTCTTTAATTTCTGCGGGGGTTCCCATAGTAAGGTCTTTGGAGATAGTTTCCTCTTCTGTCTCAAATGAGTATTATAAAAGAGCAGTGATTGAAATTTCTGAAAAAGTAAGAAAAGGGGAAAAACTTTCAGAGGCCATAGCTGTCCATAAGGATATATACCCTCCGCTTGTCATTCAAATGGTAGAAGTCGGAGCCGAAACGGGAGAAACGGCAGAGATATTAAAGAAGCTGGCGGAATTTTACGAGGAAGAGGTGTCCAACGCGACTAAAAACCTTTCTACCATAATAGAACCAATTCTTATGCTTATTATTGGAGCCGCTGTCGCCTTTTTTGCAATATCAATGATTCAGCCAATTTATGGCATGATGGAAACGCTATGAGGGGATTCTCTTTTATTGAGCTTATGACGGTGATAGGGATAATAATTCTTGTTCTTGCAATTTCCCTGCCCGTGTTTATTGAATTTGACAGGCAGTATAAATTGAACAGCGCATCAGATCTCTTGGCCGATAATTTGATTTCAGCCAGAGAAAAAACAATTGCATCTTCAGGTTCCAGCCAGTACGGGGTTTATTTGGAGCAGGATAAATATACTTTGTTCAAAGGAGAAAACTATGCTGCAAGAGATACATTATCTGACCATGTTGTCGTTATTCCCCAAGAAGTTGAAATTTTTGAAATATCTTCTCCCGAAATAATTTTTGACAGGATTTCAGGATCTTCCAGCCCTTCTCATGTTTCGCTAAGACTGGCCTCAAGTCCTGCCAGAATAAGGTCGGTCTATATAGATGCCTTAGGGCAGGTAAGCCAAAGTCCTTTTCCTGCTTCGTCCGACGATGACAGGGTAAAGGATTCAAGGCACGCACATTTTAACTATTTAAGAATCGTTGATGTTTCAGAAATAATGACAATTTCTTTAAACGAAGGGTCTTCTGTTATAATTCTTTCTATTTCCGATAATATTCAAGGAGGAGATTTTTCATGGACGGGGACTGTTTTGGGCCAGACCTTGAGAATAAAAACTAAAAATGGGCTGGATAACCCGGAATTTTGCATAATAAGAGACGGAAGAGAAAACGACCAGTCGCTAAAAATTTATCTTTCCGGGGACGCAACCGGATCTTTGGCGGAATACTCCGCCGACGGGCTGGCAACCAGCCATCATTCAATTTATGTCCAGAATTTTACTTGGGAATAAAAAAGGGTATCTGCTTTTAGAGGTGCTGGCCGTATCTTCTATAATAGGCATAGTAATGGCTGGCCTGCTTTCCCTTGCTTTCTTGTCTTTGAAGCTTTCGTCTTCTTCTAAAAAGACGATAACAGCCAATTATCTTGCCCAGGAAACAATGGAAGCAGTAAGGAGTTTTAAGAAAAATACAGACTGGAATCCGGCCGGATTAGGATCTCTTTCTTCAGGGCTGGACTACCATATGGAAATAATATCTTCGGAATGGGAGGCCGTTTCAGGATCCGAGACGTCAGGTATTTTTGAAAGAAGTTTTCAGGTTGAAAACGTTTCAAGAAATCCTCTTACGGGAAACATAGAGGAATCTTATAACCCCGCTAACAATGATTCCGAAACAAAGAAGATAATAGTTGCTGTTTTGTGGGAATCCAGAGAAGTCGAGCTGGAAAGTTATTTTACAAACTGGGAGCCATGAAAAAAGGAACAAGCTTGATAGAGGTGCTGGTTTATCTCGCTATATTCGTCATACTTTTTATAGTGATTATTTCTTTTATCTTTTGGCTGGTTAATTCAAATGCAAAAGCAAGAGCAGATAGGGAAACCGCAGATTCTGCCGCTAGAATATTAAAAATATTGAGCAATGAAATAATGTCAGCCAAAAGCATTTATGAGCCGACCACATCGGCGAATCAGCTTTCTCTAGAAACAGAAAAGTATATTTCTGTCGGAGAGGAGAGGTCATATATAGATTTTTTCCTCTGCGGGACCAGCGTTTGCTTTAAAAAAGAATTTGCGGAGCCCTCTGCCATAAATTCTGACAACATAGAGATTCAGAATATTATTTTTGAGAAAGTTTCTTCCGATTCGGTTAAAATTATAATTTCTGCCCGATACAAAACAGAAAGGCCTGAATTCCAATCAGAAATCAATTTAGAAACATCAGCATGCATAAGAGATTAAACAATAATAAAGGTTTTGCGCTTTTTTTTACAGTCCTCATTTCTCTTTTGATAGTTTCAGGGCTTGCTTCGGCTGTGGTTATATTAGTTTATAACAGAAGCAAAGTTGCCTTGGATTCGGTCAAATCATCCCAGGCTTACTATACAGCAGAAGCGGGGATTGAAGACCTTCTTTTAAAAGTGAAAAGAAATCCAAATTTTCCTGCATCAGCATATTCTCTCGCTGTTTCGGGAAATACGGCAGAAATAAACATATCAGAAGCTATCGGAGGATCTAGGATCATAACAAGCTCGGGCAATGCGTCTCAAAGGATAAGAAAAGTAAGGGTGGTTTATTCAATAACAGCAGACAGCGTTTCTTTCCATTACGGAGCCCAAGTCGGGGAAGGGGGGATGGAAATGGGGAATAATTCAAGGGTGAGAGGAAATGTTTATTCTAACGGAAATATTGTAGCTCCTTCGGGGACAGGATACATTGACAATACGCTTGTTGTGGCCGGAAATGGGAATAAGATGGACAGTATTTCTGTGGGCGAAGATGCTTCTGCGCACACTTGCGTAGATTCTTCTGTGGCCGGAAATTTAACCTATGTTTCAGGCGGTTCGGCGGCAAGCTGTTCGGCCGGCGGGACAATATCTTCCCAGCCCAATCAGATAGATCTTATGCCCCTCCCGATATCAAGCGAAATGATTAATGAATGGAAAGCCGATGCTTCTGCGGGCGGGATAATTACGACGGATATGTCTTACAGCACAGCCAGCAATTATTTGGGCCCTGTGCAAATAGGCACGCCATCTTCTCCTAAAAATCTGACAATAGACACAAACGGAGTTCTAAGAATTACGGGAACTGTTTATGTTACCGGAAACCTTACTATAAACAATAATGGAATCTTGACTCTTGATCCTGCAAGCTACGGATCTTTATCGGGATCGGTAATTGCAGACGGACTGATAAGCATTTCAAACAATGCCGTTTTAAACGGGTCGGGTTTGGCAGGAAGCTATATTTTGCTTTTATCCACGAATTCTTCGGTTGATCCGGCTAGTCCTGCTGTCTACATCCGCAACAACGCCCAGGGAGCTATTTTTTATGCCTCCAACGGACTCATCTATTTATACAACAATATGCTTGCGAGAGAGGTTACCGGCTACAAAATAAAAATTAATAACAATGCAGAAATTCAATACGAAGCGGGGCTACAAAATGCCTTATTCTCTTCCGGTCCTGGCGGATCCTGGGAAATACAAAGCTGGGAGGAAGTAGAATAATTTGGTATAATAAAATCAATGCCTAAATTTTTGGAACTGGACCCGGAATCTTTCGGCCTGGATATCTCTGACCGTTCTTTAAAATTTGCCAGACTCAAGAAAAAGGGCAGATTTTTTAAATTAATTTCATGGGGAGAAACAGAGTTAAAAGAAGGAATTATCAAAGACGGGGAGATTCTTGATGAAGCAGGGCTTGCAGAAGCAATTAAAAGGGGAATGGAAAAAATAAAGGGATTTCCCTTGGACACTAAAAATGTAATCGCCTGCCTTCCCGAAAGCAAAGCATTTCTGCAGGTTATAAAAATGCCGAGAATGGCCAAGAAAGACCTTGAAGAGGCAGTTTTACTGGAAGCAGAAAATTATATACCGCTTCCCATAGAAAAATCATATCTTGATTTCCAGGCAGTTGTTTCTCCCGAAAAGTCGGATACTATGGAAGTCCTCATAGCCGCAATATCGCAAAAGACAGCAAATTCTTATTACTCTTCGTTAAGGAAATCCGGGCTTTTCCCCCAAGCTATGGAGGTAGAATCCCAATCTATCGCCAGAGCTCTTATCAAAAATGGCATATCCGATCCTTTAATGATTATAGATTTCGGGAAAAGCAACACGAGCTTTATTATTTATTCGGGGAATACGATTCGGTTTACTTCCTCAATCCCGGTTTCTTCAGAAATGATTACCGAAGATATTTCCAATGCTTTGAAAATAGGATGGGAGGAGGCAGAAAAAATGAAAATAAAATACGGCTTAGAAAAGAAAAGAATCGCAAAGGCGGTAGAGCCTTCTATCAAACAGCTTGTTTCAGATATAAAGAAATATTTAAGCTACTATAAGCATCGGAAAATCGGGCCGGAGAAAATTGATAAAGTTCTCTTAGCGGGCAGGGGCGCTAATCTTTTAGGGCTTTCAGAAGAAATAAGCTCTGCGGTTAAAATTCCCGTTGAAACAGGAAATCCGTGGGTCAATATAGCGCCTGAATTTAAGGAAATTCCCGGTTTGTCTTTCAAGGAATCAATAGGATATACCGTTGCTTTCGGGCTTGCCTTAAGGGGCGCTCAAAAAGATGATTAATCTTCTTCCTACAAAAGAAAAGGAGAATTTGGCGGCAGAAAAAATAAAAAAGGTAATGATAATACTGTGGCTTTTGATTTTCTTCTTTATCCTTTGCCTGTCGTGCATACTTTTTTCTATAAAAGTCTATTTGAAAGAGCAGGTTTATGCCCAAGAAACGCTTTTAACCAGCTTCAAGCAAAACTCGGAAATAGAAAGAATAAACGCTTTTAAGGCAGAAAGCGGAAAAGCGAATCAGATTATAAAAAGATTTGCTGATTTTTATGAAGGCAAGTTTTGTTTTTACTGTCTTATAGAAGAAATTTCGGATATTCTTCCCGAAGGATCCCGTATAAATGATTTCTTGGCCTCTAGCGAAGGAAATCAGGTGGTCGTTTCTCTTTCGGGATTTGCTCCAACAAGAGAGGTTTTACTTTCCTTAAAAAACAATCTGGAATCAAAAAATAACTTCAAAGATATCCTATTCCCTTCCTCAAACTGGGTGAAATCTTCAGACATATTATTTTCAGTTAAATTCAAGGCGCAATGATCGGATCATCCGCATTAAGAAAATCAATTATCATATCTTTCTGCTTTGCAGTAGTATTGATTTTGCTCATATTTATTATTATTATTCCTTTCTTCGGGGACGTGGAATATTATTCGGGCCAAGTTCTTGAAAAGAAAAAAGAATTGGCTCTTCTAAAAAGCGAAATAGAATTTTTGGAGAGTTCCGAAAGAAAACAGCTTGAAGTTGCTTCAGATATAGAAAAGACAAAAAGCTTTTATGTGGATAAAGATGCTCCCATAAACTTTATATCCTTTTTAGAACGGACTGCAGGTTCTGCGGGGCTGGATATTAATATTTCCGCGGTTGACTCTTCTAAGTCTCAAACTTTAGGATTCAATCTGTTTCTTAAGGGAAACCTATTATCGTCTTTAAAGTTTTTGAATAAAATAGAGTCGGGGCCGTATCTTTTGGAGATCCAGTCCTTGAACCTGAAGAAAAATCAGGAAAAAAAGCTTATTAACGGAAAATACGTTGATTTAAACGAAGTGGATATGAATATAAAAATAATAGTTTATTCAAATGAGGAAGGATAGCTTCAAGGAAAAGGCATTTAAATGCGCGCTCTTTTCCGCAAAGCACGCTTTCTTTGCTTGCCTTGTTATCTTTCTTTTAACTCTGGCCGGAGGATTTGCTATTTTTTACAAAAACTATATTTCTATTCAAAGCGAAGACTTCAGCGACGTTTCCGTCAAAGGTCATCTAGACGAAGAATCTTACGACAAATTAAAATCCTTTTGGAGGGACAATGAGGCCAGATTTAATGCGGCTGATACTCTTGAATATCCTGATATTTTCAGCGCGGGCGATTGACCCGAAGAAATAATTGATATATAATTGCATTGTCTTTAATTATGAAATTTGCTGAAAAAGTAAAGGCAACTCGTCTTAGGCAGTCAGGGAAAAGTTACCGAGAAATATTAAAAAATATAAGTGTTTCAAAGAGCACATTGAGCCTGTGGTTGAGAGACATATATCTTACTGAGAGGCAGATAAATAATTTGAGATCTAAGAGGCAAAGAGCTGCGTATCTTGGAGCTGAATCCAATCAGAATAAAAGAATAAGAGAAACGGAGAAGATTTTAGAGGATGCAAGAAAAGAGGCATATCTCTTAATGAGGAATCCTTTATTTATATCAGGACTAATGCTGTACTGGGCAGAAGGAGACAAGTCAGAGAGATTAGAAATGGTAAAGTTTACAAATGCAGATCCTTTAATGATAAAGTTAGCAATGAAATGGTTTCGAGAAATATGTAAAGTTGATGAAATAAAGTTCAGGATTTGTATTCATATGCATGAGTTGCATTGCAGAAATAAAATAGAAGAATACTGGTCTAAAGTAACGGGTGTGCCACTAAGTCAATTTTATAAAACACAGGTTAAAACTACCTCTCTGGGACAGAGGAGAAATATATTGTACAACGGAACGTGTGCTGTGATTATAAATAGCAAAAGTTTATTCAGAAAAATAAAAGGGTGGAAGTACGGTTTAATTGAGAATATATAAGCCCTCGTGGCTCAATTGGATAGAGCAAGAGATTTCTAATCTCTAGGTTGCAGGTTCGAGTCCTGCCGAGGGCACACATGGCGGCTGTAGCTTAGCGGCAAAGCGCCTCGCTGTGGCCGAGGAAACCGTGGGTTCGAATCCCATCAGCCGCCCATATGGATTTTCTTAACGCAAAAATATCAACCCTAGCAGGTCTTTTGATTCTTCTTGCTATTACTTCTGCTGTCGGAGTTTTTATAATCTACCAAGTCAAAGAGGTGACAGAGTTTAGGATCAAAGCCATGGAAAGCTATTCCGGGCTGAATTAGTTATTTTTTCTCCTGGAGTTTTGCTTTTAGCGTAATTTGTTTTTTGTTTCTCAAAACTTTTATATCCACTTCTTCTCCTATCGCGCATTTCTGGAGGATATTGGAAAGGGGATTCTCATTTGTTATCTTTTCTTCTTTTATATCCAAGAGAATATCAAACTCCTTAAATCCTGCTTTGTCTGCCGAGGATCCTTTTATTATGGCTGATTCTCCGAGATTTTCCCTTACTATCAAGGCGCCATAGTCCACCGGCAGCTTGTTTTTATCAGCCATTTCTTTGTTTAAGATTACATATTTTATCCCTAAGAACGGGAATTTTATCTTGCCGTATTTTTTTACCTCTTCTAAATCTTTAATCGCGTAGTTTATCGGAATCGCAAAACCAATGTTTTGAGCGCCCATTATGGCGGCTGTATTTATTCCTATCACTTTTCCATCCATATCCACTAAAGGCCCGCCTGAATTTCCCGGGTTTATTGCTGCGTCTGTCTGGATAAGTCCTCTTAATCTTTGCGATTCCTGGGTGACGTGGTTTCTGGCCTGAATAAATCTGGACATCCCAGAAATTATCCCGGAGCTCAAAGTATCATGGAATTCTCCCAAGGGATTTCCGATCGCAACAACTTCTTCTCCCAGCTCAATCTGATCAGAATCTCCCAGTTCCACGAAGGGATAGCCGTTTCCGTCTATTTTGAGGACTGCGATATCATTTATGGGGTCTCTGGCCATAACTTTAGCAGGATATTTTTTCTCCGGTTCCAGTATAATGGTATAGTCTGCTTCTGCATCCGAGACAACGTGTCCTGAAGTCAAAATATATCCGTCTGCCGAAATAATAAATCCCGAGCCCCCTCCTATTTTTGTGGATTCTTTTTTGCCGTTTTTAAATTTGGGCAGGATAACCCCCTTTCCTTCAAGGGGCATGAAATAAAAACCCTCCACCTTGGGAAGGTCCTTTGATATTACGATGGTTATTACGGCAGGGCAAACCTTTCTGGCTATTTCAACTATTGGAGACTGGTGTTTTATCATATTTTTATTTTTATTCTATCATTTATTTGAAAACAATACAAAAATATGGTATTTTTATCTTAAAGTTCCCGTAGTTTCCGCCAAAGGCGCGAACCCGGGGCTCATCATCCTTGGGCTGGCAACAGATACCTGCCCACAATACTTTCAAGCCCCCATAGTTCAATGGATAGAACGAGAGACTCCTAAGCTCTAAATGTAGGTTCGATTCCTACTGGGGGCACATATGAAAATAATTAAAAGCATTTACGGGCCGGATTATTATAGAGAAGTTTTAACAAAGCCGTTTTCTTATTCTCTAAAATACTTCGCGCTGTTTTCTTTGTTGATATCGGTTTTGCTGACTGCCTTCTATTCCATAACGTATATTCCAAAGGCAGCGTCTTTTTTGGAAAAAGCGGGATCTGGCATCCAGGATTATTATCCTGAAGAGCTGGAAATAAGGATTGAAGACGGGCAAGCTTCTTCAAATGTCAAAGAACCTTATTTTCTTAAGACGCCTAGCCAATGGAAGGGAGGCCAAGAAATAAAAAACCTGCTTGTTATAGATACAGAATCCGAATTTTCAATAGCTAAATTTTATGAATACGGGACATTCTGCTTGCTCTCAAAAAATCAGCTGGCTTGCTTGAACGATAACGGAGCGGTTGAAATAACCCATCTTAGAGAATTTGGCAATCTGACGGTCAACAAACAGGTGGTAAATTCTTTTCTGGACAAATTCGGCTCTTTGACCAAGTTTGTTTATCCTGCCATGGTAGTAGGTCTTTTTATAGGAATGTTTTTCCTGACATTTGCCGTTAAGGTTGTTTATCTTCTTATAGGAGCCTTCTTGGTGTGGCTTGCTTCTTGGATAAATAAGGCAAATGCAGGATATAAGAAGTCTTATCAGCTAGGTTTTCATTTAATGACTTTTCCAATAATTATCGCATCGTTGATCAGAGTTATTTCTCATTTTACCTATATGCCCCATATCCCATTTTTATTCTCTATTTTGCTTTTCATTTTTGCTCTGGCAAATATCAGAAAGTTGACACCGGCCATAAGCTAATTTAATATTAAGCCGAGGGGGGTGCGGGATTATATTCCCTAAGGGCATAGATCCGGCGAAGGAGGTTTGTTTGAAAACCGACAGCGAGCCCAAAGCTGTTCCTCGAGGAATAAACCGAGTTTGCGGGGTTAATTTCCCCCCTTAAATAAAGAGCAGTCCTGGCTATTGTTATAGCCAGGGCTGTTCTTTTGAGTTATAATATTAGAATATGATTAAAAAAGAAAAGCCGATAGGCAAAGTAACTCATTATTTCGGCAAAATAAAAGTTGCCGTTGTAAAACTTTCAGCTCCTCTCTCTGTGGGAGAAAAAATAAGAGTTTCCGGGGGGCAGGAAACGGATTTCAGGCAGACCGTTAAGTCAATTGAATACGATCACAAGAAACTGGTTAGGGCGGGCAAGGGCAAGGCCATAGGGCTGAAAATGGCAAAAAAGGTTCGGGAAGGATTTAAACTTTTTAAACTAAAGTAGTGGAGTTTCTCAAAGCCCTCTCGGTTTTTATAGGCACTATTATCGGAGCCGGTATATTCGGACTTCCTTATTGCTCTCTCAAAGCGGGTTTTCCGGTTGTTTTCATCTGGTTCATTTTTCTTTCTTTTGCTGTCGCCATCTTATATCTTTCTTATGCAAAAGTAATCCGGGGCACAAAAGGGCCGAAACGGCTTCCAGGATACGCCGAAATGTATCTCGGTAAAAAATGGAAATATATTTCTTTGGCGGTAATAGCCACAGGGATATCCGGAAGTCTTCTTGCCTATCTTATAATAGGAGGCGAATTTCTGTTCAAGCTTTTCTCTCCTTTTTTAGGAGGATCCGTCTTTCTATACTCTTTGTTTTTTTTAACTGCGGGATCCCTCCTTGTTTTTAGAGGAATAAAAAGCATTGCAGGGACCGAGGTTGTCCTCCTTTTATTTCTTCTACTAGTCTTGGCAGTGTTTTTTGGAAATGCGTTTAACGACATAAATGGGAGTTATTTTTTAAACTATGAGCGAGGCTCATTTTTCTTTCCTTATGGAATAATACTTTTTTCTCTCTGGGGTGCATCTGTAATTCCAGAACTGAATGAAATAGTTAAAAGCTCAAAAAAACTGAATGTGATAATAATTTCAGGAATAATTCTTTCTGCGCTCATCTATTTTTTATTTATTGCGATTGTCTTCGGGATTTCAGGGGAAGCAACTTCCAAAGATGCAATATCCGGGCTTTCAAATCCTTTGCTTTCAACCCTAGGATATATTTTAGGAATAATTACATGTTTTACCTCTTTTTTGACGCTTTCTCTAGTTCTCAAAAAAACATTATGCAACGATTTTAAAATTCCTGATAATTTGGCTTGGGCCATATCCTGCCTAATTCCTTTGGTTCTTCTTTTTTTTGGGTTTGGTAAATTTATAGAGGTTATAAGCTTTACCGGAGCTGTCGCCTTGGGTTTTGAAAGCGTTATTTTGATGCTTATCTATAAACGATACGTAAAAAATAAATTTAGTCCTTTATTCTATTTTTTAACGCTTGTTTTTGTCTCGGGGGCTGTTTTTGAAATAATTTATCTGTTAAAATAAAGAAATGAGATTTTTAATAGACTTTATAACAATAACAGTTTTTATCGCTTTTCTGCTATGGTATGTTTTATTTAAAATAGCGCCACTTTTATCTTGATGCGGAAAAGAGCAAGAGTTTACATATCAGGCAGGGTGCAGGGGGTTGGCTTTAGGGCCGAAACAACATTTAGAGCAAGGAGGATCTCTCTTAAGGGGTTTGTAAAGAATCTTAAAGACGGCAGAGTGGAAGCTGTCTTTGAGGGAGACGAAGAAGAAGTTGATAAAATTGTGAACTGGTGCAGAAAAGGGACGATTTTCTCAAAAGTAAATAAAGTAGATATTATAGAAGAAGAAGCAAAAGGGGATTACGAAGAATTTAAAACCGTATATTAATATGTACATATATATTCTTATTGCAGGTTTCGGGGGCGGGCTTATAAGGGGCCTGATCGGGTTTGTCAAAAACCAGCTGGCCTACAAGAATGCAAAGTTTGATATTAAGTATTTTATCGGAATGATGTTTATTTCAGGATCTATCGGCCTTTTGGTTGCATCGGCAATAAAAGAAACAGGCATAAGTTTTTTGGGGGCAGGGCTTACGCCTTCTCTGGCTTTTATAATCGGATATGCGGGAGGAGATTTTCTGGAGAATATATATAAAATAATAATTAAAAAATCGTCTCTTTTTTAACCAAAACCCCCGTTCTTTCCGGGGGTTTTAGTTTACATTGTCTCTTCAGTTGTTTCTTCGGTTGGCTGTTCTTCGGGTGTTGTTTCTTCTCCGGCTTCTCCCTCTCCTTCGGTTGTTTCAGGAGTTGTTATTTCTCCCTCTTCTTGGTTGATTAAGTATAACATCATATTTTTCTTCTTTTATAATGAACTCTGCGACCTTTTCTCCTGATTATATATTTCCATTATAGTTTTTAAAGTCAAAGTGTCAACCTTTGCAGTGGAAAACTTGCTTTGTATTTGCTTTTTCAGAAGGTATAATAAAAATATGATTAAAGACAACAGAGGAATATCGCTTTATCTTGCTATAATTGTAATGGTTGTCCTCCTCTCTATTATAATAGGAGTTTCCGCCATTCTTGCGAAACAATTTAAGATGATAAGGGGGATGGAGAATTCGGTGGTGGCTCTTTACGCCGCTGACGCTGGAATAGAAACTGCTTTGAGTGATATATTTGAGAATATAAGTAATGTTGAAGAGGTGTACAATCCCCACTTTTCAAACGAAGAAATCAGCTCTCGCGTTAATGTCTATAGATGCCAATTCGGAGAGTCTCCCTGCACCGGCCTTGGCAACCAGGCAATTCCAGAGTCAGATGACTGTCAAGGATACTATTATTGTATAGAATCTGTAGGCGAATACAAAGGAGTCCGAAGAGCATTATTTGTAGAAATATAACAAGAAAATATGAAAACAAAATATACCATCCTTACGCTAGTCCTAATAGCTCTTTTTTGTATATTTGGCGCGAATGCCCAAGACCTAGGCAACATAGAACTCCCATCTCTTCCCTCTATGTCAAAGCCAGTCCAGCAAATGACAAGGACAGAGCTTCAGCAGAAGATCCAGGAGATAGTCTCTGTTATTCAGCAGCTTCAGGCCATACTGGCCAATCTCTCCCCAACCCAGGGAGGAATACAAGGCATCCCTTCAGGATTCTCCTTTTTAGGAACGATGAAAGAAGGAATGTCTTCAGATAACATCAAGTATCTTCAGATAGTCCTGAATTCGGATCCTGAAACCAGAATAGCAGATTCAGGCTGGGGATCTCCAGCCAAAGAAACCATCTTCTATGGAGCCAAAACCACAGATGCTGTAAGAAGACTCCAGGTAAAGTACAGAAGCCAGATATCTGAAACAGCAGGATACCAGATTCAAGCCACAGGATACG
>MHMM01000011.1:1152-6931 GCA_001821555.1 Candidatus Nealsonbacteria bacterium RIFOXYB1_FULL_40_15 | reverse complement strand
CTGTTTACGAGGGATCAGTCCTTTCTTTCTCTGTTTCAGCATCAGATCCTGACGGAGACGCTTTGTCGTACTCTGCCTCGGGATTGCCTTTAGGATCATCCTTTTCCGGCAGAAGTTTTTCCTGGACTTCGCCTAAAAAAGGGAGTTATGAAATAATTTTTACGGTTTCGGACGGAAGGATTTCGGATTCTGAAACGGTAGAGATTTTAATAAACGAAAAAGCTTGCCAGCCTTTGACTTGTGCGAGTTTAGCATATAGCTGCGGCAGCCATTCTGATGGATGCGGAGGAATATTGTCTTGCGGATCTTGTTCTTCCGGATATTCTTGCATTTCGGGAAAATGCAATATTGCTTCGGGCGGATATTATGTAGATCCTGTTTCAGGTTTGGACTCAAATACAGGAGATGCGAATGCCCCGTTTAAGACAGTGTCTCATGCTTTGTCTAAAGCGAAAGGGGGAGACATTATTGTTTTAAACGAAGGGAAATATCCTCATTTGAGCATAAGATGGACAACGGGCTTTAATGACTGGGTGACTCTGCGGGGCATAAATCGCGAGAAGGTGATATTTGAAGATGGGATTAGCTTGGGCGGAGCATACGCAAACGCCAACTTTTATTTAAAATTTGAAGATTTGACTATAAAATCAAACACGGTAAGTCTTAATACCGGCGCTAGGAAGGTTACTAATACAGGGATCTGGGCTTTGGGAGCTGATACGGTAGCTTTATATGGGCCCGGATATCTTACTTTTAACAGATGTCATTTTGACGGGTCGGGGCGAACGCAGGATGCCACAGCCGCTTTTATCCCCGGCTGGAGCCATGTTTATTTTGATGAGTGTGAAATAGAAGGTTGGACTGTTGGGATATCCAGCTCAGGGCGCAGTTTAGCCGCAGATATAATTTCAGATATTAAGGTAGAAAATTCCCATATTTATAATATAAGCAGAGTCCATGCTTCAATAGGATTAGCTCTATTAGGAAAAAATGTGATTATAAGAGGCAACAATATGCATGAGTGCGGATCGGATGCTTGTATTTTGCTCGGATCTGGATGCGTAGATTGCGTGATTAGAGATAATATAATCCATGGAGCAAAAGTTCCTTTGGATGGCAGCGGAGATCATCCCGACTGCATACAAATGTACAACTATGGAGATCCTTCTGTAGGTCCCAATATGCCTTTTGAAAATGTTTTAATAGAAAATAATGTAATGTGGGATTCGGATAGGCAGATTATCCATTGGGGCGGAATTGAAACTCCTCCTAAAAATATAGTTTTAAAAAATAACATTATGGATCAGTCCATGAGGGATTATGGCTGGACAATGGAGACCCGGGGAGCGTGGGACGGGTCAATCACGTTTATAAACAATACTACGATAGGCAGAGCCAGAATGAAAGAGAGTAATTATGCGATCAATAATAATCTAATGACCGGCCTTGAAAGCACGTATACTGGTCCAGTAGAAAAAAACGCGGTGTCAGCTTCGTCCAACATATGGACATACTCTGATTTTCCCGAAGGAGAAAATAGCAATACTTTAATAAGCCAGAGTAAGTGGAACGAGATGCTTTCAGAAGATTACCATCCCCTTATCAACAGCATAGCTTGCAACGGAACGGTCAACGGCAAGCCGGGTGCGGCGATAGGCGCAAGAGATTGCGTCTGCTCCAGCAATTCCCAGTGTCAAGAAGTCTACGGATCAAATTATTCCTGCAATGCTAAAAAATGCGTTGCTCAAAACTCATTGATCTTTCAAAGTTATGCTGAAATTTCAAAAGCAATAGAAGATATTTTGAAGAAAATCAATGATTTGCTTTCAAAATAAACTCTTATTTTGTTTGAGTTGAAAGCAGGCCGATATGGCGCGCTCTTTTGACAGCTGTCGCAAACTTTCTCTGATGTTTTGCACAGAGATTTGTTTTTCTTCTAGGCCTGATTTTTCCCAAACCCGAAATGAAGTTTTTTAAAACTTCGGTGTTTTTGAAATCAACTTCTTTTATATTTCTTTGGCAAAAATAGCAATCCATATATTTTTAAAAAGGTATGTCTTCAACATTTATTTCTCCGTCCTCTTTTTCTTCTATTATAGGTATTTCTTCTTCTTTGGTTTGGGGGGTTGGTTGTTCTCCTAAAACCTTAGGGCCTAACTGCATAGATTCTCCTATTATTTCGGTTCTGTATCTTTTCATCCCTGTTTTATCCTGCCATGATCTTGTCTGAATCCTGCCTTCTACAAGGACTAAGCCGCCCTTTTTTAGGTATTGGGAAGCAATTTCAGCTAACCTTCTCCACAGCACTATATTATGAAATTCAGCTGCCTGCTGTTTTTGGCCGTTTTGCGACCATATCCGGTTTGTGACGATTGTAAAATTACAGACCTGCTGGCCGGATGGAGTTGTTCTCGCTTCGGGATCCTGGGCTACGCGCCCCAGAACTATGGCTTTGTTTAAATTCATTGAAGTATTTCGTCAATTTTCTCATCCATTTTCTCAAGCTCGACTTTTTTTTCTTCAGGATCTTTTTGAGGCGCCTCAATTTTACCTGGTCTTTCTTCAGTCATTTCTTTTATAATAATCATGCATCTCAAAATGCTTTTTTCCGAATTCAGGTTGCTTTTTATTTGGGATATTTTTTTCGGATCAAAAGAAATATCAAGAGCAAAAAAGAAAGCGGAAATCTTTCCTTTTATAGGGTGTCCCAACTTTCTCTTCTCTGTTTTAGAAGAACTTATAACAAGCCCTCCTTCATTTTGGACAGAAGCAATTATCTTGTTCTTAATTTCCTCAGCACTCTCGTCAACTATGTCGGGATCGGCCAAGACGGCCAATTGATAGTTTTTCATATATGTTTCGTCTCTTATTTATGGTATATTGGAGTATATAATAAAAACGCATGGAAATCAACCCCGGCGTGTTCAAATCAAGGGATATAAGAGGCATTTACCCTTTGGAGCTTAATGAGGATGCTTCGTTTAAAATAGGACAGGCATTCGTGGCAAAGACGGGATCTTCCAAAATAGTTATCGGAAGAGATATGAGAATTTCCTCCCCCGAGCTTTTTGAGGCCCTGGCAAAAGGTATAACCTCCCAAGGAGCGGATGTATTCAGCATCGGACAAGTTCCAACGGAGTGCCTTTATTTCGCGACTGTAAACTACGGATACGATGCCGGTATTATGATAACCGCTTCCCATAATCCTAAAGAGTATAACGGTTTTAAAATGTTCAAAAGGGTTAATTCCGGCCTTGATTTTGTAAGAGGAAAAGACCTCTCGGAGTTTATAAAAGATTATCCCGAAAATATGCAGGGACGCGGGAAAATAGAGGTGATTGATGCTTGGGAGGGCTATATAAAGCATATTTTTTCTTTTGTAAAACCCGAAAAAATAGCGCCTTTTAAGATAGTCGTTGACGCAGGAAACGGAATGGCAGGAAAGGCGATTGAGAAGATAAAGGATATGCTTGCCTGCCAAATAAATTGTATTAATTCCGAACCCGACGGAAGCTTTCCCGCTCATCCTTCAAATCCCCTAGAAAAAGGCGCTTCAAAACAGATTTCAGAAGAGGTCGTCAGAAACGGGGCCGATATGGGGTTTATCTTTGACGGAGATGCAGACAGGATTTATCTAATAGATGAAAAAGGAAATTTCTTGCAGGGAGATACGACTCTGCTGTTTATAGCAAAGCATTTATTAAAAGAACACCCCGGGAAAGCCATAGTCTATAATCTGATATGCTCTAAAGCAGTTCCTGAATTTGTTTCAAAATGGGGGGGGATTCCAATCAAAACGGCTGTCGGGGTGGTAGAATTAAAAAAAGCAATGGAAGATCAAGACGGGATACTCGGAGGAGAACTTTCAGGACATTATCTCTTTAAGCAAAACTACTGTATGGATTCGGGGTTTATAAGTTTCTTGATACTTCTTGAAATAATATCCGAATCCGGCTTAAAGGTTTCCGAAATAGCAAAAGAATTTTCTCCATACTATAAATCTGCTGAAATCAATTTTACCCTGAAAGATAAAAATAAAAAATTAGATAAAATTAAAAAGAAGTATTCCTCCGGAGAACAGGATTTTTTGGACGGAATCACAGTTGATTACGGAGATTGGTGGTTTAACTTAAGGCCTTCCCAGACAGAGCCCCTCCTAAGACTCACTATAGAAGCCGGGACTAAAAAACTTCTTGAGGAAAAGAAAAAAGAGCTTTCTTCGGCGATTAAAGATTGATTCCGATTTTTTGATTTACTTCAGAAATAGTCCTCTCTGCTATTTTTTTTGCTTTTTCGGCGCCTGATTTTAAGATTTGAATAACTTGGTTTTTATTAGATAAAAACTCTTTTCTTTTTTCCCTGAAGGGCTGGAGCGAAGTTATGATAATATCGGCTAGATCTTTCTTAAATTCAGCGTATCCCTTTTCTTTATAATTTGATTCTATTTCTTTGACGCTTTTCTCTGAAAAAAGACTGTAAATAGTGATCAGGTTTGATATTCCCGGTTTTGTTTTCGGACTATACTTGACGGTTTTTCCTGTGTCGGTAACCGCGGACATAATCTTTTTTCTGATGGCCTCAGGTTCTTCAAAAAGCGAAATGCAGTTGTTAGGATCAGAAGATTTTGACATCTTTTTTTTAGGATCAGTGAGAGACATTATCTTGGATCCTTCTGAAAGAATTGCTCTTGGCTCTGAAAAAGTCTGCCCGAACTTCTGGTTGAACCTTCTGGCTATGGTTCTTGTAAGCTCTATGTGCTGGACCTGGTCTTTTCCCACCGGAACAGCGCCTGCTTTGTAAAGAAGAATATCTGCCGCCTGGAGGACAGGGTAAGTCAAAAGCCCCGCATTTATATTTTTCCTAAATTGCTTTGATTTTTCCTTGAACTGGGTCATTCTTTCCAACTCTCCTATAGGGCAGACGGTGTTGAAAATCCAGGCCAGCCGGGTATGTTCTGGAACGTCGGATTGTGTGAAGAAAATGCTTTTTTCAGGATCAATCCCTGCCGCAAGATAGCAAATCGCGGCTTCAATTATGCTTTCTTTCAGATCTTTCGGCTCATATGGGCAAGTCAAAGAATGAAGATCCGCTATGAAAAAAATGCAGTCTTCTTTTTTTTGAAGCTCAAGCCATTGCTTTATGGCTCCCAAATAGTTTCCGATGTGGATTTTTCCCGTCGGCTGTATGCCGGATATTATTCTCATACCTCTATTATGACAGGTATTATAATCGGCCTTCTTTCTGTTCTTGAGAAGAAAAAGTCTGAAAGCTTGCTCTTGATTTCATCCTTCATATTCGCCCAGTTTATAGCTCCATTGGTTGAATTGGCTTTATGGATAATTCCTACAAGCTTTTTTCTGGTTTCTGCCAGCAGGGCCTTGGATTCTTTAAGATATATGAATCCTCTGGAAATGATATCCGGAGATCCTAATACCTTTCCCGTTTTTCTGTCTATCACTGCGACTATGACGAATATGCCGGATTCCGCCATTTTCTTTCTGTCGTTCAAAACTACTTCTCCTACATCTCCTATTCCGGATCCGTCAACGAATACATAATTAGTCAGAACTTTTTTGTCCAGAATTTTAATATCTCTGCCCGTTTCTATTATAGATCCATTGTCCGGAACCGCAATGTTCCTCTTGTCCATGCCGGCTTTCACCGCTATTTTTGCTCCCTCCTTCAACATATAGTGATAAGCATAAACAGGAATAAAGTAGGTGGGATTTATCTGACTTATTATGTTCTCTATATCTTTTTTATTGCTATGCCCCGAAGC
>MHMM01000011.1:0-1144 GCA_001821555.1 Candidatus Nealsonbacteria bacterium RIFOXYB1_FULL_40_15 | reverse complement strand
CTTTGGACGACTCTTTCGTTTCCCGGAATCACAGAAGAAGAAAAAATTACAGTATCCTCTCTTTTAATTGATATATACCTGTGGCTTCCTTCAACTATTCTCGCGAGAGCTGCGTTTTCTTCTCCCTGCGCTCCGGTGCATATTATGATCAGATTTTTGTCAGGGCAGTCAAGAGAACTTTCAGTTGATATTATCACGTGGTCATTAACCTTTATGTATCCCAAATTTCTAGCTATTTCCACAGCCACTTTAATTGAAAATCCATCAAGGGCGACTTTCTTCCCGGTCTGTTCGGCAAACTCTATTATCTGTTTTATCCTCTCAACCTGGGAGGAGAAAGTGGATATTATGGTTCTCCCAGGAGCTTCTGAAATTAATTTCTTGAGATTGTCCATCATCTGTTTTTCTGTGACTGGCTCTTTGATGTTGGTCGCCCCGAGACTTTCAAGCATTAAGACGGTTGGTTTTTGGAGTTTTGAAAGATGGTCGTATCTGATTTCCCTCCTTCCGATGGGGTCGTGTTCTATCATCCAGTCTCCAGGATGTATGACGGTAGCGGCAGGAGTGGATATTAAGACTCCGACTGCGTCCATTATCGCATGGTCCACTTTGAAAAATCCGATCTTGAAGCTCCCTAATTTTATGACCTCTTTGATGTCTTTAATGTATATTGGCTTTAATGACTTGGAGGATCCTTTTGAATAATCTTCGTATCTGTACTTGATCATTTCTATAGTGAAAGGCCTTCCGATAATAGGAGGATTTCCCAGTTTTGGTATCAACAGATGGGCTGCTCCTATGTGATCCATATGCCCGTGAGAGAATATGATTCCTTTGATATTCTTTTCTTTTCCTTTCAGATAAGAAGTATTAGGAATAACATAGTTTATCCCGGGCATATCTTCTTCGGGAAACTGAATTCCCATATCTAAAATGACTATGTCTTTGTCATATTCAAAAACAGTCATGTTTCTTCCGACTTCTTCGCATCCTCCTAAAGGAATAATCCTGAGTTTCTTTTCTTGTTTCATATATTTAGTTATTTTTTTTCTGTGCCGTAATTATACACTTTGCGCGAACCTTTTTCGAGCGGAAACTGGACGAATGAATCAGCCCCGCCACCGCCTCGCAGAGCCTCGGCGGA
>MHMM01000010.1:105591-109468 GCA_001821555.1 Candidatus Nealsonbacteria bacterium RIFOXYB1_FULL_40_15 | reverse complement strand
AGGAAAGGATGATATGTGGCAGGAGGCCAAAAAGTTGTTTTAATAAAAATACCCAGATTCAGATGAATCTGGGTACGGAGGAGGGTGATGAAAAGCCCTTCACGGAGGATCTGTTTTCTTTCTATACCAACCAATAGCGAAAGTCAATTAAGTTATCCACATATGCTTAGTATTATAATCCCGGCGCTCAATGAAGAAAAGAATATTTCAAAGCTTTTGGGTTCTATAAAAACACGGAAAAAATACGAAATCATTGTTTCCGATGCGGGTTCTAAAGATAAGACAAGACAGATTGCAAAATCCTACGGATCTAGAATCACAAAAGGAGGATTGCCCGCTGCGGGAAAAAACTCCGGAGCTGAAAAAGCGAAAGGGAACATCCTTTTATTCCTAGACGCCGATGTTGTTTTGCCCGAGGGCTTTATAGACAAGAGCATTGAGGAATTTTCAAAAAGAAAACTCAAAATAGCAAGCTTTTTTCTTTTACCCGAAACCGGGAAGCTAGCTTTTAATGTTTTTTACAACTTCCCTATTTTTCTTCTTGAAGATATTCTTCCCCACGGAGCAATGGGTATAATGGTAAAAAAGGATTTGTTTATAAAAACCGGAGGATTTGACGAGGATATAAGCTTGGCAGAAGACCATTATTTTGTCAGGCAGGCAGCTAGGATTGGAAAATATGGAATAATAAAGTCAACAAGGATTTGCGTTTCCTCTCGAAGATTTAAAAAAGACGGATGGATAAGAACCGGATTGAAGTATTTTCTCTGCGAACTTCATTTGATATTTTTAGGGCCCGACAGGTCCGACAGATTTAAGTATAATTTTAATTATTTAAAGAAATAATTTGCAAACACAAATTGTATTTAATATAATAATACTGCAATGAGCTTGTACGAAATGCCGGAATTTAATTTTAACTTTAAGAAAAGGGGCTTATTCTTTACTGTAATAACCATTTCAGTGGTTTTGGGATTTATCGCGGGCGGGATATCGGGGACCCTGGTTTATCTTTCAATGAAGCCGAACAGTACGCTTGTTATTGATAATTTTGTCAAAGACTCATCCGAAACAGAAAACTATACTCCCCAGACATCGCAGGAGCAGTCTGTAATAGAAGTAGTGAAGAATAGCTCCCCCGCTGTCGTGAGCGTAATTGCTACCAAAGAAGTTCCTGTTTACGAGCAATATCTTGAATTTACTCCTTTCGGCACCGACTTAAAAAGAAAACAGAATGGAACCGAAAAGCAGGAGCTTGGGCAGGGGACAGGGTTTATTGTTTCTGAAGAGGGTTTGGTTTTGACAAACAAACACGTTGTTGTTGATGAAAAAGCAGACTACACCGTTTTTACCAATACAGGAAAGAAATACGAAGCTAAGGTTCTCGCCAGAGATCCTGTCCAAGATCTGGCTGTGCTTGAAATAGTCAATAAAGACGGCGCTGTTTTTCCTGTCTTAAAGCTGGGAGATTCTGACGGGCTGGAAACAGGCCAAACAGTTGTCGCGATAGGGAATGCTTTGGGAGAATTCAGGAACACAGTGTCTGTAGGAGTCATATCCGGATTAAGCAGAAGGATAACAGCATCCGACTCTTCAGGAAGTTTCGTGGAAACCTTAGATAATGTTATACAGACAGATACTGCTATAAACAAGGGTAATTCCGGCGGCCCCCTTTTAAACTTAAAGGGGGAGGTAATAGGAATAAATACGGCTGTTGTTACAAGCGCCCAGAGCATAGGGTTTGCTGTCCCTTCAAATAAAGCCAAGAGGGCAATAAGCCAGGTCTTAGAAACAGGAAAAATAGTTTATCCATTCATTGGGATAAGGTATGTTTTGATAAATGAAAGCATCAAAGAAGAAGAGAGTCTTGATTCTGATCACGGAGCGTTGATAATATCAGGGTCTGACGGAGAGCCGGCTGTAGAGCCGGGCTCTGCAGCTGCTAAAGCCGGGCTTAAGAAAGATGATATTATCCTGGAGCTGGAAAAGAAAAGGATAGATTTAGAAAACCCTCTTTCAGAAGCTGTTTTGAATTATAATCCGGGGGACAAGGTTGAAATGAAAATATTAAGAAACGGGCAGGAGATGATTTTAGAGCTTACGCTCGGAGAAAGATAATTTCAAATTAAGCCATGGAAAAAGAAATAGAGAAAAAACTAAACATCATTATAGATAGTGTAAACAACATCAAGACCGATGTTGGTTCTCTCAAGACCGATGTTGGTTCTCTCAAGACCGATGTTGGTTCTCTCAAGACCGATGTTGGTTCTCTCAAGACCGATGTTGGTTCTCTCAAGACCGATATGGAGCAGGTTAAAACAGGCGTAGCGGTTAACAAAGCCAATATTGTATACGGTTTTGCTGAAGCAAAAACAGAAAGAGCCGAGATTAAAAAGAGAATAAACCAAGTTTATGATTCGGTAGACGGTTTTTCAAAAACTGTTAACGACTTGCAAATTGAGTTTGAAACAAACAAAGAAGATTCAAAAAGAATTAAGGGGGTCATAAACGAAAAATTAGGAGTAGATTTGACTTGATCTTTAGAATTTGATACAAAAAGATTATGAAGTGTTCGAGTGGAAAAATATATTATTTTTTAAACTTCTTTTGGAGAGAAGCCGGTTTGTGTTAGGAAAAGCTTGAACTAACAAAACAACCGGCTCCGAGAATATCGGAGCTTTTCATTTAATATCAACAATATGTCGGATAGAATAAAAATAGGGATATCGGGCGGACCGGGAAGTTTTTCTGAAGAGGCGGCTGTTTATTGCTGTGCGAAGAATAAAATAAGAGATTATGAGATAAAACACCTTATAACAGTTGAAAATACACTATCTTTTTTAGACGAGGGAAAAATTGATTTGGGAGTGTTTCCTATAGAAAATTCCAACGGAGGAGTCGTATATGAGTCCCTATATGCTATGGCAAAACATAATTTCAGCATAAATAACATATTTGAAATAGATGTAAGGCAGAATCTCCTGGCTCTTCCAAATGCCTTGAGAAAAGATATAAAAAAAATAGTTTCCCACCAACAGGCATTGAAACAGTGCAGAATGTATTTAAAAAGAAATTGGCCCGAATCGGAACTTATTGAATGGGAAGATACGGCAAAAGCTGCAAGCGACTTAAGTTTAGGAAAGCTTTCTGAAAATTCGGCTGTTATAGCCCCCTTAAGATGCAAAGATCTTTACAGGTTGAATGTTATTGAAGAAAATATACAGGATTTAAAATTTAATTTTACTTCATTTCTGGCTGTTTCAAAATATGAATATTAAACAGAATTCATTTTGGTTTTATTTTTACTTCTTCAGGGAAAGGGGCTGATTTAGATTAAGCAGAGAGTTGAAAAAGCCCCTTTCCCAAAGAGGGGCTTTTTTAGCTCTTTGGATCGGACATTAACAATTTCATAGAAAGGATGCAGTATGACAAAGTCAGATATGGATTATGTTGTAGCTATTGCAGAGATATTGTGGCATTGCCCCTGCGTTTGCGAGGGAAATATCGTTGCCATTGATGTCTCCCCGCATTTGGAGTATGGAGAGGTCGCCTATGCCGTAGAGTATTTAAGAGGTTTGGGGGTAGAATCATCCAACGGGGACGGATGCAATATCCGCATCGTGTGCTCTGAGAAAACAGGTGTCCAGCAATTGCTGGACACCCTAAGACTGCGCTTTGAAAAAGAGATCTTGAAAATAGATTTCTTTGGTCCGCTTATATAGCGGACCTTGTTTTTTTTCCAAAAAGAGCTATTCTGTTTACAGTTCGCAATAAATAGAACATTTAAAATAGAAGGAGAATGCCATGTATTGCAATGCCAAACTGCTGAACAAGTATGCCGAAGAAGCTGGCAAACCCGGAATTATTAACCTTGGAG
>MHMM01000010.1:0-105472 GCA_001821555.1 Candidatus Nealsonbacteria bacterium RIFOXYB1_FULL_40_15 | reverse complement strand
GTCTGCGGTTTCCGCGGCCCTAAAGGGAGTTTTATACAGAAGTCCCCGAAGAGAAATAACGACCCTTCTTCCAGCCTGGCCCGTGTATGAGGAGATGGTCGGGGCAATAAATTGTGCGCGGTTTATTCCAAAAATCGGTTTTGGATTTCGGGGAAATCAGATATCAACCTATATTTCTCCTAATACCAGGGGAGTGATTCTAAGCTCTCCAACTAATCCCACGGGAGCAGTCTTAGACTTGAGCGGTCTTGCCCAGAATAAAACCAGCAGCCAAACCTGGTTTATAGTTGACGGAGCGTACTGGGGCTTAGAATATGATGGCAAGAAAACAGATTGGACCGTTTTGCTACCGGAAAGAACTATTTTCATCGGTTCTTCTTCCAAGCTTTACGCCCTAGCCGGTTTGCGGGTCGGATTCTTAACCGTGCCGGAGCCCATGTTTTCTACAGTCGCCCGCTTTTATGCGGCGGATGTGGGTTCTGCGTCTTTGCTTTCTCAAGAAGCTGTTTTGGCCGCTATGACAAATTCAGACAGTTATGTGCAACGGAGAGTCGGAGTTCTCGCAGAGAAAAGAGATTTTCTGGTTGGATGGCTGAAAGAGCATGAGATAGATCATCCGCATCCCGAAGGGGCATTCTATTGTTTCTGCGATTTTTCTCATTGCGGCCCTTCGGTGTCCGTGGCCGATAAATTGCTGGAGAGAGCAGGAGTCGGAATTATTCCGGGGACTGCCTTTGGCCCGTTTGAAGGCTGGCAGAGGATTTCTTTCGCAGAAGTTCCTTTGGGTGAACTTGAGGATGCGCTTTGCAAAATTGAGGAGGTCCTTTTCTAGGATACTAAGGGGCAGAACTAATCTGCCCCTTTTGTTTTAAAGTATTGCAAATATTTTAGCGAAGAGTATTGTAAATTAAACAGAAGAAATGTTCTTTAAAAAGGAGGCCGAATGGATAGCAAAGCGAAAAAAGCAATTGTGGCGATAATTATTATCGCTGGGATAATCTATTTATTATACTGGACCGCAAAAGCTCTATAAAAGGAGGCCTTGACATGGGAAGTGCCGAAGACTTTTTCAATGTTCTGGAATGTATCAAGCGTGGGGACGCGGAATCTGCTTGCAATGGGATCTTTGCGCACCCAGATGTCGCGTCTTTAGACAAAAGAAGCAGATTGCTTTGGTTTGCGCTAGAAGCATCTCTTTCGGATGTAGTTCGGGCGTTGATTCTATGTCCGGGGTACAAAACGCGCTTAGATGCTGAGTGGCCTTTCAATTGGAAACCTCTGCATTTGGCGGCAGCTGAATCATGTTGTGATTGTGTTGAAATTCTCTTACGGGCCGGCGCGTCTGCTGAGGAGAAGGACATGTATGGGCACACGCCTCTTTTTATCGCAACCTACAGAAGGGTAGTTCTTTCCAGAACGCTCAAAGGGATGATGATGGGTGGTGCCTGTGTTGATGGTACATTGCCTGCTTCTCTTAAGCGAGAAATAGACCGCCTAGAGAGGACCCTTCTTGCTGGAGCAGACGGGATAATCAAGCTCCTTATCTCATATGGGGCAGATCCTAAACGAATGTTTGATGGGCGTCCGTTGGCAGAAAGGGTCAGTTTTTTTGTGGCAACGGTTCTACAGGAACTAAGCCAATGTAGGGGCGCGGGAGATAAATTCTATTGGCCGAGCATCTATCGCTCCAGGAGGAGGCCTTACTATGTGATGCCGGCTGCCCTGCCTGCCTAAAGCCGCTCGTTTAGACCCCCGAGATCTTTCTTGGGGGTTGTTTTTTATCAAAATTTGTGATATAAATAGGGTGTATGAACGGAGGAAATTTTACACACAAAGCCCAAGAGGCGATATTAAAAGCCCAGTCCTTGGCTCAAATAAAAGGACAGCAAAATATAGATGCTCTGCACCTTCTATTGTCTTTGTTGCAACAGGATGACAGCATAGTCGTGTCTCTTTTTAAGAAAGTGGGAGCTGATATAGATTCTTTGAAGAAAAAAGCCGAAACAGCCGTTAACAGGTTGCCCGGATTTTCAACCCCAAAAACACTGGGACAGCTTTATCTTACCCAGGATATGGCAAAGGTTTTGGAAACTTCTAGAGAGGAAGCTATGAAAATGGGGGATGAATTTATTTCCGTGGAACATTTATTGCTAGGCCTTCTTTCCTCAAAGACAAAAGCAGGGGATATTCTTATGGAATCCCAGCTAAAAGGAAATCTTGACTTTGCAAGACTTGATTACGAGACAGCATTAAGGTCTTTGGAAGAAATAAGGGGAGGAGAAAGAATTACCGATCCCGCTCCCGAATCCAAGTACCAGGTTGTTGAAAAATACGCGCGCAATCTTACTTCTATGGCCAGGCAGGGAAAGCTTGATCCTGTCGTAGGAAGAGAGAACGAGGTAAGAAGATTGATGCAGGTTATTTCAAGAAGAACCAAAAACAACCCCGTCCTTATAGGAGAGGCCGGAGTTGGAAAGACGGCCATTGTAGAAGGATTGGCCCAGAGAATAGTGAGAGGAGATGTTCCGGAGTCCTTGAAGGAAAAAGAAATCATAGGGCTTGATTTAGGATCTTTGATTGCAGGAACAAAATACAGAGGAGAATTTGAAAACAGGATAAAAGCCCTTCTTAAAGAAATTGAAAAAGCAGAGGGGAAATATATACTTTTCATAGATGAGCTTCATACTCTGGTGGGGGCGGGAGGAGCAGAAGGAGCAATAGACGCCTCCAACCTTTTGAAGCCCGCTTTAGCTAGGGGCGAGCTTAAGGCAATAGGAGCTACTACGCTGAAAGAGTATCAGAAATATATAGAAAAAGATACTGCCCTTGAAAGAAGATTCCAGCCTATTTATGTCAAAGAACCTACGGTAGAAGATACGATCGCAATATTAAGAGGGATAAAGGAGAAATACGAAGTGCATCACGGGCTGAAGATAAAAGATTCAGCTTTGGTGGCTGCAGCCGAGCTTTCGCACAGATATATAGCAGACAGATTTCTTCCGGATAAGGCGGTAGATCTTATGGACGAGGCAATGTCCGGCCTTAGACTTGAGATAGAATCAGAACCTGCCCAATTAGATGAACTAAGGAGAGAAATACAGAAGCTTGAAATTGAAAAAGAAGCCATAAAAAAGGAAGCAGATTCAAAAAAAAGACTTGGGGCCATAAATAGGTCGCTTGCCGATTTGAAGGAAAAAGCAAGAGCTTTTGAATTAAAATGGAATTCAGAAAAAGAGCTTATCCAAAAAATTAGAAATTACAAGAAAGAAATAGACGAGTTAAGCTTTCAGGCGGAGCTGGCAGAGGGCAGGGCTGATTTCCAGAAGGTTGCAGAAATAAAGTACGGAAGAATCCCCCAGCTTATGATAGAAATAAGGGAAACAGAAAAAAAGCTTGCTAGGATTCAAAAAAAGCATCAAATTCTAAAAGAAGAGGCCGGAGAAGAAGATATCGCGAAAGTGGTTTCCAGATGGACGGGAATTCCAATTACCAGACTAATGGAGGAAGAAGCCAGAAAACTGGAGAGAATGGAAGATATTCTTTCTAGGAGGGTTATAGGACAGAGGCAGGCGATCACGGCCATATCAAATGCGATAAGAAGGTCCAGGGCTGGCATATCGGAGGAAAACAGGCCGTTAGGATCTTTTATGTTCTTAGGTCCTACAGGAGTTGGAAAAACAGAGACCGCAAGAGCTTTAGCAGAGTTTTTGTTCAATGACGAAGATGCTTTAGTAAGATTGGATATGTCAGAGTATATGGAAAAGCATACTGTTTCCAGAATAATCGGATCTCCTCCAGGATACGTAGGATATGAAGAAGGAGGCCAGCTCACAGACAAAATCAGAAGGAGGCCTTACAGCGTCATTCTTCTGGACGAAGTTGAAAAAGCCCATCCGGAAGTATTTAATATACTCCTCCAGATTTTAGAAGATGGGAGACTCACGGACGCCAAAGGAAGAACAGCTTCTTTCAAAAACGCAATTCTGATTATGACTTCAAATATAGGGTCAGAGCATATAGCCCAAATGGGTTCTTTGGGATTTATGGGAGGGTCAGAGAGCAAAGAAAAAGAAGCTTTGAGGGACAGGGTTATGGAATCTTTAAAAGAGAGTTTCCGCCCCGAGTTTATAAACAGAATAGATGAGATTATAATCTTTGACCATCTCTTAAAAGCTGAAATAGAAAAAATAGTAGAGCTTGAGCTTAGCAAAGTAGCCGAAAGACTTTTACAAAAGGAAATAAGGATAAGGGTTTCAGAAAAAGCAAAGCAGATTATAGCCGAAAAAGGATTTGATACCAGTCTGGGAGCAAGGCCATTAAAGAGGGTAATACAGAGGGAGGTATTGGATCCTCTGGCCCTAAGCATAGTGGCAGGCCAGATAAAAGAAGGGGAGGAAGTGTCGGTTGACGCCGAATCGGGCAAGATTGAGATAAAGACCATGAGGAAAAAAGTTGCAGTGAGCTAAAAAAGAGAATACGGGGGTTCTGCCCCCGTATTTTTTTGCTTTTTCCAAATCTATTTTATTATTTTTATACCTGTAAAAGATATTCTTGAACCGCCGAAAATAAGGATCAAAGCAAACAAAGTCCATGCTATAAGGTTGAAGGTCTGATTAATAAAGGCATCCGGTATGATGCTTTTAATTTGATCTTGGACGGTTTTTTCTATCATCTTCTGGGGATCGGAGATATTGACTTTTGTTTCCGGCGATGCATTTTCCGGCATGCTGAATAGTTCCGGGGATTTTGATTTTCCGGTAAAGTAAGCAAATGATAAATAGAGAGTCGCAATTATAATAATGAGTCCCAAAAAAAGCAACCCCCACCCGAAAACTTTTGTAATATTCATATTATTTAATAATAACATAATATTTAAGATGCCGGAATATGTTTTGCCCGGGGCATCTTGAAAAAATATGTGTTCGTGGTATAATATAAGTATGAGATTTAATCTAAAAAGATTATTCGGCATTAAAGACAGAGAAGGCAAAATTGATAAAGAAGTTGTCCCCCTGGCCTATAGAGAAACCGGCGCAGTCAAGATAGGGTACCCCGTTCTAAGAGGTCTTCTTGGCCCTTTGGTCAAAGGAATTTGGATAGAAGAAATTGAAGGTCTGGAAAATATACCAAAAGAAGGCCCTGCTATAATTGCCTCAAACCATCAAAGCTATTTTGATTTTCTTTGCTTTACTGCTGTCTGCCCCAGAAAAGTCCATTATTTGGCAGCCGAAAAATTCTATAAAAGCAATATGTGGAGGCCGATTATGAATTTGACAGGCCAGATAAAAGTTGAACGTGAATCGCATGATAAGACAGGAGTCTATGAGGCCGTATATTCGGCATTAAATCAAGGAATGTTAATAGGAATATTTCCCGAAGGAACAAGATCCGGAGACGGAGAAATTCAAAAACCCTTTACCGGAGTGGCAAAGTTTGCTTTAACTGCAAACGTTCCTATTCTGCCTGTTGGGATTATAGGAACTTACGATATAATGTCCAGAAATAATAAAAGACCAAACTTTAGAGCCAAAGCAAAGATAAAAATAGGAGAGCCGATGTATTTTACAGGATACTCAAATCCCACAGATAATGATTACCGCCTAGTAACCGATACGGTAATGAAAAGGATAGCAGATCTTGCGGGCAAACAATACAAATTTGGAGGCGATTACGAAATCAAAACCGGCTAACAACTTCGGAGGATTCCTCCGAAGTTTTGTTTTCGCACCCGTGCCTCAATGTTAGAATGTTAGACCCTCGAATGTTAGACCCTCGAATGTTAGACCCTCAGGGTCTAACATTTAACATATAATTAAAAAGCCAAATTTCTTGTGTGAAAGTGAAGCGTCCCTCTTATCGCTTATCGGACAAGCGAGCGGTTTTATGTTAAAGTAAACTAATGGAAACGGAATTCGAAGCCACATTTTTGAATATAGATAAGAATGAAATCAGGAAAAAACTTAGAAAAGCAGGGGCTGATTTGTCATTAAAACCAGATTTACTTATATGTGATGAACCATTTTCATCTATCGATATTAAAAGTCAAAAACAGATAATTAGAATTTTCAGAGATATCAAAAAAAGTAAAACTACAATATTATTAATTGCGCACAATCTCGATATAGTTAAAAAGTTAAGTGATTATGCAGTAATAATGTTGGATGGAAAAATTGTAGAATCGGGGTCAACCGATAAAATATATAACAATCCTGTTCATCGATATACAAAACAGTTATTATCGAGCGATTAGGTCGCGGGATGGGTAACGTAAATAGGGAAAATTTGTGCGAAGCTATTTAATCTGGTATTATCACAATATAAAGGCAACGAAGCTGCAGACACAGCTGAGCTTAAGGAAGAAAGCCCTTCGATTACACTTAGGGCAAGTAGAACCTTACGGGGAGTTCCCGTTATAGAACTGAAATGAGTAAAAAGCGAGGTGGCACCGCGGGAAAACCGCCCTTGCAAGGTTATCAATTTTTGGTAACTTGGCAAGGGCGTTTTTTATTAAAAATTAACAAGAAAAGTTATGGAGAGAATATTAATAAACCAAATAGAGAAAAAGGAAGGACAGAAGATAATGATCAAGGGCCGCATTTTAAATATGAGAAACCTCGGCAATGTGGTGTTTTTAATCGCGCAAGACTACACCGGCACTATCCAGGTTGTTTTTGATAAAAGTATAGAAGTTAAAATCGGTGACTCTGTTGCCATAGAAGGTGTTGCAAAAAAAGAGCCGAGGTCTAAATACGGCTATGAAATACAAGGCGAAAGTATAGAGATTATTTCTGCTATCGTAGAAGATCTGCCGTTTGACTTGGCGAAGAATGATTTAAACCTGAACTTGCCTACTCTTTTGGATTATCGCACACTCTCTCTAAGGCATCCGAAAGTTCAAGCAATTTTCAAGCTTTACGATATTTTTCTGAAAGGATATGAAACCGTAATGCGCGAAGAGGGCTTTACCGAAGTCAAAACTCCAAAAATTCTTGGAGCTGCAACCGAAGGCGGAGCAAACTTCTTTAAGGTTAAATACTTTGATAAGGAGGCCACTTTGGCCCAAAGCCCTCAGTTTTACAAGCAGATAATGGTTGGTGTATTTGAAAGAGTTTTTGAAATTGGTTCTGCTTTCCGCGCAGAGCCGCATTTTACTACGCGCCACGTAAACGAGTATATAAGCTTGGACGCTGAAATGGGATATATAAAGGACTTTTATGATGTTACAGATATTCTTAATAAGGTTTTGAAGAGAATATTTTTGATGATAGAAAAAGAGGGGAAGCAATATTTGGATATGTATAACATCAAAATTTCAGAAGTTCCCGACAGCATACCTCGGGTAAAATTATCTGAAATAAGAAAAATTGCAAAAGAGAGATATAACTATTCAATTCCCGATGATACAGATATAGACCCGGAAGGAGAAAGATTGGCCGGAAGATACGCAAAAGAAGAATTCAATTCAGACTTCGTATTCATTACCCATTACCCTTGGTCAGAAAAACCGTTTTACACGATGCAGAGTAAAGAAAACCCGGAAGAAACATACGGTTTTGATTTGATATATAAAGGTTTGGAAATAGTCACCGGCAGCCAAAGAATACATATTTACAAAGAGTTGATGGAAAATATGAAAAAGAAAAAAATAAAGCCGGATGGAATGGAATTCTATTTGGATACTTTTAAATATGCCATGCCTCCGCACGGCGGATGGGGATGGGGTTCGGAAAGAACCATTCAGCAGATCCTTGAGCTTGGCAGTATAAAAGAAGCCATCCTATTCCCACGAGATGTTAAGAGATTAATGCCGTAATATTGCCTATCTCTATTCGTCGGTAAAAAGTTGCTAAAATTTGAAGAAAAGGGATTAAGGAAGATATAGGACTAGTGATAGATAGTTTGGAGTGAGCAATCTCAGAGGCTCCCCCGAAATTTTATTTTTTGTTGTTTTTGAGTTTTGGGGTATAATAAAACAATGGCAGTATTAGTTATTTTTGACTTAGATAATTAAAAAGCCAAATTTCCTGTTCAAAAATGAAGCGTCCCCTTATTCCTGAAAAAGAAAAACATTATTCCGTAATACCTTAGATCCAGATTTACCAGCTCAAAATATGGATTATATGAGAAAAACCATATTTTGGAGGAAACGGTTACCAGAATCGAAAAAGCGATAATCCATCTCATCTTTTTGTGATTTTTCACGAACAATATGCTCAACTTCATAAGCTCTTTCTGCTTTTTGGCGGCATACTTTTCTGTTCGCGGGGTTTCTTTGAACATCATTGTTATTATGCAAGAAACCATAATTCCCGGGACGGAAAGTACAAATGGCAATCTCATGTCTGTTTCGGATAAAAATCCTGCCGACAGAGAACAGAAAGCCAATGCCAGAAACAAATTGGATTGAGCCACTCCTTGGATCTTTTTGAACTCGCTTTCTCTCCCGACTTTTTTGAGAGAGTCGTAAAGAAAAGCATAGTCGGCACCCGATCTCATAGACATGCTTACCATCCAGAAAATGTTGGATATCCATACGCATACAGGAGATGTAACCAATGCAAGCACGATTTTCCCTGCGAGCATACAGACGGCTCCCAGAAAAATAGTTTTCTTTCTGCCTATCAAATCGGCTAACGCTCCCGAAGGTATCTCCAAAATCACGAATCCTGCGACCACAACTGCTTCCATCACATAAATTTGGGATAAGCTCATTTTTCCGATTTGTTGCAGATAAAGAATCAAGGTTGGGCCTATAAACAAGGGCTCTATTAGGACAAAAAACCACTTATACAACTTCACGTTTCTGTTTACTTCTTTTTCAGTCATTTTCTTCCCTTTCTTCTGAATTGTTAAGGAACTATTTTGCTTCAAACAAAAGCTCCAGCTTTTGTTCAGCCGGAGCTTCTCTAATAGTGATTTTAAATTAAATGTTTAATTAACCATATTAAAGCTGTTTCGGCTGAACAAAATGACAAAAGCTCCGTGAAAATCTACGGGCAATGTAATTCTATTAAGCTTTAAACAGCTTATTTGTTGCATATATTTTTAAGTAAAGCAGAAACAAAGAAAGGTGTCAAGCTCCTTGACAGATTATTTTAATTAATACAATATGGAGTATCTTATAAATTATGAAAAGAAAACTTCAAATAGGTGTGATGGGAACAATGGCCGATCTTGGATATGGAAAAGATCTTGAAGAATCGGCAGAAAAGATCGGAGAGTTTATCGCTCAAGCAGGAGCTATTTTGATATTCGGAGCTGAAAAAGACAGCGATTCTCTTTCGACAGCTGCATGCAGAGGAGCTAAGAAATTTAATGGTCTGACAGTAGGAATAACCTATGGTAAAGGAAAAGACATATATCAAAAAGATGCCGATATTATAATCCCGACAGGATTGGAAAGAGGCGGAGGCAGAGAATTTATTTTAAGCTTGGCTTGTGATGCAATGATAGTGATTAACGGAGGATCGGGAACCTTAAATGAGATTGCAGTTGCGTATCAGGCAAATATACCGGTTGTAGCGTTGAATGGAAGCGGTGGCTGGGCGGATAAATTAGCGGATCAGTATTTGGATGACAGGAAGCGGGTAAAAGTTGTTTCGGCTGAAACGCCCGAATCGGCAGTTAAGATGGCCATAGAATTGGCTTCGAACGTTCTTTAACAACCTTTATTGAAAGGGTAGTAAAATGGAAACAAGAAGTGGCGCCAAATCAGAAGGTGATGGCCATGTTGGCCATCGGAACAAAAGGTATTTGTTGACTTTGACACTGTATCAATGTGCCTCCGCGTTCAAGAGGCTGGGTTTGAAGATTCCCCCGAGGGAATTCTTCGATGAGGTGGAACGGGAATTGGTGGAGATGATAGGGGCTAACTTTTCGGGGAGCCCTGTGAACGTGGAAGAGATTCCGTTCGATGATTTATGCGATGAAATTGTGGCTATGGCCAACCAAGCGAGACAAATTCATCCTGATGCTGTTGTCTTGACTACATCTCCGCTTATTGCCTATGAGGCGGGCGGAATGTGCATCCACTTGAATAGGATGGTCAATTTCAACGGCGATATAATCGGCATAGGTCCGAGGCCAGGGCATCCTTCGTTGGATCATCAGATCCGGGCGGCACATGATAAACCGATTATAATCATTGAAGACGGAGCCTTTTCGGGAAGCAGTTTAAAGTTTGTGCTAAACTGTTTCCCAAACGAGAACATTGTTTCGATTGTTTTGGGAATAATTTTTCCCAAAGCGAAGCAATTGCTGGAAAGTTCTTATAATGGGCAATTGTTGTATCATGTGGATTCCGATGATACGGATTTGGTCGACTGGATGCCAACTCACGATTTCTTTCCGTTTGTTCCCAATAGCGGCTTGGTTGTAGGGAGTCAGATGGGAAGAAATTGCTTTCCATATTATCTCTACAATCATGCCAGCATCGCAATGCCGTATATTCTTCCCTATGGATTGCCCGATAAATGGGCTTCTTTAAGGGGAGAGAGGGAAGAGCTTGCAAAGTTCAGCGCTTCCTGCATACAGTTGACGCGGAAGATATTCGGAGAAATGGAAAGACTAAACAATAAACCCATTACTATCGCGGATATAGTTTGTTCAAATCCACGGACAAGTATTCCGGTTAGTAACGGTCAGAATGATTTTTCGGAATTGTCCGAAAGCGTTCTGGATGTTTTGTCAGGCGATCTTCAGTTTCTTTCGTAACTGTGGTATGAATGAAGAAGGAGAAATATATGGATGAAGGCAAGAAAACAATAAAACCTGATAAGGTGGGGGGATTTCTTGATTATCTCCCGCCCGTTATGATTGCCAGGAACAAAATGCTGTCAACGATAGAGGCGGTTTATCAAAGCTTTGGTTTTTTGCCGCTTGATACACCGGCCGTTGAAAGATTGGAAGTCCTGACCGGCAATCGTTCCGGCTTTCAGATGAATCTCTATAGAACAGTGGTTGCCAGCGGATTAGAATCGATTTCTGACGCTGCCAAACGCCAGGACATGGATTTGGCTCTGAGATTCGATCTGACAGTGCCATTATCAAGAGTCGTTGCGGCTTATTCTGACAAGCTGCCAAAGCCCTTCAAACGTTATCAGGTTGGGAAAGTGTGGCGAGGCGAAAGATCTCAAGCTGGCCGGTATCGGGAATTCGTTCAATTCGATGCCGATATCATTGGCTGTCGTTCGGTCATAGCCGATACGGAGATCATTCAAATCATGCACACTGTCATGACGGCTCTGGGCTTCGAAAACTTCCTTATCAGGATTAACAACAGGAAGATTTTCGAAGCTCTAAACGAGATTATCGGCTTGGACGATCCTGAAAAAAGGGAAGAACTGATAAGGATTATCGACAAAAGAGACAAAGTTGGCGATGAAGAGCTAAAAGCGGAATTGATGCGAGAGCCCGATAATCAGTATGATCCGGCTCCGAATCTTTCTGCCGAGAAAGCAGAGAAGGTCATGAGATTCATTGCCATACAGGGATCTTGCGACGAAATCCTCGCTCAGGCCGAATCTGTGGTCGGATCCTCCAAGATCGGAGGTGAAGGGGTAGCGGAGCTGAGAAGAATAGCGGACAACTTGAGAAGTCTTGCTATTCCGGAAGCTAACTGGAAAATGGATTTGTCCATTGCCAGGGGCCTCGGTTACTACACCGGCCCCGTATTCGAAACTGTTCTAACCGATCTTCCCGAAATAGGCAGCGTTTATTCGGGGGGGCGGTTTGACGGGCTAACCAACAGATTTATTTCCAACAGCAATATTCCAGGAACAGGGGCTTCTGTGGGAGTTGACCGTCTTTTCGCAGCAATGGAAAAACTCGGGAAGATACAGGTTGTTCCTTCGTTGACCAAGGTTTTGGTTACGGTCATGGATCCTTCGCTCTGTGTCGAGTGTTTGCGGATAGCGAATGAAGTCAGGGCGGCAGGTATTCCGACTGAGCTTTACTTGGAAGAAGCGCCCCTGAAGAGCCAACTGGCCTACGCGTTGAAGCAGGAGATTCCATTGGTTGTTATAATGGGATCCGATGAAAACGAGAAAGGCCAGGTTTCTCTGAAGAATATGGCGGCAAGAAGCCAGGAAGCTCTTGACAAATCTGTTCTCGTGAGTAGAATCAAAGAAGTAATCAAGTGATAGCTTTTAACGGGGTATGTAGCTCAATTGGTTAGAGCATTAGACTGTGGATCTAAGGGTTGCGGGTTCGAGCCCCGTCATGCCCCCGCTATCATAAAAGCGGTGAGAAGTCATAGACTTTTCACCGCTCTTTTCTTAGCCGAGTTTTTTGATCCAATACGTGCGATTCGGGTGGTTCGCATCTCTCATTAGCAGTTCTTGAAACCCAGCTTTTTTATAGACCTTTCGGGCCGGAACAGCCTTTACGTCTGTTCTCAATACCACGCAGTCTATAGGCATAAGAGAAATCTCCCGCATTAATTTCATGGCGAGAGCGTTTCCGATGCCCCATCCTCGGTGGCTTATACCAACCCCCAACTCATCCACATAGAAAGGAATCCCTTGGCCGATTATCTCTTTCCACAACCTGTGGGGAAGGCCGGAAATCTGACTTAGTTCGGCGATGCTTGTCTGGTATCCCCATGTGAAGCCGATAATATCGGCTGATCCGTTTGTGGCAGTCAAAATCACTGCCCTTTTTTTTGCCGACTGCCTTCGCAGATCTTCAATTACTTCTGGCTCTGTCCAAAAAGATTCATTCCACGGAGGCTCCTTCCAGATTTCACAATAAATTCTTGCTATTTGCGGAAACGCTTCTTCTTCCTCTGCCCCTATTAACTTTTTAATGTGCATTTTCTCTCCTTTCAAAGAGCTATGTGCAGGATCTTTGTATTAAATTCTTAAATACATTTTTGGTTTTTTCCAAGCTACTAATATTAACCCATTCATCTGCTCCATGGACATTTCCGCCAGTCGGACCGAAACAAATAAAAGGGGAGTCAAACCTTTCCGATATTATTTGAACATCAAAATATCCCTGTTCTTTAAGATTTCCATAATCTATGCCCTCAAACCCGATTATTTTCTCTTTTGGTGAAAAAGCGGCTCTTAAGTCGCTTCTTATTTCCAATTTTTCTAATTTTAATCTCTGTTCTTCCGATCTTTGTTTAATTAACCTGGTTATTTCTCCAGCATTTAATTCTTTACTCGGTGTTCTTATGTCTATCACTGCCTCGGCAATATCCGGAATATTGTTGCCCCTGTTTCCTAAAACAAGGTTTCCCTTTTCGTTTACTCCCTTATTCAATCCTCCGGATAAGTAAGCCAAATTCAAAGCAGCATTTCCTAAACCCGGATGTTCATATTTTTTAATATCTTCTCTGATTAAGCTAACAATGTTTATAATTCCGTCAATTGCATTTATGCCCTTTTCCGGAGAAGCGACGTGTCCGGTTTTTCCTGTGACTCGGAAATAAATTTCAATAATGCCCCGGCACCCGTTTATTACTTTTAAATCTGTAATTTCAGGACAGATAATCAAATCCGGTCTAAGAGAATATTTTTCGGCAAACCTTTTCATTCCTTCAAAGTTATATTCTTCATCGCAATAGAAAAGCAGAGCTAGTCCCCTTGTTCGGGCAAAATCTCTTAGCACATCTAAAACACAAGCGGTGCCTCCTTTCATATCGGCGGATCCTAATCCGTAAAGTTTGTTATCTTTAATTTTATTTTGCGCATATTTCCAACCGCTTTTCGGTTCAACTGTGTCCATATGGCAGGCAAAGAGAATTTTCGGCTGAGCCGAATCTTTGGCAAAAATATTGAATCTGCCGTTTCCAATATTTTGTTTTTCTGCTGATAAATAGGGGAATTGTTTTAAATAATTAAAAATAAATTCGCCAATTTCTTTCTCGTTGGTTTTGTTATCCACAAAGCTTGGAATACTTATTAATTTTTGTATCAATTCTATTAAGTTCATTTTAACTAAAAATCAGCCGGTTGGCTGATTATGATGCTTTAAGATTTAATTTTAGTTTACATCATAACACGCCAACGTTTTAATTCGTGGTTATGATGATGGTGAATGTTCAAGATATTCAAATGCTCCATATTAATTAAGATTATCTCTGATCGACTTTTTTGTCAAGGTAGAAAATCCGATGGGATTTGATTTTGAAAGTAAATTGGAAAAGAGCAACAAGGAATTTTGTTGTTTTTGAGTTTTGGGGTATAATAAAATAATGGCAGAGTTGGTTATTTTTGATTTAGATAATTAAAAAGCCAAATTTCTTGTGTGGAAGTGAAGCGTCCCCCTTATGGCTGATATTTTTTTGCTCGAAGCGCTGGACTTTCCTATTGCGGTAAATCCCACCAAGGAACTAAAGAAACAAACAAAAAAACGCAAATGGCCTATTTTAAATTTTAAAGCATTTTTTTCTTTCTAAAAACAATATTTTGTTTTGGTTTAATATTATGATTTTTACACCAATCTTCGTAGACGCCTAAATACGAAGAAGTAATGCGCTCATTGCTTTTTAAGTTTAATTTTTTAATAAGTAATTCTATTTTATCAGGATTTGCTTCTATCTCAAGGTATTTTCCCCACGGTAAAGTGTCGAAGCAGATAGTTGCTTTAAATTTATCAAGCTTCCATTCGGATCGTATCTTTTCAAAAATTATAATCTTAGTCCAACCAAGCGTTTTAAATATTTTTATAATAGTTTCTGGATCTGCTACATGACATTCGAATTCTTTTCTTTTAAAATATTTTTTATCTTTTATTTTAGATTTAATTCCGAGGGTATATCTATTTCCCTCCAACCTTAATCGTGGAAAAATGCCCTCTTTAATATTTTCAAAATTAGGTTTAAAAAAACCGCAAGTTCTTTGAAATTGGGAAAATTTCTTTTTTGCACCTAAAACGCGGATCTTTTTTACAAGATCTTTATCTTTATTGTCAATATTAAATTTTACTTCAATTTCTTTGTTGCACATATTTTATAATAAGATAGAGTGGGCAGGGCACTATTTTCTGCCCACTCTTGATGCCCTAACGTTTCCGTTGAGGCTTTTTCTCCCGAACCGCCTTGAATCTCTTACCGGTATGGTTCGGGCGGATCACCTTTTTCTGGCTACCCCTGCCTTGATGTCGCATAATTCATCCCTTTCAAGATTTCGACAATCCGATGAACTGCTGCAAGCGGTGTTTGTGCCGAATTGTCTATTTCGATAATATCGTGTTTTCGATATTCTGTCACTATCTTCTCATACAGTCCCTTTTGTTTCTCTTCGTGATCCGTAAAACTTAATTTTCCTCGTTCGCGAGCTCGTCTTTCTGCTTCCCTACGTTCGCATGTGATCAAGAATGTATAATCCGAATTTACCTCGACGACCTGCTCATCTTGTAGAGTAATCTGCACTCCCATTGCCGAAAAATAGCAAATTGTGCTCAAGATATAACGATCGCAGACCACATCCGTCTTTTTGAGAAGCTCTGCTATCTCGTGTGATGCTTGTGCGCATACCGCCAAATAGAACAAATATCTCGCCCTGACGCATGCCTGTGCGTCCACCGTGTTCCGGACTGATGAAAATACTTCCGGCTGAGGTTTCCGATATAATACAGCCTCCATTTTACGTGCAACCATCTCTGCGATAGTCGATTTGCCACATCCGTTAATTCCTTCGAACACAATAAGTTTCACTGCGACACCACCTTTCTTATTTCAAGGTGCTATCATAATACCTTCCTGACTTTTCAGGATAGGGTTTTTGATATCTTGTTTCGTCCTTTATCCCTGCTTCTAAGAAGCTTCTCCTGCGATCCCAACAGCATGGACACGTTCCGCACTGAATTTCATCTTTCCTTATGCAGGTCCTGGTCTTTGTCAAATCAAGTCCGTTCTTATAGCAGTATTTCAAATAGACATCTTTGTCAAAGTAATTTCCGAATTCTATCTCAATCGGCAATGATATTAACTGAAGCTGGTAATCATGGAATGTATGGCATATCTCGAGGTTCAAAATTCTCTGCCATGTCAATGAGCAGTGGTATGATGTGTCGCTCGCCACGTGAGCCACAAACAGTGTGGTCACGTCCTTCCCTTTGTTCTTAAGTGAGAGAGCATACTCCATCCCGGTCAGGAATATAATTGAATTCCTTGCTGGATATGACACGTGCGCCGATGCCTCTGTTTCATAGCATTTTTTCTTTACCTCTCTGAGGTCTTTTTTGTATTCCCTTGCCGGAGTGTTCACTTTTATCTCTTTCGTTTCGTGATATAGTTTTGGGAATCTTTCTTTGAAAAGCTGATCATAATGCTTAATGGAAGCCCTTTCCCACTGGTATGCCGATTGCCCCCGGTTGATAAAAAACGGGAACACTTCGTATCCGAAATCATTCAGCATAATGAATATGTTTGATACTGCGTCGGCTCCGCCGGACATACAACAAACCACAGGACCTCCTTTTTCTGGCATCCGGACTATATAACCTCTCTTGTATTTAAGGATTTGCCCAATCACATTCACGATGGATTTATCCTCGTTCTCCTTTTCCCAGACGTGAAACTTCTTACTTTGATTTCCCATTAATTGCATATATTTTTATACTTGTTAACTAATTCCTTGGCATCGTTTATTGTTTCCTGATAAATATGCGCGTCTGTAATTATGCCATCAAGCGTGTTTAGATCAACCGGAACTTTTAAATTTTTTGCAATTTGTTTTGCGATTTTTTTGCTTAATAACACGATAGCCACTAAATTTCCGCTTGCCTTCTGGAATGCATCTATTGATCTTGCATTAAAAATGGTGTTCATTTTCCATCCCTTTTTATTTTTAATAAGCCTGAATTGCACTGTGGTTATACATGGCAGATAGTCGTCTTTTGGCTTTGCTAAGACAGCCTTGTAGTCATCCCAGTGTATGAAGCTGATTATCGCTTTCTTGCTTTCTGGAATATTCGAAAGCCTTTCGACCACATATTCTATCATCTTGCCTTCTTTCATTCTCGCATAATAACTCTTCGATCCTGGGCTGAAACTTGGCACTACGTCAAAATCGTGCATTATCTCCTTATCAAAAGTTAAATGTACAATTGCGTCGATATTTTTCTTTATTCCCAATTTATCTATAATCTTATCTGGGAGGTTTTGTGTTTCCGAATGAATTCTAACATTCTGCAGACACAATCTCTTGCGTCCCTCATCATTATCCAAATCACCATTTTTAATGATGGCTTCCACTAAACTTAACCAAGTCGAACCTATTGTTTCTCCGTAAACGTTAAACCCGAACGGCTCTATTTTGATATACATACTTTTTTTTAAAATTAACATAATTATTTAAATTAGTCAAAACAACAGGGGTAATGGGTATTATATGCAAAGGAGAATTTTTTAAATTTTGTTGTTTTTGAGTTTTGGGGTATAATAAAACAATGGCAGAGTTAGTTATTTTTGATTTAAATAATTAAAAAGCCAAATTTCCTGTGTGAAAGTGAAGCGTCCCCCTTATGGCTTATGTCCTTATCGAATTGGTCTGATAGGGTACTGAACCATAACAATAGGTTGACAGAAATTATATAAGCAATTATTATAGTAATAACCAAGAGTAATATGCTTTTGGATAGATTCGAAGATAAGATATCTTCGAAAGTTCATTAACAACCAAGCTGAAAGGATAGAAAGATGCAAGTGCCAAAAATAGCATGGATCACCGTAAACCACAAATGCAACTTACGTTGCAGATGGTGTTATCAGAGAGAGCTGAAGGGCAAAGGGACTACGATGGACAAGGAGATGGCAAAAGGAATTGTTAATCTCCTGGCAGGCTTTCAGCCGAGGACAATAGTCTTAATCGGCGGAGAACCGACTGTATGGAACCATTATTTCACGCTTGCCAGACATATTGCAGGCAAGGGGTTAAGAACAACGGTTGTGAGTAATGGGCTGACATTTGCGAATTACAAATTTGTAGAAAAGTCGGTTCGAGCAGGGATAACGAATGTTACAATATCTGTTAAGGGGTTTTCGCCTCAAGGATACGAAGCGGGATGCGGATATTCCGGAGGATATGAGGTAGTTAAGAGAGCTATTGCGAATCTTTCCAGAACGCCAATTAAGACAATGATCTCCATCACGGTATCATATGACATTGTCGAAAGATGGAAAGAGATAACGGCTTTTTTGAAGGAATTTCCGAAGGGATTCTATTCCTTCTCATTTGAGAAGCCTGTTATTCTTGCAGATGGAACAGTGGCAATGGATGACAGGATGATGCCTGGCAAGATAGCATCGTGGATTCAGGATGTAATGTATCCATCATTGGCACAGAGCGGTATTGATTTCAAGGCAGAATTTGTTTTTCCGCACTGCCAGTTTCCACAATCATTCATAGATGAGGTGGAAAAATCAAATCACGTATTCGGCGGGTGCCTATTACTGAAAAGCAATGGGGTTGTCTTTGATCCAGCGGGGAATGTTTTACCCTGTAATCACTTTGTTGGATTCCCTCTTGGCAAATATGGGGTGGATTTCAAAACCTCAGAGGAATTTCTGATGTGGCGAGAAAGTCAGGGAGATTTCTACAAAAAGACAATGAGCGCTCCCTGTGAAGAATGTGGAAAGTGCAACCGTTGGTATAAGTGTGGCGCAGGTTGTCGGCTCTGGTGGCTCTACCGAGGCACGCCAGAACTGATTAAAACAGAAACAGCCTCGGTATAAAGGAGTGTCCTATATGGACGCCAAAGCATTAGTGGATCGTTGCTACGCCCAGAACGGGCTGTTAGCAGGAACGTCCGAAACCGAGTTCGTCGGGTTGCGGACCGGCACAATGGGCAATGACCCGTTCTCCAGCGGAATCTGTGACTGCGACGGTGGCGATTGCTGCTCGCCAGGAAGAACACTGTAAGGAGGAGCTGTATGATTCGAATATACAGTTCGTCAGAGCCAGTGTTTCCCTGGGACGACAGGGACATAGTCCAGTCAGATGAGAACGAGTGGGAAACGCGCACAAAGCCTACATAATCTTTCAGCTTGGTATGCAGGGAGGAGTGGTGATTTAACCTCTTCCTCCCTGCAACCTTTTATGAAAATAGAATATAGCGAAAAAATTGATAAAGAAATAATCAGGGAGGTAAATAAAATGTGTCCGTCATTATCGAAGGTGATGGGTTTTAATTTTGATAAAAAAGTAAAGTTTGACAAGAGATTTATTCAGGTAGCAAAAGCTGTGGCAAAAGCTTCAGAAGATTTTTTCGATGAAAAGAAAATGAGAGGCGTGATGGATAAGATATATAAAACAAAGATGCCGGAAGTTAAGGTCTTCATAAATACTTCTGGTTTTGCTACCTGGAATATAAAAAAGAAATATATTTCCGTTCCCATGAATTTTATGGGCGAAAGTTTTTTTAATCACGCTTGTCATGAGGCGAATCATTTTATGTATGATTTTGCTTTTGGAACAAAAAAATACGAAGATACTGAAATAAAAGAAATTATAACTGTTATTAATAACGCTTTCGGAATTCACGATTCTGGTTGGCCTAAATTTAGAGAGAAAAGAGAAAAGGTTTTAGATGTTTACAATAAAACTAAAGATATAGGATCAGTGATAGATAGTTTGAAATGAGCAATCTCTTTCGGGTTGAAAACATCGAAAAATCCGACGGGATTTGATTTTGAAAATAAATTGGAAAAGAGCAACAAGGAATTTTGTTGTTTTTGAGTTTTGGGGTATAATAAAACAATGGCAGTATTGGTTTCAAGATCAAGCAAAGAAAAAGCAAAAGATACTTTTAGAGAAATTTTTCAGAAATTTAACTTTGTTCCCAGGGGACAAGTTTTTATAAAACCTAACTTTTCAGGAAGACCACCTGTGATTTCGGGTGAAAATACAGACCCAGATTTATTAAAAATTCTCATAGAAACCCTTCTAGAAAACGGAGCGGCCAAAGTTTTTGTAGGACATGGTGCCCTTTTGGGGACACAAGATAAAATTTTTCCATTTGAAAAAATTATAAAAGATGGCGGTTTTGACTTTTTAAATAACCTAAAAAATACAGAACTTTTAGATTTAGATAAAGAAGAAAAAGAATTGGTTGAATTTAAGGGTTTTAGTTTTTTAATTCCTAAAAGATTAAGAGAATTTAATAGTTATATAAATTTTTCCAAATTAAAAACCCATATGGAAACAACAGTCACCCTTTCTTTAAAGAATCAAATGGGTTTAGTTTCTATGGCAGACAGAGTGCAGATGCATAGAAATAAATTAGAAGAATGTATCGCGTATTTGGGCAAATTGATAATCCCTACTCTAAGCATAGTCGATGGTATCATTTCTATGGAGGGGAATGGACCTCATCACGGAAGACCTAAAGAGTTAAACTTACTATTCGGAGGAAATGATATGGTAGAGATTGACTCAGTAATTGCTTATTTAATAGGTATTGACTTCAAGAGTATTAATCATATTTCTATAGCAAATAAATTAGGCGTTGGAAAATATCCTGGAGAAGAAAGATTAAAAGAATTGGACAGTTTTAAAATTAAAGATTTCAAGCTTGCTGAAAAATATGAAAAGTTTGGCAAGAATATCTATGCCTGGCCTACTACGGCCTGTTCAAGATGTATAACGGCCATTAATGAGTCGGGTAAAATAATAAAAAAACATCCTTTTAAATATTTTAAAGTGATCAGGAGGATTTTTTTAGGAAACAAAAAAATAAATGTTGTTATAGGGAAAGCAGATAATTTAAAATTACCCAAAAACGAAAAAATTATTTGCATAGGGAATTGTGCTAAATGTTTTTCCGATAAAAATGGATTAAAAACTATTGATAAATGTCCACCTACGGTGAAAGAAGCCCTAGAACATATTAAAAGAGAAATAGAAAAATAATGTCTTTATTTGTCATATCTTCATATTTAACTGCGGCTGCAAGTGTTTTTTTTGGTTTATTTGTTTTATTTAAGAATTGGAGATCAAGAGTTAATATTACTTGGTTTTTGACAACAATAGCTATTGCAATTTGGGCCTTATCTTTGGGAATGGAAGTATCTTCACCCGACTATGAAACAGCTTTTCTCTGGAATAAGATTCTTAATATAGGAGCGATTTTTATCCCAATTTTCTTTTATCATTTCATAGTATCCTTTCTGGAATTAGAGAAAAAGGAAAAAATCTTTATAGTAGCAGGTTATTTATTTGCGATAACCTTTTTGACGTTTTTTAATTTATTTACTCCTCTTTTTGTCAAAGGAGTTCCCCCCGGGGGAGGATTCAAGTATTGGATAGAGGTAGGGCCTGTTTACTATTCCTTTTTTGCATTTTTTGTTCTTTATATGTTCCGTACCACCTATCTACTTTTTTTAAGTAGAAAAAATACTAAAAATATTAAAAGAGCCCAAATAAATTACCTCCTAATTGCTATTCTGTTTGGATTCGGGGGGGGTGTTACTAACTTTTTTCCACAGATATTTAATAATAATATTTATCCTTTCGGAAATTACCTAGTTGTTCTTTATGTTATTTTTATAAGTTACGCATCTTTAAAACATCATCTCTTTAATATAAAAGTTATAGCAACGGAATTGCTAACTATAGCTATTTGGATTTTTTTATTAATTAAGATTGTTTTATCAAACAATCTCAAAGACTTTACCATAAACAGCGGATTATTTATTGCCGTAGTATTCTTAGGAATACTTTTAATCAGAAGCATTCTGCAGGAAGTTTCGCAAAGAGAGAAAATGGAGGAAATGGCCCAGAGGGTTCAGAAAGCTTTTGATGTGGAGAAAAAAGCGCTTGATAAGGAGAAAAACGTCAGAAAAGAGCTGGAGAGACTGGATAAAGCAAAAAGCCAGTTCATGATGGCCACCCAGCACCATTTAAGGACTCCCCTGACTTCTATGCAGGGATATCTGGACCTTATCTTTGGGGGGAGCTATGGAGATGTGCCCCCGAAGATAAAGGATGTGCTGGATAAATTTGCTGCTTCCACTAAAAACGAAATAAAACTGGTGAATGAATTCCTTGACATCTCCCAATTTCAAATGGGAAAAGATGTTGTTGTTTTACGAGAAGGCGTTGATGTAGACGCTATTGTAAGGGAAGCTGTCCAGGATGTTGAGATTGAGGCGAAAATCAAGGGGATTTATGTCAAATCAGAAGTTCCAGAAGATGCTCCAAAAGCAAGGGCGGACGAACAAAAACTCAAGGCCGCTGTCTATAACATAGTGGATAATGCTGTGAAGTACACAAGAAAAGGAGGCGTTACTGTGGGGCTGAAGGAAAAAGGGGACAAGCTCCAGATTATAATAAAAGATACAGGAGTAGGACTATCTAAGGAAGAAAAAGACAAACTCTTTGGAAAACTATTTGAGAGGGGAGAGCAGGCCGAAAAGCTCTTTACCACCGGAAGGGGAATAGGACTATACATAACCTATAAGATTGTTGAAGCCCATAAAGGCAAAATTTGGGTTGAGTCCGAAGGAAAAAGCAAGGGAAGTACTTTCTTTATTGAATTGCCTATAAGCAAGGAAATTTCAGGGAATCAACCCAAATTTTAAAAGAGGGGTCGGGAGGACTGGGTGTCCTCCCGTGAAGGAAAACACCCTGACGCCAAGTTGGCGGAAGGGGTTAGAAACTGTGAGGTTTCTAAGGAGCGAGAGCGACATTTGGGTTGAGTCCGAAGGAAAGGGCAATGGAAGTACTTTCTTCATTGAATTGCCTATAAGCAGAATACCGGCAAAAGCATAAATTTGTTTTTTTGGGAAAAATAAGGTAAAATATATTTACTGTGATTTTTGAATTAAAAGATCAAAACTTTGAAAGCGAGATAAACAATGCCGGAAAGCCGATTTTGGTTGATTTTTATGCTGATTGGTGCCAGCCGTGCAGAATGCTGGCTCCTATTTTGGAAAAGATAGCCGGAGAATCAGAAGAGTTTGTTTTGATGAAGGCCAACCTTGACGAAGTTCCCCTAATAGCTCAGAAGTTTGGGATAGATCAAATTCCTACGGTTATTCTTTTTAAAGAGGGCAAGCCGGTGAGCGGATTTCTCGGTTTAAGACCAGAAAGCGCGATAAAAGAATGGCTGTCGGAGTTTATAAAAGACGATATATCTTCTTTGATATCCGAATCAGAAAAATATGCTGAAGATAACGGTTTTATCTTGAATCCCGACAGGGAGGCGGTAAAAAGAATCGCCACGGGCATTATCGGAAACAAGAAGAAATACGGTAAAAAATACTGCCCCTGCAGAAGAATAACGGGAACAGAAGAGGACGAAAAGAAAACCTGCCCTTGCTATTATCATAAAAATGAAATTAAGGAGAATGGCCATTGCCTTTGCCTCTTTTATTTCAAAAAATAATATGTCTATATTAACAATAGTTCTAATTGTTCTGGTAGCTCTTTTTTTGGTCAGCTTGAGGCAGATAAACCAGTACCAGAGAGGGGTAAGATTTACCATGGGAAGGTTCTCGGGAATAATGAATCCCGGGTGGAGGATTGTCATTCCTATTTTCCAGGGCTATAGAAAAGTTGATATGAGGGTCAAGGCGGTTGACGTTCCTGACCAAAAAGCCATAACTAGGGATAATGTTTCTGTTATGGTGAACGCTGTTATATATTATAAGGTGTCGGACGCCTCAAAGGCTGTTCTTGAGGTGGAGGATTTTAGATATGCAATATCCCAATATGCCCAGACGACAATGAGAAATATTGTCGGAGAGGCGACTTTGGACGAGCTTTTGGCCAACAGAGAAAAGATAGCAGAGAGAATAAGGGAGATTGTGGATAAAGAAACCGATGAGTGGGGCCTAAAAGTCAATAATGTAGAACTCAAAGACGTAAGTTTGCCTGCGGATATGGAGAGAACTATCGCAAAGCAGGCAGAGGCAGAAAGAGAGAAAAGAGCTGTGATTATAAACTCGGAGGGAGAACTTGCCGCCGCCCAAAATATGGCCGAAGCGGCTAAGATCTTGGGCGCTACCAAAGGGGCTCTCCATTTGAGGACGTTGCAATCAATAAACGATCTTTCTTCGGATCAGTCCAATACAGTTGTATTCACCGTTCCTCTGGAAATATTAAAATCTTTTGAAGGTTTTAAGAAAACAGAATAGCTGTGCAAAACTATCCAAGCAAATTGTGATATTCTAAAGTAATATCGTTTTAAAGGTCTTTTTTAAAAAATAACTAAAATCATATGATCAGAAGTAATAAACTTTTTTTAATCGCTGTTATCGTTGGAGTAGCTGCGATTATTGCCGTAGGAGCATTTCTCTACTGGGGTAATAAATGGGAATTTGCTCCACTGGAAAAAGAACAGGAGACTACCGGCAGGGTGGATGACCTGGTAGACTCTTTAGAAAAAGAGCTTGATGAAGAGTTTAATTCTCTATATCAAGAAGCAGTCGAAGATTCAGAAGAAGTTCTAAACGACTCAAATGAACTAGAGTCTCTCGGAGAGTCGTCTGATAATTTGGAGCTATAAAAATATGAAGAAGAAACTAACAATTTTAGCACTTTCGGCGCTTATCATCCTGCCCTTGGCTGTCTTTGCGCAAAACAGAGCCGGACAGGATAATGCCTGCCAGAGGATTTCAAATGCCCTAGAAAGGATTGGACAAAAAACCCAGCAGGAGGAAGAAAAAATAAGGTATAGGCAGGAAGGCATATCGCAGGATATGGATCAGAAAAGAATTCAAAGAGAGCAAAATTTGGAGCAAAAAAGAGAGCAGTGGGACAATAACAGAGCAGAACGCTTCCAGAAATTGCTGGACAGAGCGCAGGACGAGACGCAAAAAAAGGCAGTTCTGGATTTCATCGCTTCTGTAGAGGAGGCGGTTCTTGAAAGAAGGGAAAAGTTTGACGAAGCAATCCGTATTTTTCACGAGGGAACGGATAATCTAAAAGCAAGAAGAAGGGAGGAGGCGGAAAATAGGATCCAAAATTATAAAGAAAAAGAAGCAGATGCTTTTGAAGAAGCTCTGTCCGACTGCGGAAAAGGATCAGATATGAAAGATATACAGCAGAATCTTAGAAACACCCTAACGCAAGCAAGGCAGACTTACAGAGAAAGAATCCAGACAATGAATCATGGTCAAGAAATGCAGGGACTTGCTGAAGCCAAGAGGGGGGCAATGGAATCGGCAAGAGACGAATTCCATAATTCATTAAGAGAGGCATTAGATAAATTGAGAGTTGGGTTTCCTGTCGAGGAAACAGAAATCCTATAAACAAACGGCCTTTTCAAGGGCCGTTTTTGTTTTACTTTTCCACAGCAGACAAGAGCTTTACCTGTCTCTTTATTTGTGTATAATTGTAATAATATGGGTTTAAAAGGGTTAGCCAAGAAAGCAGGCGTTCTGGTTTTGTTATTGATAGCAATGACTGCTGTTTATTTGATTAAAAATGATGGAACAAGAGAGGGTCTTTTGGGAAATCTTGAGTCGGTTATTTCCAGGTTTGCTTTTGCAAATAGGAAGATAATCAATTTGGAAGAGATAACTTTTTCAGAGATAGATATGGATGCATTTGGCGGAGACAGGGAGAATGATCCTGAAGCAATTGAGCCCGAGCCCGTTCAAAAACAAATTATCCGGATAAAAGAAGCTGATGAGCCGGAAGATTTAAAGAGGATAGAAAGCGAGATCCGGAGAATAGCGCAAGAAACCAAAGAATTGGAGGTTAAGGTAAAGGAACTAGTAGCATTAAGGGAAATAAACGAGCAGGTGGAAGATATAGCAGAAATGCTGGCGGAAATCACAGAGGGGATAAAGATTGCCTCCGCAGTTTCCGAAGGATATCCGGTAAGCTCTATATAACAACAATATGGACGAGAAGGATATAATAGAACTCACCGGCAGGGTGTACAAGCAGACGTTGCTGTTTCCTAAAAAAGAGCCCTTAAGGTACAAAATAAGGGAAACTGCTGATAATATTCTTTCTTCTGTTATAGAATGGCAAGTTGGGCACAAGCCGAACCCTGGAAAGCTTTTGAACGCAAATATTTCAGAGAAAAGAGATATAATATTTGAAGTAGAAAAGAACCTTGAGCTTATAAAAAGCTATTTTAAATTAGCTAAGTGGCAGAACTGGATCAGTTATTTTGATATTCTCAAGCTTGAAGAGGAATATAAAGATCTGGAAGGTTATTTCAAAAAACAAGTCCTTGAATTGTCATTTGTCAAAGAAAAACCTGTAGCCCCAAAGAAAGAAATAACAGAAGACCTTATGGATGAAAGGAAGAACAAGATAATTAGCATTTTGAAAGAAAAGGGGAAAATCCAGGTAAAAGATATAAAAGACGCGATGCCGAACGTTTCTAAAAGAACCATAAGGAGAGACTTTGATGTTTTGCTTGAAAAGAAATTAGTCAAAAGATTAGGAGAAAATAATAACACATTTTACGAATTGATTAGATAGGACACGATAGGACAGACAGAAGTATAACATTGTCCTATTAAAATGTCCCAACAAAATGAGTAAAGCAAAAGATATTTTCAGTAAAATATACGACGATAACATAGAAAGAATATATCGTTTTATTTTCTTTAAAGTCAATTCAAAAGACATAGCGGAGGATATTTGCTCTGAAGTATTTCTAAGGGGATGGCAGACCTTTAAGCAAAACTCAAAAGAAATAGAAAATCCTTCGGCTTTTCTTTATCAGATAGCGCGGAATCTAGTTATTGATCACTATAGAGAAAAGGGTAGGACACCAACTGTTTCTTCGGATTCTTTGCCTATTGTTGATTCATCCGAAAATATGGAAGAAGCTGTTTTTATGAATTCGGATCTAAATATGGTTAAAATGGCCCTATCTGATCTAAAAGACGAATACCAGGAAATTATAGTTTGGCACTATATTGACGAATATACTGTTCCGGAGATAGCGGAGCTGATGGGCAAATCGGAGGGGGCGGTAAGGGTTCAGCTCCATAGGGCTTTGAAATCCCTTAAAAATACTCTTGACAATAAGGTCAAAATAGCATAAAATATCCAATAGTCAGAATTTTTTGAATAAACGAATTTTGCTGGACACGGATATTTTTCTGCTGAAAAATTCCTCGTGCTCCCGCCGCCGCGCTCGCAGGGTCCCGCAAAATTATTTATTCAAAATTCTAATCCGATACAGAGTATCGGATTACTGTAACAAATAGCTAGTTTTCCCGTCATAACAGTATAATGACCGACAAAAATCTCATAGAGCAACTTAGAGCGCTTAAAGAAATAAAGCCCAGTCAGGAATGGGTTGTTTTAACTAAAGAAAACCTGTTCAAAGAAGAGCCCAAGTTCACCCTTATTGGCTTTATAAAAGAGTTGCGAAGGGGAGAAAGATTCGTATTCAATCATAAGCCGGCATTTGCGGCAGTTTTTTCGGCAGTCATTTTCATTGGATTATTCGGGTTCGCCCAAAATTCGGTTCCCGGAGATTCATTATTTCCTCTAAAAAAAATCACTGAAAAAGGCCAGGCAGTTCTAGTTTCCGGAAAAGACAAGCCAAGACATGATTTAGAAATGGTTAACAAGAGACTAAACGATCTTACAAAAATTGCTTCTTTAAATGGAGATGTCCAGCCGGCGATAAGGGAATATAAGAATTCGGCGGAAGAGGCGGCAAAAAGCATAAAAGAAGCCGGAAACATTGAAGAAATAGCAGGAGAAATAAAGAAGCTGGCAGAGAACGAAGCTATTGTCCGATCTTTGGGGGTGGAGACGGGAGAAACCGAAGAACTTGAAAATGCATTAGCTGAATTGATTGAAAGAGAAATAAAGACTCTAGAAAGGACTTTCTTGACAGTAGAAGAATCGGAAATGCTTGCGGTAGCAAAAGAACTTTTTGAAAAAGAAGAATACAGCAAAGCATTAGAGCAGATATTGGAAATTGGAAAGTAGGACATTATTTTTTGAAAAACCTCCCCTAACGGGGGTTTTAAGTATTTACAAACAAAGGTCGAACATAAATTAAATTTCTTGCCACAACCTTATTAAAGATTGAGGCAGGAAAAATTAAAGGTTAATAAAATGAAACGATTATTTACACTTTTTACAGTTTTTGCGGTCGCGGCCGTAATGATTGTTCCGGCTCCAGCCAAAGCATTAACAGCTGAAGAGCTTCAGCTTCAGATCAACCAGCTGTTAAATCAATTGTCATCTTTGCAGGCCCAACTTGGCCAAATGGGTGGCACAACTGGCGGAACTATCACAGGCTGCACAGTAACTTCATTAACGAGAAATCTTGCTCAGGGTTCAACCGGCGCAGATGTAAAATGCGTCCAGATTATTTTGAATTCTGATGCTACGACAAGAGTGGCTTCTACGGGAGCCGGCTCTCCTGGAAATGAAACAACCTACTACGGTTCTTTAACCACAGCGGCTGTTAAGAAATTCCAGGCAAAATACGGCACTGGTTCTTTGGGGACAGTAGGTCCTAACACCAGAGCCAAAATGAACCAGATATTAGCTGCGGGGCCAACTCCGACTACGCCAGTTTGCGGAAACGGAGTTTGCGAAACAGGAGAAACTTCAACCAGCTGTCCAGCTGATTGCGGAACGACTCCTCCTCCGGCAGCAGGCGGACTTAGTGCGATGCTGGCAGGCGATACTCCGGTTGCAGGAAGCATTGCTTCTGGAACAAGCGTCGGAGCAAACGCTGACTTTACGAAATTTATTTTGACGGCAGGATCAGGCCCCGTTAAGATTACAAAGATCTATGTTACAAGAACAGGCCTTTCAACAAATTCAGATATAGAAAATATCAAAATAGTTGACGCGGCTAACGGAGCTTACTATGGAAACATAGCTAGCTTGAATGTTGACAACAGGGCAATGGTAACCTTTACTCCTGCATTAGAAATAGCGGCAGGAACATCAAGAACTTTTTATATCAGAGCTGCTGTAAATAACGGCGTATCAGCCGGAAAGACAGTTGCTTTGGGTATAGCTTCGGCTTCAGATATAGTGTCTGATGCTTCTTCTGTCGCAGGGGCTTTTCCGATAACAGGGGCCAACAAAACAGTTGTAACCTTGGATATAGGAACAGCAACTATATACGAAGAAACAACAACAGATTCTACTCCTGACATCGGAGATAACGATGTTCAGGTTTCGGCCTTCAAAATATCAGCAGGATCAACAGAAGCCATTACCATTGAGTCTATAACGGGCATGGAATATGGATCAGCTTCTCTGACTGATGTCAAGAACATTGAACTGTATGATGTGACTGACGGCAAAAGCCTTGGAACAGTAGCTAGCTACAATGCCGAAGGCAAGGTAACCTGGAGCAACTTGAATATAGTTGTCGGAAAAGGGGAAACCCACAGGTTTAAGATATTGGTGGACGTAGTTGGCGGAGCCAGCTTAACCACGAATATTGACCTTATTGACGGAACAGACGTATTGGTTAATGTCAAAGGCAACACTTACGGATTCTATATTACTCCGTCAAACAGCTGGACAAGCTCTGACGGTCTCGGAACTAACCAGACGATTGGTTCGGGAACTCTAGTGGTTTCCAAATCATCTACCGGTCCTGCTACGGGAAATATAGCCGTAGGAGACGATATTACCTTAGGTGCATGGGACATAGAAGCTCGCGGAGAGGAAATGAGGATTACCCAATTTATAGTAACAGTAACCGTTACTGACTTAACTGGTTCCTCTTTCACAGCAGCTGATGTAACCAACGTCAAACTGTATGACGAAAACGGCAGTATAGTGGCAGGTCCAAACGATCCTTCGTCTGGAGACGTCACCTTTACCGATACGTTTATCGTGCCAGTAGGAATTCACAAATATACCTTGAGAGCTAAAGTTGGAACTGACGCGGCTACGGGGGATACTATAATTGTGGATGCCCAGACTCCTGACAGTTCTATAACTGCAAGAGGAATGACCACCAACGATTCTCCGACAATAACTCCCTCTTCTGATGTTGCATGCAATACGCTAACAGTTGCAGCTGGAGATCTTAATGTTGTAACCCTTTCAAGTCCTTCAGGAAGAGCAGTAGCCAAAGGAACAAGTGATTTTGTCTGGGCTACTTTCTCTCTTGACGCAGGAACTTCAGGGGAAGACATTAGCGTAACCTCCATTACTGTAACTAATGATGATAGCACTTACTATGCAGACATAAACAATGCCGAACTGTGGGCGGATCTTACTTCTGCAAACAGCTCAAGAGGTGATGTTTATGAGACAAAGATTTCTGACACCAAGCAGCCAGCAGCCACAACCCAGGCATTTCCTTTATCAACGACAATTACAGTTGCGAAGGGAACATCTGTGAGATTGGCTTTGGTTGCTGATTTGGATGCTTCCGCAAACACATCTGGCAGTCACGTCTTCAGCATAGCTGCTCACGGAGATATGACGAGCACTGGAGTGGACACAGGATCTTCTATACAAGAAGATGTAACAACCACATATAAGCAGTCATTTACAGTATCTTCTTATGGGGTTGTAACTGTCACGAGGGATTCTTCAATTCAGAATGCCGACATTATATTAGGCGGACAGACAGCTACTCTGAACGTATTCAGAATAGCAGCCAACAATGTGGAAGATATGGATCTTGATAATATCAGAGTTACCGTAACGGGTGGCGATGATGTGGATACATACTACTTCTACAATGGAGATACGCTAGTCGGATCGGTGCCCGGTTCTACGCTTACTCCGAGAGTTGATTTTGCTGACGGAACAGTTACAATTCCTGCAAATGGATATGCAAAGATTACTCTTAAGGCCAAGATGAAGAATGTAGACGGATCTATAACAACGTCCGACACTACAGTAGGAGCCAGCATTTCTACAGCAGGATACGTGGGTTTGACGGGATTATCTTCACAACAGTCAATATCCTCAACCGATGTGGGCATTGCAGGCCTTTCTCATCAATTATATGAGACAAGACCTTACTTCTCGCTTGCATCAGTACAACCTTCTGGAACAATATCTGCTCCAAGCTCAACCTATCTCTTGGCCGTATTTGATGTGACAGCAGCTTCTGCAGAGGATGTTACGTTTAACTCTTCTCATCAGGTGATTGTCAATATCGAAGCCAGCCCGTATGATACGAATGGAACAGCAGGTAATTGGTATTTGAAGGATGAAGCAGGAACGACTTATGCCACTACCGAAGTAGCAGACGCTTCTTTGGCGGCAGGCAGCAGCGTTACCTTTGCCTTCAATAACAACACATTCACTGTTCCTGCGGGCCAGACAAAGAAGATGTACATCTACGGCGATCTTTCAGACTTTGAAGCCGAAGGAACCACTGGAAACAATTCTATCCAACTCTGGCTGGACGATGCTGCTAACAACAACTGCCAATTCGGAATTGATGGATCTGGAGACTACGCCGAAGGTGCTATAATCTTCCGCGGAGATATCTGGGCAGTAACTCACAGCAACTAATTCTTGAACTGAACCCTCACGTCACTTGTGGAGACGGAGCGAGGGATAGCAGAAAGCGTCCTCATTATTGGGGACGTTTTCTCTTGCTTGCCCCGTACCGAACTTGTTCTGGTTCGGGGTGGAAGTTTGAAGAGAATAAAAAGAGCCCCCTTGCGGGGGCTCTTTTGTTGATGTTGATTTTATTTTAAGCTGTTCAAAAACTTTCTTATATTCTCTTCGGATTCCGGAGAAATCCTCAAAACTATATTAGCTTCTTCTCTTGCTTTATTATATTCTTTCAATTCCTTATAGACAAATGCAAGAGAAGCATGATATTGAAAGTTATCCGGTTCAAAAACAATTAGATTCTTATAAATTTCTTTAAGCTGTCCATATATTTCAGGACTCTTAGGAATACTGGCATAAGCGTTTAAGATCCTCTTTAGGGAATCCGGGCTTTCTATGGAGTATCCGTTTTCTCCGGCTGTCCTGATATTTTCTTTCCCTTCCTCTATATTTCCCGAATAAATATTCGCGATTCCTTTTTCCCACCAGAAATCAGGGATATTTGTTTTGGATATTAATTCATCTGTTTTTTCTATGGCTTTGTTGTAATCTCCCAAAGCAATAGCCGATCTAATCCAATTTATCCATTCTATGATAATTTCCTTTCTTTTTGGGCTTAATTCTTGGGCTTTTTCTAAACTAGAATAAGATTTTTCTAGAAGCTCATTTTTGTTCTCTGAAAATTGAATAAGGATATTTGAATATTCTGCGGACAAAAGCCACCCCCTGGTATTTTCGGGTCTTATTCTAACAATGTCATCCAAAACAGAGACTGCTTTTCTAGAAAGCTCTTCTTCTTTTTTAGGATTATTCTTTATGCATTTTGCCAGCATATCTACATATTCAAGGCCTGCATATTGTTGTATAAATCCTTTTTTATAAAAAACAGAATCCATTTTTTGGACAGCTTCTTCGCAATTATTTTTAACTGCTATATTTATTTCCCTGTTCAAAAAAAGGGGCTTTATATTAAATTGGTATGCAAAAATAAAAATTAGCAGAAATAATAATGCAATTAAAGCATATTTTGGCCAGCTTAAGTATCCTAAGAGGATTTTTTCTTTTGCGGGCTCTTTTTGGCTTGACAAGATATTTAGAGAAAAAGCAATAAGGACGAAAAAGATAAGATAAGTTGAAAATGTGTCAAAGCTGAAAAAAGCCGTTGCAAGATAGGCGATAAAAGATGTTTTTATCCCATGGGCATAAAGAGATTTATCATGCCTTAGTCTATAGAAAATAATTCCCAGAAGAGAAAGATAAATTATCAAAGCGGGGATTCCGGTTGAAACCGCAATATCAAGAAAAATGTTATGCGATCTGTCCCACCAAGCCCCTCCTTCTTTGTGGATATTGGGAAGCCCAGAATCATAGTATTTGTCAAAGGCGACAGATATATTTTCTAGTCCCCAGCCGAAAAAGGGCCTTTCCTTTACAGCGTTAAGAAGAATACTCCAGCCTGCTGGCCTGGGATCAGTCGTAAAAAGCCTGGCGGTAAATCTTTCAGAAAGAGAAAAAAGAGTCGGGTTTTCTTTGATAAAACCGAATCCAGAAAAAACATTGAAGAGATAAATCAAGACCACAGCAAAAACCAAAATAGATCCGGCCGCAATCTTCGGCCAGGGATGTTTTTTGGGATAAAAAAACAAAAAGTATATCAATCCCGCAAAAATTCCAAAATAGGCGGCTCTTGTTCCGGTTAGGAATATAACAAGCATATAGATTAGAAAACAGGCGAAATAAAATATTCTTGAACTTTTCTTTTCTTCTTTTATTGCGAAAGCCAGACAAAGAAAGGAAAGTATTGCCAGATAGAGGGCTAAGAATACGGGAGAGCCCAAAGTAGAAGGAGGCCTTATGGGATATGGAATTATTTTGTCTCCGAATATCCTAAACTGCTGGATTAAAGCAAAAAGAGATACGAGGAGTCCTACGACAAAGGAGAACTTCCAAACTTTTTCCCATTCTTTTTGTTTTAAAAATAAAAAAATAAATATAGAAAAAAAGAAATAAAAAACTAAATTTAAAAATCCGCCCGCCCTTAAGGGGGATCCAAAGAAGCTGAAATAAAGATCTTTTGAAAAAATAAGAGAAATAGCATTTATGCAGAGAAATACCGCTAAAATCCAAAAAGGCAGGAAAACGCGGCTTTTTTTATCTAAAAGCTCTTTAATTTTTTCTTTATATGATATTTTGCCAGAGATTATATCTTTTAAGAAAAAGAAAAACACTATGCTCATTACTATTTTAAAAATAATTGTCTTTCCCCATGCCGGAGGATAAAAAAGCAAGGGCGAAGAAAGAAGGGGCAGGGCTAAGACTATAAAAATGCAGGCAAGATATATTTTCCGGCTCATTTTGTGAGATTTTTAATAAACTCTTCAACCTGGCTCTTCAGTTCGGGAGCAAGTTTTATCACAACAAGGGCTTCTTCCTTGGCCTTCTTTGTTTCTCCCAGCTCCTTATAGGCATATGCAAGAGAGGCATGGTATTGGTAGTTGTTGTAGTCCACATAAAGTATCAGCTTTTGATAACAGTCAGCCAGCTTAAGATAAGAAGCTTCTTTTATCTTTTTATCTTTGGTTTTTAAAGCTAAATCCATGTAAGCTATTATTGTTTCGGAAATAGGCTTGGGGGAAATAGGATTAAACCCTCTTTTTATGGCTTCTTTTTCGGCAAAATCCGCATTATCCAGCTCTTCTAGATAAATATGCGATAGGGATTTTTTCCACCAGCAGAGCGCAGATTCAGGAATATTATCTAAGCATTTATCAGCTTCTTTTGTTGCCCTTTCATAATTTTTTGAGAGGAAAAGAGAATCTATAAGGCCGGAAAACGATTCTTCTCTTTTGGGGCTTAATTCCAGCGCCCCTTCAAAGGCCAAAATAGCTTCTTCTGCTTTGTCCAAAGCGTTTAGGTATGATGCTAATGTTATCCAGGTTCTAGTGTAAAAAGGCCTTAATTCTTTTTCTTCTTTTAAAATAGAAACAGCTAAAGGGGCCAGTTCGGCTTTAGTTTTGGCATTTTGCTGGATACAGCCCCTTATAATATCTGTGTACTGGAGCCGCAAATAACTGTCTATAATGCTTTTTGAAGAGGCGATGATCCCCATTTTTTCCAGAGCTTTATCGCAGTTCCCCTGCTTCAAATAAAAATCAGCGTAGTTTATTTCTTTGTTTATCTTTAGGGGCTTTAAGCATCCATGCCAAAGAAATGCTATAAGAACAAAAAAGGAAACGAAAATAAGGCCTGTTTTCCAGAGAGAAACATCTGCTCTCTTTTTCTCTTCGCCTAGTTCATCTTTTGAGATAATTTTTAATCCAAAAGCAATAACAAAAAAGAATATCAAATAAGTTGAAAATGTGTCAAAGCTAAAAAGATTGGCTCCAAAGTAAGCAAAGATGCTGGTCCGGACACCGTGCGACATTAAAGGATCTTCAGACTTTCTTAGTTTTAGAAAAAGAACTGCAATAAAAGAGAGGAATGCAATTAGGGCGGGGATTCCAGACGAGACGGCTATGTCAATCAAAAAATTATGGGCTTTGTCGTACCAGCTTCCCCATGCTCTGTTTATAAACGGCAGAGCAGGGTCATAATACTTGTCAAAAGCAATAGAGTAATTTTCGGGGCCCCATCCCAGAACAGGATTTTCTTTTATGGCTTCTGCAGAAAGCTTCCAAGCAGAAAACCTAGGATCTTCCAAAAATAGTCTTACAGACATTCTGTTTAAAAGTTCCTGCGCTTCTTTGTTGTTGTTTAGGGCGGGGAGAAAAAGATCTCTAGATACATAATTGACCCTATAGACGCTGTAAACAGCAAGGAAAAGAATCAAAACAGCAATAATTTTAACTGCCCAAAGCTTTTTTTGGGGGAAGAAGAAAAGAAAGTAAAGAATTCCTGCTAAAAGCCCGAAATAAGAAGCTCTGCTTCCGGTAAGCAGGATTACGTAAAAGAATAAAATAAATGCGAAGACGTAAAAAATCTTTTTCCAGCCCTTTTCTTTAAATAAAAAAGAAAGAGCCGCAAAAGCCAAAAGCAAAAGATAAACCGCTAAAAAAGTAGGTCCTCCCATTGTCCCCGGAGGCCTTTCGGCATAGGGAATAATGGTTTTTGAAAATATGCCGAATTTTTGGAATACAGCCACGAACGAGACTAAAATGCCTGAAATTGTCGCAAAGAACCAAATCCTAGGCCAGTCCCCTTTCTTAATTATCAAAAAAGCCAGAATAGCCGTGGCTACGCACAAGAAATAATTAAGGAATCCTCCTCCCCTGAAAGGAGATTCCCAAAAGCTGTAAAAGGGATCTTTGGAAAAGATAACAGATATAAAGACAAGTGCTAAAAATACGGCAAGTGTCCAGGATGGCCAGAAAACGCCACTTTTCTTATCCAAAAAATCCTCCCTTTTTATATATCCTTTTTTTGAGGCCAAAAGATATATAAATAGGAAAATAAGAATAGAAGAAATTATTCTGAAGATTATCGCCTTTCCCCAGGCAGAAGGGTGAAGCCAGGGAGGAGCTGAAAAAAATGGAAGAAGCAAAATAAAACAAAAGGAATACAAAAAAACCTTGTAGTATTTGTCGGGAATTACCATTGGTTCATTATGCTATTTTGAATTCTCAAAATCAAGCTTGACTAGTTGGAAATAAGTGATAAGGTATGAAGCAGTTCGTTAAAGTTCTTGCCCCAAGAAATCTAGAGTAATTGATTTTGAAAGGAATAGCTGTATGGATCGTAGATGGTGGCAGGTGTATCCGTGTTTGACAAAGAAGGTTTGGGATGATCATTCGGGAAGGGCAGTTCTTGGTCACGACTTTACTCATGCCTTGCTTGTCGCCCAATACGGGGACATAATTGCAGGAGAAGATGCGGTCTTGGCCAAACTGGCCTGGGTAGCTGGAATTTGCCACAATACGGACAGAATTTTCTCTCCGGATGAAGAGAAAGAAAGGGTGCGCGGATATCTAGAGCTTACGGATTTTACAGAAGAAGAGAAACGACTAGTTTTGGAGGCTGTTCTGCACCACAGCGAGAAGAATAAAGACGATGACAACTCTGTTACGGTCATCTTAAAGGACGCCGATCGTCTTGCCGGGGCTGGTGTTCTTTGTCCAATTAGGGCGGGACAACATCTCCACAATATTCCTGTCTTTGATCCTGGACACATCTTCCAATTTCTTCCGGGAGAAAGTTTCCAGAGTGCATTTACAGTGCTAAGCGGGCTACGCTTTACGCTTGAATGGAGGGACATGCTGAGATGCCCCATTGCGATTAATCTCGGCAGGGAATGGTTTGGTTTATTGGAATTTCTGATTGGAAGGCTTCAGCACCAATTGGTCCAGGCGAGAGTTGATGAGTTTGAGTGTCCGAATAATTCTGCCATACCTTCTGAAGAATAAGAAGGAGATTGTGCAGACATAATGCTCTTTGCTCTCACAAAAACGCAAGTTATTGTTGAGAGCTTTTTTTATTTCCATTAAATTGTTATACTTAAAAATATGTTGAGAATAAGCCTGCCTTGCTCTCCCTTCAAAGAAGAAGAGCTTTATGCTAGAAAAGATATTTTGGAAAGTTGTTTGGGCAAAAATTATCCTATCGGTTTGGAGCTTTGCGGAAAGTGGAAAGATTTCTTTGATTTGGAATCCTTAAAAAATGCAGAAAAGAATCTTAAAAAATTCAGGAAAGAAGCCGGAGAAAACTTCTTTTTTTCTCTGCATGCTCCCATAAAAGTAGAGGATATAGCAAGCGATACATTCGGTTTGGAGAATAACAAGGGATTTGAGGACTTTTCCCACATTCTTGCTGTTGCAGAGCGTTTCGGGGCTTCTCTTGTTAATTTCCATGCTCCTGTATTTTCAGAGGTCTTGCCTCCCAAAGAAGAATCAGCTTCTTTAGTTGAAAAACAGATAAAAAAAGTGTCTGAATATGTTTCAAAAGCAGACTTTAAAGGAATAATCTGCCTTGAAAACATTCCCGCCTGTTATGATCCTGGCTTTGGATTCGGGGTGGGCTTTAATAATCTAGAAGATTTCAAAAATCTGCCTGGCGGAGTTTTCGCCACTGTGGATTTGTGCCATTTGGCAACCCTTTCTAATGACCTGGTTAAAGAAATGGAAAAGATCGCTCCCATAATCAAGGAGATACATTTTAACGACGGCAAGACGGGGTCTGATGGGTTTGAGGGGGGGCTTGTTCCGGGAGAGGGAGATATATCAATCAGGGTGTTTAAGGAAGAAATAACTCCTTTTTTAAAGAAGCTTTCAGATGTTAACATAGTTATAGAAGTTTTAAGAGAGGATTTTATATCTTCCGATAATTCAAAGAAAACCTTGGAAAAACTGGCAAAATGGCTGGACATATTTTGAATTTATACTACAATTATTTCTATGAAGATAACTGTCATAACTTCAGGTTACTTTAACCCCCTGCATATGGGGCATGTGAGACTGATAAGAGAAGCCAAAAAGCTGGGGGACGAATTAATAGTCATAGTTAATAACGATAAGCAGGTCAAGATAAAAGGAAGCGTCCCTTTTATGACAGAAGAGGAAAGGGCGGAGATTGTAGAAAGCCTGAAATATCCGGATAAGGTTGTCCTCTCAATAGATAAAGACTCTTCTGTGGCAAAAAGCCTAGAGAAAATAGCTAAAAAAACGAAGGGAAAACTTATCTTTGCCAAAGGAGGGGATAGGAGCATAGATAATATACCTGAAAACGAAAAAGAAATTTGCGCGAGATATGGAATAGAGGTTTTGGGCAATGTCGGCGGAGACAAGGTTCAAAGCTCCTCCTGGCTTATCAAAAAAGCTGCTAAAAAAGCATTATGAAGAAGATTCTAACAGCATTATTCTTATTAATTATTACTTTTGCGGTAATTTTTTCTTTTAAAAGCGCGGATTCTCCCGCAAAGGAAAAGAAAGAAGGGGGGATTATTTTCTCCGTTGAATCAGAGGCATTTGTTTTTTTTGAAGAAAATGCCAGCGCGCTTGAACTTTTGGCAAAAACCAAGATTCCCTTTGAAACAAAAGATTTCAGTTTTGGAGTTTTGGTAGAATCAATAAAAGGGAAAAAGAACGGGGAAGAAGGGAGGTACTGGTCTTATTATGTAAACGGTGAAATGCCTATGGTTTCAGCAGATAAATATATAGTTAACAAAGGGGATAAAGTGGAGTTTAGATATGAATAAATTTATTCTCATCCTTATTTTCATATTTATAGGCGTAAGCGCCCGTCTCCTGCCCCATTTTCCCAATGCCACTCCTTTGATGGCAATAGGGCTTTTCGGCGGAGCTTATCTCTCCCGAAAACTGTCTTTTGCGGCCCCGGTTGCGATTATGCTGGTTTCGGACGCAATCATAGGTTTTTATGACTTAAAGCTGATGGTTTTTGTCTACTTCTCCCTGCTTATGCCGATATTCCTCGGTTTTTTAATTAAAAAAAACAAAAAGTGGGGCAATATTTTTATTCTTTCAATCGTAGCTTCATTTTCCTTCTTTCTGATAACTAATTTTGCTGTTTGGGCTTTTTATCCATGGTATTCCAGAGATCTGGCGGGATTAGTAAACTGCTATTTGATGGCTTTGCCTTTCTTTCGGAACGCCCTTTTTGGAGATCTTTTCTATGTAGCAGTCTTTTTTGGCGCCTATAAAACAGCAGAGTCAATAGTCAAGCATAAGAACTTTTCAAGGAGAAACTATGGATATCTTAACTAATGTTATAGGGTATTTGGCGACTGCGGTAGGCATTTCCATAATGCTACCCCAGATAGTAAAGTCTTGGAAAAGCGGAAAAACAGGAGACCTGTCCTGGGGAATGGCCTTCTTGTACTTTGCCAATTGCTGTCTTTGGCTTATCTACGGCCTCCTTATAGCTTCTTTGCCCATGATAATGGCAAACGGAGCAGGAGTGGCTATAAGCTTAGTTCAGCTGTTTCTGAAGAAGAAGTTCGGGTAGTGTGAGCTCTTTTGACCCTTTTTGGCCCTTGTTGACAGGGGCCTTTCTTTTATCTAAGATGAAATTAATGGCAGAAGAAATTAAGCCGAATAATGTTTATACGACAGAAGAAGCTCAAGAATATCTTAAAGTGAGCAATAGCACCATCAAGCGCCTTCTTAAAAACGGAATTATCAAAGCAAATAAGGTAGGCGGAAGGTATAAAATACTGGGTTATGAGCTATTGAGATTGGTTTCTCCAGAGAGGGAGACTCCGCTTGAAAAGGCGTACTATAAAATAAAAGGCAAGACAAAGGAGATAATAAAAAGATGGTAATCCTAAAAAATATTATAAGCTATCAGGATCTAGAGAGGATAAGAATTGAGAATAAAGATAAAAAGATTGCTTTTTGCTCCGGGTGTTTTGATATTCTACATTCAGGCCATGCCGTATTCTTTGGCCAATGCAAAGAATTTGCCGATTTATTGGTGGTAGGGTTGGGAACCGATCGAATAATAAAAGAGCTTAAGGGTTCCGAAAGGCCTGTTAATAACGAGCAGAACAGACTTTTTTTATTGGCCTCAATGAAAGATGTGGATTATGTTCTCTTAGCTGACGAAGAATTAAGTTCGGGAAAAGTTCATTTTGTTTCTCTTTTGAAAAAACTAAAACCAGATTTTTATATTTTGAACGACGACGATTCCGCTATTGAAGAGAAAAGAAAATTGTCCGAGACTTTGGGGATAGAACTTAAAACGGTTAAAAGAGTTGTTCCTGATTTCTTGAAGATGGTTTCTTCAACCGAAATAATCAATAAGATAAGGAGGGCATGAATACAATCGTTATAGACTCTAAAAGAAAATTCAAACTGGATTTTAAGGAATTTTGGATATACAGGGAGCTTCTGTATTTTTTTGCCTGGCGCGATCTTAAAGTGAGATACAAGCAGACGGTTCTGGGAGTTCTTTGGGCGATTCTCCAGCCATTTGTAACTATGTTTGTTTTCACTATTTTTTTTGGAAGAGTGGCTGGCATAAATTCTGGGGACATACCTTATCCTATTTTTGTTTATACTGGCCTTCTTTTCTGGACTTTTTTTTCGGGATCTTTGAGCGGGATATCCTCAAGCTTGCTGGGAGGCCAGAACCTTATTCAAAAAGTCTATTTTCCCCGGCTTATTCTTCCGCTTTCTTCAACAATTGTTTATTTCGTAGATTTTCTGCTGGCAACTGTTATTTTTGCGGCTCTAATGGTTTATTACGGCTTTGTCCCGACATTTTTGGGTATAATTCTGGTAATTCCCTGTCTTGTAATAACATTTCTTTCTTTTTCGGGATTGGGATTAATGCTGGCTGCTATTAACGTAAAATACAGGGATGTGAGATATGCTTTGCCTTTTTTTCTCCAGCTTCTTATTTTTATAACGCCGGTCATATACCCGACTAGCATTTTAGGAAGATACCAATGGCTTTGGTATTTGAATCCAATGTCAGGAGTCATAGAAACAATGAGAGCCGGCCTTTTGGGGACGGGAGCGATCAACTGGAGTCTTTTAGGAACATCAGCCCTGATTGGCATTGTTTTATTCTTTGCGGGCATTATTTATTTTCGCAGGACAGAAATGTTCTTCGCTGACCTTATATGAAAGTCATTGAGGTTGAAAATCTTTCAAAGAGTTATCGCATAGGGTTAAGAAAGGAAGCGTATTTTTCTTTGAGGGAAGACATTTCTAATTTTATAAGAAATCCAAAAGATTGGATCAAAAACCGGAGCAAGGGAAACTTTTGGGCTTTGGACGGGGTGAATTTTTCGGTTGAAGAAGGAGAAGTCCTTGGGATAATAGGGCTTAATGGAGCCGGAAAAAGCACGCTTTTAAAAATACTTTCTAGAATTACTCCGCCCACAGAAGGGAGGGCTGTGATCCGGGGGCGGGTCAGAAGTCTTCTTGAAGTCGGAACAGGATTTCATCCTGAACTTACCGGCAGGGAGAATGTTTATCTGAATGGAGCCATACTGGGCATGACTAAAAAAGAAATAGAATCCAAATTTGATGAGATAGTGGAATTTGCTGAAATCGGGCAGTTTCTAGACACTCCCGTAAAGAGATATTCAAGCGGGATGTATGTCCGGCTGGCCTTTTCGGTGGCTGCCCATTTAGAGCCCGAAATTCTTATAATAGACGAGGTTTTGGCAGTCGGCGATACTGCTTTTCAGAAAAAATGCCTTAAAAGAATGGAGGGCGTGGCAAAAGGAGGGAGAACGGTGCTGTTTGTAAGCCACAATATGTCTGCAGTGTCTTCTTTATGCAATAAAGCCATATTATTGAGCCAGGGGAAGATTAAAAAACAGGGCAGGACTGATGAAGTGGTAAATGAATATCTTTCACTTGACGGAGGGTCTTCAAGCCAAATTTCATGGAGTTTGGAGGATGCTCCGGGATCGGATACTCTTAAGTTCAAATCTGTGAAAGCTGTCAATGAAAAAGGAGAGGTGTCTCAAAATATAAAGAAAGAAGATCCTGTTATCGTCCAATTTGAATTTTGGTGCCTTAAAAAATCAAAGATGAACCCCGTTTTCCATATTTATAACCAGTTTGGAAGCTTAGTGTTTTATGCTACTAATCTGCACGATAAAAAGTGGGGAAAAAAAGAATATGCACCCGGCCTTTATAAATGCTCCTGCAGAATACCCGCCAATCTTTTGAACGAGGGTACTTATACGGTAAATGCTTATTTGAGTTCCGATATTTCAATGCCTGCGGATGCTATAGCAGAGCCTGCGGTTTTTTTCAGGATCTACGAAGAAAATTCAGAAGAAAGAATAATTTATATGCCCGGCCAGCATTTGGGAGCCATCCGCCCCCTTTTGGAATGGCAGACCGAAAAATTATGATAAAAAAAGTTTTAATAACAGGAATAACCGGTTTTGTAGGAAGCCATTTGGCGGATTTCATATTGGAAAATCATCCCGAAGTTCAGATTGTAGGGCTGGTTCGGTGGAGGTCTCCGAAAGAGAATATAAAACACTGTTTAGGGAAAATCACTCTTTGTCAGGGAGACTTGGTTGATCTTTCTTCTTTGCAGTCAATGCTGGAAAAGCACAGGCCGGATGTTATTTTTCATCTGGCGGCCCAATCTTATGTTGACTTTAGTTTTCAGGCCCCCATAGCCACTCTGCAGTCCAATGTCATAGGGACAGCTAATCTTTTGGAGGCAGTCAAAAAGTTAAAGTTAGGTTCGGGGTACGATCCTGTGGTGCATATCTGTTCTTCTTCGGAAGTCTACGGGCAGGTAAAAGAAGGGGAGACTCCGATCAAAGAGGAGAATCCTTTTCGTCCGGCCTCCCCTTATGCTGTGAGCAAGGTGGCAGAAGATATGCTCGGATTGCAATACTGGCTGTCCTGGAAGATAAGAACTATAAGAACAAGACTTTTTACGCATAGCGTAAGCAAATGGACGCCTATTATTTTAAGAGACTCTATAAGCGGGTTGATAGATATAAAATATATTTCAGAGATCAGGTCTCCGTTAAAAAGGGGTGGCTATCTTTCTGGAACATTGTTAAAGGATGGTACACAAGTTTGGGACTTGAATAGAAATAGCATGGAGGTATGGAATGACGGAAATTGGATAAAGATTAAGCATATATCTTGCCATCCGATTAATGGTGTTAAAATGCTAGAAGTGGCTTGCCGCGGAGGAGTGATAGATGCCACAGACAATCATTCTTTGATAGACGAATCTGGCATGGAAGTAAAGGCAGGAGAGTTAAAAATCGGAAATAAAATTAAATTGACATTTTTTCCTAAAATAGAAATTACTTCCGTGAACGAAGAAGTTGCTTGGTTGTATGGTTTTTTTGTCGCGGAAGGCTGTGTGAGCGGCGGCCGGATGCACATTGACAATAAAGACGAAAGTAAATTAAAAAAAGCTCAAAATATTTTGATTAAAAATTTAGCAATTGATAGTAAGATAATCCCAGGGGAAGGCGGCGTTTACAGATTATATTTAAGAAAACCTTTTTATATTGCTAAACGTTTTTATCAAGATTGTTATGCTGTCGATAAAAATAAAAAAATTCCTCAAATTATTCTTAATGCCGATAAAAAATCTAAATTAGCTTTTCTTTCTGGCTATAATGACGGAGACGGAGACTTGAGAAATAAAGTAAAAAGCAAGTTTTACAGATTTAAAACAAAATCACCTATTTTAGCATTAGGAATTTGTTTTATTATAGAAACCGCATTGAACTGTAAATACAGAATTATTGTAGAGCATAGAGATGAAAAAAGATATTTTGAAATCAGATGTCTTTCTCAACTGAAAACCAATAGAGGAAGACATTTATTGAAAGGAGATAACGATATTGTAAAAATAACAGAATTGCAATATTCTGGCGAAGTCTGGGATCTTGAAACCGAAAATCATTGGTTTCACGCGGGGATTGGAGGCAATATTGTCCACAATACTGGTCCAAGGAGGGGCGAAGTCTTCGTTGAATCAACCTTTGCAAAGCAGATAGCTGAAATAGAAGCAGGGCTAAAAGATCCGGTTGTTAAAGTGGGAAATCTTGAAAGCATAAGGACTTTTCTAGACGTGAAAGATGCTGTAAGGGCATACTGGATTTTACCCGAAAAATGCACCCCCGGAGAAGTATATAATGTGGGAGGCGTTGAAACCATGACTGTAAAAGAGATGTTGCAGAAACTCCTGGCTCTTTCTACAGTCAAGGATATAAGAGTGGAGCAGGACCCTGAAAGATTAAGGCCGTCTGATGTTACTTTGCAGATTCCTTGCACGGACAAGTTCAAGAAAGAAACTGGCTGGGAAGCAGAAATTAAGTTTGATGACACTTTAAAAGATATTCTTAATTATTGGAGGAATTATTTAAGCAAATGACAATTCTGGATTTATACAAAAAGGTTTATTTGATCAGAAAAGCCGAAGAAAGAATCTGCCAGCTTTATCCTGAAGACAAAATGAAGACTCCTATGCATATGTCTATGGGCGGAGAGGCGATTTCGGCTGGAGTGTGCCAAGCATTAAATAAAGAAGATCAGGTTTTGGGAAGCTGCAGAAGCCATGCCTTGTATCTTTCCAAAACAGGAGAAACAGACGAATTCTTTGCTGAAATGTTCGGCAAGGCGACCGGAGGATCAAAAGGAAAGGCAGGATCAATGCATCTTAATTCTCCTGAAAACGGCCTTATGAGCACATTGGCTATTGTTTCGGGAGGGATATCAGTGGCTGTGGGAGCCGCTTTTGCCAATAAAAGGATTAAAAACAATAAAATAACAGCTATATTCTTCGGAGACGGGGCTATTGAAGAAGGGTGTTTTTGGGAAAGCATAAATATCGCCTGCCTTATGGAGCTTCCTATTTTATTTATCTGCGAAGACAACGGTTTCGCCAAAAATACGCCCATATCCAAGAGGCATGGGTACGAATCAATTTCAGAAATAGCATCCAAATTCAGATGCAATGTTTTTGAAGAAGAGGGCGTGGATGCAGAAGTTGTTTATAATACAACAAAGAAAGCTTTGGATATAATGAAAGAGAACAGAATGCCCTGTTTTTTGCATTTTAACTACTACAGATATTTAGAACATGTTGGAGTCAACCAATATTTTGACGAATATCGCCCAAAAGAAGAGTTTGAAGAATGGAGGAAGAAAGACCCCGTGGAATTATTAAGAAAAAGAGTTTCAGAAGAAGACGCGGTTAGAATAGAAAAAGAGCAGGATGAACAGATAGAAAAAAGCATATCTCTGGCGGAATCAGCTCCTTTTGCCGGAAAAGAAGAAGCGCATAAAGATATTTTTTATGAGAAAGATAAGCTATAAACAAGCGATAAACGAAGCTTTGATTCAGGAGATGGAAAGAGACCCGAGTGTTTTTGTTTATGGAATCGGGGTTCCTGACGTGAAAAGAATATTTGGAACGACCGAGAATCTGGTGGAGAAGTTCGGAGAGGAAAGATGTTTTGACACCCCGATTTCAGAAGATGCAATGACTGGCTTTGGACTGGGCGCTTCTTTAAACGGATTGAGGCCGGTGCACATTCATGAAAGGGTTGATTTTATGCTTCTGGCGATGAATCAGTTGGCTAATATTATTTCAAGCTGGAGATACGGATCTGCAGGGAAAATGAAAGTCCCTCTCACTATAAGGGCTGTTATAGGAAGAGGATGGGGGCAGGGATTCCAGCATTCAAAAAGCATGTATTCTGTTTTTGCTCATATTCCAGGGCTAAAAGTTGTTCTTCCTACCACGGCCAAAGACGCCAAAGGCCTCCTTGTTTCGGCCATAAGGGACGATAATCCGGTTATAGTAATGGAACACAGATGGCTTTACTATCAGGAAGAAGAGGTGCCCGAAAATTTATTTGAAATACCAATAGGCCTTCCTAATATATTGAGAGAGGGGAAAGATCTTACCATAGTCGCTGTTTCTTGGATGAATGTAGAAGCATTAAAAGCGGCAGAAGTTCTTAAAAAAAGAGGCATAGAAGCGGAAATTATAGATCCTAGAACCATAGCTCCTTTTAACGACGAAATGATTATTAGATCGGTTGAAAAAACCGGAAGATGCATTGTAGCCGACAATGACTGGATTGACTGCGGATTTGGTTCTGAAGTAGCTGCTAGGGTTTCAGAAAAATGCTTTGGGAAGCTTAAGTTTCCCGTAAAAAGAATAGGATTTTCCCACATTCATTGTCCTACGGCGAGACATCTTGAAAACGAGTTTTATCCCAACGCAGAAAAAATAATAAGAACGGCCGAAGAAATGCTGGGCCTTTCCCCGGCTGATCTTTCTGAAGAAGAATTTTACAGCTATGAAAACAAATTTAAGGGACCATTTTAATCTAAATTTTCCGGCTGTAGGAATGGGCATGGGAGATTATCCCTGGAATGAAAGCCATGTTGCTACGCTTAAAAAAGGGATAGTCCTTGGCATGAATTTAATTGATACGGCAGAAAGCTACGATAAGGGGAATTCAGAGATAATTGTCGGAAAAGCAATCAAGGGATTGAGGGAGAAGGTTATTATCTGCAGTAAATTTGCTTCAGATCATAGTTCATATAAAGATGTTATAAAAGCTGCCGAAGGAAGTCTGAAAAGACTCCAAACAGATTATATAGATATATATCAGTTCCATTGGCACAATCCTAAAGTAAATATGGAAGAAACCATGGAGGGGCTTAAAATGCTAAAAGAGCAAGGGAAAATAAGATATATAGGGGTGGGCAACTTTTATCTTGGACAGCTGAAAGAAGCAGAAATCCTCGGAGAAATTTCTTCTTTCCAGACAGAATACAATTTATTTGATCATTTTATTGAAGACAAGATTCTTCCTTATTGCGAAGAAAAAAAGATAATAACAATAGCGTGCAGCCCTTTGGACCAGGGGAGAATTATACCGGACGATGACGAAGAAAAAACAAAGGTTTTTAATGCAATAGCTGAAAAATACGATAGGACTTCTGCCCAGATAGCCCTGAACTGGCTAACTATGCATCCTACGGTAATCGCCATTCCCACAGTTTCTGAAAAGCATATTGAAGAAAATGCCGGAGCTTCTGGATTTAAAATTTCAAAAGAAGATTTTGAAACGATAAGCTCTCTTTATAGCAGAAAACCAACCTATGCGCCGGTAGATAAGATAGAGGTAAGCCCCGATGGCCAGAGCAACAGGATGGTTTACAGGACAAAAAGCGAGGCCCTGGAAAATAAACTGGGTTTTATTCCAAGCCCTTCTGACCTAGCCCTGTATTTTTCGGAACATCCTGAAGAAGATATAAAGCCGGTAAGACTAATATCGGACGGAAAGGGAGGGTATTCTTTAGTGGAGGGAAGGATACGCTATTGGGCTTGGGTTATCGCGCATAATGGACAAAAGCCGATTCCGGCATATATTAGAAAAAAACTTTAATAAATTAATATGCAAAATATACCAAAATTTTACAACAGCGAAGAAGAATCAAAAGCAAGAGGCCAGTTCGCAGAGCATTTTAGAAGCTGTCCGATTCCGGATGATCAAATACTTTCTAACTTAGGACTTTTTTTAAATTCAAAAAATCTTGCAAGGATTCTTTTTATGGATCATATATACAAAAAGATAATTGACACCCAGGGTATTGTTGTTGAATTCGGAACTTGGTGGGGGCAGAATATGGCTTTGTTTGCCAGCTTAAGGGGAATATATGAGCCATTCAACCGCCACAGAAAGATTGTCGGATTTGACACTTTCACGGGTTTTCCCTCCATATCAGAAAAAGACAGCAATTCAAATCTTATGTTCCAGGGAAACTTGGGACTGCCCGAAAATTACACAGCTTATTTGGAGAAAGTAATGGAATTTCAGGAAAAAGACAATCCCCTTTCTCATATTAAAAAGTTTGAAGTAGTTCCAGGAGACGCTGTCCAGACAATAGACGAGTATCTGAAAAAGTATCCTGAAACAATAATAAGTCTCGCTTATTTTGATTTTGATATATATGAGCCGACTAAAAAATGCCTTGAAGCGATAAAACCGCATTTGATAAAAGGAAGCGTGCTGGGGTTTGATGAACTGAATGACCATGACTCGCCCGGAGAAACAGCTGCGGTAAAAGAAGTTTTCGGATTGAATAATATAAAGCTTAAGAGATTCAGATATGCGTCCAGAACCTCTTATTTTGTAGTGGAATGAACAATACTGTTTACAATTTGGATTTTTCCTCTATTTTGGGGGAGGTTTCGGAAAACTGCCGGAAACTTATAGAAAAGTTTGATTTCAGGTATAGAAAGCTGGACGAGAAAGAGCGGGACGCAGTGATTTTAAAGGTGATAGAAAGACTAAACTCTAAAAATCTTTCTTTTTCAGGGAAAGAAAGAAAAGACTCTTGGGAAAAGGGATGGTCGGAAAATTTGAAAGATTTTGTTGGCAAAGGATGCGATTTAAAAATGCTCGTTCCAAAATATATAAAACAAGATCAATCAATAAGATTTTCGGGGGACTATGTTATGCCCCTAGATTCTGACTTTGAAGTCAATTGGTATCTTGTTTTCAGAACCTGGCTTTTTGAGAATTACTTCAAAGACGCTTCAGCTATTTATGAATTTGGATCAGGATCGGGATACAACCTTCCTATTTTAGCAGAGCTTTTTCCAGACAAAGAGCTTCACGGATTGGACTGGTCGGAATCTTCTAAAATAATAGTGGATAAAATGGCGGAAAATTATAATTGGAATATGAAAGGCCATGTGTTTGATATGTTTTCTCCGGACGAAGGGCTTGAAATAAAAGAAGGCGGAGCTTGTTTGACAATGGGAGGGTTTGAACAATTAGGCGAAAATTTCATGCCTTTTCTTGAATATCTTTGCAGAAAAAATTTCAAAGTATGCGTCCATATGGAGCCTCTTAAAGAGCTGTATGATCAAAATTCTCTGGTGGATTATTTAGGATTGGAATTTCATAAAAAGAGAGGATATCTGGGAAATTTTATTTCCGCTTTAAAAGACCTGGAGTCAAAAGGAAAAATAAATATAATAAAAATAAAAAAGACGGGCTTGGGCAATCTTTTTCATGACGGCTATTGCTTCTGTGCCTGGGAACCAACCAAAAATGGCTAGAAGTCCTATTATAAGCTTGTTCGGTTCAACCATTCGTCCTGAATTGTGGATGAGGATTTATAATTCTTTGTCTTCAAATGAAATTCCCTTTGAAATGATTTTTGTGGGGAATAATCCTCCGGAATTTGAAATGCCCGAAAACTGCCATTTTATATACTCTAAAACAAAGCCAGCCCAATGTTTTGAGATAGGAGCCCGTTATTCAACGGGAGATTTGATAATGCACTTTGGAGACGATTGCGTTTTTTCTCCCCATGCCCTGGACAAGCTATACGAAGAATTTATAAAGATGAATGACGAGAAAGCTATGGTTTCCTGCAGGTTTGTTTTTGAGGGGGAGGATCTTACCGACAAGCATGGCTATTATTGGACTGATGAAAAAAGCTCTCCTAGAATGCCAGCAGGAAGTTTAATGAAAAAAAGAGTTTGGGAAAAAATAGGCGGAATAGACAAAAGATTTATTGCTCTGTATTGGGATCTTGATATAGCTATGAGGATGTATGAAATAGGGGGCAGGTTGGTCTTTGCCAAGGATGCTTATGTAGAGGAGTTAACGGGCAGGGAGGTTTTAAAAAGAAAGTTTCCTATACTGAAAAATCCCTTGATATATAAGGTTGTGGCCTGGGGCTATCATAAAATTTCAAAGCCGAAAGTTCCACCTGCCCGCCTTTTTTCGCAATACGGAGTGAGCTTGGATAGGCCACTTTTAGACAGCTTCTGGGTGGGAGAATCCTTGAGTGAATTTTACTGCGAAAAGGAAGGGAGGGGGAAACTTTCAAAAAAAAGATTGCATACTGTAGAACCATTTAAAGAAGAGCATTTTTTAACGGTCTCGCAGGGGCCCAAAGGAAAATGGACTTAAAGGAAAAATCAAATTGGATCCGCAGGCAAATTTTGGAAACGGCGGTTTTAGCCGGAAAGGCCCATTTGGGGGGAGCTTTTTCCTGCGTTGAGATTATAACAGCATTGTATTACGGAAAAATAATGAATTTTTCTCCTGAAAATCCCGATATGGAAGGAAGGGACAGGTTTATTTTAAGCAAAGGGCATGCCTGCCTTACCCTATATTCGGTGCTTTCCGATCTGGGATTCTTCAGCCCGGAAAAGCTTAAAAATTATGGCAGAAACGGCTCTATACTGGGAGGGCATCCGGACCACCGCATTCCGGGAGTAGAGGTTTCGTCAGGATCTTTGGGACACGGTTTAGGCATAGGATCGGGCCTTGCTCTTTCAGCAAAGCTTGATAAAAAGCCTTTTTCCGTCCTTGTTCTGCTGGGAGACGGAGAATGTTGCGAAGGATCTGTTTGGGAGGCGGCAAACTTCGCTTCAGCCAGAAATCTTGATAACCTTGTAGCCATAATAGACAACAACAAAGTGGGGGCCACTTGTCCAACCCAAGAATATTCAGGAATATCTCCCTTGAAAGAAAAATGGGAAGGCTTTGGATGGGATACAAGAGAAATATCAGGGCATAACTTTAACGAAATATTTTCGGTTTTATCGGATATTCATTCTAGAAATAGCGGAAGGCCCCTGGCCATTGTTGCAAATACGATAAAAGGCAAGGGAGTTTCTTTTATGGAAAATGATTTTCATTGGCATCATGGCGTTCCAAAAGGAGAGCTTTTGGAAAAAGCCAGGATTGAATTAGAATATGGAAAATAAAACTGCAATTAAAGAGCAGGACATGAGAGATGCTGTTTTTGACAGTCTTTATTCTGTTGCCCTGAAAGACAAGAATATAATCCTGCTTTTGGGGGATCAGGGCGCCAAAAGCTTTGAGAAGTTTAAGGAAAACATACCCGATCAGATAATAAACGCGGGGCCTGCAGAGCAAAATTTGATAAGCGTAGCCTCCGGTCTTGCTTTGGGCGGGAAAAAAGTGTTTGTTCATGCCATAGCATGCTTTATTACGGCAAGATGCTACGAGCAGATAAAAATTGACATAGGAATAATGAATCTTCCTGTTTCAATAATCGGAATAGGAGGAGGGTATTCTTACGAATCAGACGGCCCTACTCATCATTCAATCCAGGATATTTCCATAATGAAAGGAATTCCCGGCATGACTATTTTATCTGCTTCAGATCCTGTTCAGGCGTCTTCATTTGTAGATTTATGCTGCAGGATTTCAGGACCTTCTTACTTGCGTTTTGACAAAGGAGTTTCTCCTTTTTTGTACGAAAAAGAAAATTTTGACGCAGGATTTTCCCTGTTAAGAGAGGGAGAAGACACAATAATTATCTCTTCAGGATCCATGACGCATACTGCTTTGGAAGTAGCGGATAAAATCAACGCAGGACTGATTGATCTGTACAGGATTAAGCCGCTTAACGAAGCCTTGTTATCAGAAATTCTCAAGAAAGCCAGAATAGTAGTAGCTATAGAGGATCACTTGTCTTACGGAGGAGTCGGAACTTCTATTTGCGACTTATTGTGCGATTATGGGATCACTGCAAAATTTAAAAGGTTTGGAATCAAAGACAAAGAATGTTTCTGCTACGGCGACAAAAGATATATGTGTAAAGAAGAAGGCCTGGACGCAGAAAGCATAATAAAACAAATTAAAAATATCATATAAAAATATGGAAAATAATTTTGACAGAGAGGTTTCCGTGGAAGATTTTGCAGAATCATTTGGAACGACCGTAGAGGATATAGGCCAGGAATGCAGGGAGATAATCAAGCAGAGCGATTTTAAATACAGAATAATAAAGGGAAAAGAAAGGGACGATGTTTTTTTGAGTGTTTTGAAAAAATTGGAAACAGATAGGCAGGTGATAGGAGCTCCCGAGAGGACAGACCAATGGGAGAAGGGGTGGAATGAAAACCTCCAAGAGTTTTTAAAAAGCGGAGGAGAGATCGGAAAGCTTATTCCCAAATTTATCAGGCCGAATCAGCCGATAAGATTTATGGGGGAGTATATAATGCCCTCTAATTCAAATTTTGAGCACGATTATTTCAGTGTTTTCAGATGCTGGCTTTTTACGAAATATTTTAAGGATTTTAATGATATTTATGAATTTGGAGCAGGATCCGGGTTTAATTTAGTTCCTCTGGCAAAGATGTATCCAGAAAAAAACATTTACGGGTCGGATTTTGTTCCTTCTTCCCCCGAGCTTATTAACCAAATAGCCAAGAAATTTAATCTTAAAATAGAAGGAATGCTCTTTGATATGCGCCATCCGGATGAAAGCTACAAGATAAAGCCGGGTTCTGCTGTATTCACCGCAGGAACAATGGAACAGCTTGCCAGCGATTTTGAGCCATTCCTGCAGTATCTTTTTAAGAATCCTTTTTCTTTATGTATTCATTCAGAGCCTATAGTTGAAGAATACGATGAGAATATTCTTTTTGATTATCTGGCGGCGAGATTTCACAGAAAAAGAGGGTATACGGAAGGCCTTCTTCCGCGGCTGAAAGAACTTGAAAAAGAGGGAAAAATAGAAATACTTAAGATAAAAAGACTGTTTTTCGGCAGTCTTTTTATGGAAGGATTTACATTAATAATCTGGCAACCCAAAAAAATATGAATTTGGAAATAAAGGGAAAATATGCCTTAGTTACAGGAGGGGGCCACGGTATCGGCCTTGCTATAGCAAAGAAACTCGCAGAAGAAGGATGCAACGTGGCTGTGTGCGACATTGATCCTGAAAGAGCCAAAGAAGCAGAAGAAGAAATAAAAAAAAGAGGAGTAGAGTCTTTGGGGTTGGAGGCCGATGCGCTTAAAAAAAATGATATAGAAAATGCTTTTCAAAAAGTAATTGAGAAATGGAAAACAATCCATATTCTTGTAAATAATGTAGGAGGAGGGGGGCGTTGGGGAAGCTCGGTAGTAGAAGAAACGGACGAGCAGGTCTGGACTGATGTTTACGAAAAAAACGCTTTAGCGGCTATTAGATTTACGGTTAAAGCGATTCCTTTTATGAGAAGCCAAAAATGGGGAAGAGTAATAACAATAGCCTCAAAATTGGGGCGGGAAGGAGGAGGGAGGCCTTGGTTTAATATGGCCAAGGCGGCGGAAATAAGCATGATGAAAACATTGGCTATGAACCATGATTTAGCCAGAGACGGAATTACCTTCAACAGCGTAGCTCCAGGAGCAATAATGATTCTGGGCACAGGATGGGAAAAGGAGCAGAAAGAAAATCCTGACGAATTTAAGAAAGCCCTAGACAGAGATTTCCCTTTAGGCCGAATGGGAAATCCAGAAGAAGTAGCCAGCATAGTAGCTTTTCTTGTGTCTAAAGAAGCAAGCCTTGTGAACGGCGCTTGTATACCTGCAGACGGCGGGGAAAGCAGCAGCTTTTAATTATGGAAAAACCAATTATAAGTTTATTTAGCTCTGCGGTGAGACCCGAGCTTTGGATGAAGACATATGAATCTTTGGCTGGAAATAAGATTCCTTTTGAGATGATCTTTGTGGGAAATAAAATACCCCAGTTTAAGCTTCCTGAAAACTGCCATTTCATATATTCTGAAACAAAGCCCGTCCAATGCCTTGAAATAGGGGCCCGCTATGCCCAGGGCGAATACATAATGAATTTTGCGGATGATGTTGTCTTTTCTCCGCACGCTTTGGATAATCTTTACAGAGAATTCAGGGAACTGAATGACGACAAAGCGGTTCTTTCTTGCCGATATGTTCTGGAAGGAAAGGATATTGCAGGGGAGTGTGGCTATTATTGGGTTGATAACCATAACTCTCCTCTAATGGCTCTAAGCGGATTTATGAAAAAAGAAGTCTGGGAAAGAATCGGCGGAATAGACAAGCGATTTGTGGCTTTATTCTGGGATGCTGACATTGTTATGAGGGTTTATGAAATAGGAGGCAGGGTCGTTCTTTCAAAAGATGTCAAAGCTGAAGAATTCCATCCTTCTAAATCTTATTGGAAAAATAAGCCAAGTTTTGCAAGCAAAGTACTTGCCATGTTTCCCCGCCTTAAAGTTTTTTTAATCAAGATAATCCTCTTTTTGGAGAGAAACGAGGAAAAAAAGAGGCCACGTTTGTTTATGGAATATGGAATTCCTGTTGACAGGCCCCTCCTGGAAAGCTTATGGGTAGTTAAAAAAGAAGATGCAAAAGATATCCCTCCGGAGCTTATTCATTGTATTGACGACAGGGAAGACAGAGGAGCTTTGTTGAAAAAAAGACTCCAGCCAGTGCAGGCGTTTGAAAATAAGCATATTCTTACTGTCTCCCAAGGCCCTAAGGGAAGATGGAAATAAACATATGAAACATTTATCAAAAATAGCAGAAAATCTTTTAGGCCAGCCCATGTTTGGACTTTTATCCAGAGCCCAAGATATGGAAAGGGAGGGGAAAAAGGTTATTCATTTTGAACTCGGGGATCCTAATTTTGATTCTCCGGATCATGTTCTTGAGGCGGCAAAAAAAGCCCTGGATCAAAAGCTCACCCATTATACAAATTCAATGGGGTTAAGAGAATTAAGAGAGGCAGTGGCAAATTATGCAGAAAGAGACCTGGGCTTCAAGCCGGACCTGAATCAGGTTTTGATCTGCCCGGCCAATGCTTTGATTGACTTTACTGCAAGATGCGCAGCAGATCCGGGAGAGGAGATAATTCTTCCCGGCCCGGGCTTCCCCACTTATTACTCGGTTATAAAATACAATGGGTTTGTTCCTGTCCCTGTCCGGCTGAAAGAAGAAAACAGCTTTAGGATGAATCCTGATGATATAGTAGAAAAGATTACAGACAAGACCCGCCTCATAATCATGAATACGCCCCAGAATCCGACGGGCTCTGTTATGACAGAAGAAGAAGTTTTTAAAACGGCCGAAATTGCAGAGCATTCGGATGTCTATCTTCTCTCGGATGAAGTTTATTCAAAAATAATTTATGGAGGGAAAAATCATTTTTCTCCGAGTTTGAGGGACAAATGCAAAGAAAGAACCATCGTCTTGGGAAGTCTTTCAAAGATTTATTCTATGTCCGGCTGGAGGCTGGGGTTCGCCATAGGTCCAGAATCATTTATAAGAAAGATGGGCCTTCTTCTGGAAACCATAATGTCCTGCTTGCCTGCCTTTACCCAGTTGGGAGGCAAGGCGGCCCTTGAAGGAGATCACAGTTTTTTAGGAAAAAGAATTCAGGAATTAAATGAAAGAAGAAATCTTCTGATAGGAGGACTGAACAGGATAAAAGGCCTTTCGTGCGTAATGCCCGAAGGAGCTTTCTACGCTTTTTGCAATATAAAGGGAACGGGGATGGATTCGGCCAGATATTGTGAAGAACTGTTGGAGAATTCAGGCATAGCAGCTGTTTCGGGAAATTGTTTCGGCAGTTTCGGGGAAGGATATGCAAGGTTCTGCTATGCAAGTACAGAAAAAAAGGAGATAGAAGAAGCTTTAAGCAAAATGGAAGATTTTCATAAAAAGATATGATGAAAGTTTCAGATTATATAGCTGATTTTATAGCCAGGCAGGGAGTCAAAAAGATTTTTATGCTTTCGGGAAGCGGGTCTGTTTATCTTGACGACAGCATAGCCGGAAAGAATTTGGATTTTATCTGCGTAAGAAACGAAGCTACAGCTCCTATGATGGCCGAATCCTATGCCAGATTGACAGGAAAATTAGGAGTTGCTTGCATTACTTCAGGTCCAGGCGGGACAAATGCTGTTTCTGGGTTAAGCGAAGCATGGGTGGATTCTGCTCCTGTTCTTGTTATTTCAGGCCAAGTAGATAAGAAGCATACCTGCCACAAAGCTAATATCAAAAACTTGAGAAGCTTAGGAATCCAGGAAATTGATATAATTCCGATCGTTAATTCTTTGACGAAATATGCTCAAATGGTGGAGGACCCTGATAGCATACGATATCATTTAGAAAAAGCAGTTTATCTTGCAAAATCCGGAAGGCCTGGGCCTGTGTGGCTGGATATTCCTTTGGATGTGCAGTCCAGCATTATAGACGAAAAAATGCTTGAGGGTTGGAATCCTGAAGCTTCCGAAAAAGATTTGGATAAAAATAAGTTGAAAGAAGCAGTAATGCTTTTGGCTGAATCAAAAAGGCCCTTGATAATAGCCGGCCAGGGGATAAGGATTGCAAAATCCTTGGATGAATTCAAAAATTTGATAGAGAAGCTTAAAATCCCAGTTATTCTATCAAGGCTTGGCCAGGATATGCTTCCTTTTTCTTACAGGTATAATTTGGGGCATGGAGGGATGAAAGGATTAAGATATACAAAACTTATAATGAGCAAGAGCGATTTGATTTTGAGCCTGGGGAGCAGACTGGCTGTTCCTTTCGTGAGCGACGCTCTTTCTGAATCCGCCAAGATTATAATGGTGGATATAGATGAAGCAGAACTAAAAAAGCCCAGCATTAGAGTTGACCTCCAAATAAATTCGGATGTAAAGGAATTTATTGAAGGCCTTTTGAAAGAAGATGTAAAAGTTGATGCTTCGGACTGGCTAAAGGATTGCCAAGGTTATAAAGAAAGCTATCCTCTGGCTGGCCCTGCCAGAAACCCGATAGATCTTTACTATTTTGTAAGCCGGTTGGATGCCTTGTCAAAAGAAAATAGTGTTTTTGTTTCGGATGCTGGCTCTTCCTATTATGTAACAGGCCAGGCTTTGAGATTTGAAAAAGGGCAGAGGGAAATAACATCGGGAGCTTTTGCTTCTATGGGGCTTGCCATTCCCTTAGCCATAGGATCGGCAAGTGCCGATCCTTCTAGACAAATACTTGCGATTACAGGAGACGGTTCTCTTGAACTGAATATACAAGAGCTCAAAACAATGTCTTCCTGCGGGCTGGATATAAAGTTGTTTGTCATAAACAACGGAGGGTATGTTTCTATAAGAAACACCCAGGATGCCCTTTGCGGAGGAAGGCACGTGGGGTCCGGCCAGGCCGAAGGCCTTAATTTTAAAAAAATAGCAGATGCTTTTGAACTTCCTTACGAGTCCATCCAAAATTATGAAGAGGTTGACGGCAAAATAACAGAAATATTAAATAAAAAAGGTCCTGTATTTATAGAGGTTGTTTCGGACAACTGCCAGAAGATAATAGAACCTATAAAGCAAATATGACATTGGAAGAAAAAGCCCGATGGGTCAGAAGTCAAGTTTTAGAAACTGCTGCCCGGACAAAAAAGGGGGAGCATATAGGCGGGATATTCTCCTGCACGGATATTTTAGTTGCTCTTTACTACGGGAATATTTTGAAAGTAGATCCTAAAAATCCAAAATGGGACGGCAGGGACAGGTTTGTTTTGGGAAAAGGCCATGCTTCTTTGGCCTTATATCATATTCTTGCTGACATTGGATTTTTTGAACCTTCCAGAATCCAAAGCTACGGGAAAAATGGATCAAGCTTGGGCGTTCAGCTTAATCTAAATACTCCGGGAGTGGAATACAATACAGGATCCTTGGGGCATGCCATAGGGGTTGCCTGCGGAATGGCTTTATCTGCGGAAATAGACGGCAACAACTACAGATCGTTTGCTTTAGTCGGAGACGGAGAATGCGAAGAAGGATCCATTTGGGAATCAATTATGTTCGCAGGGAAAAAGCAGGTCAAAAACTTGGTTGGAATAATAGACAGGAACAGACTTTCGGTCACAGAAAAAATAGAGGATAAGCTTGAAGAAAAAATAAGGGCTTCAGGGTGGGAGTGCAAGACAGTGGACGGTCATTCTTTCAAGGAGCTGTTAAAAGCTCTTTCTGAAAAGCCAGATCATCCCTTGATGATAATAGCTGATACTATAAAAGGAAAGGGAGTTTCTTTCATGGAAAATAATTTAAAATGGCACAGTTCCGCGCTAAAACGGGAGGATCTGGAATCTGCCAAAAAAGAGTTATGGATATAAGAGATGCTTTTTTTGAAGAGGTTTATCAAATAGCCAAAAATAACAAGAATGTTGTTTTTATAACTGCTGACGCCGATGCTTTTAGCCTGGAAAAATATAAGAGAGATTTTCCCTCCAGGTTTGTGAACGCGGGAGTGGCAGAGCAGAATATGGTTTCTCTGGCTACAGGCCTTGCTTTGTCCGGAAAAAAAGTTTTCATTTATTGCCTCATACCCTTTATCGCAATGAGATGCTACGAGAATATAAAATCCAATATTTGCAGCATGAAACTGCCTGTCGTTATTGTGGGAGCGGGGGCCGGGTTGTCTTTTGAATTTGACGGTCCGACCCACCACGCGGTTTCTGACATAGCTGTAATGAGAACTCTTCCTGAAATAGCGATTTTTAATCCATCCGATGCGTACTCGGCTAAATTTTCAGCTCAAGCTTCGTATATGGCCGAGGGTCCCACTTATGTGAGATTGGACAAAGGATTTGGAGGTGAAATATATAAGGAGGGGGAAGATCTTTCCTCGGGGTTAAAAATTATTAGAAAATTAGAGAAAACTAATATTATAAGCACGGGTTTTATGACCCACGAAGCTTTAAAAACATCAGGGATGGGAGTTGTTGATTTATTGAGGATTAATCCTTTGAATGAGAAGAAGATTCTTGAGATTATAGACAGCTCCGACCAGATAATAACTATGGAAGAGAACTGCAAGACGGGCGGAATAGGATCTGTCTTGTCAGAAATAATGGCGGATAATAGCAGGAATATCAGCTTCAATAAAGTTGCCCTAGAGGACAGGCAGATTTTTGAAACAGGAACAAGGGCATGGCTTAGAATAAAACTGAAGATTTCAAGCAAAAACGCAAAGCCCTTTGACAAGGAACTTTCTGTCGAAGATTTTAAGAAGTCGTTCGGAGCCGAAGAGCTTTCTCCGTCTGCTGTTAAAATCATAGAAGAGACAGATTTTAGGTACAGGATTATTGAGGGGGAAGAGAAAGACGAGCTCGTAAAACATATATTATTTAAAATAGAAAACGATACGCAAATCATAGGGGCTCCGGAAAGAACAGGCCAGTGGGAGAAGGGCTGGAATGAAAATTTGGAAAGCTTTAAAAACAGCCAGGACCTGTCAAGTATAACGCCTAAGTTCATCAGGCCCAACCAGGCGATAAGGCTTAACCAGCAGTATATAATGCCTGCAGATCATAATTTTGAAAACGACTATTTTTCAGTTTTCCGCGCCTGGCTTTTTGAAAAGTACCTGAAAAATTACGACAATATATATGATTTTGGAACGGGATCAGGATACAACATAGTTCCAATGGCAAAAATGTTTCCCGAGAAACATCTTTACGGAATGGATTTTGTGCCCTCTTCTCCAGAGCTGATTAACAGGCTGGCAAAAGCATATGGCTGGAAAATGGAAGGAATTCTGTTTAATATGAGAAAGCCAGATTACAGTTTGAGAATAAAACCGGGCAGCTGCGTTTTTACTTCAGGAACCTTGGAGCAGGTTGCAAGCGATTTTGAACCCTTTTTGGAATATCTTCTCAAACAACCCTTTGATCTGTGCATTAACATAGAGCCGACCGTTGAAGTTTATGACGAGAATAATCTTGTTGACTATCTTGCGGTAAAATTCCACAGAAAAAGAGGATATACAGAAGGATATCTCCCTAGGTTAAGAGAGCTTGAAAGCCGGGGGAAAATAGAGATATTGAAAGTAAAAAGATTGTTTTTCGGGAGTCTTTTTATGGAAGGATTTACATATATGGTATGGAAAAAGAAAAATTAAAAGCCGTGGTTTATCAGATACAGTCTGCTTCATGGAAGAATTTCCTTCCGCTTTCGGCTGCGATGCTTGTTTCTTATGCCAGGAAAATTCCTGAAATAGCGGATGCTTATGATTTTGAAATCCAAATATTAAGGAAAGATATAGATTGTCCCAAGGCGGATGTGTCTGCATTTTCTGCCTATAGCTGGAATTTCAGGCACAGTCTGGAGCTAGCCAGGCATTTTAAAAATACAAACCCTAAAGGACTGGTTATTTTCGGAGGCCCGATGATTCCGAACCACAAAGAGCTGATAAAATCTTTCTTTGAAGACTATCCTTTTATAGATATTGCAGTCCATGGCATGGGAGAATGGCCTTTTTCTGAAATTCTTTTGTGCCGGATAGGAAAAAAAGAAATTTCTTCAATTTCTGGAATTTCGTTCAGATCCAAGGAAGGAATCTCAACCAAAGAGCCGGAATATATAAGAAATTTGGACGAGCTGGGTTCACCCTTTCTGGACGGGACTTTTGACCAAATCATGGCTTGTTATTCAGATAAAATAACAGGCGCCTTATGGGAGACTAATAGGGGATGTCCATACACTTGCGCCTACTGCGTTCAGGGAAATTCCAAATTTTCTAGAATTATGCCCTTTAAAAAAGAGAAGCTGGGGAAAGAGCTTGAGTGGATGGCTAAAAACAAAATGGAGTATATATTCGGAACCGACGCAAACTTCGGAATTCTTCCCCAGGATTTGGAAATAGTGGATATGATAGCCGAATCCGGAAGAAAAACCGGGTATCCCAAGTATTTTATTATAAACTGGCTCAAAAATTCAAATAAAAAAATGCTTCAAATAGTTGAAAAGCTGAAAGAAGGAGGCGTGCATACCCAGCTTACTATGAGCATGCAGAGCTTAAATCCCGCTACTCTTGAAGCCATAGGAAGAACCAATATGGACTTTTTAGAATTTGAAGAGCTGAAAAAAGAGTCTGCTGAAAGGGGAATCAGCACTTACACGGAGCTTATTCTCGGGCTTCCCGAAGACAGCTACGAGACGATTCTTGCGACTCTTGAGAAATGCCTAGACAGGCGCAGGAATCATTTTCTGGTAGTTTATCTTTTGAGGCTTCTGGACGCTACCAAGATGGCGGAGCCCGAATATGTAAAAAGATACGGGATTAAAACAAAAACCTGCCCCATAGGGATTCCGAGGCATAGATGGAATTTGAATTCGGGGATATCAGAAACAGAGGAAATAGTGGTGGCGAATTCAACCTTGCCCATTGAAGATTGGAAAAGAGCTTTTACCTTCGTTTATGCTTATCTTGCCATGTATAATTTCCGGCTTTGCTTTTTTATCTTCAACTACTTGAAATCTGAATTTTCGGTAAGCATTACAGCCCTTATAGAATATATTATTTCAGAAAAAGATTCTTTTCCTGCAGTAAAAAAAGCAATAGGGGTGATAAACGAAAGCAGGCAGGCTGTTCTGGACGGAAGAATGAATCTGATTACCCTTGATTTCACAGAAAACCTGCTTTTTGAGCCACATGAGGCAGCGTTGCTTTTATTGATAAAAGAAAAAGATCCTTTTTACCAAGAACTGTTGGTTCTTGTAGAGAAATATCTTAAAATGAGAAATATCAGGTTTCAGGAAGACATTTTAAAAGAAGTGTTCAAATACCAGAGCTCGTCCATCCCTTCTTGGGAAAAAAGAGAAAAGGAAAAGATCAGGTTTGGATATAGCATTCCTGAATACTTTGATTCTTCGGGCGTTGTTTATAAGAAAGAATCTTTTGCAGAGTCTCAAGGAACAGAAGAAATGAATCCTGTGGATTTTGTAAAATCGAGGCTTACTATTTCAAATTTTAAAATAAACCAATTAAAAAAGATATGATACAAAAAGATATTTTAGACAGTTTTAGAGGAAAGAAAGTCCTAGTGACAGGGGGCACGGGCCTCATAGGAAGGCAGGTGGTTGATATTTTGGCGGAACAGGGAGGAATTGTTAAAATCGTCTCTTTGGACAGAATAAACGTAGATGACAGAGCAGAGCATGTTTACGGAGATTTGACTGACCTCTCTTTTTGCAAGGAAGCTACGAAGGGGATGGATTTCGTATTCCATATTTCGGGCATAAAAGGATCCATAGAGGTTACCAAAAAAATGCCGGCAAGCTTTTTCGTTCCTTTGCTGATGATGAATACCAATATGCTTGAGGCCTGCAGGATAAATAATGTGGAAAAGGCAGTATACACAAGTTCCATAGGAGCTTACAGCTCTGCGGAAGTTTTTAAAGAAGACGAAAACTTAGAGGGTCCTCCTATGGATATGTTTCCCGGCTGGGCGAAAAGAATGGCTGAACTTCAGGTTGCTTCGTATAAGATACAGTATGGAATGGAGAATTTTGCCGTTGTGAGGCCATGCAATGTCTACGGGCCGGGAGACAATTTTGACCCTGAAAACGCAATGGTAATACCTTCTTTGATGTACAGGATTCTTCATAAAGAAAATCCGGTCGTTGTCTGGGGGGACGGCAAAGCCATAAGGGATTTTGCTTACAGTAGGGATGTCGCTGAAGGAATAATACTGGCTCTCTACCACGGAACCAAGGGAGGATTTGTAAATTTAGGATCCGGCAAGGGATATTCAGTCAAGGAATTGGTGGAATCTTTGAATAGTTTTTTAGATTTTAAGTATGTATTTGATAGCACAAAGCCTTCCGGTTTTCCAAGAAGAGTAATGGATATTTCTTTAGCTAGAGAAACAATCGGATACGATCCTTCCACCCCTTTAGTCCAGGGGCTTAAGGAAACCTGGGACTGGTTTGTCCAGCACCAGGACGAATATTTAAAAAGAAAGAATTATTTTAAAAACATATGATCCAAGCGTCAAGAACTGGGCTGGAAAGGGTGCTGATGTTTCAGCTTAACCACTTTGAAGACCACAGGGGCACATATACCCAGCTTTACCATAAGCAGGATTATGAAGAAGCCATAAAAAAAGAACTGGGCGAAGATGTTCAGTTCCTTGAAGATGATTATGCCTGGTCAACAAAGAATGTTTTGAGAGGAATACACGGCGACGATAGAACCTGGAAGCTGGTCACCTGTCTGTTCGGGAAATTCTATATAGTCGTCGTTAACTGCGACGAAAGCTCTCCTAATTTCGGAAAGTGGCAGAACTTTATACTTACCAGAGAAAACGGAAGACAGCTTTTAATCCCTCCTAAGCACGGGCATGCTTACCAGGTTTTATCCGATAACGCGGTCTTCAATTACAAACAGTCTTGCTACTACCAGGGGATGAACCGGCAATTTACTTATAAATTTGATGATCCCAGGTTTAAAATCTGGTGGCCGATTAAAAACCCAATTATATCAATGAGAGACGAAGAAGGAAAAGTAGTATGAAACCTGTTATAAGTCTATTCAGCTCTGCGGTGAGGCCTGATCTCTGGATGAGACTCTACAAGTCATTGAAAAAAAATGATGTTCCTTTTGAAGTAATATTTGTCGGAGACAACCCTCCCAAATTCAAGCTTCCTGAAAACTGTCATTTTATCTATTCTGAAACAAAGCCTGTTCAATGCGTTGAAATAGCAGCAAGATACGCGACTTCAGAGTACATTATGCCTTTTGCGGACGACTGTGTTTTTTCACCCCATGCATTGGACAATCTTTTACGGGCTTTCAAAGAGCTGAATGATGAAAAAATAATACTTTCCTGCCGGTATGTCCTGTTTGGAAAAGACATAGCCGAAGAATCAGCTCGTTATTGGGTGAGAGAACCGAATTCTCCGATTATGCCGGCAGCCGGCCTGATGACTAAAAAAATGTGGAAAGAGCTGGGGGGGATAGACAGGTCTTTTATGTCTATGTTTTGGGATTTGGACTTGGCTATGAGAATGTATGAAATAGGAGGAAGAGTTTTGCTTTCAAAAGATGCCTGGATTGAAGAGTTTCATCCTTGGAATAAAATAATTAAAAAAAGGCCCAAAATAATGCAAAATAAATTTATCCATAAGACAGCTTCTTTGTGCTACCAGAGTGTTTTTAGAAAGGGAAAAAAGAAAACGCGCCTTTTTATGGAGCACGGGCTTACTACGGACAGGCAGCTTTTGGACAGTTTTTGGGTTCCAAAAGATCCTGGATTTTCAGGTCCAGTCCACTGTCTAAATAATGCCCCAGAAATGGGAATATTATCAAAAAAAAGGTTAAAGCCATTTTTTCCTTTTGAAGAAAAACATCTCCTGACTATTACCCAGGGGCCAAAAGGAAGGTGGAGATAAAAATATATGGGATATTTTGAAAATAAAAAAGTTTTGGTTGCGGGTGGCTCCGGATTTATCGGGACCAATCTGGCAATAAAGCTTCTTGAGGATAAAGCCATAGTGAGGTCTGCTGATCTACAGGAACCGCAGTTGAGAAATTCTAAGGCAGAGTATGTTAAGCGCGATTTTACCAAAGAAGAAGACTGCCATAAGGCGGTTGAGGGAATGGATTATGTTTTTATGGCTGCCGCAAATACTTCAGGAGCTGCTGTGATGGAAAAGACCCCCCTAGTCCATGTTACACCCAATATTATGATGAATAGCTTGATGCTCAAGGCAAGTTATGAAGCCGGCGTAAAAAAGTTCTTGTTTATAAGCAGTAATACAGTATATCCTAATTCGGAAGATCCGGTAAAGGAAGAAGATATGGAATACGGAAATCTTTATCCTAAATATTATTTTGTCGCCTGGATGAAGCAGTTTTCAGAGGTTCTCTGCGAAATGTACACAAAGGTAAAAAACCCCATGAAAACAGTAGTTGTCAGGCCGGCTAATAGCTACGGCCCCTATGCTGAATTTGATTGGGAAAGATCGCACGTGATACCGGCTTTGGTAAGAAAAGCGGTGGAAAGACACGACCCCATAGAGGTATGGGGAGACGGAAACGACATCAAAGATTTTATTTATATTGAAGATCTTGTTGAAGGAATGATGCTTGCGATGGAGAAAATAGAAAGCTTTGAACCGGTAAATCTTGCAACGGGCCAACCCTGTACCATAAAAGAAATACTGAATGCTATCTTAAAAGCTGCTGATTACGAAGACGCAAAAATAGCATTTGACGCTTCAAAGCCGACAATGATTCCCAAGAGACTTATAAATCCTGCCAAGGCGAAAAATCTTTTGGGTTTTGAGGCAAGAACTTCTATAGAAGAAGGCATAAAAAAAATGGTTGACTGGTATAAAAATAAGACAATAAAGTAATGCTTATAAGTAAAACACCATTTAGAATATCTTTTTTCGGAGGAGGCACGGATTATCCTGTTTGGTATAAGGAAAATGGAGGATCTGTTTTGAGCACGACGATAAACAAATACTGCTATATAAGCAGCCGTTATCTGCCGCCCTTCTTTAATTATAAATATAGAATAAGATATGCGACGAGAGAGGAGGTTTCTGAAATATCAGAAATAAAACATCCCTCCGTAAGAGAATGTTTGAGATTTATGAATATAGACTCGGGGGTTGAGATGGTTCATACTTCTGACTTGCCTGCTATGTCGGGAATAGGGTCAAGCTCTGCTTTTACCGTAGGATTTTTGAATTCTCTTTACGGACTTTCAGGAAAGATGGCTGCAAAAAGGCAGCTCGCCCTAGACGCTATAAATGTAGAGCAGAATATAATAAAAGAAAATGTGGGATCTCAAGATCAAACCGCTGCAGCTTACGGGGGGTTTAACAGGATAAATTTCGGAGGAGCAGAAGAGATCAGCGTTCAGCCCGTGATAATAAGTTCTGAAAAGCTTCAAATCTTGCAGGACCATTTGATGCTCTTTTTTACGGGATTTTCCAGAAGCGCCTCCGATATCGCAAAAGAGCAGATACAAAAGACTCCGTCCAAGAAATCCGAGCTGTCTATGATGAAATCAATGGTTGACGAGGCCGTAGGCATTCTTTGCAAAGATAACTTTAATGTTTTTGAATTTGGAAAGCTTCTTCATCAATCCTGGCTTTTGAAAAGAGGGCTTACCAGCTTAATTTCCAACAGCCAGATAGACCAGATTTACGAAACGGCTTTAAGGGCGGGAGCTATAGGAGGGAAGCTTTGCGGAGCCGGAGGGGGAGGATTTCTTCTTTTATTTGTCCCGCTCGAAAACCAAGACAGGGTAAAGGATAAACTTCAGGGATTTCTCCATGTTCCGTTCCGCTTTGAGTCTGCTGGAAGTCAAATAATATTTAACGGTCCCCAGGAATCATATGAAAAACAGGATATTGTCTTCAATAGAGGTTAAAAAGAAGATTTTAGAAAACGAAGAAATCCTTTCTGAAATCAAAGAAATTTCTGATGTCATGACTTCTTGTTTTAAATCAGGAGGAAAAGCCCTTTTTTGCGGAAACGGGGGGTCGGCCGCAGATGCCCAGCATTTGGCAGCCGAGCTTTCGGGAAGGTTTTACTTTGACAGAGACCCATTGCCGGCCGATGCCCTTCACTGCAATGCCTCTTTTTTAACCGCCGTTGCAAACGACTATTCTTATCAAGAGGTTTTTTCAAGAATGGTAAGAGCTTTGGGGAAAAAGGGAGATGTTTTGGTCGGCATATCAACATCCGGGAATTCAGAAAATATAGTAAAAGCTTTGGAAACCGCAAACAACCTGGAAATGATAACAATAGGAATGACGGGCGAGGGAGGAGGCAAAATGTTTAAGCTGTGCAGGCATATTATAAAAGTTCCTTCCAAGGATACGCCTAGAATCCAAGAGGCCCATATAATGATAGGCCATATTATCTGCGAACTAATAGAAAAAAATATCTTCTCATGAAAGCAGTTATCGCAGCAGGCGGAAAAGGAACACGCCTTAAAGCAAATATGCCCAAAGCGCTGGTGAAAATAGGAGAAAAACCTGTAATAGAGCACCAGATTTCGCTTTTGAAAGAAGGCGGAATAGACGATATCACGGTTCTTTTGGGGCATATGGGGGATCAGGTGAAAGACTATCTAAAGAGCCAAGTTTATTGCGTTCAGGAAAAAGAACCATTAGGAACAGCAGGTGCGTTGAAACAGCTGGAAAAAGAAATAAAAGAAGATTTTTTATTCCTATCAGGAGATATTATGATGGATTTTGATGTTCCAAGATTTGTCGGCTGGCATAATCAAAAAAGAAACCCTCTAGCTTCTTTAATAGTTCATCCCAACGATCACCCTTTAGACAGCGACTTAGTAGAAAAAAACAGCATGGATGAGATTATCCGCCTTCATACAAGGCCACATGATGTTTCTAAAAACTTTCAGAATTTGAGCATAGCTTCGGTAATGATGTTTTCTCCCGAAATATTCGGATATATACCTCAAGGCAAATGCGACGTTGAAAAAGATGTTTTTCCGAAAGTTATTCAGGCCGAAAAAAGGATGTATGCCTACAACACGCCGGAATACTTTAAAGATATAGGAACTCCCGAAAGGTTAAAAAAAGTAAACGAAGATTACTTTTTAGGGAAAATAAGCAAATTTAATTTAAAGAATAAAAGAAAAGCTGTGTTTTTGGACAGAGACGGGGTTATAAATGAGGAGGTGGATCAATTAAGCAGAGCGGAGGATTTTAAAATGTATGACTTCACTCCAGAGGCAGTCAGAATGATAAATGATTCCGGAATGCTGGCTGTCATAGTCACGAACCAAGCAATGATAGCAAAGGGTTTTATGACAGAGTCAGACCTTTCAGAAATCCATAAAAAGATGGAAACGGGGCTTTCGGCAAAAGGAGCTAAGATAGACGCTGTATATTATTGTCCCCACCATCCCGAGAAAGGATTCAAGGGTGAGATAGAAGAGCTAAAAATAGACTGCTTCTGCAGAAAGCCCAAGATAGGCCTGATAGAAAAAGCGGTTTCCGAATTGAACATAGACCTTAAAGAAAGCTTTTTTGTAGGAGATTCAACAATTGATGCCAAAACTGCAGAAAACGCAGGAGTCAGATTTATAGGAGTAAAAACAGGGTATGGGATGAAAGACCAAAAGCATCTTTTAAAAAGAGACCTTCCCTTAGCAAATAATTTATTGGAAGCAGTAAAATGGATAATAAACCCCTAGTAAGCATAGTAATGCCTGTTTATAATTCCTTTAGGGACTACCGGACTTTTGGGAGGCCGCTTTTGAACCAGGCATTGGATTCTCTTTTGAGCCAGAGCTATAGGAATTTTGAACTTATCATAATAGACAGTTTGTCTTCCGATAAGACGCCTGAAGTTTTGAAAGAGTATGCCTTGAAGGACAAGAGGATAAAATATGTTCTAGACAAAGAAAAAATGAGGGCTGAAGAAGCAATTTTTTTCGGCTGTTCCTTGTCTAAAGGAAAGTATTTGATGGTGGCCAATGACGATGATTTTTGGAATTCTGAATATATTTCAAAGCTAGTTTCTTATTTAGAACAGAACCCAGATATTGATATGGCCTATGCTAACGCGGATTTCGTGGACGTGGATAATAACATAACCTGCTCTTCTTTCCTGGATGCCAAAGACGCCTATGGAGAAGAAAGGTCTCCGATGGATAACTTTTGCTTTTACATAAACAAAAGGAACTGCCTGCCTATAGCTTTCGGGATTTTCAGGTTCGAGTTTTACATAAAATCTACAGTTAAGGATCCCTTTGACGATCTAAGAGCTAATATGGACAATCTTTTGATGGCAAGACTGTTTCTGAAAGGAATGAAATGCCATTTTATAAATGAAAGACTTTTTTCTTATCGGGTCAGGCCGAGAATGCTTTCGGACGCTCCCTTGATAAAAGGAATGCCCAGTTTAGAAACTCCTGTTCTTCTGTGGCTTTATTACGTAAGGCACCAGCTTTACTTTTTAAACGAGATTGAAAAAGAAATAGAGGAGAGCGGATTCTCTTTTGAGCAGAAAATTCTGATGAAATCATCCTCAAGGGACTCTTTTCTGGTTCATTCGGCAAATCTTCTTAACTGGATAAAGAACGACTATATGAAAGACAGGAAGGATTACAGCAGGATAATGGGACTGCTGGAGAAAAAACAGGTCCTCAAGAATATTAAAAGCCCCTATTCTTATAACGGAAATGATATAAGGATGCACCCTTTGGTTTTAGGAAAAAGAATTGAAGAATGTCTAGTTAGAATCAAGTCTTTCGGAAATGCAGTTTCGGAAATAAGAGAAAAAGACAAAATATCTTCGGATATAGTTGAACTGATAAAAAAAGAAGAATCGGAAATAATCAAAGAAAAAGACGCTCTGGATAACTTAAAAAAGGAGAGGCCTGAAATACTTTCTGAAAACAGGCAAAGATCTCTTGCTGGACACCCCAAAGCTACGGTCATAACAATGTCGTATAACACAGGAAAGTTTCTTGAAGATACGATGAAGAGCGTACAGAACCAGACTTATGATAATTTTGAACATCTAATTATAGACGGAGCTTCCACGGATGGCACATTGGAAATGCTGAAAAGATATCCTTTTATCCGCCTTGTATCTGAAAAAGACGAAGGGTCATATTATGCTTTCAAAAAAGGGATGGCTATGGCAAAAGGAGAATATATATTTCAATGTTCAATTTCAGACGGCTATCTTGATAAAGATTGGATAAAGAAATGTATTGAAGCCATGGATGCTAACCCTGACATTTCTTTAGTATGGGGGCTTCCTGAATATATGTCCGAAGAAGGAAAATTACAGGAAATATCTTATTTCCAATTCCACAATGAAATGCCTCCCCAAAAGCAGGAATATATTTATTATTGGCTCTCAACTAATTTTTGGCTTCCAGAGGGAAATTTCTGCGTCAGAAAGAAAGTTCTTGAAGAATGCTTTCCCGAAGAGCCGAAGGAGGATATGGAGCCCTGGTTTGAATTTAACTACAGATTTAACGAATCAGGATATCTTCCTTTATTCATTCCCTCCGTAGCTAATTTCGGAAGGACGCATGGCAATCAGCTGGGACAAAGGAACAGCAGTTATAAAAAACAGCTGAAAAGATATCTTAAGCAAATCAAGCTTTATAAGCTGAAAATTATATTCGGAATAAAGAGGCACAGGTACAAAGATGCAAAAGGGAATATTCTTCCTTTAATTTTTTCTAAAAAGAAATTCGTGGGAAAATATATGTTTAGGACAGACAGTCTTGTAGTTAATTTCAAAATGTTTGTAAGCGTTAGGTTCGGTTTTCTCATCAGAAAAATGCCAAGATTATATAATTTTGGAAAGAATTTACTAAATAAGATAACAAAATCATGAAACTTCATTTAGGATGCGGAGAAAAGTATTTAGAAGGATACATTAATATTGATTTTCCTCCTTCAGAGCATACCCTGGTAAATCCCAAAGCCGATATCTTTCAGGATATCAGGACTTTAAGCTATGAAGAAAACAGCGTAGACGAAATTAGAAGCCATCATTTATTTGAGCATTTTCTAAGGCAGGAATCCTTAAAACTGCTTTCCGACTGGAGAAAATGGCTCAAGCCGGGGGGCGTTCTATTTATAGAAACTCCGGACTTTGAAGAATCAGCCAAGCTTTTTGTTTCTGCTTCCAATATAGAGAAGAAGTTTAGGTTAGGAAGGCACATGTTTGGCTCTCATGAGGCAGATTGGGCTGTGCACAAGGACTTTTGGAGCAGAGATAAATTTAATTTTATCTTGGATAAAATGGGATTTGAAAATATTGAATTCAATCAGATGAAATCTTTATATGCTAAAAGCTTTTTTTCGGCCGCTCTTGGAAAAGTCTTGCCCGGATTTTTGAAGCCAATTGCGGGGGATATCTTGCCCAACATACAAGTGAAAGCGAAAAAGTCATCCTCTTTTATAAACGAAAGAGAAAGAATAAAAGAAATACTTTCTATGTCTCTAGTTGGAACAGAAAAAGAAATGCTAGACGTCTGGCTTAAAGACATATGACAAAAATTCTTTACATCGCTTTAAAGTATGATTATGGAGATCCAAAAAGAGGATTCGGATTTGAACATTATAACTTTTACGACTCTCTCGTTAATATGGGGAATGAAGTCGTTTACTTTCCATTTGATGAAGCGATGATTAATTATGGAAAAGAAAAAATGAACGAACTTTTGCTGGAGACAGCCAGAAAAGAAAATCCCGATCTTTGCTTTTTCTTTCTTTTTGGGGACGAGATAAAAAAAGAAACCGTAAAAAAGATAAGTTCTGAATTTCTGACATTTAACTGGTTTGCGGATGATCATTGGAGGTTTTATAATTTTTCCAGGCATTGGGCTTCCTGTTTTACCTGGGCGGGGACAACCGACTCCGAAGCCCCAGAAAAATATAATAGGATTGGAATTAAAAATGTGATAAAAACACAGTGGGCCTGTAATCATTTTATTTATAAGCCCTTGGGGGGAGAAAAAAGGCATGATGTTAGTTTTGTCGGCCAGCCGCACGGAAACAGGCCCCAGATCATTGAGAAATTGAGAAAAGCGGGGATTAATGTTAAATGCTGGGGAAAGGGATGGCCTGCAGGCCGAATTTCCCAGGACGAAATGATAAAGATATTTTCAGAAAGCAGGATAAATTTGAATCTTACGAAAAGCTCAAAAGACAACCTTATAAAGTCTTCAGCTAAAATATTTTTATCCGGAAGGTCTTTGAAAATAAATCCTCCAAAAACATGGATAGATAACTTCAGATCAATGCAAGCAAAAAAAAGAGAGCAGATAAAAGGCAGGACTTTTGAAATTCCTGGTTGCGGAGGATTTATGATAACAGGAAAAGCAGATAATATAGGAGAATATTATAAGGAAAACGAGGAGATTGTTCTATATAAAAACACGGAAGATTTGATTAATAAAATAAAATATTATTTAAAGGCCGAAAAAGAAAGGGAAGAAATAGCCGAAAAAGGCTATAAAAGGACTCTCAAAGAGCATACTTATGAAAAAAGATTCCAGGATATATTCAGGGCCATTGGTGTCAGTGGTTATTCCGACCTATAACGGATCCAAGCTTATAGGCAGGGCAGTTGAAAGCGTTTATTCGCAAACGTTTAAAAATTTTGAAATAGTAATTGTTAACGATGGATCGGAAGATAATACTCTGAATATTATCTCAAATCTTAAGGCAAGGGTTATAGATAATAAAAAGAATCTGGGGTTTGTGAAAAGCTTGAATATAGGAATAGAAAATTCAACAGGAAAATACATAGCTCGGCTGGATGATGACGACATATGGATTGATTCTGAAAAGCTTGGAAAGCAAGTGAGATTTATGGAAGAAAACCAAGATTGCGTCCTGTCGGGAGGAGGAATTATAAAGACGGATGGGAGAAAAGAGATTTCAAGGCATTTATTCCCCGAAAGCGATAAAGACATAAGAAAAAAAATCCTAGTAAGTAATTTATTCAACCACAGCGCAGCGATGTTTAAGAAGAAAGATTGGCAGGAGACAGGCCGGTATGATGAAGAATTTGGTTTTTTTGCAGATTATGATTTGTGGCTCAAACTGGGAGGAAGAGGGGTCTTCTATAATTTTCAAGAATATTTTGTAAATTATTTAGATAAAGAAGCCTTAGGGAACTACGAAGAAAGAAATAGAAAAATCAGGAGAAAGCTCAAGCTGGTTATAAAATTAAGGAACAAACACAGAAAAAATTATCCCGGATTTATAAAGTCATTGGGATACTGTTTTTCTTCTTACCTTTACTCTTATTTATGAAAATACTTTTAACAGGTTCAAGCGGGACAATAGGAACAAGAGTTTTTGAAAAGCTTTTGGAGAAAGGACATAAAGTTGTCGGTTTTGATAGAAAGCCCAATATATGGCATTCTAATTTGGACAAGCTCACGATAAAAGGAGATCTTTTGGACGGCCTAGACGGCCTTCCGGGAGATTTTGACCTTATAATTCATCTGGCTGCCAACGCCAGGGTTTATAATCTTGTTTTGGATCCTGATCTTGCCTTTGAAAATGTTTCTTCTATTTATAACATTTTAGAGTTTGCAAGAAAGCAGAATATAAAGAAGTTCATTTTCTCAAGCAGCAGGGAAGTTTATGGAAACAAGAATCTGCCCTCTTTTAAAGAAGAAGACGTGGATATCCATCTTTCTGAAAGTTCTTACGGGGCAAGCAAGCTTTTCGGAGAGGCAATGGTTTACAGTTATAAAAGATGCTATGGCATAGAGTATGTAGTTTTCCGGTTTTCAAATGTTTACGGAATGTATGATTTGACAGACCGTTTTGTGCCCCTCTTGATAGGGAAAATGATGAGAGGCGAAGAAGTTGATATATACGGAGCCGATAAAGTCCTTGATTTTACATATATAGACGATTGCGTAAACGGCATTATAAAGGGTATTGAAAATTTTCCTAAAATAAAAGATAATACTTATAACATAGCATATGGCAAAGGAGAGTCCCTTTTTAAGACAGCAGAGCTGTTGAAAGAGCTTTTAAAGAGTTCAAGCAGAATAAATTTCAAATCCAATCGGCCGGGAGAAGTTATCAGGTATTCGGCTGATATTTCAAAATCCAAAGAGTTGCTTGGCTATAAGCCAGAATATCCCTTAGAAAAAGGAATGGAGCTGGCAGTAGAATGGTATTTAGAAAATAAAGAAAAAATATATGGATAATTTTTGGAAAAACCGCAATGTGCTTGTGACGGGGGGGAATGGGTTTATCGGCGGAGCTTTAAGTTCAGAGCTTGTGGAAAAAGGAGCTAACGTCGTTGTTATCTTAAGGGATTGGCCCCGTTTTGGGACGCTAAATCTTTTAAGCATTGAAAGAAAAGTGACCATAACCCCAGGATCTGTTTGCGACCTGGATTTGGTTTCAAGAGTTTTGAACGAATATCATATAGACTCGGTTTTTCATCTTGCCGCTCAACCAATTGTAAGCACAGCCAATGCGTCTCCTTTGTCTACGCTAGAATCCAATATAAGGGGATCGTGGATTGTCCTTGAGGCGTGCAGAATGCATTCTAGAATAGAGAGAATTGTCGTAGCTTCCAGTGATAAGGCCTATGGAGAACATAAAAACCTTCCCTATACTGAAGATATGCCTCTTTTGGGTAATTCTCCCTACGAAGCGTCAAAAGCTTGCGCCGATATTTTATCCAGATGTTTTTCAAACACTTACGACTTGCCTATTGCGGTCACGAGGTGCGCCAATACTTACGGCGGAGGAGATCCGAATATTTCGCGAGTGATTCCCGCTACGATATTAAAAATTTTGAAAGGGGAGGATCCGGTTATCTGGAACAAAGGAACCGCGGGAAGAGATTTTATTTACATAAAAGACGCAGTGAAAGCATATTTGTTATTGGGAGAAGCATTGGATAGAAAAGATGTGCGCGGAAAAGCCTTTAATTTTGGCTCAGCCAATCTTATTTCTATACAAGAACTCATAAAATTAATTTCTTCTTTAATGGGAAAAGAGGATATTAAGCCGGTTTTGATGTCCAATCAAGATGTGATAAAAGAGATAGACAAGCAGTTTATGTCTTTTGAAAAAGCTAAAAAAGAGCTTGGGTGGGAACCAGAGTGGACAATTCAAAACGGCCTGAAAGAAACAATAGAATGGTATAAAAATCATATAAACGATTTCAATGACTCCTTTAGTCTCAATAATAATATCAACCTGCAACAGAGCAAATTATCTTAAGAAAGCGGTTGCAAGCATTTTGGGCCAGACCTATAAAAACATTGAATTAATCATAGTGGACAATGGTTCTTCGGACGGAACGGCAGAGCTTGCCAAAAATCTCAATTGCAGAAAAAAATACATATTTAATGAACCAGATTCTTTTTCCAGAGGCGCTTCTTCTAATATAGGAATTAAGAATTCTTCCGGAAAATACATAGCCCGGCTGGATGATGATGATTGGTGGTCGGATCCTAAAAAACTTGAAAAACAAGTTTTATTTTTGGAAAATAATCCAGAATATGTTTTAACCGGGGGAGGAATGATTGTTTTGGACAAGAAGGGAGCCGAAGCGTTCAGATGCTTTTTTCCGGAGACGGATGAAATGATAAAGAGTTCTCTTATTTTTGACAACCTTTTTTCCCACGGAACGATTGTTTTCAGAAAAGACAAGGCGGATGAGGTAGGAGGGTATAAAGAGCATCCCGGAAATTCGGAATTTCCGGAGGACTGGGATTTTTGCCTAAAAATGGGGAAGCTGGGAAAGCTTTATAATTTTCAGGATTATTTTCTTTATTATCTCCAGGCCGGACAAAATACTTTTAGACAGGGGTTAAGGCAAAATTTAAAGAATAATTTTCAGATCAGAAAAAATTACAGGAAAGATTACTCCGGATTTAAAAAAGCGGTATTTTTTAGCTTGCTCGCGAGTTTTTATTATTTTATGCCTTTTAAAAAAATAAAGAAGTCGGGAATAAAGATATTCGGTCCTCCTAATTATAGAAAAATCAATGGATAAAAATGTAGGAATTTTAGGGTTTGGCGAAATAGGCAAAGCAATTGCCGAAATTTATCGTTTGTCGGGAATTACGCCAAAGATAAAGGATCTAAACAGAGACGACAGTATGGAAAATCTCGGAGTTTTGAATATCTGCATCCCATACTCGGCCAGCTTTGTTAAAATTGTGAAAAAGCAGATTAAAAAGTCAAATCCCGATCTGGTTATTGTCCACTCAACTGTAAAAATAGGAACGGTTCGGAGGATTGGCCCAAATGCAGTTCACAGCCCGGTAAGAGGAGTGCACCCCGACCTTGTTAAAGGAATAAAAACATTCGTTAAGTATATAGGAGCTGATAGTAAAGAAACAGGAGAGACGGCCGAAAAGCATCTAAGAAAGATCGGGTTAAAGACAAGGATAATGATGCCCTCTGAAACCACAGAAGCTTTAAAGCTTTGGGATACCACCCAGTATGGATGGATGATAGTTTTAAACAAAGAAATCAAAAAATGGTGCGATAAAAAGGGCCTGGACTTTGAAAAAGTGTATAGAGAAGCGAACAGATCCTACAACGAGGGGTACGGAAAGCTCGGCAGGCCGGAAGTCGCAAGGCCTTGCTTGAAATATATGCCAGGAAAGATAGGCGGGCACTGCGTAATACCGAATTGCGAACTCTTAGACAGCAAGATAGCAAAGCTTATCCTGGAAGAAAACAAAAAATGTGCGGAATAGCCGGAATCTGGGATTTTTCCGGAAAATCTGTGGAGAAGAATCTTATTGAATCAATGGCTTCTTCTCTTGAGAGAAGAGGTCCTGACGGCCAGGGAATTTATCTGGACGGCAGTTTTGCTTTAGGGCACAGGAGACTTTCTGTTATAGATCTGACCGATAGAGCTTGCCAGCCTATGTCCAGCAACGGTATTTGGATAACTTATAACGGAGAAGTTTATAATTATAAAGAAATTAAAAATGAGCTTTTGTCGCTAGGGCATTGCTTTAGAAGCGATTCGGATACCGAAGTGGTTTTGGAGGCATACAGAGAATGGGGAATAGAATGCCTCAAGAAATTCAGGGGGATGTTTTCAATGGCTGTTTGGGACAATGGAATATTATTTTTAGCAAGAGACAGAGCGGGTGTAAAACCCTTGTATTACTACTTTGACGGGAAAATCCTTGTCTTTGCCTCTGAACTGAAAGCCATATTCAACCCCCCGGGCTTTAAAAAAGAAATTGATTTTGACTCTTTGGCTTTGTATCTTCAATTTGGGTATATTAAAAGCCCTAGGACTATTTTTAAAAATACCTTTAAAGTAAAACCGGGGCATTTTCTTAAGATCAAAAAAGGAGAAATCAAGGAAGAAAAATACTGGGATATTTCGGATTTTTATTCTGAAAAGAATGACGGGAAAGAGCTTGAAGAAAGATTGAAAGAATCTTTTAGATACAGATTGGTTTCAGATGTTCCTGTGGGGATATTTTTGAGCGGAGGGGTAGATTCAAGCACAGTTTCTGCTCTCTTAAGCTCTGAAACCCGCCTTAAAACTTTTACGATAGGATTTCATAATAAAAATTATAACGAAGCTCCTTACGCCAAAAGAGTGGCCGATTATCTAAAGACAGACCATCATGAATTCTACTGTGCACAGAAAGAAGCTCTTGAAACCGTTTTTTTGCTTCCTGAAATATATGACGAGCCCTTCGGAGATAGCTCTGCTATTCCTACTTATCTTGTTTCCAAAATGGCCAGAGATTATGTTAAGGTGGCGCTTTCGGCCGACGGGGGAGACGAGCTTTTTTCAGGATATACTTACTACAAGAAAATAAGCAGGATTTTCAAATTAAGAAAACCATTGTTTTTGGCAAGGCAGTTTATTCCTTCAAAAAGCATCAGAATGGAAAAGCTGAAAAAGATGCTTGAAAATAACGATATTGAAAGCTTTTACAGGATAATTTTGAGTTATTGGATGGAGGACGATCTCAAAGATATTTTAAAAGTTCCCTTTAACAGAGAACATCCTAGTTCTTTTATTTCAATGCAGGATTCAGATTTTAAAACTTATCTTCCGGATGATATTCTGGCCAAAGTAGACCGGGCCTCCATGGCAGTAGGGCTTGAGGCGAGAGAACCCTTTTTGGATCAGAATATTATTGAGTATGCGGCCGGAATGCATGCAAAGGATAAAAATCAATTAAAAAAGATATTGTACAAATATGTTCCAAAAAAGCTGGTTGACAGGCCGAAGCAGGGATTTGGAATACCGGTGCACGAGTGGCTGAAAGAAGATTTAAAACCCATTCTTATGGATTATTTATCCCCTTCAAAATTAAAAAGGGGAGGCATATTTAACGAAGCGTCTGTTAAAAGAAATTTAGACGAGTATTTGGGAGGGAAAACCGAAGCCGGAAGAAAAATCTGGGTTCTGCTTTCGTTCCAGATGTGGCACGAAAGATGGATGTAAAAAGGCCGATTTTTGTTCTTTCTTTGGATGTGGAGCTTGCTTGGGGAACTTTTGACAAAAACGGGCTCAAAAAATACAGCAGGCATTTTAAAAAAACGAGGAATGCCATAGACAGTCTTCTGGACTTGTTAAAAGAATACGAAATCAAAGCTACCTGGGCTTTTGTCGGCCATTTATTTTTGGACAGGTGCGATAAAAACCACTCGGATGTCCTTAGACCCTTCTATTCCTGGTACGGAAAAGACTGGCATTCTTTGGATCCTGGCACGGACATAGAAAGGGACCCTTTTTGGTATGGAAAAGATATTCTTTTAAAAGTTAAAAATGCTTGGCCTAAGCAGGAAATAGCCACTCATACTTTTTCCCACGTGATAATGGATGAAGAGTGCGCCGAGGAAACCGCAAGATCGCAAATTAAAAAATGCATTGAATTGGCGGAAGAGGAGGGTATTAAGATAAAATCCATGGTTTTTCCCAGAAACAGGGTAAACCATACAAAAGCGCTTGGAGAACTTGGTATAAGAACATTCAGGGGCTACTCCAAAAAGAAGAGGTTATCACGCATTATAGACCAGATTTTTGCCAGGACGCCCGATGTTTTTCCTTTGAAAAGCCTGGTTTTGCATGATAATGTGCTAGAAATTAAAGAATCAATGTTTTTGACGTCTTACGACGGATTAAGAAAGCTTATCCCGTCCGGAATAAGGGTTTTGAGAGCTAAGAGGGGAATAAAAAAGGCGGCTTCTGACAATTCGATGTTTCATTTGTGGCTGCATCCTTTCAATCTTGCCGGAAACCCGAAGCTCCTAGGTGACCTTGAAAAGATATTTATTCTTTCAAAAAAACACGGCCTTTCAAGCTTAACAATGGGAGAAGCGGAAGAATTATGGCGAAAATCCTGATTTTATCATCGCGAAAAAAGAACAATTATTACCTGATAAACAAGCTTTCAGAAAGATTTGAAATCTGCTTTGTTATTTACGAAAGGCAGTCATTTAAAAAAAAGCTGAAGATTCTGAAGAATAGGGCAAAAAAGCTGGGATTTTTAAAGGTTATAGGCCAGCTTTTATTTCTTTTGCTGGACAGGATATACCTTAGCAGATTTTCAAAAGCTGGAGCGATTCTGGGAAATCCAAAAAAGCCCGGAATTCCTTCAAAAGAGATACAGGATATAAACAGCTTGGAATCGGGAAAGATTATAGAAAAAATAGCTCCGGACCTTGTAATTGTTTCAGGAACGGGGATAATAAAAGAAAATATATTAAAGTTATCCCGGGTTTTTTTGAATATACATTGCGGAATAACTCCTAAATACAGAGGGGTTCACGGCGGTTTCTGGGCTATGTCCAAAAAAGACTTTGATAATCTGGGAGTTACGATTCATATGGTAGATAAAGGGATAGACACTGGAAAAGTGATTTACCAGTCAAGAATTCTGCCCGAAAAAGATTTCAGAGCCATAGAAGCAAGGCAGTATGTCAAAGGATCAGAACTTATGTCAAAAGCAGTAGATGATTTTATTAACAACAGGCTGAAGCCGGTTGAAAGCTGGACCAAAGAAAGCTTTTTATGGCATCATCCGACAATATTGGAGTATATAAAAGCATGGAGAAATATTTAATTACAGGAGGAGCTGGGTTTATAGGCAGTAATCTTGCTGATAAGCTTATTGAAGAGGGCAAGGAAGTTTTGATAATAGACAATTTATCTTCGGGGAAAAAGGAGAATATAAACAAGAAGACAAGCTTCTTCAATCTTGATATATGCGATTTTGAGAAGATATTGCCTGTTTTCAGGGATGTAGATTATGTTTTCCATCTGGCTGCCATCCCCAGGGTTCCTGTCTCAATACTGGATCCTATCGGAACTTCCAAAACAAATATCTTGGGGACAATCAATGTTTTCAAGGCAGCTTCGGATAATAATGTAAAAAGAGTGGTCTTTGCTTCATCCTCTTCTGTCTATGGGAATCAAAGCAGGCTTCCATTGAGAGAAGATATGATTCCTGATCCCATAAGCCCCTACGGACTTCAAAAGCTTGCGGGGGAAAAGTTTGCCTGGCTTTTTTTCAAGCTTTACGGAACAAGCATAGTTTCTTTGAGGTATTTCAATGTTTATGGCCCTAGGATCAATCCGGATTCCGAGTACAGCTCTGTTCTCGGAAAATTCTTGAAGCAGAAGGCAAAAGGAGAACCTCTGACTGTTTTCGGATCCGGAGAACAGACTAGGGGATTTTGCTATATTTCAGATATAGTCCAGGCCAATCTGAAAGCGATGAAATCTTCTGAATTAAAAGGCGGAGAGGTTATAAATGCCGGATCCGAAGATTCTAATTCGGTTAATTTTTTGGCTGAACTCGTCGGAGGAGAGGTAAAATATCTTGAAAAAAGAGAAGGAGATATTGAGCACAGCAAGGCGGATATAAGCCAGGCCAAAGAGCTGTTAGGTTGGCATCCTGAAGTTTCTTTTGAAGAAGGCGTAAAAAGAACAGTAGAATGGTTTTCCCAAAGGTCTCAATAATAATGGGTGTTTATAATGAATTGCAGGAAGATCTGGATGCAACGATCAGAAGCGTTTTAGAGCAAACCTTTTCTGATTTTGAACTTATTATTATAGACGACTGCTCTTCTGAAACTCCTGTTTTTCCGAAAGACAGAAGGATTATAATTATAAGGAACGAAAAGAATCTGGGGCTTACGAGAAGTCTTAACAAAGGGATTGAAAAAGCAAAAGGAAAATATATTGCCAGAATAGACGCAAGAGATATTTGGAAAAAAGAGAAACTTCAGAAACAAATTGAATTTCTAGAAAAAAACAAAGATTATATTATTTGCGGAACCCAGTCCTTCCTAATAGACAAAAAAGGAAATGTTTTAGGAAAAACTTGGTTTGAATCGGAAGATCTTGAAATAAGAAAAAGACTTCTTTTGAACAGAGGGATATATCTGCATTCAAGCATAGTCTTTAAGAATTCTGGGATAAAATACAGGGAATTCTTCAGGTATTCCCAGGATCTTGATCTTTATTTCCGCCTTTTTTTTGAAGGCAAATGCTTCTGCCTTAAAGACTCCTTAATGGAGTGCCAGTCTGAAGTGTCTAAAATAAGCATAGAGAAAAAGTATTACCAAAGGCAGTATCAAAACATAGCCCGCGCGCTTTTCAGGCAAAGAATCAAAAGCGGGCGTGATGATTTGGACGATGGCAAAACAATTAGAATAAAAGAAAGCAGAGTGGGATTGTTTTTTTGCAGGATATCCATGATCTTTTATTCAAAATACATAAAGAATAGGATCAAGAAAAAACCTCTCTGGATTTTTTGGCTCTTGGTTTCGTTTGCTTTCTATCCCCCTCTAGCAAAGGATTATTTATGAAAAAAATCGGCTGGATTGAAATAAGCAAAAAGAAATACGGCGGAGTTATATATAATGAACAGGCCAGAAAAGCCTTAGAGCCTTTTTTTGACGTGGAAGAAATAATGCTTGAATCAAAGATATTCAAGAATATAAGATATCTTAAAATACCGGAGTCACTTTTTTATATCTGGCGCCTGAAAAAAGAAAAAGACCTTTGGATTAGGGACTTTTACTCCAGCATTTTTATTAAAAGAAAGAGTCTTGTTATGATCCATCACCTTGATTTTTCAGGATTTCCCCCCGTTTCCCGCCCTGCTTTTTATATCCTCCAGAAGATTTTCCTGAAAAAGCTCGAGAAAGCCGACTGCATCGTTACAGTTTCTGATTACTGGCAGAAGTATTTTTTAGGCCTGGGTTTTAAGAATGTTTATAAAATATACAATGGATTTGATTTGAACGAATTTGGCATAAAAGACCAAGAGGCGGAAGAATTCAAAAAAAGCATTTCTTCAAGGCCGATAATTTATCTTGGCAATTGCCAGAAAGCCAAAGGAGTGGTAGAAAGCTATAAGGCATTAAAATGCCTTGATGTTCAGCTCGTTACATCCGGGAGGAGGCAGGTCAATCTTCCTGTTCTTAATCTTGAACTGGATCACAAAAATTATTTAAAGCTGCTCAAGGCTTCTTCCATAGTTATTTCAATGTCTAAATTCAAGGAAGGATGGTGCAGAACAGCCCATGAGGCTATGCTCTCCAAAACACCGGTAATAGGATCGGGTTTAGGGGGCATGAAAGAGCTTCTTGAGGGAGGGAGCCAGATTGTTTGCCCTGATTTTTCCGAACTCAAGAATAAAGCGGAATACCTTCTGCAAAATCCGGAAAGAAGAAAAAAAATTGCAGAAAAGGGTTTTGAATTCGCAAAAAAGTTTACCTTAGATAAATTTTCAGAAGAATGGATAAAATTGATAAAAAATATAACGCAGTAATATTTGTTTTTGTCGCCTGCTTTATAATCCATTTGGCGGCGGCCTTTTTCATTTACTTCGCAAATTTCCAGCCTTTCAGCGGAGGATATGGAGATTATATTCTTTATGATCAACAGGCTCGGGAGATTTCACAGAGATTGCATCAGGGTAATTTTTCTCTTGATTTGGGCGGTTCAAGAATTACCCACTATTATCCTGTTCTAATAGGATATATCTATGCATTTTTCTGGCCGGATATGCTTACAGGCCATATTTTTGGAGCATTGCTTTCTACTTTGTCATGCGTTCTTTCTTATTCCATAGTTTTAGAAACAGGAGGGTCAAAAAGATTGGCTGTCCTCATCAGCTTGATAACAAGCATTTACCCCAGCTATCTTTTTTTTGGGACATTGCTTCTTAAGGATACTATTGTGGTTCCTCTTGCTCTCGCCTCGCTTCTCTTGGCCGTGAAGCTGATTAAAAAGTTTTCCTTGCTTAATTTTATTCTTTTGTATGCCTTATTGGGTTTTTCAATCCACTTCAGGTTCTATATAGGATATGCGCTTCTTTTTACTTTTATTTTTTCTTGGCTTCTTCTTTATAAATCCCAAAAGAAACTCGTCTTGGGAATTATCATGATAATTTTTTTGGGTTTTCTTCCGCAGTTTTTTGGAAACGGATATTATGGATCCAAGACAATCAAATATTATATGAACATTCAGACAGTAAAGCATTACAGGGAAGAGGCCTACAGGTCTTCTGCTTCATCCATGGTGCAGGCGCCTCCTTTGGTTTTATCCGAAGGGGCTTCTTCCGGAAATGACTTTGCTTCTGCAATATCTTTTTTAAAGTCTCCGCTTAACTTTCTTGTCAATATTTCAAAATCCTTTATATACGTGCTTTTGGGCCCCTTGCCCTGGCAAATAAGAAATTCAAAACAACTATTCGTTCTTTTGGAAACAATCCCTTGGTATTTTCTTTTTTACTTTGTTCTCAAGGGAGGATATTCTTCTATTAGAAAAAATAGGACAGCTTTGCCTCTTTTGATTTTTAGTTTAATCTCAATAGGCGTGCTTGCTTTGTTTATCACTAACTTTGGAATAATAACCAGAATAAGAATGCCGAGTTTTATCGCTCTTTTCTGCCTGATTCCGGCAGGCCTCAAAAAAAAGGAGAAAAACAAGGTGTGCTATGTCACCAACATAGATCAGTCGGCAAGATTCATACTTTTTAATCAGCTTAAATTTTTGAAGAAAGAAGGGTATGATGTCCATATAGTCTGCTCTGAAGGAAAGCTTTTAGAAGACATAGAGAGGGAGGGCATAAAAGTAAAAACAGTCAGGTTCAAAAGGAAAATTAGCCCTTTTTACGATCTTTGGACTCTTTTCCGGCTTTTCTTTTACTTTTCTAAAGAAAAATTCACTATTGTCCATACTCATACCCCAAAGCCCGGTTTTCTAGGCCAGTTGGCGGCAAAGCTTTCGGGAGTTCCTATTATATTCAATACGATACACGGTTTTTATTTCCAGGAAAAAGACAAAAAAACGAGAAAGCTCTTCTATGTTTTTGTAGAATGGATAGCGGCAAAGTGCTCTGATACTATTTTTTTCGTTAACAGAGAAGATATGGTCTATGCTGAAAAAATGAAGATTTGCCCGGTGGGGAAAATAAAATACTTCGGGGGGGGAATAGATTTATCTTTTTTTAGCCCCAAAGACTATTCATCAAATTCTAAAACGGTTGGAATAGTAGGCAGACTGGTGAAGGAAAAGGGATATCTTGATTTATTCTCTGCTTTCAGCAGAGTTTTAAAAGTTTTTCCCGAAGCTGTTCTTATGGTAATAGGTCCCGAAGAGCCAGAAAAAAAGGACAGGGTTGATATATCTTCTCTTATTAAAAGCTATGGACTTGAAAAGAACATCCTCTTTTTAGGAGAAAGGCGCGATTTGAACGAGCTTTATCCCAAAATGGATGTATTTGTTCTTCCTTCTTATAGGGAGGGGCTTGGAGTTTCTATTTTGGAAGCTTCTGCTATGGAAAGGCCGGTTGTGGTTTCGGATATAAGGGGTTGCAGGGAGGCGGTTGATGACGGGGAAACAGGCATACTCGTTCCTCCGGGAAACGCGGAAAGGATTGCAGAAGCCATAATATATCTTTTAAAAAATCCCGAAGACGCAAAAAAGATGGGCAAGGCGGGAAGGGAAAAAATAAAAAGAGAATTTGACGAAAAGCTTGTTTTTGGCAGGATAGAAGAAGAATATAAAAAAAAGCTGAAAGAAAAATGTTTATTAGAATAGCTTCTGAAAAAGATTGTTTCAGGGTTTCAGAAATCCATTTAAACCAGATAAAAGATGGATTCTTGACCGAACTGGGGCCAGAATTCCTTAGAATTTTCTATTCGGCTATTTCTCAAAAGGCAGTCTTAATCGTAGCCGAGGAAAACGGCAAAATCATAGGATTTGTTTCAGGATGCCTGATTTTAAAAGATTTTTACAGGTTTTTTATAAAAAAACACATTTTCAAACTAGCTGTAATCCTGCTTTTTAAATTAAAAAAGGCGAGAAAAATCTGCGAAACCGCAAAATATTCTTCTAGCAAAGAAAACTCTGGGCTTCCTGAAGCAGAACTTTTAAGCATAGCTGTCCTTCCCGAATTTCAGGGGAAATGCGTGTCTAAAGAACTGCTTCAATCCTTTGTGTCAGAACTGAAAAAAAGAGAAGTTAAGGCATTTAAAGTTATGGTAGGCGAGAAGCTGGAAAGGGCTAACAGGTTTTATATCAAGAATGGATTTATTTTTCATTCGAAGGGACTTGCCCACAAAGATTCGCCTTCAAACATATATGTTTTTAAAATTTAGCATTACACTTTTAGCTTCTATTGTTTTTTCTTTTTTGTTTTGCAAACTTGGAAACAAGCTGAAGTTTTACGATAATGCGACTGGGGATCCCTTAAAAATACACAAGAAGCCTGTTTCCTGCCTTGGGGGAATAGCTATATTTCTGGCATTCTCTGCATATAATTGGAAAGTCTCTCTTTTGGGCGCCCCCGTATTCTTAATAGGCCTTTTGGACGACCTTGTATGGAGGGACAGGATAAAAATAAAACCTAAAACTAAATTTATTCTTCTCATTCTGTCCTCCCTTTTTTCGGCATGGCTTTTACCGGGGCCTTATTATATTTTGACTTTCACATGTATTTTTGTTTTAATTAACGCGGTAAATTATCAGGACGGAATGGACGGGCTGGCCGGAGGAGAGACTGCCATATCCTTTTTAGGATTTGCTATTTTGGGATATCTTTCGGGGGACAATTTAATTTCAGCTGTTTCTTTTTCAATGTTTCTTTCAATTTTAGGATTTCTCTTTTTTAATTTTCCTCCGGCAAAGATATTTATGGGAGATTCAGGTGCTTACTTTATAGGATTTGTTTTGGCTGTGTTAGCGTGTAATTTCAGCATTTTGGCTTCTATATTTGTCGCGGGCCTTCCTCTTTTTGACGGGATTTATACTAATCTAAGAAGAATATTATCTGGAAAGTCTATATTTTTAGGCGACAGAGAGCATCTTTATGACAAGCTTCTAAAGAAAGGATTTTCAAGCCGAAAAACTCTTGTCGTATCTTATTCAGTTCAGATTATTTTTGTAATTATAGGAATATGCATATTCCGCTTTCAAGGCCTGATATAACAGAAGAAGAAATAAAAGAGGTTTTAGAAGCCCTCAAGAGCCCGTTTTTATCTATGGGGCCGAAAACAGATGAGTTTGAAAGGATGATATCAGAATACGCCGGAAGAAAATACGCTGTTGCTGTAAATTCAGGAACTTCAGCCCTCCATCTTATAATAAAATCTCTTGGAATAGGAAAGGGGGACGAAGTGATAACCACTCCTTTTTCTTTTGTTGCTTCTGCAAACTGTATCTTGTATGAAGGGGCTGTTCCCGTATTTTGCGATATAGACAGAGAGAGTTTTAATATTGATGTTTCAAAAATAGAGGAGAAGATTACCTCCAAAACAAAGGCGATATTGGCGGTTGATATTTTTGGAAATCCGGCCGATTGGATTGCGCTGAAAAAAATAGCTGAAAAGCATAACTTGATTCTTATAGAAGATTCTGCAGAATCCTTGGGATCCGAATTTGAGGGTTCAAAATGCGGGAGCTTTGGCAAGGCTTCAGTTTTTGCTTTTTTTCCGAACAAACAGATAACTACGGGCGAAGGAGGAGTTATTCTTACGGATGATATTGATATGGCGGAGACATGCTATTCTTTAAGAAATCAAGGGAGGAGGTTCAAAAACGGCAAATGGCTGGAGCATGTTATTTTGGGATATAATTACAGAATGACGGAAATGTCGGCTGCTTTAGGAATAGCCCAGATTAGAAGAATAGGAGAGATTCTTAAAAAAAGAAACAAAGTCGCTAATCTTTATAATTCAAAGTTGAAAGGCATCTGCAAGCTCTTCAATAATAAGGGGAGCTGGTTTGTGTATGTGGTGGAATTGCCCGAAAGAAATAAAGTTATGTCTTTTCTTTTGAAGGAAGGAATTTCCTGCTCAAATTATTTTTATCCTATACATCTGCAGCCATTTTATAAGAGAATGTTTGGATATAAAGAGGGAGACTTTCCGATTGCAGAAGAAGTTTCTTCAAAAACCCTGGCGCTTCCTTTCTATAATGACTTGCAAGAGGGCGAAATTAATTTTATAGTTGAGAAGCTTAAGAAAATCGCATGAAAAAACAAAAGCTGATTTTTATTTTTGCGGACATTATCTTTATAATTATCGCTGTTTTTTTAGCATTTGTTTTGAGATTTGAGGGATATATTCCCCAGGCCTTTGTCTTTTCTATGCTGAAAACTGCTGTTTTTGCCATATTGTTTTCAATACCCATTTATTTATTTTTAGGGCTCTATTCTTTTTCTTGGCCTTATGTCGGAACCAGGGAGCTAGTTTCTCTTTTTACGGCTAATATATTTTCTTTTGCTTTTTCTGCAACCTGGTTTTTTCTAACGGATAATTTCTCCGGCTTTCCCAGATCGGCCCTAGTAATATCATATTTATTGATAATTTTATTTACGGGAGGGATCAGGATTTCAAAAAGAATATACCTTCAGGCTTTTAGCATTCGGAACGGCGGAGAAAGGGTTTTCATAATCGGAGCTGGAGACGCAGGGGAGCAGGTTTTAAGGAATATTTCCGGCTCTTCTTATTCTCCCGAAGGTTTTATAGACGACGATATTTCTAAAAGAGGAAGCTATATCCATGGAGTAAAAGTTCTTGGAGGGATTGAGGATATACCCTTCTTATCTTCAAAGTACGATGTGAAAAGCGTCATAATAGCCGTGCCTTCTGCAGCAGACCATATAATTAAAAAAGCGGTCCAGCAAAGCAGGAAAGCAGGGATAAAGAATATAAAAATACTTCCTCCCCTGTCAGATATTATAAACGGACAAGTTTTTCTTTCGGATATCAAAGAATTTAAAATGGAAGACCTGCTTAAAAGACGGCCTTTGGTTTACAACCAATCCGGAACAGAATCTTTTATTTCAGGCAAAACAATCCTGATCACCGGAGGAGCAGGATCCATAGGTTCTGAAATAGCAAGGCAGGTTTCAAACAGCAATCCTTCAAAGATTATTGTTTTGGATCAAGATGAAACAGGAGTTTTCAACATTTGCAAAGAAATCAAGGGAGCAGTTCCTGTAATAGCTGATATTCAGGATAAAGATAAAATTGAAAAGACATTCGGAATTTTCAGGCCCGAAATAGTTTTCCATGCAGCGGCCTATAAGCACGTACCCCTTATGGAATCCGAACCCGAAGAAGCTGTAAAAAACAATATATTCGGAACTAAAATAGTGGCAGAGGCCGCGAGGGGAGCCGAAACCTTCATTTTTATATCCACAGATAAGGCCGTTAATCCGACCTCTGTAATGGGGGCCTGCAAAAGAGCAGGAGAAATGATTTGCCAGAAACTGAACGGACAGGGCGGAACAAAGTTTATATCCGTCAGGTTCGGGAATGTTTTAGGAAGCAGGGGGAGCGTGATACCGGTATTCCAGGAGCAGATAAGAAAAGGAGGGCCGGTTGAGGTTACGACCCAAGAAATGGAGAGATTTTTTATGACTATACCCGAAGCAGTCGGATTGGTGATCCAAGCCGCTTCTATAGGAAAAGGATCAGAAGTATTTGTTTTGAATATGGGCAGTCCCATAAGAATAATTGACTTGGCAAAAGACATTATCCGGCTTTCAGGGCTTGAGCCAGACAAAGATATTCCCATTGTATTTTCAGGAAAAAGGACAGGAGAGAAGATTTCAGAAGAAACGCTTTATTCCGAAGAAATATTAACGCAAAACAGCAGTATTTTAGTTGCTAATAATACGGCAGTCAGAGAGGGAATGGAATTGATTTTAGAAAAACTTAAAACACTTTCGGCTAACCAGGACAGAGATGGCATTGTTAAAACTTTGTCCGAACTTGTTCCAGAATATAAGAGGTGATATAATCTAAGCAAAGTATGAGAAAATCAGTCTTTGCCTTGGCGGTTATAATTCTTTTTGGATCGGCTCTTTCTGCATCCGCTGATGTTTTAGGAGGAAAGAAGATTTTTTATATAGATTCAGGATACGATATCTCGGGGAGGAAGGAGGTAGAAGCTATTTTAGTGAAAAAATCAGACAGGATTTATTTTTACGCGGATGTATCCTGGTGGAATTTTGTTTTTCAAGAAGAAGTTTTAAAGTCTCTGGATCAGCTCGGAAGGGAATTTGACCAAACGATTTATCCTAATCTTATTTCGGCCTATGGAGACGAGCCGAATCCCGGCATAGACGGAGATCCTGCAATCACGGTGTTAATTCATCCGATGAAAAAAGGATCCGGCGGATATTTCAGATCGGCTGACGAATACTCTAAAATCCTTGTTTCTGATTCCAATCAGAGAGAGATGCTGTATCTTAATTCAGAGCACATAACAAGCTTATTGGCAAAAAGTTTTTTAGCTCACGAATTTGTCCACCTTATAACCTTTAATCAGAAAGAAAACAAAAACAACGTGGTTGAAGAGGTTTGGCTTAATGAAATGAGGGCTGAATATGCCCCGACCTTTTTAGGATATGATGACATCTTTGAAAACAGTAATCTGGAAAACCGGCTCCAGAATTTTGCGGAAAATCCTTCAGAGTCTCTTACTGAATGGAGGGGAACTAAATCAAATTACGGAAGCATAAATTTGTTTGCCCAGTATATTTTTGGGAATTACGGATTATCCCTGCTCTCTGATTCTATAAGGTCAGAATATGTCGGCATAGAGAGCATTGATTATGCCTTGAAGAAGAATGGATTCAGCGAAACATTTTCGGATGTTTTTACTAACTGGACTATAACTGTTCTTATAAATGATTGCGCGTATGGGCAGAAATATTGCCTTTCAAATCCGAACCTGAAAGATTTTCATATTAATCCTAAGATAAGTTTTCTTCCTATGGCTGGAGAAAGCACTTTGACCTTATCCGACATAGTCCAAGTTTGGGCTGGCAATTGGTATAAAGTAATAGGCGGAAACGGAAACCTTACTTTTAAGTTTCAGTCCCAGGAGCCTGTTTTTAAGGTTCCCTATATAATTTTAAGCAATTCTGGGAACCACAGAATCGGTTTTTTGAAACAAGGCGAAGATTTAGCGGTGGATAATTTTGGATCCGAAGTAAGGGCGTTTTATCTTCTGCCTACGGCTCAAAGCATTGAGAATAAAAAGCCATTTTATTCTTTTTCCTGGACTGCATCTAATTCAAAAAATCAACAGGGAGAATCCGAATTAATAGAAGGCCTTTTAGCCCAGATAGAAACCTTAAAGAATCAAATAGCTCAAGCGCAGGCAAAAATAAACGCTATCTTGGGAAAAAGCGATTATTGTGATATATCTTCGGTCCGATTCGGACAGTCGGGAGAGGAAGTAAAATGCCTCCAGCAGTTTTTAAAAAACCAGGGAGTATATCCTGAAGGACTGACAACCGGATACTTCGGTCCCTTAACCAAAAAAGCCGTGGCAAGATTTCAGGAAAAATATGCAGCCGAAATTTTGACTCCATTGGGGCTGGTTTCTGGAACGGGTTTTGTAGGCCCCAATACCAAAGCAAAAATAAGAGAGCTTATGTAAAGCAAAAACCCCGCGTTAACGGGGCTTTTGCCGACTTAGAAAGGGTTTTTCACCCACTGGTTCAATGTTATCAAATCCAGACATATTTGTCAAGCTGTTGCAGAAAAAACTTATTTGTATTAAAATAAAAACTGTCGGGAGGCGCCCACATAGACTTAGTCAGGGGTTTAGACTCCCGACTTTTATTTAATGAATTTTAAGAAAGATGTTTCTCTGGCTGATTATATTTCTTTTAAGCTTGGAGGAAAAGCCAAGTATTTTTTAGTTGCTAAAAAGAAACAAGACATAATAGAAGCCGTGAAAACTGCCAAAGAAAATGGCATCCCCTTTTTTATTCTTGCCGGCGGGGCAAATGTTCTGGTTCCCGATGAAGGCATAGATGGCCTCGTTATAAAAACACTTAATACTAAATACAAGATACTTGATACAAAAATAATGGCGGAGGCAGGAGTTTTGCTGGGCGATATAGCTAAAACGGCCACAGAAAACTCATTATCCGGATTAGAATGGGCCGCCGGAATTCCAGGAAGAATAGGGGGAGCTGTTTATGGAAACGCCCAAGCGTTCGGATCAAACATGGCTTCTATAGTGGATCAGGTTGAAGCATTAAACGCCGAAGATATGTCGGTGAAGGTTTATTCAAATAAAGAGTGTGGGTATTTAGAAAAAACCAGTATTTTCAAAAAGAATAAAAACCTTATAATTCTTTCTGCAAGCTTGCTTTTAAAAAAAGGCGACAGGAATAAAATCAGGGATAAAATGGAAGAATATTTAGGAATAAGAAAAAGCAGGCACCCTTTGGAATATCCTTCCGCGGGATCTGTTTTTGTGAACGATCCCTCCAGGCCCGCCTCTTCTTATCTTATAGAACAAGCCGGACTGAAAGGATTCAGGATAGGGGGAGCTCAAGTTTCAGAAAAACATTCAGGGTTCATAGTGAACAAAGGAGGAGCTACCTGCAAAGATGTTTTGAACCTTATATCCAAGATAAAAAAAACAGTTAAGGACAAAACTGGATTTGATTTGGAGCAGGAAATTCAGATTTTAGGATATCCACAGTTGACGAAACCTGTGGAGGGGGAGATAATAAGATAATAAAGAATATTTTTGGCAAATAGTTAGTCGCACTATTTGCATAAATTGCAAAAAATAGTTGGAACCAGAAAGATGGCAAAGAAAAAGGCAAAGAAAAAGACTGCAAAGAAGAGAAAAAAGTAAAACTAGCGCCCCGCCCTCTAGAATATAAGGCGGGGTTGCTGTTTACAGGAAAAAGTTATAGAATATAAGCGTATGATAAAAGTAGAAATTTACGCAAAAAACATAAAACTGACGGAAGAGTTGAAAAAATATATTCTTGAGAAAACAGATCATCTGCAAAAATTTATTCCCAAAGACAAAGAAATTCTCGTCGCCATAGAAGTTTCGAAGACAACAAACCATCACAAAAAGGGAGATGTATTTTATGCAGAATACCAAATAGACCTCCCCGGCAAATCCTTAAGGGCGACAGCCACAAGAGAAGATTTGGAGTCAGCTGTTTTGGAGGCAAAAAGCGAGGCAGAAAGAGAAATAAAAGGATTTAAAGAAAAAAACGAAGCCGTGAGGGATAGGAGAAACAGATTTTTCAAAAAGATTCTTTCTATTTCTCCCTTGGCGAGATTCAAGAGAAATAAACATCTGTGAATTTTGACTAATAGGACCAGCCCTGGCTAGGCCAGGGCTTTCTTTTCCATCCTCTTTGGTATATAATTATCACCGCAATGGGAATATTTTCTAAGATCTTTAAAGATGCCAACAAGAAGCATATAGATATGCTTGGTTTTTTAGTGGAGAAAATAAACAGTTTGGAAAAAGAATTTGAAGGATTGGAAGATCTTAAAGTTAAAACTTTGGAATTCAAAGAGAGAATAAAAAACGGAGAATCCTTAGATGATATATTGCCGGAAGCTTTTGCCTTGGCAAGAGAATCTTCAAAAAGAAATTTGAGCCAGAGACACTACGACGTTCAGCTTATAGCGGGAATTGTTTTGCATAGAGGAGCAATAGCTGAAATGAAAACAGGGGAAGGAAAAACTCTTTCTGCCACCCTTGCTGTCTATTTGAACGCGCTAGAGGGAAAGGGCGCGCATGTCATAACGGTAAATGATTATCTCTCCAGAAGAGACGCTGTTTGGATGGGGCAGATATATGATGCTCTGGGGCTTTCGGTTTCCTGCTTAAACCACGAACAGTCTTTTATATACGACGCAAGCTTCAAAAAAGAAGACAAGGATATTATGAGGGACGAGTTAGGGAGCTTTAAAGTAATTGAAGATTTCTTGAGGCCTGTTTCAAGGAAAGAAGCCTATCTTGCAGACATCACTTACGGCACAAACCATGAATTTGGATTTGATTACTTAAGAGACAATATGGCTTACGATTTGAAAGAACAGTCCCAGAGGGGATTTCATTTTGCCATAGTAGACGAAGTGGATTCTATCCTAATAGACGAAGCAAGAACTCCTCTTATTATTTCTTCTCCGACCAACGAATCCACCGATAAATATTACCAGTTCGCAGATATTGTTAAAAATCTTAAAAAAGAAGAAGACTATATTATAGAAGAAAAGGAAAGATCAGCTGTTTTTACAGAAGAAGGCCAGAACAAGATTATAAAGAGGATCAAAACAGATCCATGGGCTGAAAACGATATTGCCGCGACTCATCAGCTGGAGTCAGCTCTAAAAGCAAAAACTTTATTTGAGAAAGACAAGGACTACGTAGTTAAGCAAGGAGAAGTGATTATCGTTGACAGCTTTACCGGAAGGCTTATGCCGGGCAGAAGATGGTCTGGAGGACTTCACCAGGCCGTGGAAGCAAAAGAAGGGGTTAAGGTAAATCAAGAATCCAAAACCTTTGCTTCCATAACATTTCAGAATTATTTTAGGATGTATAAAAAGCTTTCCGGAATGACGGGAACCGCCTCTACTTCGGCAGAGGAGTTTGACAAGGTTTACGGGCTGGAAGTGATCCAAATACCGACAAATAAGGAAATTGTAAGAAAGGATCTGCCCGACAAGATATATAAATCAGAAGAAGGAAAATTCAAGGCAGTGGTTGAAGAGATTAGAAAAAGGCATGAAATAGGCCAGCCGGTTTTGGCGGGAACTGTTTCTATTGAAAAGAATGAATATTTAGGAAAGCTTTTGGAGAGAGAGGGAGTTCCCCATAAGATATTAAATGCAAAGCATCACGAAGAAGAGGGGGAGATTATAGCGCAGGCGGGAAAATTTGGCTCTGTTACGATAGCTACCAATATGGCTGGCAGGGGAGTTGATATCATTTTAGGAGGAAATCCTCCCGAAGACCAGGAAAAAGTAAAAGAAGCCGGGGGTCTTTTGGTGATAGGCACAGAAAGGCATGAAGCAAGAAGAATAGACGACCAATTAAGGGGAAGATCGGGCAGGCAGGGGGATCCGGGCTCTTCTATTTTCTTTGTTTCTTTGGAAGACGATTTGATGAGAGTTTTTGGAGGAGACAGAGTCAAAGGAATAGTATCCGCCCTGAAAATACCCGAAGACCAGCCCATAGAATCCAGAATGGTTTCAAAAGCCATAGAATCGGCTCAAGCGAAAATAGAGGGGATGAACTTTGATATAAGAAAGCATGTTTTAGAATATGATGATGTGATGAACAAGCATAGGGAGGTTTTCTATAAAAAAAGAAAAGAGGTTCTGGAAAATTTTGAGAAGGGGACTCTTAAAGATTATATTCTCGGAGTTGTTTCAAAATATGGTTTTTCCGAAGAAGATTATAGCAAGAGAGAAGAAAAGATCGGTAAAGATTCAATGAGAAACATTGAGAGAACAGTCTGTTTAAGGGTTTTTGATTTTCTTTGGATAGAACACTTGGAAAATATGAGCTATCTTATGGATTCGGTCCGTCTTAGAGCATTTGGCCAGCAGGATCCCTTGATAGAATACAAATCAGAGGGCCATAAGATGTTCCAGAAAATGCTTGAGAATATGGAGTCATCCATAGCTGATGCTTTGATGAAAGCAGAGGTTGAAATAAAGCAGAAGCCGTTTGCCGACTGGAAGCCCAAAGCAGAGCCGAAAGTGGGGAGAAATGATCCCTGCCCCTGCGGAGCAAAACACCCGGATGGCCGTTCGATTAAATACAAGCATTGCCATGGAAAAAATGCTTAACATTGAAGAAAGAAAGCAAAGTCTCGCCAAAGCATGCAAGAAGTGCTGCGGAGATGGGAAAATTTGACATAGAGAGGCGGGGGAATATAATAAAATTATTGAAGAGGAAAAGAAAAATAAAAATAATTTAAAAAATGGATCCTGAACTGATACAATATTTAGACAAAAAGCTTGAAAATATCGCGACAAAAGAAGATTTGGAAAAATTAGCTACTCAAAATTCTGTAGATAGTATTTCGGCATTGGTTATTTCAAATAAACAAGAAATCAATGAATTAAAAAAAGATGTGGATGCACTTAGAGAGTCAATCCAAGCTTTAACTGTTTCTGTTGATAGTTTGGTTAAGGCGGTAGGCGACCTTAAAACAGAATACGTAATGGTTAAAAATCAAGTTAATCGCCACGAAAAATGGCTTCAGCAGATAGCCGATAAGGTGGGAATAAAGCTGGAATATTGAAAATATATCTCAAAGTTAACGGGAGCAGTCAAAATATTGACTGTTTTTAATTTTGGGTTTATGATATGAATTAGTTCAAACCGGCACACTCACAGTCACTATTTTTTGGAGGATATGCTGATGCATACCCAGTACGCAGAAATGTTCGCGATGAGGTTTTTTGAGAATCCGTTGGGGCTTCCGGTGTTTTGCGCTTTGCATCCGGACCGCAAGCCGATTGTCGGCGGAAGAGATAAGCCAAGGAATGCCCGATGTCCGGGGTGCGGGATGAAGCATAAGCATGGATGCTTCTGCTTCAGAGAAACGGCGAAAGACATAACGCTTTTAATCCCAAGAACCCTTGACTGGCTATGAGGAGAATATGGCCCCGAACCGAGCATTTGCTCTGGAACGGGGCTTTTCTTTTTAATTCTTTTGTGATATATAAACTGTATGAAAAGGACAGCCCTATTTTTTATTATAACCCTTGTGATTGCTTTTGTTGCAGGCAACATTGCCTATCCAGAGTATATAAAAAAGGTGTTTCCCAGTTTTCCCGATATTCCTTTTAAACTCGGGCTGGATCTCAAAGGAGGGACGCATCTTGTTTACGAAGCCGATCTTGCCTCTATTGAAAAAGAGGATTATTCTTCTGCAATGCAGGGGTTGAGGGATATTATAGAAAGAAGGATTAATCTCTTCGGGGTGGCAGAGCCCTTTGTTCAAACGCAGGACGCAGGGAATTCCCACAGATTGGTTGTGGAGCTAGCAGGAATAAAAGATCCTTCAGAGGCTATCAAAATGATTGGAGAGACTCCTTTTTTGGAATTCAAAGAGCAGAGATCCGAAGAAGAAACAGAGGATATATTAAATAAAAGAAAAGAATTAGAAGGGAAAACATCGGAAGAAATACAAAAAATAGAGAATTGGCAGCTCGGCCTTGAGGATCCCTATTTTAAATCTACCTCTCTCACCGGCAAATATCTCAAAAAAGCAGAGCTTTCTTTTGATCAGACTACCGGGAATCCTATAATTCTTATACAATTCAACGACGACGGGGCTAAGCTTTTTGAAAGCATAACCGAGAATAATGTAGGGAAAATGGTTGCAATGTATGTTGACGGAGTGCCCCTTTCCACCCCTACAGTTCAGGAAAAGATCGCAGGAGGCCAGGCAAGAATCAGCGGAAGCTTTACAGTTGAGGAGGCAAAATCTTTGGCCAGGAATCTTAACGCAGGAGCTCTACCTGTTCCCATAACCCTTGTATCCCAGCAGTCTGTAGGTCCTACATTGGGAGCTGTATCGCTTCAAAAAAGTCTTATGGCGGGGATTATCGGCTTTATTTTAATTATTATATTTATGGTAATCTTTTACAGATTGCCCGGGGTTTTAGCTTCAATTTCTCTTGCTATTTATATCGCTATTCTTTTGAGTATTTTTAAGATTATCCCGATAACTCTTACCTTGGCTGGCATAGGAGGGTTTATACTTTCTATAGGCATGGCTGTAGACGCTAATATTCTTATCTTTGCAAGAATGAGGGAAGAGCTAAAAGAAGGCAAGAGCTTTTCTGTCGCAGTTGAAGAGGGGTTTAGGAGAAGCTGGCCGTCTATAAGAGACGGGAACATTACGACTTTGATAGTCGCTTTAATACTTTTTTGGCTGGGGACAAGTTTCATCAAAGGTTTTGCCCTTACATTGAGCTTGGGCATACTTGCCAGCATGTTTTCTGCCATATTTATAACCAGGACATTAATAAGATTGTTTATAGGAACCAGATTGGAAAAGCCGGTCTGGCTTTGGAAATAAAATGAGCATTGTAAAATACAGGAAAATATATTTTGTTTTTTCGGGAATCTTGATCTTGGTTTCTTTGTTTTTACTTCTTTTTTGGGGACTTAAGCCGGGAATTGATTTCACGGGAGGGTCCATTGTTGAATTGGAATACAAAGAAGAAAGGCCATCAAACCAGTCTATTTTAGAGAAACTTTCGGGCCTTGATTTGGGAACTGTGTATGTCCAGCCGACCGGAGACAAAGGAGTTATTTTAAGAATGAAAGACATCTCCGAAGAAATCCATCAGCAGGTTTTGAATTCTTTAAGGCAAGAGACTGTTCTAATTCCTTCAGAATCAGGAGAGGGCTCTGAAATGCAGATTGTAATATCAGACATAGAAGAAAAAAGATTTGATTCGGTGGGGCCTGTCATAGGGCAGGAACTGAAAGAAAAAACAAAATATGTGGTGATCGCAGCTCTCGCCTGCATGATTATTTATATCGCTCTTGCTTTTAGAAGACTTCAGAGGCCTTTAAGGTCTTGGCATTACGGGATAGCTAGCGTAATCGCGCTTTTGCACGACATTATCATACCTCTCGGGGTATTTGCTCTTTTGGGCAGATTCTATAACATTGAAATATCCATACCTATTATTACCGCTCTTCTTGCTGTTTTGGGTTATTCTATTAATAACACCGTAGTTGTTTTTGATAGAATAAGGGAAAACCTTTCAAGAAGGGGAGAAACATTTGAAGAGATAATTGACGAAAGCATAAGGCAAACCTTTTCAAGGCAAATAAATACTTCTTTGACCACTCTTTTCGTGGCGGGAGCAATTTTCTTTTTGGGCGGATCTACTTTGCAGTATTTTGCCCTCACGCTTATTCTTGGCATATTGGCAGGCACGTACTCATCTATTTTTCTTGCCGGGCCCCTGCTGGCAAGCTGGCAGAAGATAAAACAAAGAGTGTAGAGAGGGTAAAAGGGTCCGGCTAAATAAGGCAGGACTTTTCAGTTAGATGCTTTACAGGATATATATTGTATGCTATCATATAAATGAATCTTGACAACGTTTTTTATAAATGGTAAATTAAAGTAAACGTTTTTATGGAGAAAATAAATTATCAGAAAATTTGTTCGGAATTGATAAAGGGCCTTTCGGAAAGGACAGCTAATGTTATTGAAAGGCGTTTTGGGCTTAAAGCCGGAGAAAAAGAAACATTGGAGGCCATAGGCCAAACCTACGGCATAACCAGAGAAAGAGTCCGCCAGATAGAAAACGAAGGATTCAGCCATATAATTCCAAAATTAGAAAACTATATAGAAGCTTTTGAATTTTTTAAAGAAACTATATCCAGCTTCGGAGGTTTCAAAAGAGAGGATCTTCTGCTCAATGCTTTAGGGGGAGAAAAATATCAGAATCATGCCTTTTTCCTCTTAGCTGTCAAGGGAGACTTAAAAAGATTTCAGGAAGATGAAAGTTTTTATTCTCTATGGACGCAAGACGAAGACATAATCTTAAAAGCAAAAAAGATCGTAGATTCAGCCGTAAAAATTCTTGAAAAAGAGGCAAATCCTATTTCTTTGGAAGATCTTTACGAGTTGTCCGAAAAAGAAGACAGAGAAGTTTTTAATTCCTCAATAGAAATATCAAAGAAAATTCAGCAGAGCCCTGACGGCCTTTATGGATTAAAGAATTGGGTTGAAATAAATCCTAAAGGAATAAAGGATAAAGCTTATCTTGTATTGAAAAAGAAAGAAAAACCGATGCATTTTACCGAAGTGGCCGGGGAAATAGGAAAGCTCCCATTTACCAAGAATAAAAAAGTGCATACTGCTACAGTCCATAACGAACTTATAAAAGACGCAAGATTTGTGCTTGTGGGAAGAGGTCTTTATGCCTTGGCCGAATGGGGATATGAGCCAGGCGTAGTCAAAGAAGTTATAATGAAAATACTGAAAGACGCAAAGAATCCTCTTACTAAAGAAGAAATAGCTGAAAAAGTGCTTGCTCAGCGTTTTGTCAAAGAAAATACTATTGCCTTGAACCTCCAGGATAAAAGCTTTTTTGTAAAAGACGAAGAAGGGAGGTATAATGTAAGAGAGGCCTAGGTTTTACTTAAAAACAGCTTTTTAACAACCTGCCTTAAAAGATGACTCCATCTGAAGCATTTGAATTTATTCTTCCGGCATTGAAAATTGCCTGGAATATTGTTAAAGATTGGTGGTGGCTCCCCGCTCCCTTTGTTTTGTGGCGGGCTTTTTCGTTTATGTGGTTGTGGTGGCGGCAGGAGATTTTTGATTCTGGGATTAAGAGTATAATGCTTGAGATAACGATTCCGAAAGAAGTTTTAAAACCAATAAGGGCAATGGAAACGGTGCTGTCAAATTTATGGCAAGTTCTTTTTGATGCTCCCGGAGACTTTTGGGAAAAATACATTGACGGGAAATTTATTCTTTCTTATTCCTTTGAAATAGCAGCTATAAATGGAGAGCCCCGTTTCTTTTTGAGAATTCCTAAGTCTAACCAGGATGCGATAGAGGCCGCCATATATGCCCAATATCCTGACGCTGAAATAACTGTTATAGAGGATTACACGAAATCGGTCCCTCAAGACATTCCGAACAGAGAATGGGATTTGTGGGGAGCTGATTACAAGCTTAGAAAACCGAATCCTTATCCCATAAAAACATATACAAAATTTGAAACAGAGAGAGAGGCCCTAGAAGAAAAAAGAATAGATCCCATAGCTTCTTTGTTGGAAGCGATGGCGAAAACCGGGCCCGGAGAGCAGATATGGGTTCAGATAATGGCAAAGCCGATAAGCAATAAGGAAGTTCCCTGGGTGGATGAAGGATTTAAGATAAGGGACGAGATAGCCAGAAGGCCCCCGAGCAAAGCCGCTTCTAGGAGGCCTCTTCTTCTGGAAGCAGCAGATATTCTTATCGCAGGAAATATTCCCGGGGCGACCAAGGAGGAGGAAAGGGAATTGATCCCTCCCGAGATGAAACTTACTCCGGGAGAGAGAGATATTGTTTCCGCCATTGAAGAAAAAATATCCAAACTTGCTTTTGAGACAAACGTCAGGTTTATCTATCTGGGCCAAAAAGACAAATTTTTCAAGCCTAGGTTGAGACTCCCTCTAAGTTATTTCGGAGCTTTCACAACAGAAAATTTAAATGCGATAGTTCCTCACGGCCAGCCCCTTCTGACGAAGATCAGAAAAAGCTGGTTTCTTCCAATAAATCTGTTTTATGAGAGAAGGCTTTATTTGAGAAAAAGGTCTATTTTCCGAAAATATGTAAATCGCCAAACGCCTTTTCATCCTCTGGATGGAGGAACCTTTATCTTGAATACTGAAGAGCTTGCAACATTATATCATTTTCCGGGCAGAAGAGTAGCCCCAGCTCCTTTCTTTGAGAGAATAGAGGCCAAAAAAGGGGAAGCTCCTCCTGGCTTGCCTACAGAATAATATGAAAGAAGTAAATATATTTGCCGAAACTAATTATAGGAATATAAAGAAGAAGTTTGGAATAAAATTGGACGACAGGAGAAGGCATATGTACGTGATAGGGAAGACAGGAATGGGAAAAACCAATTTGATTCAGAATATGGCTATCCAGGATATCCAGGAAGGCAGAGGCGTAGGTTTTGTGGATCCCCACGGAGAGGCAGCCGAAGAACTTCTGAATTTTGTTCCTTCAAGCAGGATAAACGATGTTATATACATCAATCCTGCTGACTTGGATTATCCGATAGCTTTTAATGTTATGGAAAATGTCCGGCTTGAATACAGGCATCTGGTGGCAGGAGGCCTGATGGGAGTATTCAAGAAAATTTGGCCTGATGTCTGGTCCGCGAGAATGGAATACATACTAAACAACACAATTTTGGCTCTTCTTGAGTATCCCGGCTCCACTCTCTTGGGGGTTAATAGGATGTTTTCTGATATTGAATTTAGGAGAAAAGTCATAGAGAAAATAACAGATCCCATAGTGAGATCTTTCTGGGTAAATGAATATGCAAGATATGCCCAAAAGTATGAGACAGAGGCAACAGCTGCCATACAAAACAAAGTCGGACAGTTTATTTCAGCTCCCTTGATAAGGAATATAATCGGGCAGGTAAAATCTTCAATAGATATGAGAAAAATAATGGACGAAAAGAAGATTTTGATCTTAAACCTTTCCAAAGGAAGAGTGGGAGAAGATAATTCCACTCTTTTGGGCGCTTTGCTTATAACCAAGCTTCAATTAGCCGCTATGACAAGGGTGGATATTCCAGAGGAAAAAAGACAGGACTTCTTTCTTTATGTAGATGAATTCCAGAACTTTGCGACAGAATCCTTTGCCACCATACTTTCTGAAGCAAGAAAATACCGCTTGTCTTTGATATTGGCCCATCAGTATATAAATCAAATGGAAGAAGAGGTGAGAGATGCCGTGTTTGGAAATGTAGGCACTCTCATAACTTTTAGAGTCGGAGCAGAAGACGCAGAGTTTCTGGAAAAAGAGCTTAATCCCGAATTCATGGCTACCGATATTGTCAATCTCGGAAAATACAATGTTTATCTGAAGCTTATGATAGACGGTATCGCCGGAAGACCGTTTTCTGCAACCACATTGCCTCCATTTGAAAATCCGGAAAAGTCTAACAGGGATAAGATTATAAATGCTTCAAGGGAAAGATACGGAACCTCCAGGAAAATAGTGGAAGAAAAAATTAGCAAATGGTCTGGATTTTCAGAGGGCCAAATTCCAGAATTTCCAAAACCAGAAAATACTCTTTATGACGCAACTTGCATTGCTTGCGGCAAGCCCACCAAGGTTATTTTTCCTCCTGATGGGAAGAGACCTATCTACTGCAAAACCTGCCTGAAGAAAATTAAAAAACCTGCTTCGGATTCGCCCCCGGCTCAAGAAAAAACAGTTTCTTTGGAGAACGCCCTAAAAGAGCCACCCGTTCTGTTTTCTCCGGGGAAAGGTGATGTAAAGAAAAAAAGAAAGCCGGTTGACCTTAGCGCCTTAAGGGATGCCTTAAGAAAAAGCTTGAATCAGGACGGGAAATAAAAAGCTCTTCCTTTCAAGGAGAGCTATTTTCGGAAATGATTTCTCGGCTTTTTTTCGATTCTTTGTCTTCAACGAGTGCATTCCAATACTTGCCTTCTTTTACGATTTGGCAGTAGATTCCTTCTCCCTGAAGCAATTTTTGTAGCAAAGTTGCCTCTTCGAAATCAAGAAAAAATCCTATGATCACCATTTTCATTTCCGGCTCCTTTCATTCGGGTTTTTGTTCCGTGCTGGTTGTAATATACAATAAATAATGTATCAGGTCAATAGTTGTCCTCTTTTTGCCAAAGTGATATTATAATTTAATGAAAACGATAAGGGATGTTGATATAAAAAACAAGAGGGTATTTGTAAGATGCGACTTCAATGTTCCTGTTGATAAGAAAGGAAATATTGAAAATGATTTTAGAATTAGACAGACTCTGCCTACTTTAGAGTATATTCTCAAAAAAGGGGGCAGCATTGTTCTGGCTAGTCATTTTTCCGGAGGAGAATTAGATCTTGTTTGGGAAAGGGTCAAGCATTCTATAGGAGAGAATAACATAAGTTTTTTGGAAAATCTTAGGCTCAACAAGGGAGAAGAAGAAAATTCCGATGAGTTTGCAAAAGAGCTTGCAGCGCTTGCCGATATTTACGTTAATGATGCTTTTGGAGTTTGCCACAGGAATCATGCTTCAGTGGTGAAGATAACAGAATATCTACCCTCTTTTGCAGGGTTTCTTTTGGAAAAAGAGGTAGAAGTTTTAAACAAAGTTATGGAAAATCCCGAAACGCCTTTTGTTGCTGTTATAGGCGGAGTGAAGTTTGAAAGCAAATCCAAAGTCATAGAAAGATTTTTAGAAAAAGCAGACTACGTTCTGGTAGGAGGGAAAATAGGGCTTTCAGATGAAGTAAGGATGCTGTCTTCAGAAAAACTTATTCTGCCCACGGACAATGTGGACGGTTTTGATATAGGCCCAAGATCAATAAAAGATTTTTGCAACATTATAAAAAAGGCAAAGACGATTGTCTGGGCGGGGCCTGTCGGCTATTTTGAAAAGCATCCCTATGACAAAGGAACGGAAGAGATTGGAAAAGAAATAATAAAAAACAAGCAATGCTTTAAGGTTGCCGGAGGAGGAGATACCATAAATGCTGTTTTTAAATTCAAGCTGGAGGACGGCTTTGACCATCTTTCCACCGGAGGAGGGGCAATGCTGGATTTTATAGCAGAAAAAGAGCTCCCTGGAATAAAAGCTTTGAAGTAAAACATTAAAATACGGAAAAAGAAAGCGTGGAAGAGATTTCTCTCTTTCACGCTTTGAATTTTAGGTGGGGCAGTTTAGGTCAACTGACGACTAAACGGCCTGTCCTTTTTGCGAGAAGGGCAGTGGCGAGTGTGGCAAAATATGAGAGAAACATTGCCACGATCACGAAAGCAAGATAAGGAAAAAATATCTCGCTGTTTGTGCCCGCGAACACGCCCGCAAACCCGCCTGCGTACATACCCGCTAACCCGCCCGCAAACCCGCCTGCGTACATACCCGCTAACCCGCCCGCGAACACGCCCGCAAACATGCCCGCGAACCCGCCCGCAAACATGCCCGCGACCATAATGCCAAAAAAGGCAGTATAGAACGTAAGAAGCTTGCGGTTACCGGTTCTTGTGAATCGGTTGGCAATACTGACGATCAGGAATCCTGCCGTCGGGATTACCATCGCAAAAAAGGTTATCGGCCATTCGCTGGACTCTTCGGTTCCGGATGCTTGCTTCTCCTTCCAACCGTTGTCGTAAGAGATTGTTCTGTCCACGAACAGCTCTCTCCTCTTCATCGGAAACGAGAAAGCAAGTATAGCCTTCTCTTTGTCTCTGATCGTCGCCTCCTCCTTTCCTCCTTCCACAAGCTTCTTAGCTTCTTCAGCAGAGAGGCCAGCCGGCACTCCGGGGATTCGGCTTATCTCCCTTGTCTCGTAAGTGACAAGCTCGTTGCCCTCCAAGGCAACTTTCTCCTCCGCTCCGGCCGTCCCCAAAAACATTAGGAACAGCACTGTTAAACCAGACAAAATCGTTTTCATAGCTACCCCTTTCGATCATCATATCCCTATTCACTTTTTATAACAGATTTCGCAGAGCGAAATTCTGTTCACTGTCTGTAATATTAGCATATTTTTTTATTATGTCAATAGTTGCGGGACGGATGTCGGAATGGTATGATTAAATAATTTTGAAGGGTAAACTCTTAAATCATGGAAAAAGAGATTAAGAATTTAAAAAAGGCGGCCGAAAGAATACAGAAGGCCGTGGAAAATAAGGAAAAGATAATTGTATATGGGGACTCGGATATGGACGGAGTCTCCTCCGCTATTATTTTAAAAGAGGCGATAAAAACTGCCGGAGGTTCGTCTTTGGTTGTCTATTTTCCCGACAGAGAGGAGGAGGGTTATGGGATAAATGAAATAGCTCTGGATTCCCTGAAAAACCATGCGCCAGCCCTCTTTATAAGTCTTGATTGCGGGATAGGGAATTTTAAAGAAGTGGAAAAAGCCAACAAGCTTGGCTTTGAGGTCATAATAATAGATCATCATGAAATGCTGGATAAGCTTCCAAAAGCGTCTATAGTTGTAGATCCCAAACAAAAATCTGACAGGCATCCTTTCAAAGAATATGCCAATGCCGGGCTTACCTTTAAGCTTGCGCAAATATTGCTTGGAGAAAAAATGCCGGAAAGCTTGAGAAAGAGCTTTTTAGAGCTTGTGGCTATGGCTACTATAGCAGATATGATGCCCAGAACGGATGAAAACGAAACCTTTATCTACGAGGGCCTAGGTTATCTTGAAAGCAGTTGGAGGCCCGGGATACAAGCCCTTTTTGAAATAGAAGAATTCAAAGGGCTTTCTTTAATGGAAAAAGTTTCCAGATCCAATGCCTTGATGAATATAAGAGAAGGGGCCGGTAAATACCCTTCAGCTTACCGCCTCCTTACGGCTTCAACCGTGAAAGAGGCGAAGGAATTAGCAGAATCTCTCCTGGAAAGGGGCCTGGAAAAAAAGAAAAAAATAGAGGAAATAGTCTCGGAAGTAGAAAGAAGAATCACAGGACAAGAAGAAATAATCTTTGAGGGAAGCTTCTCCTGGGAGCTGATACTCTTAGGAACCGCAGCATCAATACTTTTAAGAGAACTGAAAAAACCGGTATTTCTCTACAGAAAAAAGGAGGAAGAAAGCCAGGGTAGCATAAGGTCTCCTGAAGGATATGACTCTGTTTCCGCTATGAAATCATGCGCAAAATTATTAAAAACTTACGGCGGGCATCAACGAGCTTCGGGATTCACTATAGAGAACAAGAATCTTGATAAATTCAAAGAATGCCTCGCATCTTATTTTTCTAAATGAAAAAGATAACTATTTATACCGACGGAGCTTCCAGGGGAAATCCGGGAAGATCCTCAATAGGAGTGGTTTTCTGCAATGAAAAAGAACAGATTATAAAAGAATACGGAGAGTTTTTGGGAGATAAACTTACTAACAACGAAGCCGAATACAGGGCAGTAATATCTTCGTTAAAGAAATTCAAGGCTTTATTTGGAAAGGAAATTGCCAAGACTTCTGAAATTGAAATAAGATCTGATTCCGAATTAATGGTAAGGCAGATTAACGGAGAATATAAGCTTTCAAATGAGAATATCCAGCGATTTTTCATAGAGATCTGGAATTTAAAAACAGAATTCAAATCCGTAAAATTCAAGCAGATTCCAAGAGAGAAAAATAAAGAAGCCGATCGTCTGGCCAACGAAGCTCTTGACTCAAGACCTCAAACCTTGATATAAAATATTGCAGACTCAAAATAAGAGCAGTCTTAGGACTGCTCTTTTGCTTTATCGGGAGTTGAGGGTTAGCTCCTGACAACTTCTGTGAGATCTATTATTTCCTGCTGGGTCAGTTCTCTGCCTCCCAGCTTGGCCGCTTCTCTGGCGTCCCCGATCCATCCTTTGCTTATACAGGCCTTCACGAGTTCGTCAATTTCCTGCTGGGTCAGTTCTCTGCCTCCCAGCTTGGCCGCTTCTCTGGCGTTCTCGATCGGGCCTTTGTTTATGCAGGCCTTCACGAGTTCGTCAATTTCCTGCT
>MHMM01000009.1 GCA_001821555.1 Candidatus Nealsonbacteria bacterium RIFOXYB1_FULL_40_15 | reverse complement strand
GTGTTAAGATTTGTTAAAGTTTGACCTTTAATCTATCTTACCTTGTTCCATTTCGTTTAGTATACCCCCCTTTTAGCTATTGACGCATAAGGACGTTTATGATATAAGTTTATCTAGTACGTTCGCAAAGCAAACCCAAACAAATTGATACTGGAGGTCGCCATGTTGATCAGAGAATTATTGGAAAGAATTGAGGGGACATCATTGGACGTGGATCTGGAGCTACCAGAGAAGCCTAAAAACGGCATTATTCTCGGAGCCCTCCCGAACGATCTAAGAAAGTTCTGGATCGTCATTGAAAAAGAAAGGAATAAATTCTTGGAACAGGGAAAAGTCGTGCCGATGACTCGGAGTCAGGTAATATCTTTCCAAGTAAGATACCTTCGCTTCATGTCCGAGCAAGATGTTTTCTGGGCGGAGGTAAAAACCGTCTTCGCAAGAAAACTCTACGGAACAGGGATGAGCGCACCAGGGATGACAATATGCAAGGGTTGGAAAGTGGTAATATTCAAACTTCCTTCAAAGAAAACGAGAACTGGGTCTTGATATAATCTGCCTTGAGAGATTCACAACTCAAAAGCGTTGGCTTTCGTCAACGCTTTTCTATTCTGCCAATTCCTCTTCTATAAAGCTGGCGAGCTCTCTCGGCTTGTAATCTGTCTTCAGCAGATATCTCTGCGACTTCAAAAGCAATCCTTTCTTTTCAAGTTCATCGCTCGTGTAGTTGGTAAGAATAAACACTCTTATATCCTTAGTATTTTCATGCTTCCTTATGTCTTTAAGAATATCAATTCCATTCATATCAGGAAGTATTATATCAAGAAGAATAAGATCCGGCCTGTTCTCTGGATTCATTTCTCCTATTTTCTCCAAGGCCTCCTGGCCTGTGGTCGCCACAGAAACATCAAAACCAGCCTGCTCCATTCCCATCTTATAGACTTCTATAGTTGGCAGGTCATCCTCTATCAAAAAAATACGCTTTTTTTTCATATCTGAATATATAATGCAACTTATACCAAATATTTACAATAGCTCACGGCAAATCCTGATGCTCTTCTGAATTTATAACAGGATTGCCTCCTTCTACGGTAATATCGTATCCGCCGTAGATATCCATGCATTTCACAGTGTTCTCAATGTTCACATTGTTCAAAACAGAATTAGAATCAATAAGATATATTCCTCTATACTGGCTGTTTTTAACTGTAACATTGCTGATCAAAACAGAAGTTTCTTTTATTAACAATGTTGACATAGTGGGATTGCATGGAGTGCCATATCCGCCTCCGGCATATTCAAAAATAGCGTAATTTATTTCTGAATCTATGCTAGTCGGATCAAATTCAATTTTATCCCAACTCCCGGGAGAAGGATCCTCTTTAAGGGGACTAAATAAGACTTCTTGGCCTTCTTCCCCCGACACCTTAAGCGTGCCTCCCACGCTTATTTTACTGTAGCTGTCTTTAAATTTTAAAACAGCTCCTTTTTCTATTTCAAGTTTGGATCCTTCTGAAATCCTTAATTTACCGCTAATGATAAAAGGCAGATTATTAGTCCAAAAAGAGGATTCGGGGAGAGAGTCTGAAATCCATATTCCTTCTACGCCATTATTTTCTGCGATATTGGACACAAAATTTGCAGAAGATCGGAACATTGTTATCGCTTTTTCATTGTCATTAAAAATATTTTCTTTGGCTAAAACATTTTCTATCTCATCCAATTTTAATCCTATGGTATTGCCCTCAAAAAGGCAGTTCTTTACCTCCAGGCTTCCCTTTTCGGCTCTTATCCCGTGCCCTCCATACTTTGCGTTTTCCCCTGCAATACAAGGCTGGTTGCCAATTATTTTTACATTTTCAATAATAGAAGACGTGTTTTTAAGATATATTCCATTCTTCTCATTATTTCTGATGATAGAGTTTGCTATACTAATCGGGGCCTCTGATAATATTCCGGCCATATTATCAGAACAGGGCGTTCCGGCAGGATCTCCTCCGCCATATTCAAGGATTATATAGGAAAGATTGGATCCTGTGCTATTTGGCTTAAAATGTATTCTCCCCCAGGATCCCGCAAAAGGATTTTCTCTCAAAGAAGTAAAAAGTATTTGTTTTTCTTCTGTTCCTTCAGCCTTTAATGTTCCTTCTACAAGAATTTTGGCGTGTGTGTCTTTGAATTTTAATGTTGTCCCCGGTTCTATTTCAAGCGTCTTTAACTCTGGAATAGTAATAGAACTATTTATTATATAAGGACTGCTTTCGGAGTAAAAAGTTATGTTATCAAAATCATCAAATGGTAAAGAATACACGTTAATACCAGATCTCGCTCTGCTATTTTTGGCTTTAGGGGTGCCGAATATATCATTAGAGTCATGATCTCTGCCGTTCTTTACTACAAGATTATTGGTTTTCCATTCTTCGCCTATCCTTTCCATAGAGGCCTTGCCGCCCTCCTTTTCTCCGGCCGGCCAGCCCTCAGGAAAATAGGCCGAATCCACGATTCTTCCATAGTTATCTTTTAACTCAAAAGATCCCCCGGAATCATTTAGAGCTCCTTTGAATATATAATCGGCTGGCTCATCAAAAATAACATTGTCATCGGTTCTTTCTAGAAGAAAATATCCCAAAGGATCAATTGAGGGAGTTTGTTGGTTCAAAACTGACTCAAAAACAGTTATTCTTTCTTCTCCTTCTGTAGGCCTGAAAAGAAGCTGCCATCCTAAGATGTCCACCGATTCTTCATTTGGGTTGTAAAGCTCTATCCACTCGTCGTTAGCCGAAGCCTTGGTTCCCATCCAGGCGATCTCATTGATCATTATTTTTTTAACCTCTTCTTCGGGATTATTTTCCGGCTCCTCTGGAATAGGAGTTGTTTCCTCATCAGATTCAGAAACTACAGGGAGAACAGGAGAAATGCTATTCTCTAATCCAGGCGTAGAATATCCTTCTCCTGAAAAAGTATGCCATGCAAAATCCGGGCTCCTTTCCATGCTTTTTTTATTCTCTTTGTCTCCGGCTGGCCAATATTCTCCTTCAATTTTATCTTGAATCCTGCAATTATTATCAAATAGATACAACTGCTCTGAAGAATCGTTTAGGGCTCCCGAATAAATCTTATCTGCTGCTATCCCAGGAATAGTATTGTCATCGGTTCTTTCTAGAAGAAAAAGGTCGTTTATTGATTCTTCGTTTGAGAAAACTATTTTGATCTGGTTTTCTTTATCTAAAATCTGCCAGCCGGAAAGGTTTATTTGCCCTCCCGAAAGATTTTTCAATTCTATCCACTCGTCGTTAGCCGAATTATTAGTTCCCATCCAGGCAATCTCGTTGAATATAACAGCCATAAGAGGGTTCTCTTGATTTTCTACAGAGCAATAAACAATGGGCGGGGCGCCTCCTCCCCCTCCGCTGCTCTTTTTAGTCTTTACGAGGGGTTGTTCATCCTTCTTCTCTATTTTCTGCTTTGCAATCTCAACCACTACCTCTTCCTTGTCCTTCTCCGCCTCTCCCCCCTCTTCCTTTATTGAAAATGAGCCTGGCTCATATGAGCCTGGCTCATTTTTAGATTGGATGGCTGATATTCTTTGGGAGACTATGTCCAATTGCTCTGATAAGTCGTCTATCTGGTCTTGAAAAAAGCTAAAGTCCCCCTCTTTTTTAGGCATTGCTTCTTTTATTTTTTTGGCTAGATCCAAAAGAGATTCATTTAATTCAGAATGGTCTTTTGTTTTTTCTTCGTAAACTAAGGGGCTAGACACATTGGCTCCCCCTCCAAGCGATTTCATTTCAGAAATAAAGGATGCTAAAGATTCCCAGGCATTTTTTACCACGCTTATAGTTTTATAAACCTTCTCCTTTCCGATTCCAAGAACTTTTTCTGCCGCTTTTATTGTCCTATTGAAGCTGGACTTAATTTCATCTACAAAAGTGGGCTCTTTGAATTCAAACTCTGGAACAGGTTCGTTAAAAATAAAGATGAATTCGGGTCCTTTTATCCATTGATACGCCCCGAGATTGGTTTCCCGCACTCTGCCTGTTATCTGTAAAATAAAAGGCGGTATTTCATCTATACCGCCCTCCCACTGAAAAGCACCTGATGGCAGCGGGGGCCTGACCGTCTCGGAAGAATATATGCTTATAGCTATATCTCCCTCATCCATTGAGGATTGCTTGTACGTAATGATATAGGGGAATTTTCCTTTTTCCCATTTTTTTTCTTGAACTTGGTAATAATAGTCTAAATTTCCGTTTCCAACCTTAACTTCTTTTTGCAACAGCCAATCTGTCGCATATTCTCTCGCTTGGTCAACAGTAAGTTTTTCTATTTCCTTGATGGCTGTCACTACCGATACTTCTTTAATCAAAATCAGTTCTGTTAACTTTAATACTGCGTTTATTCCCATTTTTCCGATCTCTTTTATGGTAGAGTTAAGAACCTCAAATTTTATTTCTTGTTGCAATATAACAAAGATAGCCTCTTTTTTAACATCGGGGCTATTTAAAACAACCATTTCGGTTATTTTATCACTTATTTTTTGATTTAATGAAGAAAGTATGGCTTTTTCGTCTCTCTCTTTTAACTCAATTTCGTCAGCAGAAACAAGTAAAGGTAAAAATGAACAAATTAAAATAGAAAATATGAAAAAATTTTTCATGCCTATAAATTTTCTAAATGAATTGAATTTATAACTTCGTCAAAATAGTATATACAATCATTCTTAAATATGGGGCTGTTTTTGAGAGTATAAATTATATCTTTTGACGGTACTTTTATTTCGATAGATGCTTCATTATCTCCAATAAAAAAGGTTCTTTTCAGGGATTGTTTTTTATCAATAATTATAACTTCGTATTTTATATTTTCTTCGTCTAAAATATTCTTATCCTCGCTTATTTTTTCAATTTGATATAATAAATCTTCTACATCTGTACTTATGTCCTGTTTTATTTTTTTATATTCATTTATTTCTAATCCAAAAATGCAACCCTTTTTATCCCTAGCACTATTAATTATATTATCAATATTTACTTCGGGACTAAATATCCCTATCCCTCCTTGATCATAATCTTTAATTGTCCACCCCTCAGGAGCAGTTATAAAGAATCCGTATTTAGAATTTTTAATTAGTCTGTCCTGTACTTCAAATCCTCCTATATTTTTCTTTTCCCAAATTACCTCCCCGTCCCAATCTTCTCTCCCTCCGGTTTCCTTCCAAATATACCATAAAAAAACTCCTGCAAACGCCAGGAGTAATAAAACAAGAAGAGTTAGCTTTATTTTCCAAGATTTCCCAATATTCATATTTTAGTTAGTTTAATTTTCAAAAACAAACCGGCTAGAAGCCCAAGAGCAATACTCGCAGTCAGAATGCTTTTTTGGCATTGGTCCTCGCAACAGATCAACGGCATCTTCAAATCTCTTTTTTGCTCTTGCAAGGTCGGTTTCAACCTTCACCGGCTTTATATCAAATTGAACCATTCCGTTTTCCATAACTTCTTTTGGATAATAATAAACAAGGTAAGCAAAACTGCCGGCGCTATATCCGTTTTCCTCTAGCAAAAGAGCGTAAGTGTCCAGCTGGGCCTGATAGTATTTTTCCGAATCTCCTTCGCGGGGAGAACTGCCTCTGGTCTTGTAATCCAAGGGTATATATTTGCCTCCCAAAACCAGGCAGTCATCAAGAGCTCCGAATAAAACAGCGTCCCGGTTTTCATCCTCATATTCAAGCCCCGTCCTCCAGTTCCGCCACTTCTCCATCAGATTAAAGTCGTCCAGCAGAACTCCCTCTACATGTCCGTCTATTTCCGGAGGAAGGAATCCTCTGTATTTGTCAAAATAGGTCTTGATAACAAGATCCATGCCCCCCGGGAGAGAAGGAAAAATGCCCCTAGGCCTCTGGATTTTATGATTATAGTGCAACCAAAAACATTTAGGGCAATTAGAAAATAACCCTAATCCAGTTGTCGGAGAAAGCTTTATTGTCCCTTTAATCATATATTTCTATAGTTTGAATCACGGCAGGGTCCAGAGGAAGACCATTCTCGTCAGCGGCAAGATTTTCTATCTTTTCAACAACATCCATGCCCTTTATTACCTTGCCAAAAACAGTATGCTTTTTGTCCAGATAGTTATTGTTATTGGTGTTTATAAAAAATTGGCATCCATTTGTATTGGGCCTTCCGGTATTAGCCATTGAAATAGCGCCTTCCGAATTTCTGTTTTCTTTATGTATTTCGTCTTCAAAAAAGTACCCCGGATTTCCCGTACCCCAATCACCCTTAAGTTCTTCCTGTTTGGTTAAGGGATCTCCCCCCTGTATCATAAAGTCCTTTATAACCCTGTGGAATTTTACCCCGTCATAAAAACCTTCTTTTGAGAGCTTTTTAAAATTATCCACAGTCTTCGGAGCCAGAGAAGAAAAGAGCTCAAGCTCTATATCTCCCAGATTGGTTTTTATTACAGCTTTCATATTTTGGGGAAGCTGGCCTTCTTCTCTCTCTTGAACTTTTTTATTTTCTTTGGAAAAAAGAAAATATGCTCCTGCAATAATTATTAATAAGACTGCGATCAAGATAAAGACCTTCTTCATGTTTTTATTATATGCATACAATCACTAAATTGCAACCATTTACAAACAGTTAGAGATATGCTATAAAAGAAACCTGTTCTTTATTTTTTAGCTCTTTTTTAAGGAGTAGAGATGAGGCAAAAGGAGGCTTCGGAGGACCGGTGGTGGTATGTGGAGGCCATGGATAAAAAAACAGAGGCCAAAGTCAAGGAAATATTACTAGAGTGCGTAGGAGAAATTCATGCACACATAGAATCCGGACTCATCACATTCAGGTGCGATCTTCGGATAATCATTGTTCTGCACAAGAGCAAAGACCGACTTGATCTCAATTTCCGAGTCTTACAAAGATTCGGAGGAAGACTTCAGGAGACCCGTCGTACAATCTGGGCAAGAAGGACTCAGAAAACAAGGATCGCTTAGCGGTCCTTTTTTTATTTCCTTTTTACTATTTTCTGGAGCTGAATAGATATAATAACGACAACTATAGTAACCAGAAAAGCATAAGTAAATTTACCCAAAACCTCCTGACCTTGGGGAAAATAAGCGTTAAAAAGACTCTGCACCGCGTCATTCCATGCCAGGGCGGCAACCAGGCCAAAACCTGCAAGCATCAAGGTCGCCATTTTTTCCTTTATTGCTTCTTTTGCTTCGTTAAACATATTATTTTAATGCGTCGGCTAGGCAGTCGTTAAATGCGCTTGCCTGCCTGTTATATTCCTCTATCAAAACCCTGTTCTGCTCAACAAGAATATTGTGGTCGGAAACAATCCTATTATATTCTTCCACCTCGCGCTTATTTTTAAGATTTCCCTTCATCGCCTCTAATAGTTGCTCTATCCTTTCAACCTTTTTTTCGTTTATCTCAATAATAGCCCTAATGGTCTCGTCTGCTTCAGAGCAAGTATCCAAAGGAAGGGCAAAGTGCTGGACTGCCATCCAAACTGTCCTCCCCTCAAAGGATCCTTTTATCACCGACACTCCTATTTCCGAATAGTTTGGGTTTAGAATATTCTCTCTGTGGCCGGGGCTATCCATCCAGGCATGGACAAGAGCTTTGTCATCTTTGAAGTTGCCCATTGCAAGATTCTCGCCCAAAATAATAAAATCGTATCCTGCCCTCTGGGCCAGATCAGAAACCTGTTCACCCGAAGGACTGCTGTGTTCAAAATATTGCCTTAAAAGCATATCCTCTGCTTTGATTTCAGCAGAAGAATTTAGTTTTGAATTCTCTTTAAGCAGAGAAAGACCTGTTTTCTGCCTTTCTATGTTAGTCAAAGCAATTACCTGGCTTCTAGAAAGCAATCCTGCTTCTTCTCCCGCAAATCTTAAAGGAGGAGGAAGAACTATTTTCTTTTCGGCTTCTTTTATGATTTCTCCGAATTCTTTTTCTAATTCCGAGAAGCTTCCGAAAAGCTTTAAATAAAAGCTGTAGATATCGCTCCTAAAAATAAATCCGAGGAAAAGAATAAATATAAGAACTGCGATAATTAAAATTTTCTTCATATAAGGATTGCTGTTCCTGCAAACATAATAATAATCGCTGCTAGTTTTTGAATTAGATATTTTCTTTCAAGATTTTCTTTTATAAACCCTGGAAAGAAAACCGAAAGCAAAATTCCAAAAACAAATATAAAAAACGGCTGGAGCCCTCCGATTACCGAAACAAGCACCACGGGGACGAACAATGCTGCAAAATTCATTATGATTTTAGCCACAATATTAATAGCTTCGTTAAAAAAATTAATACTTATGACAGCCCCCGCGCTCTTCCTTATCATAGAAAAAAATTGTTTCCGATAGCTTTTAATAAAAACCAGCAACAGGATTCCGCAGAGGGCAAAGCCAGAATATTCCCAGAAGCTCGTCGTCCAAAAGTCTTCGTTTATCGCAACCACTTTAAAAATTACTATGTTAAAAGACACTAAAAAGCATGACAATACCATTAATCCTAAAACTTCTTTTTTTATTTTCCCCGATTTATGCTCCAAGGACAGAATAAATGCCCCCGATATAACTAGGAGGGAAGCCAAGATTTGTCGCAAGCTTAGAGTTTCTCCGAGAAGAATATATCCTAAAAAATAAATAAAAACAGGGATAAGCTGGAAAAGGGGCACGACAACAGACGAGTCGTCTTTTTCTAGGGCCTTGAGATAAGGAATCAGGGAAATAATATATAGGAATCCGCTAGAAATGATTATAACAGCAAAAGTAGGGTTAATTTTCACAGCAGAGGGCTGTATAAGGTATATTGTCGGCAAAATAAAAGCCCCGATAGCAGAAGAAAAAATCGTCAAAGCCCCGACAGCTCCTTTTTTAAAATATCTTGAAAGCAAAAACTTATCTATATAATTAGAAACAGAAAAAAGAATCGGCGCTATTAATGCTACAAAAAACCAGTTCATATTTAAGCATTTTAGCAGTTTTTCACATATAAAAAAAGAAAACGCTATGCACAGTATAGCGTTTTTGATTCATGCAGACCACTTGGGGGCATTTTTCCCCCGACCCACATTCGTATTTGTTATGGCCTCTCCTTTTAGACAAACAATGCCGGATGCCTCTAGCATAGAAATAACGGCGTCCACATCTTCCGATGTTGTCGGTTGGACATCCTTAAGCCTTCCTTTCTGGTGAGGAACAACCCTTACTGGAAACTTGCCGTCCACTAAATCTATTAGCTTGTTTATATCGTCTTTTCCGTCATTAACTCCCCTTATTACCATGTAGCGGATGATCACCGGCCTGCCTTGTCCTTCTATCTGCCGGAGCAATCTGATTATTCTTTCTATGCTCTGGCCAGATGTTCCTGGCATATAGAAATCTCTTATCTCTTGCCGGGCAAAATGACAAGACCAGGACAGAGTGAAGGGAAGGGAGCTTTTCCGATCCCTGATAACCGCCAGTTGATCCTCGTCGCCAGTGGTGATTATGCTGAATTTGAACCCAAACTCCATCCGGGAAAGATTCTCTATCAACTCGCAGCAGTTTTCAAGGCTTAACAAGGGCTCTCCCTCCGACCCAAAACTGACTATCTTTGGACCTTTGGGAAGCATTTCCATAGAAAGTATAACTTGGCCGCCCATTTCTTCTTTGGTAAGAGGCCTCTTAAAAGGTCTTGCTCCCGAATCGCAGAACAAGCACCGCCCGCATCCCGAAGTAGAAGAAATGCATATCATATCTCCTTCTTCGGGAGACGTGTAAAGCGACCAAGACAGGGGTATATCGTCCCCAGTAAGAACGGCCTCTATTCTTCTGGTGCCATGGTCAGCCGACAAACCCACAATTCTGACAGCATTAATCCATGAAAAGAGATTGTGCTTGTAGAGAATCTCAAAATGTTCCCTCCTTAATGAATATGGCTTTCGTGCCCTGGCAATAGCGTCTCCAATCTCCCTGACAAGCGAATCTTCTCCTATGTCTTTATCTACACATATAACCGACGGATCCTGCTCGGTTTGATAAAAAAGAGAGGGATCCGCAGTCATAAGAATGACCCCCATCCAAGGGTCAAGCCCTCTAACCCACTTCACGATTTTTGTCCCCGGCCAGTCCCCGCCAATGTTAACATCCAGGACAAGACAGTCAAACCTTTCGCCCAACAAAGCATTGCACATCCCTTCAAAGCTATACTCGACAAATACCCTAAAAAATGATTCCAAGATCGCCTGGATTGCTTCCGCAACCACGCGGTGATCATCCACAACCAGAACTTTTCGCTTTCTCATATTTACCCCCATGCGCTGATTGTTAATGTGCCGAAACAAAGAACGGTTAAGATTTTACTTTACTCTTGTTGCTAAGTCAATGGCAGTTTTATTGAGAACACAGAACCTTTGCCTGGCTCGCTTTTTACAGATATGGACCCATTGTGGCGATCGGCCACCCATTTGCATATTGCAAGCCCGAGTCCAAATCCGCTTTCCCCCTTGCTTCGCGATAAGTTGGCTCTGTAGAATCGCTCAAAGATACGGGGCAGTTCTTCTTTGGATATTCCTATTCCGTTATCTGCGACACTCACCTCCGCAAATCCGTCTTTTGATTTTATCCGGATTCTTATCCATCCCCCCCTGCTCCCATACTTTATCGCATTTCTTATTATATTAAGAAATAGTTTTTCAAGTTTTACCTTGTCTCCCTTGACCACGAGATTATGGCTGTTTTCAAATAAAAACAATTTTATCCTCTTTTCTTTAAGCAAGGATTTTATCCTTTTTGCCGTGTTTGAAACAAGACTATTTAGATTAAGAGCGTTTATTCTTATCCTCTCCCTACCCTCGTCTATCGCCGTGAGCAAAGACAGGTCTTCCAATATCTCCGAAATCTTATCTATCTCCCTGTTTATAGAATCTACCACCTTTTTTTCTTTAAGCTCTTTTTGAAGCAGTTCCATATTCAACCTTATAATAGTCAGGGGAGTTCTAAGCTCGTGCGAAGCATCGGAAATAAATTGCTTTTTTAATTCTAGAGATTTTTCCAGCTCTTTTGTCCTTTGGGATACTTTTTCTTCCAATTCCACATTAAGTTTCCTAAGTTTCTGCTGGGCTATTACGGTTTCCGTTACATCCACAGCCATAGAAAGCGCGCTTATTGTTCTCCCCCTTTCATCCTTGAGGGGAACTGCTGTTATATTTATATATATCGTCTTTCCTTTCAAATTAACGCTCTCACAGTGATTCTTTTTTATTATGCCTCCTGCCTTGAAAAGTTTTTTGAATTCGGAAATAAGCTCCTCTCTTTTGAAAAAGGGAAGCTTAAAAATATTTCTCCCTATCGGAAATTCAAGGTTTGAAAGTATTTTGTAATAATCGTTGGTAAAGATAATGTTTCCTTTTCTATCTATTACCATTATGCTAACAGGGCCGTTTTGCACTATCTGCCTGTTAAATTCGTTAAGTCTTGCTATCTCTCCTTCTATTTTCTTCTCTTTTTGCTCCAAAAGGTGGAACTTCCTGGGAGAAATGCATATTCTTTTGAAATCCTCTTTTTTCATACCGTCTTTTCTTCGTCCAGCTCTATTTCCTTTGATATTTCCTCAAACTCATTCTCAATTTCTGCCAATCTCTCTTTGCTTTGTTTTATAAGCTTAACCGCCTCTTTGACTTTCTTCAGCCCCTCTTCAATATCAATATCCTGGCGGCTGTCAAACCATTCTGCTATTTCTGAAAGCTGTTTTAGATTATTATTTAAGTTATTCGCCATATTTAATATTATTTACTTTTGTTTTTAATGCTCCATCGGCCATCTTAATATCCACCATATCTTCTATATTAACATCTTTCACGCTTTTTAGAACCTTTCCGCCCAAAAAAGCTATGCTGTATCCAATCCCAAGTTGCCTTTCCGGATTACTCATTATTGTTATTTTTTCATAGCTTTTTATCCTTTCTGCGGCCTGGGCCAAAATATCCTTAAAATTAAGCTCTTCAAATAATTTCCCAAGATATAATCTTTTGTTCAAAATTGCATTCTTGTATTTTTGGAATAAAACCTGTATCTTATTCTTCAAAAACTCTACTCTTTTTGAAATAAGGTCTTTGACCAAAAGAGCTTTTTCAGCCGAATTCCGAAGAATGCTTTTGGCCGAGTCAATTGTTTCTTCAAAATTAGAAAGTATGCTTCTTTCATATCTTTCTATGGCAAGCAAAGCTGAAAGCCATGATTCGTTTAATAAGTTTGCGGCAGCTGTAGGGGTTGAAACCGAAATATCCGAAGCCAAGGCCGAAAGGGGCTCATCTTTGTGGTGGCCTATTGCGGCAATCACAGGTTTTGGAAATTCCGCTATGCTTCTGGCGACTATCTCGTTGTTAAACGCCATCATAGATTCCATAGACCCTCCGCCTCTCATTATTACAAGCACTTCTATATCTTGCCTTTCAAAAGTCCTGATTGATCTTAAAAGATCTTTCACCGCTTCCTGGCCTTCCACTCTGGAGTCTGCAATTTTCACGCAAAATCCGAATTTCTTCAAATTGTTTGAAAAATCAGCCAGAACAGCGCCCTTCATAGAAGTTATAATTCCTATCTTTTGAATATACTTTGGGATTGGCCTCTTGTCGGAAAAAACTCCTTCCTTTTCAAGCTTTTTTTTCAGTTCTTCATAGCGCTTTCTTATCTCTCCTTCTCCTGCGGGTTCTATGGTTTCTGCTATGAAAGAAAGGCGTCCCGAAAGAGGATAAACCTGGGGAGATCCCGAAATTATAATTTTGGCCCCTTCTTTTATCTCTGTTCCGGAAAAATAATAAGAAGAACGCCACATAATACAATTTAAGACGCTTTCCTTCTCGTCTTTTATCGAAAAGTACATGTGGCCGGTAGGGCCCTTTTTTGCTTCTGTAATTTCGCCCAAAACCCTGGCTTTTGATCTTTTAAGCCCTATGTTCAAGAGGGTGATAAAATCAGTAACGGTAAAGGTTCTCAATTCGTCCATACTCTAAAGATATACTAAAAGGATATTGTTTTCAAGAAAAAAGGGCTTATTCAGCCCTCCACACAAGGATTGCGCACCATGATACAAGAATCGCGAACATAATCGCTCCTAAAATACTTTCTAACATAGGGCCTCCTAAAAAGAACTTTACTTTGCTTCCTTTATTTTATTTAATTAAATTGCTATGTCAACTAAAACCCCCGCGTTAACGGGGGCTTAAATTTACTCTTCTTCTTCTATTTCTTCTTCGCCTTCTTCAAAGAATCTCTTTATCATATTTTAGGCCTTAATTATTTATAATTCTGACCTTTCTCTCAAGCATATGATAATCAAAGGCAAAAAACAGTCAAGATCCCTAATCCTCCGCAAACTGAAGGGTATAGAATTTGTGGTAAAGCCCTTCTTTTTCCATAAGTTCGTAATGCTTTCCTTGCTCTGCTATTTTTCCTTCTTCAAGAACAAGGATCTTGTCGGCATTCTTAACTGTGCTTAATCTGTGGGCGATAATAAAGGTAGTTTTGTTCCTGGTAAGCTGGTCTATCGCAGACTGAATCAGCTTTTCAGACCTTACATCCAAAGAAGAGGTAGCTTCGTCCAGAACAAGTATTTTTGGATCTGAAATTACGGCTCTGGCTATGGCAAGACGTTGTTTCTGCCCTCCTGAAAGCTTTATTCCTCTTTCTCCCACCATGGTGTTATACTTCTGGGGAAGAGAGTTGACAAAATTATCTATATTTGCTATCTCTGCCGCCCTTTCCACATCTTCAATTTTTCCCGCGGGCTTCCCGTAGAGAATATTGTTTTTTATCGTATCATTAAAAAGAACGACATCTTGGGGAACATAAGCTATTATGCTTCTTAAAAAAGCGAGGTTTAAATTCTTTATATTCACCCCGTCTATCAAAATCTGGCCTCTTGTCGGACTGTAGTAAAGAGAAAGAAGATCTACTAGAGTGGTTTTCCCTTGGCCTGAAGCCCCGACAATTGCCACCTTCTCTCCGGGGAGAGCGGCAAATGTAACATCCTGGAGAAGAACGGGCTTCTTAGGATACCTAAAACTTACATTTTTATACTCCACCTTCCCTTTTATATCTTTTATTACCCTTTTTTTTACTTTTGAATTTTCAGTTTTTAACTTTAGATATTTCCTTGAATTTTTAATAGTGGCAAGACCCTTCTGGACAGTAAGCCACTGCCAGAGGAAAACACGAAGGGGCATTCTTGTAAGGTTAAGATACCCTAAGAACATCACAAGGACCCCTATGCTTATTTCTCCCCCCTCCAAAAGCATTAAGGCATAGGAAAATATTGCGACAAACCCTAAAGAAAATATGATTTCCTGAATAAAAGTTATATTTTCCCAGACAGTGAGAACCTTTTTTGAGAAAAAGACTATTTTATCTTTGTATGACTTTTCTATTTTCTTATTTTGGAAATCTTCTGCCGTAAATGATTTTATAGTCTGTATGTTTAAGAAAGAATCATTCAGCGTACCCATCGCTTTATCATATTCTTTATTCATTTTCTTCTGGGAGTCCACCAGCTTCGGAATTCCTATAAGCGTAACTATTATAGAAAGAAGGAATATGCCCACAATCCCCAAAAATAGCTGCCAACTTATGGCAAACATAAAAGCAAGGCCTACCGCTACGGTAAGAAATTGAGGAAGCACCCAGAACAAAGTATTTTCTATAATATCCCTTAAATGATCCTGGGCTCTGGTTATGCTTGAAACAACTTCTCCGACCCTCTTTTCTTTATGAAAACCCAGAGGAAGATTCATGAGATGCCTTGCATGCTCTGAAACAAGGTCTCCTGCCGCATAAGATCCTATAAACCCCCCTCTTACAGCCACTATTCTTCTAAATCCTTCAGAAAGTATGCTGGTTAAGGCCCAGATTCCCAAAAGAACAATCACCTTGTATGAAAAGGATTCTCCGGGAGCTTCGTCAACCAGTCTTCCATAAAGGTAGGGAATCACACCCGAAGCAAGCCCGTAGAAAACAGCCAAAAAAGAAAGTTTATAGACTTCCTTTTTATAATTCTTAAGATATGCCCATATTATCCTGGTGTCTTCTTTCAGTGTCATACCTATATTTTAACACAAAAACAAGCTTTTGCAAGCCACCTAGGATATTGAGGTTCCTTCAAATTCTTCCCCGTTTATTGCTTTTTTGAAGTTTTTTAAATCGTTTGAAATAACAATTGCCTGAATTGAGTGCTTTTTTGCGAATCTGGCTGCTACAGGATCTATCGGCACATTCATTCCCGGCCTCCATTCTCTAGGGATAATCTTAATATACTCATCCCAAGAGATCTTTTTAATCGGTTTTGCCGAAGGATCTTTTTCAAAATCAGAAGTGTAAACATATGGAGATCTTCCTATATTCATAACTTTTTTTATTCCAAAATCAAATGCCGCGGCTATGCTGACAAAATCCGTTGACCAGCCGGGCTTCCATCCGTGTCCTATAATCAAAGACTTTTTCTCGAATCTTTTGAATTTAAATCTTTTATCGTATGCTTCTCCTGAATTATTAAAAAAAGCCCTTAATAAAAGGCAGTTCAATTCTGTTGCTTTTATCCCCAGCCAGTCTTTTTCTTTATGCGATGCTTTCACCGCCGCTTCTTGGTAATTTCTGGCTGTTTTTCCTCCCCCTGTTATTATCACAAATCTTTTCCCGATTCTAATTTCAGAGAAAATGATCCTGGAAAATCCTTCAAGAAATGAAACCTCAAGCTTGTCCGAAGCTATTACAGATCCGCCCAGGGAAATAACAAAGTCCCTTTCTTGCATTGATAATTATTTTACCGCAAAAAACAATGCCTTGCAACTGCTATGCAAGGCGATGTTTATGTTTGCCCCTATGGCAAATGGGGCATATGACTGCCTCTAACGACCCTTCTCTCTGGAAAATAGTGCATGACCTCCCGCAACAGCAAAAACGAAATCGTTTGCCTAATGGCGTTGGCTCAACAGAGACGCTGCTGGTTCCGCTTCTCTTGTTCCTAGCAATCATATCCTGCCTCCTGCAGAAAAAGAGCTAAAGAGCCGCTATTTTGTTCATGACCAGATTTGAAGATTTTACAAGCTGTTCCTGGTCATCCGGATTTTTTGACGGAACGTTGAATCTTTTTCCTATTTTAACTTTTATCCTGTATTTTCTCAACAGGAAGCCTGTGAATTTCATCCCCAGGTTTCCTTCTATTTTTACAGGGATAACAGAGGTTTTTGTTTTTGCAGAAAGGTAAGCAACCCCGCGCTTTGGCTTCGCGGGCTCTTTAAAAAATGTCCTTTCTCTTTTTCCTGTAGGAAAAATACCTATGGCTTCGCCCTGTTTTAGTTTTTCTAAACCAACAGCCAGCGCCCTCTCTAATCCCACCCCTTTTCTGACAGGAAAGTTTCCCAGAAGCCATAAAAGAAAGGTAAAGGGAACAAAGTAGTAATACTTCCACCAGACAGCGTATCTTATTGGGAATACTTTCGCGTTGAACGGAAAACAGACTCCTATAATGAAAGAATCTGTCCATGATGCATGATTTGAAGCAATTATCACAGGTCCTTCTATTTCTGAAAGGTTTTCTTGAGATTCAACTTCTATCCTGAAGAAAAAACTTAATATTGCTTTTAAGGGAATCCATAAAAGATTATAGAAGAATTTGGAAACTAAAGTCCCCAGTCTATGCTCTCTGACTAATAGTTTTCCCCAGAATTCCTGTATTGACAGCGAATGGTCCAGCTGATAATATCTATGTATTGCCATGGCATATAAAGACGGTTTCTAGCAGCTTTTTTTATTTTCAATAAAGAAAAAACTCTGGAAACTGCCTCTTTTCCCCGTATAACTCGCCAAAGTTATGCGGGGGTTTTGCTTTTGGCTTGATTATATCACAAAGCTGTAAAAAATCAATGAATTGCAAAAATTCAAATCCCGAAGGCCATTGATAGCGATACCAAAGCAATGGATCGGTCGTAAAAATAGGATTACAATTCTTAAACAAAACGACTAAGTGCTGGAGCGATATTGCAAATGTAAAAAAAGAGGGGCAACCAGTTATTGGCTGCCCGAGTTTCTTGTGGATGCGAATTTACTCGCCCTTTCTGGCATTAATCGCTGCCATCCTTATGGGCTGCCAGCGATTCGACAGTACAGGAAACCATTCCCTCATCCCCTTCGCGAAATCTTCCAGCGCATGAAAAACGGTTTCAATATCATCCATGCGCACAGAGGACATATTTGTGGCATACGCTAACCTGGGTTCCCGGGAATCGATCCAGCAATCTACAATGATTTCCCCCTGATCAACACGCAAGACCCACCTGCAGACGATGGTGTTCGCAACGTCGCGCTGAAACCCCCTTTCTGAATCCGGAACAACTTCCCATATCAGAGAATCTGCTATTCCGAGAATCATTGCGACAACTTCCGGAATCTTAGTTTTCATCCAGTTCAACCGTTCTGATCCTTCGATAAGATCCATCACCAAATCCATACCTTCAATTCTTGCTGTTCCCATGCTTGTCCTCCTTATCAGGATAACCCTATCGGGCGTTTATATTGGGGAGTATCCGTCCCCTGTTGTACTATTTCAATCTTATCATATTATAACACAAAAGTCAATAGTTTGTCCACCTAAAATGCGACGGACTCTGGCAGAATTGTCGGCCCGAGGATGATGGGCCCCGGGTTCACGCCTCGGGCGGAAACTGCAATAATGTGGACATTAGCAGACGATTTCCGAACTTTGGATTGGGTGGAGATTTTGCCTTGTTCTGATGTGATACACCAAGCCGAGGAGATTTTGCAAATTTGAGTAAAAGAAAAAAGCACCGTACCCGGAGGTCGTGTGCTGATTTGTTTAGAATTTCTGCGGGTAGTCAATTCTCTACCTCAATCTTCTCTGCTTCTTGTTGGTAGATTGCTACCTTTTCACCCTCCTTTCCACCAAGACGCAGATAATAACGAGAGTTATCCCCTCCCGTCATTACGACAATATCTCCCTTGTGGAGAGTTCTTTGAGACTTGTTGGAAGAAACATGTCCACCTCTGGCATCTGTCTCCGACTCAAGAATAATTGTACATTCCCTAGACACAACACGTGCTTGCCAGAACTTTAGATCCTCATTTATTCTTGCCATACTATCCCTTCCAGTAAATTTTTATTGTGCAGAAATCTACGTACTACATTAAACCTATCATATCACAACACAAAAGTCAATAGATTGTCCAATTGTTTTTCGGTTCGAGTCTGCTCAAGTTCAGTCCAAAACAGCCGATTTTCTCTGCTTTTTTTATACAAAGTTTACTTGTTGAAACTGGTGGACTCTGGCAGACGATTTCCGAACTTTGGATTGGATGGGGATTATCCCTTGTTCTGGAGGCGATCTTGCGACAAGCGGAGGAGATATTGCAAATCATCTAATAGAAAAGTGCCAAACCATATAGACTTGGCACTCTATCTCTTATCTCCCCTTCTGTGGGTCAGGGGAAGTGGTAAATAAGTGCTCGGTTTCCGAGCTGTTTCTTTTGGATATTGGGGTCTTCGCACACCGCAATATCCACTATTTTCCCGCCGAAGTTGGCCTTCCGGTAACATTCTGCCGGCACGAGTTGGTTTTGGTTCCAAACGAGCATCACCACTTCAGCCCCTCCCACATATTTGTCGCGACTGGAGAGGCGATGAACATTCCGGAAGCCATTTTGGCGAATATTCCCAGTGGTTTACGGAACGACATCCAACCCTTCCGGAAACAGCCGCTCTCTGATGCTTCTTACAACATCATCGGGAAACGACTCCACGAAAGTAAGGACTGCCGCGGGCACTTCCTTCTGCGCCTTAAGCAGAGCCAACCTAGGATTGCGCACATCCTTGAGAACCGCCGATGGTTGACGTCCACGGCTTGCTCGCCACATAGAGTGAAGAATAACGTATGCTTCACTTCCCTGTGGAAAATACCTAAACAATTTCCTCATGGAACACCGTCCTTTCATAAGGCGATTTCAGAATTCAATCAAAACGTTCTGTTCGAATGCTACCATATTACAACATAAAAGTCAATAGACTGTCCAGTATTTTAAAATTCCGAGTTCACTAGAATTCAAAACAAAAACAGCAGATTTTTGTGGCTTTTTCAATAGAAAATTTATACGAGAAACTGGTGGACTCACCGGGAATTGAACCCGGACCTCGGCAATGCGAATGCCGCGTAATACCGTTTTACTATGAGCCCAAAAGTCCGCCTTCGCTTCCGCCATAGGCGGAGCTACGGCGAGACAAAGTCGGGGTATCCAGATTTGAACTGGAGCTAAATCCTCCCGAAGGACTCGTGCTACCGCTACACTATACCCCGTTACGTAACCCAATATTTATCTTTAGTCATCTTGTCTTCTTTAACCTGAACCTGATCTATCTCTTTTCTTGCGTCTTCTGCTTTTTTATCCAGCTCTTTTTCTGTAAGGACATTGATCCTTTCTATTTCTTTTTTAAGATAGTCCTTGTCATTTTTTGATGGATCCTTAAGAACTTCTCCCAAAAGTATATCCAGAATCTTCCCTATGGCAGGGCCGGGTTTTAAACTAAGCATTTCCATAATGTCTTGCCCATTTACCTTAAGCATTTTGACTGAAATAGGATCTTTGGAAACCTTGTCAATAAGATATTTAAGATGCCTTAGCTTATAGGGCTCTGCTTTTGGACATCCAGATCCCACCCTGTCAGCATACCTTACCTGAAGCAGCTCCTCAATGTTTTCAGGACCCGCGTTTCTCAAAAGCCGTCTTACAGAAGACTCTGAAACCTCTCCGACATTGTAGTAAAAAAGATGATACCTTACAAGTCTTTCAACTTTTTCAATATCCTTTTTGGGAAATTTCAGTCTTTGCATTATTTCTCTTGTCATTCTGGCTCCCACCAATTCATGATTGTAAAAGGTCGCCTTTTCTCCTTTGCCCTGCTTTGTCCTGGGCTTTCCTATATCATGCATAAGAGAGGCCATTCTCACATGAAAATTAAAACCCTTTTTGGCAGAGTAATCCAATGATTTAATTGAATGTTCGTAACAGTCGTAAAGATGGTGTTTGTTCTGTCCTACTTTATAGCCCTCAAGAAGCTCTGGGATTATGTGCTCTAAAAGCCTTAGCTCCCTCAAAAGCTCAATCCCCGGAGCTGCGTTTTCGGACATAATCGCCTTTGAAAGCTCATCCCTGATCCTTTCCTTTGAAACAGAAGTTATCCAGGAAGAATTCTTTTTAATTGCTGATGATGTTTTGGGTTCTATTTTGAATCCGAGAACCGAAGCAATCCTCACTGCCCTCATCATTCTCAAGGAATCCTCTTCAAATCTATCCTCGGGAGATCCGACTGCCCGGATAATTTTCCTTTTAATGTCTTCTTTGCCTTTATAGGGATCTATGATTGTTTTCTCGTCTGCGCCCAAAGCCATCGCATTGATAGTAAAGTCCCTCCTCGCAAGATCCTCTTCTATATTTTTTGACCACTTTACTTTATCAGGATGCCTTTTATCCGTATATTTTTCTTCGGTTCTGAATGGGGTTATTTCTACTCCCGAAACATTGACCGTGCCGAATTCATTATTGCAAAAGCTTTCGGGAAAAATCTTCTGGATCTCTTCGGGAACAGCGTCTGTGGCGACATCCCAGTCTTTAGGAGTTTTCTCCATCTCAAGATCTCTCACGCAACCCCCAACCAAGTAGGCTTGCCATCCTTCTTTCTTGATCTTTTTTAATATTTTTTTGACATTATCTGGGATATCCATACCTCCATCCTATATTAAAACCTGCTCTTTTTCAATTATCAGAGCTTTATTTCCAGGGATTTTGTGTTAGAATAATTCCAGGCCTCCGTAGCTCAACTGGATAGAGCGTTGCGCTTCGGACGCAAAGGTTGCGGGTTCGAATCCTGCCGGGGGCTCATTTTTTCTTGTCGCAATCCAGGCAAAACCTAGCTTCAGGATAAACCTTTAATCTTTCTTCGTCCATCTCTTTTTTACAATTTTCGCAAATTCCGTAATTCCCTTTTTTCATTTTTCCCAGAGCAAGCTCGACGTCTTTTAGTCTTAATTCCATATTGTGTTCCACCGGAAGCATATTTGAATAGGCCTCCACCTCATCGGCCGCCTCCTCTAAGGCCTGGCTTCCAGTCGCCCCAGGAGCCATTTTAGGATATTTTGTATCCCAGTCTCCCTTCATCTCCTGATCTTTGCTTGCAAACCTGGAAAGGTGCTTTTCCAGCTCTTCTTTTTGTTTTTCTAATTTTTCTTCAAGTTCTTTCAAAAGTTTTTTATCCATATTTGTTAAAATTCAGAATATAATCCGTTAAGTTTTTCTCTTGTGGACAGGTCAACAATGCCCGTCCCCTTTTTAAGCTGCTGGGGCTCTAAAATCTCTCTTGAATATCTTTCTTGAAACCTTATAACCGCTTTTTTCGTCACCTCCCCAAATGAGCCGTTGATAAGTTTTTCAGGATATATCTCTATATCATTTGCAAGCCATTTTTGCAACAGTTCCACCTGCCTGCCCTGATCTCCTACCTTAAGATCCTTTACAATCATCTTCCCCTCCAATTCATAAGATAGTTTCGCTATTGATTCTTCCATAGATTTAAAGGAGCTTGAAAAAATAAAATAGTGGTCTGATATATGATAGCATATTCCCAGATCATTGTTTGCAATGGCCTTAAACCTGAAGTCGGGGCCTGAATATCCTTCAATCTGTTTTGAGTTTTTAAATACTGCCTGAATAGGAGTTTTTACGGTCAAAACAGAAAATAAATTCCCGAAATACCCTTCTAATGATTCTTCAGAAGAAGACATTGCCGAAGACAAAGCATCTCTGTTTTTGACTTTGGCCGCAAAGCCAAGTTTGTTCCCTTGGGGCTGGGAATACATAAAAAGTGTAAGATTATCTTCCGTCGCATTAAAGAATTCAAAAGGAATGTCAGCAGAAATATTTTCCAAGAACTCTTTCAATCCTATTATCTTCCCGCCTCTTTTTAATATTATTCTTTTGAATCGGTTGTCGGGATGCCATATTTCAATAAGATCCTTAAGTTGAGAAAGAAGATCTTCTTGATTAGAAAAATCAATAGTTGCCATATCTTTTATTTCAAACAATGCAACGGGAACCTCTATTTCTTCTCCATTTTCTATAATAGGAGGCTGTGTCCTTATTTTAAAGTACCAGTACCAAAAAGTAAGTATTCCCGTAAGAACCACAAGGACTGCGGCTACTATGATTATTCTGGCAAAAAGCTTTTCTTTCCAGCTGGGTTTTTTAGGAACTATCCTTATAATCTCGTCTATATCCTCTTTGTTCTCTGCGATAGGAGCCGGAGATTCAACCGGATTTCTTAATCTCGCTGCTAATTCCTCTCTTTTCATGGACTCCTCCATCATCTTTTGCACTTCCTTCTTTTCTATCTCTCTCTGAACGACCGCCGAAACATCTTCTTCTTTTTTTTCAGGGGACATATTCTTCAGACCTTCTATTCTTTTTCTGGCGACTTCAATCCTTGATCTTTTATCTTCTGAAGGATTTGCCGGCTTTTCTATAACCCTGATGACTTCTTTTTTGGGAAGTTCTTCTTCAATAGGAGGATTTTCTTCTTTAACAGGGGGTTCTTCTTTTTTAACAGGAATATCTTCTCTTTTGATGGGTAGATCTTCTTTCTTTTCAATAATTTTTGGAGTTGTCCCCAGTTCTTTTCCAATTTCTTCAATTCTTTTAATCCCTGCCTCTTTTTTAGAAGCCGCAGCTTTAATCCTGCTCTGGCAAATAGAAAGTTGTTTTGCTATCTCGTTCCTCTCTTTCTCAATATTCCATCTTTCTGTTTCAAACTGCCTTCTTTTTTCAGCTAAAGACCACCTTTCTTTTTCAAGATTTCTTCTTTCTTCCAAAGAAGATGCCGCCTTCTCCCGCTCTTCCACGCTTCTTTTTTCTTCTCCGATTCTCTTTTCTTTCTCTAATGCTTCTGCAAACTTCTTTTTCGATCCCTCAAATCTGTTAAAAAGAATATCTGCTTCTTTCCCTAAAGCATCTATGGATTTATCAATCCTTTTCGCCTCCTCCGCTATATCCTCTTTTTCTATTTCCAGAAGGACTTTTTCTTCATCTTTGGCAAGTTTTTGAATTCTAATTTTAAGCTCTGATTCTTTTGACAGAAATGCTTTCTCCTGCTCCTCAACTTCCAAAAGCTGTTTTTCTATCTCTTCAAGCTTTGCGTCCCAGGGCCACCTTGCTTCTTCCAGTTCCTTTCTCTTAACCTCTGTATCCCATCTTTCTTTCTCCAAAGGCCTCTTTTCTTCTGGAGTTTTCGCTTTTTCTTCTTCAAGCTCCAGCATTTCCTGTTTTTCTTCTATTCTTTTCTCCTGATCTTCTATCTCTTTGTATTTTTCTTCAACTGTTTTAAGTCTTGAAACTAATTTTTTCTTCCTATCTTCCAACGGCTGTTTTTCTTGGGCAACGCTGGTCTGCTCCAATTCCAAAGCATTCTTCTGTTTAGCTATTCTCGCTTTTTCTTCTAGAAGCTTTTCTTTCTGGGTTCTATTTTGTTCTTTTATCCTCCTAGCGTCTTCGGCTTCTTTTAATATTTTTTGTTTTTCTTCTTCGGCCTTCCTGGCTTTTTCTAATGCTTCCTCTCTTTTTCTCTGCTCCTCTTCAGCCCTCTTTCTTTCTTCTTGAAGGGCCGCCATCCTGGCTGCTTCCTCCCTCCTCTTATTTTCTTCTTCAAACCTCTTGGCTTCTGCTTCCTTTTTTGCCCTTTCTTCTTCTATTTTTTGGGCTTCAGCCAATGTCTTCTCTCTTTTTCTCTGCTCCTCTTCAGCCCTCTTTCTTTCTTCTTGAAGAGCAATTTCCTCTCTTCTTTTATTCTCCTCTTTGGTTTTTATGGCTTCTAATTCTGCTTTTTCTCTCTCTGCTTTAATCTTTGCTTCCTCTGACATTTTTCTCCCCTGATCCTCAAGTTCTTTAATCCTCCTTTCTTCATCCATCATCCTTCTTTGTTCTGCAACCAAAGCATCCTTCTTTTCTTCAGGATTATCCTTTTTAAGGACAACTTTGCCTTGGGCCAATGCTATATCTTTAGCCATTGTCCTTATCTTTTCTTTGGAAATAGAGAGATTCAGATCCATTTGTGGATTATACCATTTCTAGCGTTAAAACTGCAACGCTCTCCATTGTTAATATATTCTAAGATTTTATTGAGAATCTTTTTGGATCAGGCCTAGGTTTATTCTTCCCTGGCTGTCTATTTCTAAAACCTTGACCGAAACGACATCTCCCACCTTGACCACATCCTCTACTTTTACAACTCTTTTTTTGGAAAGCTTTGATATATGGATTAGTCCCTCCTGGCCGGGAAGTATTTCAACAAATGCCCCGAAGTCAAGTATTCTTTTGACTCTTCCTTCAAAGGTTTCTCCCGCCTTAACCTCTCTTGTTATATTCTCAATCCACAAAACAGCTTTTTTGGCGGCTTCCTCTTTCTCCGAGGTTATAAATATAATTCCAGAGTCCTGAATATCTATCTGAACCCCGGTTTCTTCTATAATCTCGTTTATTACCTTTCCTCCCGGGCCTATCACTTCTCTTATTTTATCAGGATTTATCTGAATAGTTATTATTCTGGGAGCATAGGGAGAAAGCTCTTTTCTCGGCTCCGGAATTGTTTTTTTTATTTCTTTTAGGATTTCAATCCTGGCCTTTTTTCCTTTTTCCAGCGCATCCTTTATTATTTCCCTTGAGATTCCCTCTACTTTTACATCCATTTGTATCGCAGTGATTCCTTCGGCTGTTCCGGCTATTTTAAAATCCATCCCTCCATGGTGGTCTTCGGGCCCCTGGATATCGGTCATGGTTTTCCATTCTTTAGTTTCTTTATCTACGGCCAATCCAATTGCGATGCCTGCAGCCGGTCTTTTTATAGGAACTCCGGCATCCATTAGCGCTAGAGAAGAACTAGATATGGATGCTTGCGAGGTGGATCCGTTAGAAGACATCATTTCAGAAACTATCCTTATAGTATAAGGAAAATCGTCAAAATTGGGTATTAACGGCATAAGGGCTTTTTCAGCAAGAGCTCCATGGCCTATTTCTCTTCTTCCGGGACCCCTCAAAGGGCTCACCTCTCCGACAGAATAAGGGGGAAAATTATAATGGTGCATAAACCTTTTTTTTCCGGCCACTTCCATGCTTTCTATCAGTTGCTGGTCTCCCGGAGATCCTAGCGTTAATATTGAAAGGGCTTTGGTAATTCCTCTGCAAAAAAGGCCGGACCCATGAGCTCTGGGGATAGAGCCCACCTGGCAACTTATCTCCCTAACCTCATCAAGCATTCTTCCGTCCGCTCTTTTCCCGTGCTTGATAATATTCTCATGAACCATTCTATCCTGTTCTGATTCAAAGAATTTTTCGGCATATTTTATCTTCTCCTCATCATCTCCCAAAGAATCAACTATTTCTTTTTTGATTAAATCCATCTGGAGAGTTTTTTGCTGTTTATCTTTTTGGAAAAAGACCTGAGAGATTTTTTCTCCGAATTCTTTTCTTAATGATTCCTCCAACTCCAAATCTTTCTGTCTTTCGGGAAGAACAATCTTTTCTTTGCCGAATTTTTGACGCATTTGATCCTGGATATCAATGAGTTTTCTTATTTCTTTTTCCGCAGAATCATAAGATTCAAGGATCAGATCTTCTCCCGCCTCGTTAAATCCCCCCTCTATCATGTTTATAAGCAATTCTTCTCTCTGGAGGCCGGATAAAACCATATCTGATTCGGCTTCATTTCTTTCTTCATAGGATCCATTTATTAAAAGCTCTCCGTTTTTCTTTGAAACTCTTACAGCTCCTATAGGCCCTGCCCAAGGAATATCGGAAATGTTTAAGGCAGCCGAAGCCGAGACAAGACTTAAGATATCAGGATCGTTTTCTCCGTCCCAAGAAAGAACAGTTGAAATTACCTGCACCTCCCTGTTAAGATTTTCAGGAAACAGGGGCCTTATAGATCTGTCTATCAGGCGGGCATTGCAAACTGCTTCATCCGAGGGCTTTCCCTCCCTTCTTATATACCTTGCGCCCTTTATTTTTCCTGCGGCATAATATCTTTCCTGATATTCCACTGTGAGAGGGAAAAATCCCAAATCCGGCTTTTCCTGCCCCATAGTGCAAGTTGTCAAAACCAAAGTATCTCCGCATCTTGCAGTTACAGAACCCGAGGCTTGCTCGGCCAACTTATCAACTTCCAGCTCTATATTCTTCGCCCCTAAACTTACGTTGAATTTCATATTTATTAAGAGGCAAAGATACGAATAACATGCTGATGACACCGATTTTCATCCGTACCATTAGTATGTGATTAGTATAAATGCCCCCTTATTTTTTAAGTAAATACTTTCTTGAATTTTCGCACAAATCCAAGAATTCGTCTGATATCTCCTTCAGCTTTCCGGACGCCGATTTCCCAAAAGCTATCACCTCCACTCTTTTCCCTTGGTTTTTAAGATACTCAACGAGGGAGATAAAATCACCGTCTCCTGAAACCAAAACCAGGACATCTACACTGGGAGAAAGTCTCACGGCATCTATAACTATCCCCACGTCCCAGTCGGCCTTCTTGGCTCCGCCGTAAAATTCCTGAAGCTCCCTTACTCTCGTTTCTATCCCAAGATTCGTAAGGGCCTCAAAAAAAGGCCTTTCTTCTCCTGTTTTAGTGCTTACGACATATCCAAAAACCCGTATCAGGTTTCTATTTGAAACAGCAAGCTTCAGGATTTCCCTGAAGTTAACTCTGGCTCCGTAAAGATTTTTGGCTGAATGGTAAAGATTCTGAACATCTATCAATACTCCGACTCTCTGCCCTGGATGTTTAATAACCATTATTATTTGCTCTTTAATCCTGCTTTTTTAACAAGCTCTTCATATCTCTTTTCATCCGTGCCTTTAAGATAGCTCATTAATTTTCTTCTTTTTGAAACCATCTTCAAAAGGCCCCTCTTAGAATGAAAATCCTTGGGATGGATTTTAAGATGAGAAAGCAACCTGTCTATTTCCTCTGAAAGCAACACAACCTGGACTTCGGAAGATCCTGTATCAGCGTCGTGCAGTTTGTATTTTTCTATCAGTTGGGTTTTTTCTTCTTGTGTAAGCATAAGCTTTTGTTATTTTTTCTAATCTACCTCAATTTAACTGAAAAGTCAATACAGCTCTTTGCACAAGGCCTGCTCGGATCCTCCGCTTAGAACATCGCTGTATTCAAATAGATATCCGTTCCATAGATAAACATCCACCAAACATTCTTCCATTTCCCCTGATTCGGACATACTCCAGCTGGCAGAATAAACTGCTTTATCTTCTGGGATCATTTCCACCAATTCCCCATGGCGGACAGAAGAGCCCGACAAGAAAACAAGCCCTGAAATATTCCCGTTCTTTTCTTTGAATTTTGCGAAGGCAGGTTTTTGATTTTCCATTATCATTAGCACAAGCTGATCCGTATATGCCCCTCCCAAACCGGTATATACCAACGCCTCCGGAATTCCGTCTCCCGTTATGTCTCCTTCTTCATATATTCCTATCTGCCTCAAATTCTCGCCTCCGAACTTCTGTTTTATAACCTCTTCTGCTTGAGGCAGAAGATCATTCCAGCTAATATTTTCTGCCGGTCTATTTTCTTCGCCCGGGATGCTGTTTTTCTTTAAAAATAAAAAAATGGCTGCGACGGCAATCAAAATTACAATGCCAACTAATATTTTTTTATTCTTCATTTTATATGGTCTGAATATTATATATCTTTATGTTTTCCTGTTATTTCTATTGTTTAAATCATACCCTGTTTTTTCCAAAAATAAAAGGCCCGCTTCCGAAGAATTGGGCCTTGGCTTTCATGGAGGATGCCGGATGGTTAGTTTTCCGTCCGATCAACCACTCCCTCCGAGTCTTCCGCCGGGATCACGGGGCGACTCCACCGGAGAATGGGCTCCGGCCGCTTCACCACGACTCCGGTCGTGTCTTCCGCCGGAATGAACGGGATCTCCGTCTGGGCATTGCCGACCGTCGCCTGCTTTACCATGGCCTTCTGCCATGCCGACCGGAGCTGCTCCATGTTTTCGAAATAGATGCTCCGTGCCGTGGGATAGTTCCCTACGGCATTGAAATCAAGAGCGACAACCGAGAACCCGGGATTGTCGTAGTAGACGAGAACAGCATAGTTCTCGTTGCCGAAAGCCAACCCCGCATGTCCCTCACTCTCCCCGACCTCCGCCGAAGATTCGTTGTATGCCTCGACATTCTGCCGGGAAACAACGGACCCAACGACCATCCCGAGAATCAGTGCCACCACAGACAGAACAACTATTGCGATCGTTCTCATGATCTTCCCCTTGCAAAAAGAGCATTCCCTTAAGCCAAGACAATCTTAGCTTCTATGCTTTAATTGTAGCATATTTGAGATGTTTTGTCAATAGTGCCCCCAGTAGGATTTGAACCTACAACCTTATCCTTAAGAGGGATCTGCTCTGCCAATTGAGCTATGAGGGCAATAAAACAACATTAAAATAAAATAGCCAGATCGTCAACATTTTTACTGTTCAGTAATACATTTTTGGGCGGAGAGCGACGGAGTTGCACCGTATTCCCTCAAGGAGAATCGGCTGGTTCTTAGGCAACGATCTGCACTGGCAGACAACACTCTCCATACTCTCCGCAAAAGTTATTATATATGCTAACACAAAAGAAAACAACGCTTCCAATTGTTGAAAACGTTGTTTTCGCGATTCTCTTTTGAGAATACAGTCATCGCCTAAGAACAACTGTATTTTACCAAATCACAATCCCTTGTCAATAGCAAATCTACAGAGGGCGCCTGCCGGCAAGGCAGGGGCCTCTGTAGATTTATGATGATATCGCTATCATCAAAAAATTTTATTGACCGCTTTTTTGTTGTAAATACTGACGTTCCTCTTGAGAAAGAAAAGGAGACCCGCTATCTAAACCTAATAGTTTTTTGGCTTCGTCTGCCGTATAATAATCGGGCTTTATTTTTGTACTTTTTCCATCTATTGTAACCGTGCCATATGGAACATGGCTTCTCATGGTCGCACTAATACTTTCCGCGCTATCAACATCTGCTCCGCTCAATAAAGCAAGTTGTAATGCTCTACGACTTTGGCCATTGGTAAAAAATTCACGGGTAAAATTTAGATATGTATTGGCATAATTATTATCATTCACTTTATAGCCAAGCGTTCCGTTCGGCATTGGAGCCCCCTCCTTCATCCTGTCATTATAAAAGTGTAGAGATGTAAATGAATCTAGATCACTGGCATTTAAAATTTCTGCTTCAGCAAGTTTTCTTATTTGCTTTGCCTCATTTAACCCTTCCCTTAAAAAATAATCTTTCATTTCCTTATATTGATCATAATTTTCATACACCCCCCCTTCGTCGTCCAATTTAAGCGCCTGGCCCAGCAAGCCAGGTGTTGGCGTATAATTATTGGGAGCATCCCACTCGGCAGTATAATCATGTTCTGGGTCCTTGTAGTCCCAGTCCGATGTATAATTATAAGTGTCTCCTTCTTCTGGCTGGTAGTTTGGAATAAAATCCCCTTGATCGGGGGATTTTTGAGAAGATACGTTTCTATTATCAGAGCCAGAAGAATTATTTCCGCATTCTATTATCCACCACTGTTTAAAACCTCCCCATTCGGACACCCCCATGGCCTGCAAAAACAGGTTGACTATACCCCATGCGCAGTAAATAATCAAGATTCCTATCAGGGCGGACAATAAGAGTTTTTTGGCTTTGCTCAAAGTTTCAGGCCCTCCCTGCCCAGCATAGGCAAACATAATCATAAACCCTCCTATAACTATCATTATGGCTCCTATAATCGGAACTATTTTAAAAAGAAGAAACTTTACTATCCTGTTTATCATTTCAAAGAAATCACACAGAGTGCAGGGACAACAGGGAGAACCGCAGGGCACAAGACCTCCCCCGTCATCAAGGCTTGGGATACAACATGATTCTATCCTCTCTCCTTTTGGGCAACGATCTTTTTCACAGGGTTCAAAAGCAAGCGCTTGCGAAGCAAATAAAAAAAACAACAGCCCGAATAAAGCTATGGCGATTGTCTTTTTCATTAGGTTATTATATCAAACCAAATTATTTTGCAAAAGGATTCTTGGCCCCGATAACGGCAAAGTGGACATGGCATCCTGTTGATATGCCCGCTCCGGGCGTTCCTGGTTTTCCTCCCATAAGAGCAATTATCTCTCCCTGGGAAACTTTCTGGCCCACAGAGACAAGAGCTTTCTGGATATGGCCATAATATGTAACTGCTCCATTAGGATGTTCTATCCTTATATTATTCCCCCCTCCGTTATTCCAGCCAAAATCTATCTTTTGGACTATCCCAGAAGCTGAAGCATACACAGGATCCCCACATTTTCCTCCAAAATCAATAGCATTGTAATAATGCAGCTGCTGAGTGATATGGCAGTTAATATGGGGGCAGATGAAATAGCTTGTTCCTATAGGAATTGAGGCGTATAAACTGGCTTTTGGCTTTGAAGGCATTTTCCCTCCGGGAATAATCAGAATGTCTCCTATATATATGTCTTCCTCTCCAAGATCATTGAACGCCACGATTTCTGATGCCTTAACCTTATAAATATCGGCTATCCCGCTCAAAGTGTCTCCCCTTACAACACTGTGAAGAACTCCCGAAATAGGAAGAATAATAATCTTCTGGCCCTCTTTAAGTTTTGTTTTAGAAGAAAGATCGTTAGTCCATAGAATCGTTTCGGGAGAAATTCCGTAATTTTCAGCTATAGAAGAAATAGTTTCTCCTTCTGAAACTATATGTTCTATAATTTCATTCCTTGATTCTTCAAAGGCGTAGCTTCCTAAAACTTGTGTTGTTATTGAAATAGGAGATGAAATTCCTATTGCGCTGTTTTCCCCCACCAAAGCCATTCCCGAAGTGTGAAGTAGAAAATTCTTCGGGGATTCCGCGAAAAGCAGATCTCCAGAATTTATCATATCAGCTTTCAAAACTGAAAAATTCCCGCTGAAGGAATCTAATCCGAAACAAAGAGTAAAAAACAAGCAAAAGATAAACGCTATTGTTAAATAAAATAAAGGCTCCCTAAGAAAGGATCCTTTCATTTTTCCGGCGAATATCTTTAGACCGGCTCTTTTCGCAGTTTTTGATTTTGCTAAAAACTGAAATATAGGAATGGTTGTTTTCTCCTTCTTATTAACCTTATTCTTAAATAATACCCTTCTCAAACCTCAAGTCAATACCTTTTTCCACAAGACTGTAATTTTCTTCATTGTCTGTTAATATAGATTTATGAAGGAATTGATGAAGAAATACGGCATTAGGCCGTCAAAAAGACTCGGCCAAAACTTCTTGACGAACAAGGGAATAGCAGAAAAAGTCATAAAGGCAGCCAGCATAGATCCTCAAGATATTGTCCTTGAGGTAGGGCCCGGGCTGGGCATCCTTACCCGGGAACTAGCCGAAAAAGCCAAAAGGGTAATTGCTGTGGAAAAAGACAGCGGGCTTTCCGGCCTCTTATCAAAAGAATATGAAAACCTCAAAAATCTGGAAATAATAAATCAGGACATACTTTCTTTCAACCCGGATATCAAAAAATATAAGGTAGTCGCTAACCTTCCTTTCTATATAACATCTCCCGTTATAAGAAAATTCCTGGAGAAAGACTTCCCGCCCGAAATAATGGTTTTGATAGTTCAAAAAGAAGTAGCCCAAAGAATCATAGCAAAACCCCCAAAAATGAACCTTCTTGCCGTTTCGGTCCAAGTATACGCAGAACCGAAAATCATTTCATATATCTCCAAGGGGTCTTTTTATCCTGCCCCCAAAGTTGATGCCGCCATTCTCAAACTAACTCCTGAAAGTAAGCTAAGCTTACCTAAGCTTAGCTTACTTTTTAAGATAGCAAGGGCAGGATTTTCTCATCCAAGGAAACAGCTGGTTGGAAATCTGTCCAAAGAACTGAAAATAGAAAAAGAGAGAATAGCAGAATGGCTGAAGAAAAACAATATAGATCCAGCCCGCCGGGCCGAAACCCTGTCTATGGACGACTGGCTAAATCTGTCAAATGAGTCTCGCTCATGAAACCCAGCCCGTAAATTACAGAGGGCTCCGCCCAAGGCGAGCAGACGTCCTTTGCAGTTTTTTGATCCACAGGTTCTTCATCAACCCAAAGGGTTTTACACAGTTACAGTGATTTAATTTATTCTTTAAAAATTGTAGAATCATATAATTTATAACAATTTATTTTATGGATAAAATAAAAGTGTTTTTAGGTAGAAGTATCTCTCCGCTCGTGGCAGTTTTGATTATCGCCCTTCTCGGAACAATTATCACTAGCAGTATTTTATTATCCCTGCAAGGCGATCCGTTTCAAAGAGATAAAGAGGTTGAATTTATCCGTAGCGACAGCTTAGTATCCTCCGAATGTGAAAAAGAATATACCGAAATCAATGATTTTTTAGAATATGCCAACTACTGCGACGTTAATGAAGACTGCAAGATTTTACAGATAACGCCCGCCAACACGAAATTGGGGTGTTTTAGATTTGTAAACAAAACCTTCAATCAATACGAAACAAATTCTAAAATTAGCAGTTATATTGAAAAATGCGAACCCGCAGCCGAAGAAACTTGCGCAATTCCGGTTAATGCCATGTGCAGTTATTATAAATGCGTAGAATCCCCCATCGCCACCCTTTTGAGAAAAGATTTTTTGTATCCCTATAGTTTGTCATGGATAGAATATAACGAATGGACAGAAGGCAGTATTAATTTTTCTATCACATCTGTTTTGCTGGAAGCGGTAGGAGGGTCGCAGAACTTTTTAACTTTCGGCGGAGGCACTTATTATCCTCCGTATATCAACTTAGAAAATGAATTCCGCGTGATTACCTTTCTGCTTAAAATACAGAATGCGGACAAAGAATACAATAATACTCTTCCAATAAATATAAGAAGGATAACAAATGAAGAGGGTGATAAGGTGACACCAAATTACCCTGACAGCCATTCATACATTTCTATATCCCCCAATGCAACATTATACGACCAACAGTTTATTTTTGTGGTCCCCAAAGATGAAACAGAATTTTCTTTTACAACTGGTGGCGCCTCAAATATTCATTTTAATATTAAAATTCTGTCCGATACCTTAGAAATAACAAAGTTTTAAAAACAGCTTTTTCTCAAAAGTAAGATTAACTTACTTTTAACAGATTGATTACAGGTTTTACCCAGAGTTTTACACAGGTTATTCAGTTTTGTTTTGTGATATAATCTTTTAATGCTTACACGGTTTTCCCGATTTGTCTTTTGCCTAACAAAAGACAAAATGCTGGCAGTAATTTTACTGTTTGTCTGTTTTTTTATCCCTTTTTGCATTTCTGCCCAGGATTTGGAGGTTGACTACCCTAATATAGGAGGAACAGCGCCAAAGACTGTCCAGTACGGCCTTCCGGGGTATGTAAAATATGTGTTTACTTTTGCGATAGGGACTATCGGGATAGTAGCCCTTTCGGTGATTATCTGGGGAGGATTCCTCTACCTCACATCTTCCGGCAACGCAGAAAAAATGAAAGAGGGGCGAGAGAAAATAACGGCGGCATTCTTGGGAATAGTTATTCTTGCAAGCTCTTATATCATATTGGCAACCATAAATCCGCAACTTGTTCTTTTTGATATTCCGGATCTTCCCGATCTGCCTGTTCACGAAGTAAAAATACCTCCGGAAATAAAACCAGAAGACGCCACATATATATCCTCCGAACTCCCTTTGGCACAATCGATAAATGAAGGATTATGGGATAAAGAAAAAATGGCTGCGTTAGAAAAAACAATTATTGACTTTGAAAATTTTATAAACTCAAGGGTGAATGTAAATGACTCTGATTTAGAAAATCCTCTCATACGAGGCGTGGCTGATTTGCATAAATATTTATCTACCCTTACGCATCAGTGCCGAGCAGAAAACTTAACCGCTTATTGTGCCTCTCCGGAATCGGGTTGCATGCCTATAGGGTGCCAGGGCGACCCTTGCCAAACAGATCAAGACTTGGAAGTTGAGCCGGATTCTCCCAGGGGAAAAATAAACATTACTTTAGCTATAAATGAAGATAAAAAAGCAAATTTAAATAAATTTAAGGAGGCAATAGAAAATAAGATAAAAATTCTAAGAGAAGACCTTAGAAAATTTCAGGAAATAGAGGGAGAAATTGTTAATTGCCATAATCAAAACAAAGAATTAATTCTAATCGCTGACTATCTAAAAGAAAAACAAGGGCTGCAAGAGCAGGGAATAGAAATAAAACAAATATCAAGCCCTTATGCGTCAAGAGGAAACTCTTTGACTTTTTACTGCTCTGCCGGAGGGACTGTGTATGATTCTTCTTTTAGCATTGACCTCGACGAAGGGAATATATCTTCCCTTTTTGGAGAGGTCTCCTCCAATATAGGATGCCCTGTGAGATATAATACAGGAGAGGTATTTGATAAACTTAGGGAATATGCCGTGGAAGAAATCTTCCGACTTAATCATGTTTCTGCTTTAATCGAAAGCTTGGTCCACAAAATGCAGGAAATGCAAAATCTGGTTTCACAGTGCAACGATAAAAATTCACGGGTCAAATGCGGCTGTCAAGAAAATTTTTGTTTGGGGTGCTGTTCTCCCATCCCCTGCGGAGGATGCGTGCCATTTTGTATGTCAAAGTGCATACAATGTTCTCAATCATGTTCGGGAGAGGCCTGTCCCACAGCTCAAATAAACGAAAAAGCGGAGGAAATAAATGAAATTGAGTTTAAAATACTAAAAGAAATAGTAAAAATTAAAAAAATCTTTGCTGATGTTCCGTCTCGCCTGATTGAGTTAAATAATCTAAGCCAGCAGATAAGTTCATGCAAGGCAAATGATGATTGGGATGTTTTTAGCTGTAGGTCAATAATGGATATGGTTTTTGTAAAAACATACGATGGTACCGGAAGGTTGATAACAAAATGCCACCCCAAAGATCTTTATTGTTGCACAAATCCTGATTATTCTGGGACATCTAACGACTCCGCCATATATATTCTTCCTGCGGATGAATTCAAACCGTTGCCCACAGAGAATAATTGTCCCGCCGGTTGGGATTGCACAGAAGAAGTCAGAGACTATAATCAATATAAAGACGCGTCAGAGCCCCTTCAACAACTGCTTTCTTGTATGAGATTGCAATTAAACCAGGTGCAAATAAAAGAAAATCTTGATTATAAGCTAGGAATAATAGCTGCTATTTCCGACATAAATATTTATAAGAATAAGTGCGACTGGGATGCGGGCCCGATTGATTCGGGTGATTGTTCTTATTCATTTGAAGTTGAAAAAGGCAAAACTAGAATTTCTGCTCACTATGGAGGTGCCGGGTGCAGTTTTAACAGACAATCATACGCTGTAAAATTAAATATGGCTGGAGATCAAAGCCAATATATTGACGAGATTATAACCGCAGCAAAAAAATGCAACCCCGCAGCTTATATATTAGACAAGACCCCTTATTTGCACATAGATGTGGGAGATATTAGCCAATGTAAGACGGCAGAATAATTTAGAAATGAATCAATTTTTAAAAAATACAAAAGAAGGATTAAAAGAGTATAAAAATACATTCGTGGCAATCGGTATACTGTTTTTACTTTCGGGAAGTGCTATCTTGGCACAAGGATTGGGATATTTCCCCCGCTATCCATATCGTATAGATGCCGTAGTCAAAGAATTGAATCTTGCTGGACTAGACTTGGCTTACCTGAATCAAGAATTAGAAAATTTTGCCGAACAGTGCAGTTGCAAAAACGCTCAATCCCAGTGTGGCCAAGTAATAGGTGCTGATTATGCAGTGAGAGAAATAGAGCTGAATCCTAAAAATTTCAATTTAGAAAGTATGACTCCGGAAACGGCTGCAAACAGAGCAGGGAGCGAGATAAATCGACTTAAAAATCACATAGATAATTCTATCAAGGGTTTAAATGCTTTTGTTTTAGCAAGCGAACAAAAAACATCTTTTGCCCCTCAAACCTACGGAAACATAGTAGGGGGCGATAACCCCGAACAAGATGGCCAGCAATATCTACAAGAAACGAAATCAAATATAAAATTAACCGCTTCCGAAATAAACCAGGTTAAAAATAAAATAGCAAAATTAAAGGAATTAGACGGGTTGCTTAACCAAGAAAAAAATTCTCTTGATACCCTAAAACAAGAGCTTTTGAAAAATAAAGATGCGTTGAATCCAGAGGAGTTAAAAAGCCACGCAGAAATAATTTTAAACGAAATCAGAAATAAAATAGACCAGCAAATATTAAAAATCCCTGACTTCCCCAAGCAGTTGGAGAATAAGCTTGAAAATATGGCCGAGGACTTAAAAAATCGTATCGCAACCCTTCCGGACACAATTAAAAGTGCTCTATTTTCGGGGGGGTGCGATCCTGGAGGATTAGAGGTTTTTGGGGAGACGTGTTTAGATAAAAAGCTAATAGAAAAAACGCAGTACCAAGCGAAAGATAAAATAGATCAGATCTCCTACTTGAGAGATTTACTGAAAAAAGAAATGGAGTCGGGGTTGGAGGCAGAGCTCAAAACATTAAGAGAAGACGAAGCGGCCACGCTAAGAGAAGGGCTTGCCGTCCTAATGGATTCAAGCGAAGAACTTTCAAAAGCCGCTAAGGCTAATATAGATATATTATCAGATAAAAAATATGCCACCCCAAATCAGTGCTCTGCAAACTGCGGCAAAGAAATTTCAGGCGGCCTTCAGGCCTGCATATTAGACAATGCCGGCGAACAAGGGGATATAAAACTTTTATTTGAAGTGGGCGTCCGCTTGCAAGACCTGGATTTGGGAGAAATAAATATACAAGGAGCAGGATTAGACCTGCCTGAAAAGTTAAGTGTGGGAAAAATAACCAATTTCGGCGACTTTAATATTCCCATGCCAGATGCTGTCATAAAATGGCCAGATATACAAACAAAAGAAAAACCCTTCGGAATAGATCCGATAACTATATATCCGCCCATCCCCTCTTTGCCACAAATCCCTCTAGGAAACTTTGCCTGTATAAAAACAGGAGGGCAAACATATAGTTGCCAACAAAAAGATACAGAAAGCAAAGATAATAATTACCTTAATCTAGAATGGTATTTAAACACATTTTCATGGCTTTCAGAAAAATGCCAGGAGCTTCCCGGATCAAAGGGATCTAATGGATTGCCCGATGAAAGCCGGCTAGCAAAGTGTATAAATAAAGATATTGTTCATGAAGAGATAATAAATGTCTGCGATAAAATTTGGCAGGATTACATTGCCTGCAGTGCAATGCCATTTGTCACGTGCAAGACGCCATCCGGGATTTGTGCTGATATAAAATACGAGGGCGAAAGAAATACAGCCGCCTCTCAAAAGTGCAGAGACTTATTTAACCAAATGGGAGAAACTGTCCCGCCAAAATGCGACTCCGCAGAACTTGAAAATAAGTGCGGCCAGATAAGAAGAGAGGGGGGAATGGAGATGCCCGATCAATGTTTTTATGTCCCCCTATTTACCGGAAATTTTAAAAACCCCGAACCGCAAACATTCAAGGGAAATCTTTCTTACTGCACATCTCAAAATATTTCAGATGTTCCCGCCACCTCTAT
>MHMM01000008.1 GCA_001821555.1 Candidatus Nealsonbacteria bacterium RIFOXYB1_FULL_40_15 | reverse complement strand
AGCTCATTATCCGCCTCAGTTAAGTTTTTTCCCATAAACTTGGTCTCTGCCACAGTAAAGGCATAATTATGGATACTAGCATGCTTTATCTTGCCAATAACCCCTGTTCCCGTTGCATCAGCTTTTCCTAACTTCATTACTGCACCGCTAAGATCCATGCTGCCCGTGGCTGACTCTCCTGCCACTCGGACTCCGTCTACATACATATCAGTTTCTAATCCGTCCCAAGTTAGCGTCCAAAAATGAAATAGGTCGTCATCATAACCAAGATTACCATTTAGATTGCTTGCACTAGTAAGGCCGTCTCCCAATTGGCTATGTCCCCAATTCGTATCACCATCTCCTGCTTTATGCTGGAAGTAAAAATTGGTACCGTCTTTTCCTGTAAGGCCCACCCACGTGCTTTGGCTTGAATCAATAGCAAGAAGAAGATGAAATGAAAACGCATTAAATACACTTAGTTCGGGCGAGTCCGGTGTTGAAATAAAGTCTGTACCCGCAGTAGATAAATTTACATAATCGTTCTCCCAGGACGGACTGCCACTAAAAGAGCCTGTGTTTCCATTTCCGCTGGAATCAGCAACTGTTGTTCCAGATCCTTCTTTCATTAGCCATACTCCCGTTGCCTCTTTGCTTTTCCAAACTTGGGCAGACTGCTCCTGATTAGAAGCAGAAGAGTTGCCATAATAGACATAAATATCCGTAGTTGAGGCAGAGTAAATTGTGGGCATATTAACCCAGAAGTGGCCGGTGGCAGAACCGTCGGTTATAGTAAAGCTTTTTTCTTCGTGGGGTATTTGGGTGATACCATCACCTTTGGTAAATAATATATCATCTCCGTCTGCTTGGGCATGGGCCCCTATGTCCGTATCTGCAGTTATGTCTACGTATAAGGGGAAGTTGGTCAGGTCAGAGTCTACGTTGGCATTCTGGATGGTGATTTTCTTTCTATAATTCCAACTACTATTATACCAATCTGTCTGGCAATTTTCATCTGCCTGGCCATCGCAATCATTGTCAAGAGTATCTCCACATATTTCTTCAGAAGGTTGAGCATTCTGAACACAAGGGCCCCATGAGCCAGTAGAACTGCAAGTTTTAGTACCGTAAGAACAAATCCCTAAAAGTCCTGTTGAGCATGATTGAGTTTGACCCGAACTGCATTCTACGAAGACATAAGAACTCTCATAAGCCCCTATATCCGGGGCATTTCCTCTAGGGATAGGATTGCCTTCTATATCTTCTGACAACCCGACGTTTGCCCCTTTGTCTACCGCAGGACTATCTATCCTTAAATGATAATCTCCATTTAATCCATTATTCCAATTAACAAAAACTATGTTGGGATCAATTTCTAGAAGATTTATATTATTACTTTTTGTCGTAACAGCATAGTTTGGTTCAGCAAAGGAATTAGCAATATTATTTTTGAAAACAATATTATTATTTTCGGATGCTTTTACGCGAATCTCCCCCGTCACGGTGTTATTATATACTTGATTATTTGTAGAGGGATAATTCAAAAAAATAGGAATAAAATTACCCGCATATGGAGACTTTTCTATTATATTATGATGAATATTGAAGCCTGAATTAGATCCATCTAAATATATCCCGATTGACATGTAATCATGAATATAATTGTAAGCAATCTCAGTTCCCTTGCCATCAGTGCCAATAGCATAAATAACCCCTAAATCATAAGGTTCTCCTCCATATCTTGTTCCATAAATTTCATTACGTAGAATTTTAAGATTCCCTGCATAATTATGAATAATCAATTCTCTTCCTGCATTATATAATAAATTATTTGTAATATTATTATTTTCAGCTTTCTCGCTTCCCGTACTTATCGCAGCACAATCTGTCACCACATAATTTACATTATAAATTTCGCAATTATCTACAGTACTATTGTTTCCTATCAAAGAAACCCCGTTTCCTGCACTATTTCTAATAATACTGTTTTTTATTAAGTTATAGTTACCATCTAAAACTATACCTGTATTCCTCCTACCCTTGCCCCCTGCCCCCATATTGCCCTCGTCAATAACCGTATAATGGCTTGGGTAATCTGATTTTATATCTATTATATTCACATGAGAGGAGTTCTCATCTGTTACTATATTTCCTGCAAATATATCTATATCTTCTATGTTAATATATAATTTTTCGTTGAGATTAAATATTTGTTGTCTTCTTTTTGCTTCTACATTAGAAGGTATGGACCCTGTGGGAGTCCAGAAATAAAGAGTTTGATTGTTGTTGTCATGATACCATTCCTCGGCTTTATCTAAAGCATTTAGGTGTCCTGTTAAATAAAATATGCCATATTTATTTATATCCCCCATTGTAATTGTCTGAAAATCCAATGTTATTGTTCCTGGTTTATACTGAGTAACTATGCCTGTTCCGGCATGATATCTAGGATCCCAAATAGCATGCACGATAGCCTCGCCCCAGTATCCCGAAGGTTGGGTTAAAGATGAGCTATTTATCGTAACCGTACTTCCATTTACAGAACCGCTGTCTATATTATTGAAATTAGGCTTCATTACATCCTCCGCATTCGGCCACCTCGCCTCCATCATCGCCTCTCCGTTGACAAAGATCTGGTTCTTGCCCTTGCCCAAGTCCCAGTTCATTGTAGTTTTGTAGATATTCCCTTCGTGAAGAATCCAGGGTCCTGTTAGAATATCGGCTCCAGATATTGTAGCCCTTTCTCCAGGATAAGACTTGAAGGTAATGGGAGCTGTGGAGTTTCCGGAGTTAGCAGGAGTAACCGTTTCTCTGTAGGTGCCTTGTCTTAAGTAGCAGGTCTCCCCAGGCATAGCTATGTCTGCGCACTTCTGGACTGTCTTGAAGGGCTGGGACAGGGTGCCAGGATTGTTATCGTTTCCAGAAGGTGAAACATAGTAGTCTGTGGTGCCTATGACTACTGTATTGTTAGCATCTGCAAAAGCGCAGTTATTTGCAGTATCGCATACATAGCAGTTCCAGGAGATGGAACCTGATAGTCCTGATTTGGCGAAAGAGATTGTCTTGGAATCTCCTGATATGGCTTGAGTTGTGTCTGCTCTGAATGTTCCATTGTGATTCCAATAGAGAGTGGCTGTGGCAAGATCAGTGTTGTCATTGACATTGCTGGCTGTACAGGTGAAGGTTTGGGAGGCAGAAGATGATCTGGTGTTGTTGGCAGGAGAGGTGAGGGAGACTGTGGGGGGAGTATTGGGTACATCTACCTTTATGGTAGAGGATATGGTGGATTTGGCTCCTGTGGAGGAGACTGTATGGATAGTATAGGGGTAGGCGACTAATTCTGGGAGATCTTCAAATGTCTTGGTAAGAGATTGGGCTTGAAAGAGATTTTGGATTTCTGCAGGAGAGAGGGCGCTAGAGAAGATCATGAGGTCGTCGATGAGACCTTCTCCCTGCCCAATCCTCAAAGACTCTGTTGTTGAAATAGAAGATCCGACTTCGCCCTCTCTCCAACCAGATCTATTTATTCCATTGATATATATAAATAATTCATTCCCATCGTAAATAGCTGTTACATGCGTCCAATTAAGTACATCTACAGCAATGGAGGTTCTGCATTGCCTCCCCCCTACATAGAAATTAAGCAATCCGCTACTTGATTTAATATACAATTTATTAGATTTGGCTATCGGTTTCATGCCACTAAATCGAGATGATTTTACCCAAAAAGAAATAGAAAAAGAATCTGTTGGTTTAAAATTAAAATCTTCTGGATCTCCCACATCCATCCATTGTTGATTGTTTTTAAAATTAAAAGATTGTCCAAATTTTCCTACATCAAAAGAGGGGTCTATCTCATATGGCCACAAGTAACCTACTTCTAATCCTTCCAGAGACATAAACATGCCATGATTGCCATTCCCCGACTCATCATTCGTATTCCCCTCTCCTCTCCACCACCCTACCAGAGAGTTATCCCAGTCTATGAAGCCGTAAGAAGGAGAAGGAGTGTTGAAGGCAACATTAAAGTCAACGTCATTGTCTTGAGTCCATATGGTAGAGGTGGGAGAGTTTAGAGTAATACTGCTGTTTCCTGAAACACAGGCTCCGCAATCCTGAGAACAGGTGGAGCAGGTTTCTGTTCCATTGCAAGCATTGTCTCCGCAGTATGGTCCTGTCGGCTTAGATTGTTGTTGTATGCATTTTCCTGATTGGCAGGAATATCCCGAGTTGCAGGTTCCGCAAGAGATAGCGCTTCCGCAGCCATCTAGGTGGGTGCCGCATTGGTAGTTGAGAGAAGAGCAGGTTTTGGGAGTGCAACTAGTTCCTGGTTTGCTGGTTGGCTGGTTAGAGCTACCTCCTCCGGCAGTTCCTCCAGAACAGAAAGATGTATCGTATTTGCAGGAAGAAGAGCATTTGAGAATTCCTCCCGAGTAGCCCAAGCTCTGGCAGGTATTGCTGTTGAGGTTTGCCTTGTCGCAGACTTCTCCTTCTTGGATGATGCTGTCTCCGCAGGTTGGTCCTGGAGAGGAGGATCCTCCTGTTGTTGCTGTTCTTTTCTCTGCTAAGATCTGGTTGAGCTTTGATATGGTGGCAGGACCTGCATATCCTGTGGCTTGAATCTGGTATCCTGCTGTTTCAGATATCTGGCTTCTGTACTTTACCTGGAGTCTTCTTACAGCATCTGTGGTTTTGGCTCCGTAGAAGATGGTTTCTTTGGCTGGAGATCCCCAGCCTGAATCTGCTATTCTGGTTTCGGGGTCTGAATTCAGGACTATCTGGAGATACTTGATGTTATCTGAAGACATTCCTTCTTTCATTGTTCCTGAGAAGCTGAATCCTGAAGGGATGCCTTGTATTCCTCCCTGGGTCGGAGAGAGATTGGCCAGTATGGCCTGAAGCTGCTGAATAACAGAGACTATCTCCTGGATCTTCTGCTGAAGCTCTGTCCTTGTCATCTGCTGGACAGGCTTTGACATAGAGGGAAGGCCTGGGAGTTCTATGTTGCCTAGGTCTTGGGCAGAGATGGTAGCTGAAACCAGGAGAATCAAAGCTATTGCGATGTATTTTAGGTTCTTCATAGTAATAATATTTACTTAGTTTCTAGAAAAGTAAACTTACTTTACTTAAACTTAGCTTGCTTTAGGTTATTTAGCTATTTAGTTATTATTTCTTTTAGTTCTTTCAGCTATTTTGGTTCTTTTAGCTATTTTAGCTCTTTTCAGCAGAATTAACTACAATCTCCTGTGGAAAACTATCCATTGTAGAAATGAGCCTGGCTCATGTGAGCCAGGCTCATTTTCATATACACATAAGTTAATTTAAGTCTTCGTAGTGATCTATGCGCCTCGCCCTGTCCAATTCGCGTTCATCCATTACAATACACACCCCTTCTATCTTATAACTGCTAAATTGCTTGGCATTAAAAGCCATATAAGCATCCGCGTTTCTACGGAGCCGAAACATTTTGTCTTTGTTAAAAGCATCTTCGGGCAGGCCAAATTTTTCTCCTATTCTCGTTTTTACTTCTACGAAAATAATTACGTCTTTTTTTCTGCAGACCAGATCGATTTCTCCCCATTTGGTCCGAAAATTCCTATCCACAACATCATACCCCTTTTTTTTCAAAAAATCTTCGGCCATTTCTTCTCCTATCTTCCCCAATTTCTTATTGTTCTTCTTTTTCTTGCCATCCATAAACTAAAAATAAGATTAGTTTACTAAGCTAAGCTTGCTTCTAAATCTCATGAGTTTTGGGCCTATATTGCAAGGCCTCTGCTATATGATTTAGCTTTATATCCTCTGACTTGTCCAAATCGGCAACGGTTCTGGCTGTTTTTATAGTTTTAAAATAAGATCTTGCAGACAGATTGTAGCTTTCCACAGCTTGATTCAAAAGATTTTTGGCTTCTTTCCCCAATTGGCAGTATTTTTTTATCTGAGAATTCTTCATTTCTGCATTTGTAAAAATTGCTTCGTTTCTAAATCTTTCTCTCTGGATGTTTCTGGCATCTACTACTCTTTTTCTTATTTCTTCTGAATTTTCCCTCTTTATATCTTTGGTGTTTTCCAAAAATTTATCCGACTCTACGATCGGAACATCTACGCGCAAGTCAATTCTGTCAAGTATGGGACCTGAAATTCTTTTTGTATATTTTTTAATTTCCCGATCAGAACATATGCAAGATTTTTTTGGATGGCACAAATAGCCGCAAGGACAAGGATTAGAAGAAGCAACCAGCATAAATCTGCATGGATAAACAGCTTTCGCCCTGCTTCTGGATATGGTCAAAAGCCCGTCTTCTATGGGCTGTCTCATTGCCTCCATCACAGATCTGGGAAACTCCGGAAACTCGTCAAGAAACAAAACTCCCCTATGAGCCAGGCTTATTTCTCCTGGGCCGGCGTTGCTTCCTCCCCCTATAAGGCCGATCTGCGAAATAGTGTGATGAGGAGAGCGAAAAGGACATGTTTTTATGATAGATCCTTCAGGGGGGATATTCCCTGATGCGGAATAAATCTTTGTCACCTCCAAAGATTCTTTTTCTTCCAAAGAAGGCAAAATTCCTGGCAATGCCTTGGCAAGCATTGTCTTGCCCGAGCCGGGACTGCCGATAAGTATTATATTGTGGCCTCCGGAAGCTGCAATTTCCATTGCTCTTTTCGCCTGTTCTTGGCCTAAAATTTCGGACATATCAAAATCGGGTTTATCAAAAGTATCATTGGATTCAGCATAATCTGACTTTTGAATTTGCGTCTTGCCTAAAAAAAATCCTGTAAGCTGTTTTAGATTTTCCACTCCAAAAACATTGATTCCGGAGACAATCGAAGCTTCATTAGCGGAGCTTTTTGGAACATAAATATTTTCTATTCCCTTTTCTTTTGCGTAAAGAGCAGACAACAAGGCTCCTTTTGTATGCCGCAAGGTTCCATCGAGAGAAAGCTCTCCAAAAAATAGACTTTTTTCCGGCAATTTGAATTTCATTATAGATGCCAAAATCCCGACAGCTATCGGCAAGTCATAACAAGAACCTTCTTTTACGACATCTGCCGGAGCTAAATTTGTAATTATTCTTTTGCGTGGGAATTCTATTCCAGAATTCAAAATAGCCGTTCTTACTCTTTCTTTGCTTTCGTCCACCGATTTGCCTGCAAGTCCTACTATTTCAAAAATCGGCAAACCCTTGTTGGCTACATTTATCTCCACATCCACGCCTATAGTTTCAATTCCCAAATTCGCTACCGATCCAATCCTTACAAACATAATTTTAATTATTTAAATAATATTTCCTCTTTTCTAAAAAAATCTCCCCTTTTAATTGCATAAGAGAAAGAACGACTCCTATTTCGGCTGCAGATTTTTCTGATGCCCTGGCCAATTCATCTATTTCCAATGGCTCTCTCTGTAATTCTTTGATAATAAAGTCTTCTATTTTACTTTTTGGTTGCTTGACTTTATTAGTATCTTCATTATTTTTGCTTTTATTTCGTATGCCAAAATAATCCAATATATCTTCTGCTCCAGTTATTACCTCAGCCCCTTCTTTTATTAACTGGCAAATCCCCCTGGAAACATTGCTGGTAAGGGGTCCTGGCACTACAAAAATTTTCCTGTTGTATTTTCTGGCAAAATTAGCTGTTATAAGTGATCCGCTTTTTTCTCCTGCCTCCACCACAAGCGTGGCCATTGAGAGTCCTGCGACTATTCTATTTCTCCTAGGATAACTCCAGAGAGTCGGCCAAAAATTGCCTTCGTATTCAGAAATAATCAAACCTTTGTTTTCCAAAATTTCCTTGTATAATTTGTCTTGATACTCTGGATGAATAAGATTTATTCCGCAGGGCATTATAGCAATTGTCCGGCCTCCGACATTTACCGTGGCTTGATGGGCCTCGGCATCTATGCCATACATAAAACCCGATACAATTGTAATTCCACAGCCAGCAATTTGAGAAATCAATTTTTGAGTAATTTGGCGGCCGTAGGCAGTCATCCGGCGAGATCCGACAACAGCTAGACAATTCTCAAATATACCCGAATCAGTCGCTTCGTCCCAATCTCCTTTATAATAAAGTTTCTTTGGCGCTTCTTTTTTTAATTCTTTCAACACCCTCGGATATCTCTTATCTTCTGCTTTTATAACTTTCTCCATATCTACTAAATAAGCAAGCAAGCTTAATTTTCAAAAGCAAAGCTTTCTGCGATAGAATAGTTTTTACTTAATAAAGATTCTCTTGCAAAATTTTCGTATTTCTCCGGAGTATCAAATATCTCTCCCAAAATTCCCTTGTCTATAACTATTGAGTTTCTTAATCCCAAATAATCCAGGTTCGTGCTAAAAGAGTATTTCTTTGCAAATTCAAAAACTTTATTAATATTTTGCACTCCTTTTTCTTTTAATTCCGACTCCATTAGCTGTCCAGGATTCAAAATATTTATATACACCAAAAGATGAGTAAGATATAAATCATTTTTAATTTCTACGGCTTTGTACGGCCCCTCGAATAAAACACCGCTTCTTTTATACTTTTTATTAAAATAATTAGAGTATCCCGTTCCTAGTTTATGCATAAAAGAAGATAGTCCACCTTCTTGAATTTCTTGCAAAATCAAGTGAAAATGATTTGGCATCAGGCAATCTGCTATTACTTTGACTAAAGGATTTCTATCTTTTTTATTATTATTTATAAAATCTGTTAACAAATTAAAATTAATTTTGCCATTATTTTCTTTTTCTATCTGGTGAAGAACGCCAAAAGAACTCTTCTCATCATTAAACAAATACATACCTTGCAAGAACCTCCACATATCCGCCTCGCAATTAAAAATATTGCGTTTGTCTGCGCCTCTATTGTAAATATGGCAAATAATTCCAGGGTAGAATTTAATTTTCCGCATTATTTAATTATACAACTTTATTTGGAATCCCCCATGTGCAAAAATGAGCCTGGCTCATGTGAGCCAGGCTCATTTTAAATCGGGATCATTTTAAATGGTCTAATTAGATGGGTGGGCAAGAGAAAAAGCCCAGACTTTTTGGACTCCGTTTTGCTTTAAGACCCTGCAACATTCTCTCATAGTAGCCCCTGTAGTAAAAACATCATCAACTAAAACCACATTTTTAAGATTCTTGATATCTTTTTTCGATGAGCCTGGCTCATGTGAGCCAGGCTCATTTTTAATCTCATTTTTAATGGGAGAGAAACAGTTTTTTACATTTTGAAGACGGGCTTCTTTTTTAAGGCTTGCTTGATCTTCTGTATGCTTTATTTTTTGCAAAGAAGAAACACAAGATCGGCCTATAATCTTCGCAAGCTCTTTTGCTATAACTTCGGATTGGTTGAATCCCCGCTTGCTTTCTTTGATTTTACGCATTGGAACAAAACTTACCAGGGTTTCTCCGGAGGATAAGAAAGATAAAAAATCGTCAAATCTTCTTGATGGATCTGTTGCAATAATCTTAAAAGATTTTTGAGTCAGTTCTCTTAAAATATCATAAGCTCCTCCGGCTTCTGCGTTTTTTATCGCTTCTTTTATTATCCCATCATACTGCCAAATAGAAACAAGCCCGTCCAGGCCGTATTTTTCCCTGCAAGAAGGATGGGTCTCTCCTGAAAAGCTTTCCTTGAAGCAAACAGGGCATATAAGAAGAGCCTCTGAAACATACAAACTGCAGGAGGGGCAAATATATCCCCCTTCTTTCCCGCAACCCAGACAGAATCTTGGAAAAAGAATGTCTAAAATGATATCTTTTAGATTCAATATATTCTATTATACCATGTGTGGATTACTTTGAAACATTGGGGTATAATAACTTGCCATGAATAAGTTTGTTTTCAAAAAATATATTCCTTCGGGCCCCGGAATCTATGCTTTCTTCGGTAAAGAAGGCCTTCTTTACATAGGAAAAGCAAAGAATTTGAAGCAGAGAATAAAAAACCACTTTAACCAGCCTAGCTACAGGGACGACCTCTTTATGCATAAAGTTAAAAAGACGGGATTCATTGAAACAGGATCTGAAATAGAGGCATTGATTCTGGAATCTAATGCTATAAAGAATTACAGGCCTAAGTTTAATGTCCTCTGGAAGGACGATAAGAACTATTTCTTCGTTGAAATAACAAAAGAAGACTGCCCAAGAGTCTTTTTGACCCACCAGAAGACGGGCCCCGGATTTATAGGCCCCTTTGTGGACGGAGATTCAATAAAAAGAACTCTCAAAACACTGAGAAGAGTGTTCCCTTATTATACAGCTAAAACACATCCCAAGAACAAATGCAGTTGGTGCCATTTGGGGCTTTGTCCGGGCACAGATCCCGACAAGCAGAAATACAGAAAGAGCATAAAAAACTTAAAATTAGTTTTGGAAGGGAAAAAATCTTCTGCCCTAAGGAGCATAAAAAAAGAAATGGAGATTGCTTCAAAGAGGCAGGATTTTGAAAGGGCAGCAGAATTAAGAGACAGACTAGGATCTCTGGAGAGGGTTCTTGAAAACGCAAAAGTAATAAAGGAAACAGAAAATTACGGAAAACTCAAAGAAAACCTTAAATTACTTTTTAAAAGAAACATCTCAAGAATAGAGGGGTACGATATTTCAAATATCCAGGGAACAAAAGCCACGGGCTCTATGGTTGTATTCATAGACGGCTTTCCTAAAAAAGAATATTACCGGAAGTTCAAAATAAGACTGCCTGAAAAACCAAATGATACAGCCATGATAAAAGAAGTCTTAGAGAGAAGGGCTGATCACAAAGAATGGCCGTTCCCAGACCTTATTCTTATAGACGGAGGAAAGGGCCAGCTCTCTTCAGGCCTTGGGCTAAAAAAAGAAATCAAAGCAAAGTTCTGCGCTTTGGCAAAAAAACACAACGAACTTTTTGTAGAAGGAGAAGAAAAACCTATTTTACTGAAAGATGCCCCGAAAGATTTGGCAAATTTAATCTTGCGTATCCGCGATGAAGCCCACCGTTTTGCCATCGCCTATCACAAGCGCCTTAGGCGATCCAACTTGTTAAATGAACATTGACTTGGAACAGGACAGATGATAGTATAAACTATGTTTTTAGGAAGGCTTATTCTGCATATTATTTCGGCCTTAGCGGGCCTTTACCTTTCAGCAAGAATAGTGCCCGGAGTAGAATTTTACGGAAGCTGGAAAATGCTCATTTTCACCGGATTTGTTCTCGGACTAGCCAGTTTTTTTGTAAAACCCATACTAAAAGCAGTCTCTCTCCCGGTTATAATGATAACCCTGGGGCTGTTCAGCATAGTTATAAACATGGCGATCGTTTGGCTGATAGCCGACGTCGTATTCCCCGAAGCAATAGAAATCTCAGGCCTTATCCCTCTTTTTTGGACTACTCTGATAATCTGGGCGATAGGATTTCTGTCGGGGGCCAATAAAAACTAACCATATGGAAAACCTAACTCAAATATCGCAGATAGTAGTTTCCGTCTTGCTTATCGCCTTTGTGCTTTTGCAACAGAGAGGAACCGCTTTGGGATCTTCTTTCGGAGGCGAGGGTGGAGGGTTCTATTCCACCAGAAGAGGCATTCAGCAGAAGATATACTGGGCTACAATAATTTCTGCAATAATTTTTATAATACTCGCCGTCTCAAACTTAATCATTTAAATGCTCAAAAGAAAAGATGCGGGATTGGCCCCCGCAAGAAGAAGGATAAGGAATCTTAAACTTAATAAGGATATTGTGCTTTCTCCGCTTTCGGCCAGGATCCCTGCCGCAAGAAAGCCGAAAGGAAGATGGAAGCATTTTTTGAAAGTTTTATCTGCAAAAGAAAAATTAGTCTTTTTTCTTCTTTTAATATCATCTGCATGCTCTTTGATATATTTGGCAAGAAGCTTTTATATTAAGAATACTGTTGAAATAGCATCGGAGGGAGGAATTTTTATAGAGGCCTCTGTCGGACAGCCAAGGTTCTTAAACCCGGTTTACGCCAATTCGGACCCGGACAGAGATCTTACAGAGCTTGTTTTTTCCGGACTGATGAAATACGACAAGAATATGAAAATAATTCCCGATTTAGCCGAAAGCTATCCTTCGGTGGAAAATGGCGAAAGAACATATATCTTCAAGATAAGACAGGATGCCTTGTGGCATGATGGAGAAAAGGTGACAGCGGACGATATTGTTTTCACCGTCAAAACTATCCAGAATCCAGCTATAAAAAGCCCTTATCTCGCAAACTGGGTGGGCGTATTGGCAGAGAAAGTGGATGACTACACTGTTAAATTCATTCTTCAAAAACCTTACGCGGCCTTCTTGGAAAACTGCGCATTAAAAATAATTCCGAAGCACATCTGGGAAGAAATATCTTCCGAAAGCTTCGCATTCCAATCTTACAACCTTGAAGAGGCGGTAGGATCGGGATTATACAGGATAAAGAAGGTGGAAAGAAACAATGAAAAGGTAGAATCGGTTCTGTTGGAAAAAAATCCGAAGTTTTATGGGGATAAGCCCTACATATCCGCAATAAAGTTCCTGTTCTTTTCAAGTCAGGAAGAAGCAGAAAGAGCAGCAGAAAAAGGAAAGGCCAACGGTTTTTCTTCAGATTCTCCAAAAGAAGGATGGACGGAAACGGCCGTATTCCTTCCGAGATATTTTGCCGTTTTTTTCAATTCAGCGAATTCAGGAATATTAAAAGATCCGAAAATCCGGCAGGCTTTGGCCTATGGAACAGACAAAAGTGCTTTTAAAAAACCTGCTTCTTCTCCCCTGCTTCCTGAATTCTACGGCTTTGACATTCCTTCAGAATATGAATATAATCTTGAAATGGCGCAAAAGTTAGCCGAGGAGATGGGGTATAAAGACGAAGATGGAAACGGAATAAGAGAATTAACGATAGAAAAAGAACCCTCCTTTTCTTTTAAAAGCCGTCTTTCTTCAGGATCCCAAGGCAATGAAGTAAGAGAGCTCCAAAGATGCCTAGGAATAGAGGAAACCGGATATTTCGGGGAGCAGACAAAAATAGCTGTAAACCAGTTCCAGGAAAAATATTCAGAAGAAATACTTGCTCCAGCAGGATATTCATCCCCGACAGGATCAGTCGGACCGTCCACCAGAGAAAAATTGAATGAAATTTGTTTTTCAAAATTAGGAGAGACAAAAGAGTTAAAGATAACTCTTGCTACTGTAGATCAGCCCGGAATGAAAAGAATAGCCGAAACCCTGAAATCACAATGGGCGAAAATCGGGTTAAACCTTGAAATTTCAGCTTATCCTATTTCCCAGCTGGAGCAGGATATAATAAGATCAAGAAATTACGAAGCTCTTCTTTTCGGAGAGGTTTTGGGAGCTATTCCGGATCCTTTTCCATTTTGGCATTCTTCCCAAAAAAATGATCCCGGGCTTAATCTTTCTTCTTACGAAAATAAAAAAGTGGACGAGCTATTAGAAGACGCCAGAAAATCTTCGGACGAAGCGGAAAGAAAAGAAAAGCTTGAGGATTTCCAGGAAATTATAATACAGGATATACCGGCAATATTTCTTTACAGTCCGGAATCCTTGTATCTTACATCAAATGTAAAAGGAATCTCCGACAAAAAAGCAGTCAATTCCTCTAAGAGATTCTTGGACGTGGAAGAATGGTACATAAAAACTAAAAGGGCGTTTAAGTAAGCCGAGGTGGTGAAATTGGCAAACACGTACGGTTCAGAGCCGTATGCTTTTACGAGCTTGCGGGTTCAAGTCCCGCCCTCGGCACCAGTAGTAACTTGTTCGGAATTAAGAATA
>MHMM01000007.1 GCA_001821555.1 Candidatus Nealsonbacteria bacterium RIFOXYB1_FULL_40_15 | reverse complement strand
AGTAAAACTTCCTAATTTAATATTTGAGGATCTTATTTTTTCAAATTATAATTTTTGTGATTTTGACGATTGCCTAGATATTATCCCAGCTCTTCAATTAGACATCCCATACCCAGCCCTAAAAATCCCGCCCATAAAAATACCCCCCATAAAAACATCTGTCCCCATAGGAGGAGACATAGGAGATATACCCCTAGATATAGATACCGAGGTGCTGGAATTCCCGCCGATGCCAATCCCCTTCCCGGAGTTTGATTTGGCAAAATTTATATCATTAGATCTTGATATGCCGAAAATAGACCTGCCTGTCCCGGAAATAGTTTTAAATTTCAAAGGAATTGAAATGGATTCCTTTAACTTTTTACTTGGGCTCGTCTCTTCAATTATAGATATACCAACCGGATGCATAGGCGGCGGAATATCAGGGATTCCTATTATAATTTCGTATCCTGATTATTATTTTTATTGGCCAAGATTTTTAAAAAATATTGATTTATGCAATAATGAATATGTAAGCATCAATAAGTTTTGCAAAGACGTCAAAGAATCTGTTTATTCGGAATTAAATCCTAAAATAGCCAAAATTCAGAATGCCATAAACAAGGCTATTCAAAAAAATATTCAAGACCACCTTGACGATGCGGCAAAGGCCTTTGCAAAAATAGTGGAGGATGAAATCTACGAAGGTGTTAAGAAGGCAGAATTAAAAATAAAAGAAAACGCAAAAAGAGAAATAGAGAAAATGATCAAGGAGAAAAAGGAGGGAGATAATGAAGAAGGCGAGAGACAGAAAAAACAGTGTGAGCAATGGTGCGAAGAGGATTGCGAAAATGAGGGAGAAAATAGACCAATTTGCGAGTCGCTCTGTAAAAAAGATTGCAATCCGTCTGGTTCTATACCATTAGAAGATATAAACATACCGGCGGAAAAATTTGAGGGCGTGAATATGCTGCTCAAAAAAATCCCGGCAGAAATTCCAATTAATTGGCCGGAGGAAGTTAAAAATTTTATTTTAAAGAAACCCATAAAAGAAAAACTTGGCGTTATCCCGCTAGAAGAATTAAGCTATGTGAGAGATAAAGAAATTCCCTTGCCCGGCCTCCAAAAAAGTAGCTTAGAATTCAGCATAACCGGCTTGAATAATTACCCTGCTTGCGAATCTTTGCCGCCGTCAGGAGGCAACCCCTACCCTATGGAAACCATTAGGGTTAATTTGGGGGAAATATTAAATCTTTCTAGGCGAATAGACAATACAGCAAGAGAAATAAATGATATACTACAGTAATAACAATTTTCAATTTACTATTATCAATTTTCAATGAATTTTTAATGAATCAATTTTCAAAAATAAAAAGGGGGGCGATAGGATTGATGGCGGTTATTATAATTGCCTTGGCCTTGTTCTCTGCCACCTCCGCCCTTGCCGACACCGAAGAAGAAAAAAACAATCTTGTAGACCTTGAGCTTGTTTATCCCATTATTCCTGGCGAAACAGAGGCAGTGCCTATGAACTCAGGCCTGCCAGGATACGTAAGCTATATTTACCGGTTAGCTATGGCTCTAATCGGCCTTATAATCTTTGGTGTTTTGATATATAACGGCATAAAATGGTTTACATCTTTCGGGTCAGCAGAAAAGCTTTCGGAAGCCAAAAAAGGCATAACATCTGCATTTTTGGGAGCTGTCATTTTGTTCTCTGCCTTTATTATCTTCCGCACTATTAATCCTCAATTAACCATACTAAAACTTACTGATCCTGATGCTATTGAACCGGTTATTCCGCCTGGCATATATATATGTAATTATGATGTTGAAAAACCAAGCGAACTTCCGGTTTTATCTGGTATTTTACATACATATACGACTAGCGAAAATAAAGAAAATATACGGGATGCAGTAAAAAGCTTTAGAAAATTTATTAAAAATGACTCTGGGATCTGTTCAAAAATACCCGTTTCAGCAAACTTTAAAACTAATTTTGTTTTTACTCCAAAAGGCGGAGCAGAAGAAAACCCTTATTTTAATCCGGATGATCCAAATTCCAATCCGGTGTTAGAGGGGAAAAAGCATTCCGTTTTCCATGTACCGGAAAAAACCTATGTTCTGGGAGGAGACGGAGAAGTTCATGTATTGTGGGAATATAACTACGGTGTAATTTTCCACGAAGACTATAATATGAAAGGCAAGTGCAAAGTGTTTACCTATGAAGACAATATGGATCTTCATCCCGATCTGGGATTTAAAAATTCCTATTCTATCACAATATTTAAAAAGCCCGAGTCAGATCCAGCCCCCGAGAATAAGGGAGTAATATTATACGAATGCGTTGGCTATAATCAAGACCCCACTCTTTGCCTAAGAAAAGTAGAAGATACAAGATATGCTTTTTTAGCACACATGTCAACCCATGGAAAAAACTCCGATGAAATCCTAACTGAAAAACTCTTAAGCCTTGGCCTTGCGAATAAAGATACTAACAATCCGGACATTATTCATTCTGAGATCAGGTCAATTCAGATTGAACCGGAAGGCGGTTATTTTGCTGTATTGTTTGACGAAGACAACCTTTTAGCAAAAAACACTTGTGAGGTAATAACCAAAGACGACAATAATTTATTGGACAATCCGATTGGGCAATGCGGAGATGGCTGTAATAAGGTTATGGGTGGCACTAATACAAACATTATCCAGCATCTACTTGTTTGTTATCCATGCACAAAGTCGATTTTGGTAATTAAGGGAGAAGTGTTATAAAAATGAAAATAAAAAATGCTGTATCTTTTTGTGGGATTATTTTATTGTCTCTGCTTTTTCCCTTATCCGCATCAGCAGGCTGGCTTGATAAATACGGAAAGAATGTACTGCTTACTCTTCCTGGAATAATTATTGGATTTCTCCTTGTAGTCACGAGAAAGCTTGCTGAAATCGCCGGGGGATTGTGCAATTCTATAATAGGCCAAGATGCTTTTACTTGGGGCTACGTCAATAATAACCCGGTCGTTGAGCTTGGTTTAGGAATAACCAAACAATTTGTCAGCTTGGGAATTGTAACCGTATTAATTGTGGTTGCGCTGTTAATTACTTTGAATATTAAAGCATATGACGGCAAAAAGATTTTAGTTAAACTTATTATTGTTTCTCTCTTAGTTAACTTCGCTCCGGTTTTGGTCGGATTGATGGTGGATGCCACAAATATAGTTATGGCTTATTTTTCGGCAGGAATTACAGAGGGAATAAATGAGATTATAAGCTCCAGCGAATGGGGAATTTTTAAGATTGCGAAAGAAATATCCCAAGCAGATGATTTTTCTATGGCAGCCGGCGTTCTTGCTAGAGGCGTGGTTCTAGTTAATTTTAATTTGTTGCAATTTTTCATTTTTTGCATTATATGGGTTATGTTTCTAGCTCGACATATTGCAATTTGGATTTTAGTTATTTTATCTCCTATCGCGTTTGTTGCAATGATTCTTCCTCAAACAGAAAAAATTTGGAAATTATGGTGGCAACAATTGGTACAGTGGTCTATCATTGGTATACCCATCGTCTTCTTTATTTATCTTGCCGCAGCAACTTTTGCTGAAATAAATTCTGTTTTTGAAAATAAACTGTCTTCATTTACACAAGAACCTGTGGAATATGGATGGCTTGACCAGGTGATTCCCTTTGTTATTGTTTATGCTTTGATACTCGTCGGTTTTGCAGTCGGACTCAAATCTTCAGCAATTGGTTCTGAAATAGTCGGCAAGGCTTTTGGTTTCGCAAAAGGCAAAACTTACGGCGCCATGCGTTGGGCCGGCATAACCGCGCCTAAACGAGCCACTGGGTGGGGTGCTAGGAAGGCGTGGAAGGGACTGAATCTCCCCGACAGGAAGCTTAATCTTTGGAACAGAGAGGGCCGGACGGTTACTGCCCGCGATATAGGCCGCAGCATAGCAAATAAATGGGATGCGCTGCCCGCTCCAATACGCTGGTTCAGGCCCGAGCCTTTAAAGCAAGCCAGTGATACAGAAAACTCAATTAGAGCGATGGAAAAAGAAATTACAGGAGACTCGGGAGAAGAGATGGACAGAGTGGCCAATGGCAAATATCATGGCCTAAAAGCTGCCGCCGCAGTGCATAATGTAATTGTGGCTAGAGGAGACAGCCAGGACTTTGTAAAGGCATATATGAGAAAATATAAGTATGACCGCGAAATGATAGTAAAAGATGAAAATGGCAAAAAACGTAAATTAACAAATACAGAAAAAGAAGAGCTACTGTTTAAAGACGATAAATTTCTTAATGATCAAACTGCCTCAAGGGCTATGGAATATCTGCAAAAGGCCGGCATGAAAGAAAAGGCCCTTAGAGACGATGCTCGTTTGGGCATGATAGGTGTTAGTTTGACGAAAGAACAGAAAAAAGGAAAATCAGAAAAACAACAAAAAGAACTTTTGAATCAGGAACGATTACAGGCAATGGCGCAATTGGTATCTGACGCAAAAGACAAAAGCATTGTCAATCAGGAACAGGAGGTTGTTGATAACGTTGACGTATTGGAAGCATTTGCCGCCCTCAAGGGAGAGGATACGTGGAGAAAACTTTGCACATTAAAAGGAGCAGGAGCAACAAGGCAATTTACCCTAACAAGGGGTTTTTCTAGATGGGTTGATGAAAATAAAAAAGAGCTTAAGTTAGCAAAGGCAGAAGATGTAAATAAAGACCCGGAGACCCTGAAGAAATACCAAGAGCTTTATTGGAAACATATCGCGGAAAAATACGGAGTGCCACAAGCAGCTCTCATAAATGCGGCGCCTCGTATAAGACCTCATGGAGTTGATATAGCAGGAATTAGATACTACTCCAAAGACGAAATATTTAAACACAAACCGGGCACCGTTTCCGCCGCAGATACTATTTTTCCGGACGATCCGGGAGACATACCGCCAGATGATGACACGCCGCCTCCGTCGCCAGATGATGACACGCCGCCTCCGTCGCCCGAAGGAGAAGAGGGGCTAGACGAAAGCTCCGCCGTCTATTAGTCCGGGGAAGTAAAAATAAGCGTAGACCCCACTAATTAATACAAAAATGAGGGTTAGTTACGAGATAAAAGATACACTGACAAGTAAATCGGGAAAGTGGCACCGGAATAAATTTAGAATATTTAAAAAAGTAATACAAAAGGGACTCTCAATGAGTCCCTTTATGGTCTTTGTTCAGGGCTTCTTAGGATTAAAAACCCCAAACCTACTGCCCCCTCCTTGCCGCATAGAAGAGGCCGCCATAGTCGCATAGAAAACATTCTCCGCTGACGGCCCTTTCCCACCGCCCAAACCATCCACTAGAATAAAGGCGTCGGGGTCTCCTCCTCCTAGTCCTACGGCGACAAGCTTTCTCTTGATTGCATCCGCCTCCTTTTTAGAGGCTTCGGCTTTTTTCGCGGCGATTTCAGGAGCCATGTAGGCCTCCTCCATAGCATCGGGTATTTTGGGCTTAACCTCAAAATCCACGAGATCCATGGGGATCATCCACACCGCAAGTGGATTTCCGTCTTCAGTACTCACATAAACTTTCATGTCCCTTTCAATGCCGGCCTTATCATGCCGGCACTCATCCGAATTCCGGACAATCATGGCTTGACGAAACCCCCCTAGAATTGTCGGGTCAAGGAGTTTGAAAAACCTCACGAACGCTTCTTTCGCCCCTTTCCCGACAAAATCGCCAGCAGGTAAGTTTCTAAACATCTGCCTCAGAATCTCTCCCCCGGTTTTTGATTGGCCTCTTACATTGTAGGGTGTATTAATGTCGGGGGGGGTAAAATGGAAACTCACATTGCCGGTAATCGGTTGGCTTGATATTGTGCCGTCGGCCCTACTATAAACACCGTCAGTCACATTATAGGTAGCCCCGACTGTTGCTGTAGGGAACTTCCATAATCTGTCTAACGGCCGAAGAGTAAAGTAAAGCCCTGGGCCAACTGCCTTTATATCTTTACCCAGCCTGACCACCACTGCTTGTGCGGGTTTTTCTACCGAGCCACACTGATCAAAGTTTATGCGGCCCCAGCGATATAGCAAATACACAGTCATGGCTTGAGCGACTAGCCACACAAGGCTGAATATTGCGAGCTGGTTTATGGTGATTTCGGCAATTAACAAATAAAGCAAATATACCGAAATAACCCAGACCAAAAGCATCTTTATAAAGTGCTTTTGAGTCCTGTACCAAATCGCCAAAAAACCCACAAACAAGAGAATCGCTAGAGCCAATAAAGAAACGTGCTGTTCTTGCTTTTTTATTAGCTCTTCTTTTGTTTTTTCTGACACACCATCCAGGTCTAAAGGAAAAATATCGACTATATTCTGGACCGTGAATCCAAAGACCCGTGTTACAATTATGGGCACGAATATAGCCAAAAAAACGACCAACACTACCCATACCCAGAACATCTTCTGCTTCCAGAAACTATCCATACGGACCTCCACTTAGTATGTAGTTGTCAATGATCAGTTTTGCCAAAGAAACACTCTCTAGCTATCTAGATTATAGCATACTGTTTTGAGTCTGTCAATGGTTTTTAGTTCCCTTTTATGGGCATTACCACATAGGTGTAGCTGTCATCGCCCGGAGATCTAACCACTCCGGGACCGGAGTCTCCATTTAATTCCAAAGATATATCCTCTGATTTTGTTTTAGATATGCCGTCCGATAAAAACCTGTGATTAAAAGATATTTCAAATTTTTCTCCTTCTATTTTGCTGTAAATAAAAGATTCGTGTTCCCCTAGCTCTGTATTTTGGCTTAAAATTTCTACCCTTGAATCCTCCCTTTTTAATTTTATTTCTCCTGTTTTACTCGAAAAAAGAGACGCTTGTTTTAATTGGGCCAAAAACTCTTCTTTATTAAGAATAAGCTTTGTGGTAAACTTTTTGGGAATAATTTCCTGATAATTAGGGTAGCTTCCCTCTATCAGCCGAGATACTAGCTGGACTTCGGGATGGTCTGTCTCCTGCATCAAAGATTCAAACATTATTTGGTTGGGAGAAAAGTATATTTTAAGCTCTGTTTCTTTTATCCCGAATATGTTTATAACCTCTTTTATGGTTTTTTGGGGCACAATCAGTGTTTTGGGAGATAACAAAGAAGACTTTAGGGGAGTCATTTTCTTTTCTCCTAATCTAAAACTATCAGTTGAAGCCGATATTATCTGGTTTTTTTGAAAAGAAAAATAGATTCCGGATATTTCGGGCCTTGTGGCAGAAAGCGCCGGGATATCCGCTATCTGCGCAAGATTCCTGCAAAATTCAGAGCTTTTAACAGAGATAAATTCTTCTTTTGAAACTTTGGGAATCAAGGGAAACTCTTCTGCCGAAAGCCCTTTTATTTTTGTCTTACATTCTTCACATTCAATACTAAAAAAATCATTTTTAAGAGCCCCTGCCTCTATTTTTTTATTTGGCAACAAACCAACAAATCCCGAAAGAAGTTTTGATGGGACGGTTATACTTCCCTCTTTTTCTGTTTTGGTCAGTGCCCACCATTTTATTCCAATTTCTAAATCCGTTGAAGAAAGACAGAGAAAGTTTTTCCCCGCCTCAATTAAAACATTATTTAAAATCGGCAAAGTTAAAGACCTTGAAACAACTCTTTCTATAATACTCAATCCTTCTTTTAATTTTTCCTGAAGGATTTGGAATTTCATAATAATTATAATTAATTAAATAAGTTATTGTTAGTATTAGTGGTGTGGAAAAAGGTGTTTTTTCTATTCAACCCCATTGGGGAAAAATATTGTGCAGGATTGTTAAAAAATCATTAATTAATTGGGGGATAAATCCCACCCTTTTTTTATTCACTTTTAATTAATTTTTAATTAACAATATTTTCCCGAATTTATCCACAAGCTAAGACGCCAAAATTTGTTCTTTTATCAGCACAATTTCTTCTTCTAATTTCTTGTCAGTTTCAACCTCCCTAAGTATTTTTTTGTAAGAATGTATCGCTGTTGTATGGTCTTTCCCGTCAAATTTTCTTCCTATGGATGGGAAAGAGCTTTTAAGCTCCTGTCTCAAAAGAAACATTGCTATTTGTCTCGGCCTGACTATTTCTTTTTTTCTGGAAGCGTTTAAAATCTCTCTTTCTTTAAGATCATAAAAATCAGCCACCACTTGGATAATTTTTCTAGGGGTTACAACTCTGTTTTGCGAGGAAAGTATATTTTTGAACAAAGTTTGAGTCGCTTCCATATCCGGCTTTTTGTGGTTCAGGTTCTCATAAATTACTAGCCGGTTTAATGCTCCCTCAAGCTCCCTTATGTTATTTTTAATAACAGATGCTATGTATTGGTATATTTCTTCCCCAAACTCTACTCCTTTCTCTTGGGCCTTGGTTTTTAGTATCGCCATTCTGGTCTCAAGGTCGGGAGCTGAAACGTCCGCTATCATTCCTCCCTCAAAGCGGGATCTCAATCTTTCTGTTAAAGAGTTTATCGCTCTCGGCGGCCTATCTGAAGAAAGAATAATCTGTTTATTTTTTTCGTAAAGAATATTAAAAACATGGAAAAATTCTTCTTGCGTTTTTTCTCTCCCGGCTAAAAACTGAACATCGTCTATAATCAAGGTGTCTATATCCCTGTATTTTGCTTTAAACTGCTCTATTGTTTGATTTTTAATAGAAGAAACCACTTCCGAAGTGAATTTTTCGGACGAAATATATCTAACCTTATTTTTTTTGAAAGCGGAGTCTATCTCATTTCCTATAGATTGTATGAGATGGGTTTTCCCCAACCCTACCCCGCCGTAAATAAAAAGGGGATTATAAACAATTCCGGGTTTTTTTGAAACCGCCACTGCTGCAGCATGGGGGAGTTCATTAAAAGGGCCCACAACAAAAGTGTCAAAGGTGTATCGCGGGTTTAAGTTAGTGTCTTTATTAACCTTAAATTCCTGGAACTCCAGCTGGTCTGTCTCGGGCATTATCATTTCTTCTTTTTTGGGCTCTATTTTGGCTTTTCCGATTTGATATTCCACTTCTCTTATATTGCAGTCCAAATCATGCAGTATCTTGAATATATTTTTATTATATTTATTCTGAAGCCATTCTTTTACAAATGAATTTGGAACCAAAACAAGAATTCTTCCTTCTTTCTGGTGCGAGATCTCTGTGTTTTTAAACCACGTGGCGAAATTTGCCTGCGATATATTAAGCTGAATCTGAGCCAAGACTGCCTGCCAAAGTTCTTGGTTTGTCATACTTTTTGTTCCTTAAAATTTAATTAATTTAAGTATATCACAAGGCCTAAGGAATACAAAAGCAGAGATTTTGTTAACAAGTTGTTAACAATATGTGGATAACCTAAAGTGAAACTTTTTAGAGAATTTTATTTACAATTACTTGATATGAATTAAAATAAAAGCTATACTGAAAACAAGTTAATTTTCAATTTCTGCCCTTCAATTTTTATATTAATTAGATAGAAATTAACTCGTTAAAAATTTAATAGAAATTACAAATTAAGAATTAGAAATTTTTATTATGTCTGTAACATATCAGCCGAAAAAAAGAAAAAGGAAAAGAACGCACGGTTTTTTGGTCCGCCAGAATACAAAAGCAGGAAGGAGAGTAATAAAGAGACGCAGAGCGAAATCCAGAAAAAGACTCGCTGTTTAATATGTTGCCCAAGGAAAACAGGCTTTCAAAAGAAAAAGACTTTGAAAGAGTTTTTGCTGGAGGCAAAAGTTTTAAGGAAAAGAAAATTGTTTTGAAAAAGGCGGAAAATAACCTTGATTTTTCGCGTTTCGGATTTATAGTCGGTAAGAGGGTATCTCTGAAGGCCGTAGAAAGAAATAGGATAAAGAGGAAAATGAGAGAATCTGCAAAAACAAATAATCTTAAAAAGGGGTATGATGCAGTTGTAATAGCCCTGCCTGGCATAAAAGAGGACGAGATAGAGAATGATATGAGAATGCTTTTTAAAAAATCAAGGATGTTCAAAAATGAAGAAAATATTAACTCAAGCAATTAAAATATACCAAGCGGCGGTTTCTCCTCTATTGGGGCACAATTGCAGATTTTATCCAACTTGTTCTGAATATTGTATTATCTCTATAGAAAAATATGGCGCAAAGGGGCTCTTAAAATGCGCCGCAAGGGTCGCAAGGTGCAATCCATGGAATAAGGGCGGTGCGGACTTGCCCTAAAGAATTATGCTGAATCTATTTAATACACTCCTTTACCAGCCCCTATTAAATATACTTGTTTTTCTTTACCAATATCTGCCCGGCAGGGATTTTGGAATAGCAGTAATCATTCTTACAGTCTTAATAAAACTAGTTTTGTATCCCTTAGGATCAAAATCTATAAAATCCCAGAAGGCTCTTTCAGAGATACAGCCCAAAATAAAAGAGATCCAGGAAAAATATAAAGACAACAAAGAGGAGCAGACAAAGCAGATATTTGATCTTTATAGGAAAGAGAAAGTAAGCCCTTTTTCAGGATGCCTTCCTTTATTAATACAACTCCCCATATTAATAGCTATTTATAGGGTTTTTTGGAGGGGGTTAGATCCTGACCAGCTTAAGCTTCTCTACAGCTTTGTTTCTAATCCCGGAGCCATAAATCCTATGTTTTTGGGATTAATTGATCTTTCAAAACCAAATATTATTTTAGCTATTTTTGTGGGATTAGCCCAATTTTTCCAACTGCGGCTTATTTCGGGCAAAAAAACACCTGCTAAAAAAGACGATATATCATCCCAAGTCCAAAAACAAATGCAGTACTTCAGCCCTGTTTTTATGTTATTCATACTCATAGGGCTTCCTTCTGCCCTCGGGCTCTATCTTTTGACAACAACTCTATTTACAATAGCCCAGCAATATATTATTCTTAAGAAAAACCATGAGGAACGAGGAGACAATTAAAAAAATAGCCGAAGAGTTTTTTGAAAGAGCGACTTTTGCTGTTGATGTTTCAGTAAAAAACACAGAAGACGCCAACTATCTTATAAAGGCAAAGACGGATGATCCCAAAATGCTTATAGGCCAGAACGGCCAAGTTTTGGCTGAAATACAAAAGCTTTTGAGGGCCTTAGTAAAAAAGGATATGCCGGAAGGGACATATATTGAACTAGATATTAATGATTATAAAGAAAAGAAATCAGAATATCTTAGAGAGACAGCAAAAGAAACAGCAGACGAAGTCTCTTTGACAGGAAAAGAAAAATCTCTTTCCCCCATGTCTTCCTACGAAAGAAGGATTATCCATATGGAGCTTTCGGCTAGAACCGATGTCGTGACCGAAAGCAGGGGTGAAGACCCTGATAGGAGAATAGTAGTAAAACCTGCCTAAAAAAACATTCTCAAAACCCAAGTGGGGAGAATATCGCTCAAAAGAGGGATTCTTTCTAATATAAAAGGGGCAAGGGATGCTTTTAAGGGTACTTTGGCTATAAAACAGAGAAGAGCAATAAAAATCAGTTCGAGTGGCAATTCCCAAATTTGATCCAAAAGAGGCAGAGGAATCAAATCCAAAATTTCCATCATCGCTGCAAAGATTATAAGAATGAGGCCTCCGGGGGAAAGCAAGACATTGGCAGGTATTTTTTTAAACCAGCCACCCTTCTTTTTTGCGGAAACCTTTTCCGGTTTTGGAGGTTTTTCTGTATTGTTATTTATTACTTCCTCTGCCATTCTTCGAAATTTTTAAGTAGGTCTATTAAAAATTAAATCATTGGTCATTTAATAAAAATTGAAAATTAAGAATTGAAAATTATTTTTATTCTCCTAACTCTCTCTTCGCCTGTTTTATTTTAACCAGCTGCTCCGGAGAAGTTGTTATTATTTGGTCCTCGGCATAAGAGGCCTTTACTCTGATTAAGACATGCTTTGTTCCGGCGAAAAATATTCCCTCCCCTACCGGAGCTTCTAAGAGAAGCATTTTTTCTTCTTCTGTAAGATTAAATGCATCTCTAACCGTTTCAATCGTAGCGGGACTTTGTTTCATCAAAATAACCAAAGAAGAGTTTGTTATTATGGGCTGGCCGTATTCTGATCTCATAAAATCATTTACGTCCTGGGTGATGGTTGTTACTCCCAGCCAGTATTTTCTGGCCCTTTTGACTGTTCCGAAGAGAAAAGACGCCCCCTCCTCTGTTTTTATCAGCCACCAAGCTTCGTCAACCACGAGAATGCGCTTTTTCATCTCCGAGGTAGCTGTCTTCCAAATAAATCTTAAGATTATATACATAGCCATCGGCCTTAGCTCGTCTTCCATATCCCTGATTCCAAAAACCACCATTCTATTGGCCATGCTCACATTAGAATGCTGATTAAAGAAATTAGAATAGACTCCTTTTGTAAATCTCTGGAGTCTTTTTACTAAAGATTCAGCTCCCTCCATAGTGGAAAGAACCTGTTCTAGGTCTTCTAGCAATGGGAAGGGCAAGCCGTCTTCTTTTCCCCACAAAGAAGAATCGGATTCTACAGTTATATCTTTGGCGGCGTAAGTTTCGGTTATAGCGCTGTCCATAATCCCGTCTTCTTCTGGAGAAAGCCCTCCCATCATCAATCTCATCAGGCCAACAAGGTTTATAATACTGCTCCTCAAGACATCTTCGGCGGATTCGTCTTCTTTTGGCTGGGGCAAATCAAAAGGATTGATATGATAATCAGACCCCAAAGATATATCAAAGAAAGATCCTCCAACTGCTTCTGCTAAAAACTTGTATTCGTTTTCAGGGTCCAGAATTATAGAATCAACCCCCAGCATAAGATATCTCAATATCTCAAGTTTTACTGCGTAGGATTTTCCGGAGCCGGAAACAGCAAAAATAACGGAGTTTGCGTTTGCCAAGGTAAACCTATCAAACAACACTATTGAGTTGTTGTGGCTGTTTATTCCGTAAAGTATTCCTTCATTGGAGCTCAAGTCAAAAGAAACAAAAGGAAAGGCGCTGGAAAGGGGGCCTGTGTTCATCAAGGTGGTTATATCCAATTGGTCTAAATTATAGGGAGATGTGCAGGTAAATCCTTCTTTTTGCTGGTAGAGCGCCGGTTTTATATATATCAACCTGGATTCTAGAATAGATCTTAAATTAGTTTCAATTTCTTTTAGCTCTTTTTCCGAATCCGCATACACGGTAATATACATGCTGAATCTAAACATTCTTTCCTGGGCCGTTTGGAGCCTGTCTCTCAAATCCTCCAGGTCCTGGTAAGCCGTTTCAAGAGCAGGGTCTCTAATAAGCCCCTTTTCTTCTCTTTCTGATATTTCGGCCTGAACTTCTGTCACTCTTCTTCTTAACTGCTTCAATATCTTTTCAGACGAAACCGGATGGAAGAAGAAAGAAACATCCATGGGGTAATTGAGATTTATAATCGGAGAAAGCCACCCCGTCGTTATATATCTCGGGTAAGAGAATATAAAGTAGCTCTTGCTCATCCTCTCGCCCATATTTATAGCATTCTGCTTTACTTCAATAAAAGAAGGAGCGATGATATCGCCTATCTTTAGGTGTTCTCCGGAGAAAAACTGTTCGTCCACCTCCGTTTTCTTTTTTAAAAAAGGAATTTCAAATTTCATTCCATTAATTCTTCAGGGAACTCGGGATAATATCCTCTTTCGGCCTCTGAAGGATGATATATTCCCCATAAAAGCTCCGAAACCTCAAGAGTATTTAAGGGGACAGCTTCCAAAGAACAGGATCTAAGTCCCAATGCAACAAACTCAACTCTTTGCATCAACTGGACCTTCGCCCTCTGGAACATTTCTTCTGTTATTTCTGAAACTTTAGTCGGCCTTAATTGCTGGGAAATAGATTGGGCCTCCATTATAGAAAACGGAACAATAATATAAAAAGCTTTTTGCATAACCGATCCCCCGCCTATGATCTCTTCTATAAATTTTCTATACTCTGCAATTTGTATTCTTAATAATTCAGATTCTTCTTTTTGTTCTATTTTCTCAAGCCGGTCCAAATATCCTGTTATATTCAATCTTCTGGAAGAAACAAGGATTTGACAGGAGAAGTCCAAAGAATTTAGGAAGTTTTGGAATTGGTAAAGTATAGCTTCTTGTTCTTCGGGAGATTTTAAAACAAAGTTCAGGGAGGAAATCATTAAAACAGACCGCAATCCTTTATTTTTGAGGATCAGTATTCCGTCTCTAATTTGGTCAAATTGCAAGAAGTCCTGGGTTGAGGGCATTATTGTTTTGTCTCTATGTGGGTTAATAAATCATTTAATCTGCTGAAATTTGAGACTTTTAATCTCGGGCCCTTGTGCTCTTTTTCCTCTGCCTCCTCTTTTCTTTTTTTCTCCGTCTCGGATTCCTTAATTGCTTTTATAGGAATATTCTTCTTTTTCCAAAGATATACTTTTGGCTGAAAGACATACAAAAAAGACTTTGCTATGACAATATATAAAGGAAATCCCTCTTTTTTGTAAAATATCAATGCCAGGGCTCCTCCAAAAAGCACTATTCCTAAAATTATTACCAAAAAAGGAGGGAGGATAAAATAGAGTATAATACAGCAAGCTCCGGCAGTTCCCACAAAAAGAAACTGCTTAAAGGTTAAAGGTCCTACGATTTTGGCTTCTTTTTCTATGAACTGGGGGACTGTAAACTGCATAATTATTCTATTGGCTCCAAATATCTGTCAGATCTTTTCGGTTTTTCATTTTTTGGAGGAGAAACAGGGGCGGATCGTTTCAGGGTAATGCCGTACAAAAGCTCCAGCTCTTTTTTTAGGTTTCCAAAAACCTCTTTGTTTATAACCGAATAAATCTTTTCGGCTTTTTCTTCCTCAATTTTAAGATCTGACTTTATTTCTCCTTTGAAATCGTCGGGAGACAATATTCCTAAAAAAACATAGCCAACTTTCTTTAGGACAGAATACATATCCTTTTCTTTATCCATCCCCGCTTCCCTGCAGACACTAAGAGTCGTGTTCCCGATTTCGGGAGAATAAACAGCTTTTTTAAGTGTTTCGGGGAGTTGTTCATAAAGCTCAAGCAGTTCTTCTTTTGTATATTCTTCTGCCATATTTTACGTATTATATCATATAACTTAAACATAAAGAAAGTGGAAAAAGGCTGGCCCCGTAGAGAAATTTGATTTGCCCCAATAATGAAATAATATCAAATTTCTTCTGCGGGGTTGACAAACATTAAAAATTCATTACAATTAAGACTAGAAACTTTGTCAATATTCGTTGTTCTATTGAAAGGAGCGGACTATGGCGGATGCATATGATAAAAGGGGGTTGGTTCCTCCTTTGGCAAGGCCCATGAGGCACGAATTCTACCATAAAGGGAGGGAAATATACAGATTTTCCTATCGTTGGGGAGATGAGGCAGATTTTCTGGAAGCCCTGCTTGATCTGGCTCGTACCCAGAAAACAGAGTTTGATTTAATTGATGCCGCCATCATCACCCAAAGACTAGTGGAAAGTCTTATCTGCGAGGCGAAGCAACTTTTGGCAGAAAGGGGGAAGCCGTGAAGCCAAGGAAGAAGAAAAAAGCGAAGTCGAGAAAGAGGATATCAACTGCAGATGCAGAAAAGATGACAATCCTTCTGCAGGCCGGAGAATTAACTAGAAATCCATCAATCCTCCGGACATAGACCAGAGGCAACGAAAAAGAAAAAAGGAGCGTTATTACTACGCTCCGTTTTTTTTATTCAGGATTTGCGTATCCTTCGGGAAGAATGAAATCTTCTTTCGGGAACTTCGGTAGAATTTTTAACATAAATGATTTCCAAATAGGACCCGATATTGTAATAGATGACTTTTCGCTCATGGGAGTGTTATCGTTGTTCCCTGCCCAAACTCCCACGCATATGGAGGGAGTATACCCTATCGCCCAGGCATCCCTATAACTGTTTGTTGTTCCTGTTTTTGCGGCTGTTTGCCATCCTGGAATATACAAGCTTGAATTTGCTCCGAACATAGGAGTTCTTGCCGTATTATCTGAAAGGACGCTGTTAAGCATTCTCACTGCCTGCTGGTCCAAAATGCTTCTAGGAGTTTTATTGTTCTGTTCTATTATTCTTCCTTTGGAATCCTCTATCTTCAATATATATGAGGGAGAAACTTTTATCCCGTCGTTTGCAAATACCCCATAAGCAGAAACCATATCCAAAAGCTTTACCTCTCCCCCTCCAAGCACTATAGAGGGGCCGTAGAAAGAAGCAGGATTGCCCAAGGTTGTCAGTCCTGCTCTTTTTGCTGTTTCTAGAGTGTCTTCTAGGCCGGCAAGATATAGGAGGACTTTTACGGCTGGTATGTTTAGGGACTGGGCTAGGGCAGATCTTAATGTAACAGGCCCCCTAAAAAGACCGTCATAATTTTGCGGAGTATAGTGGGAATTGCCCCATACTCCGAAATCAGTATACTCATCAACTACTATTTCTTCTGCCTTATGGCCTTTTTGAAAAGCGGTTACGTATGCAAAGGGCTTGAAAGCCGATCCGGGCTGCCTGCCTATTCCATAAGTGGCGATGTTTACTTTTGGCTCAAACAGGCAGTCTTTTCCTGATATGCATCCTTCAGGATAGGATTTTGAAAACCAGTCCGACGAGCCGACCATAGCGAGTATCTCTCCTGTTTTCGGGCTAAGGGCGGCTAGAGAGGTGTTGTATGCTTTATATTTTTTTATTCTTTCAATATTATCGGTTATGACTTTTTCGGCCTCTTCCTGCATTTCCCAATCAAGGGTGGTATAGACTTTGAACCCCCCCTCCCTCAAAGAAGTTTCCCCGTATGTTTTTATAAGGTAGTCCTGAACTTCCAAAACAAAATGTGGAGCTTTTATTGTATTTGCAAATTGGGCAAACTTAAGGTCCTCTTTTTTTGCTTCTTCGGCTTCGTCTTTTGTTATATAATTTTCCTGGGCCATTCTATCCAGGACATAATCTTTTCTGGCCAAAAGCTGATCAAGATGTTTCCCGAAAGGAGAATAGTGGCTTGGCATTTTTATAACCGCCGCCAGTAAAGCTGATTCTGCCAAAGTGAGATCCTTAGCTCTTTTATTAAAATATGTTTTTGAGGCCGACTCTGCTCCATATATATTTATTCCCAAAGGGATCTGATTCAAATACCATTCAAGTATCTGGTCTTTTCCATATTTTCTTTCCAGCTCCAAGGTAAGTATTATTTCTCTAGTTTTCCTTTCAGCTGTTTTTTGAGTAGACAAAAAGGTAGATCTGATCAACTGTTGGGAGATAGTGGATCCCCCGTAAGAAAGATCTCCCCTGTTCCAATTCAACTTGAAGGCCCTTAAAATTCCGGTAAAATCTATTCCATTATGGGAATAGAACTTTGCGTCTTCAGTAGATATAACAGCTTTCTTGAGGTAATCAGAAATTTCCGAGAGCGGCACTATCTCCCTTTTTTCTTCCGAGAACATTTCATAAAGAAGGATTTGGCCTGTTCTATCATATATTTTAGTTGATTCTACAAACTCTCTTTCGGTGAATTTTTCGGGCCTTGGGAGGTCTTTGGCGTAATAAAGAAAAACAGCCGATCCTAAGAGGGCTGTTAAAAAGAATCCTAAAGAAACAAAAATTAGGATTCTAAAAATCATCCTTTTTTTCTGTCCGTATATTTCTCTTTTGAATTTTCTTTCAGCCATAGAAAATTCTTGCTCAACAAACGAATTTTGCTGGACACGGATATTTTTCTGCTAAAAAATTCCTCGTGCTCCCGCTGCCGCGATCGCAGGGTCCTGCAAAATTGTTTATTTTGCCGAATTTTTATATTTACAATATTATATGTTTATTCTAATATAGATTTAATAATTATGAAACCCAATATAGAAGAAGTATTAACTAGGGGCGTAGACAGAATTTTACCTGATAAAAAACAATTTGCAAGTTTTATAGAAAAAAAGAAGATAAGGATCTATTTGGGGATAGATCCGACTGGCGGCAAACTCCACCTAGGACACACAATAAACCTCTTAAAGCTTAAAGAATTTTCAGATCTTGGACACGAGACTATTTTGGTTATTGGCACGGGCACTGTGGTTGTTGGAGATCCTTCCCAGAGAAAAGAGGCCAGAAAAAAGATATCAAAAAAAGAAATACAGGAGAATATAAGAACGTGGAAGAGGCAGGCGGGGAAAATCATTGATTTTAAGAAGGTTAAAATAAGAAAAAATGGGGATTGGCTTCTAAAACTTAAATACAAGGATATGGTCAATATCGCATCAAATATAACAGCTCCCCAGCTTTTTCAAAGGGATAATTTTCAGAACAGAATTAACAGGGGCGATACTGTCTGGTATCACGAAACAATGTATCCTTTGATGCAGGGATATGACTCGGTAGTTTTAGATGTGGATCTTGAGATAGGCGGAACCGACCAGCTTTTTAATATGATGATCGGAAGAGATTTGCAGAGAAAAATGAATGGAAGGGAAAAGTACGTAATGACTTGCAGAATGATATTTGGGACAGACGGAAAACAGATGAGCAAAACCTCGGGCAATTGCATCTGGATAGAAGATTCTCCCAAAGAAATGTTCGGCAAGATTATGTCTATGCCGGACGAATTTATATTTGATTATTTTGAATCCGTAACCCGCGTTCCGATAAAAGAAATAGAAAAAATGAAAAAATCTCAAAATAATCCCAGGGACTTGAAAGCAATGCTGGCAAGGGAGGTTATAAAAATGTATCACTCTGAAGAGGATGCCAAAAAGGCAGAAGAAGAATTCAATAAAATATTTAAAAATAAAGAGGTTCCAGAAAATATAGAAGAGATAAAAATAATAGAAGAGAAGATTAATATTCTGGACCTTTTGGTTAAGTCTAATCTGGTGTCTTCCAAATCAGACGCCAAGAGACTAATTGAACAGGGGGGGGTGAAGATAAACAGCCAACCGGAAAAAGACTGGAAAAAAGATATAGAAGCCATTTCCGGGACTGTTATCCAGGTGGGAAAAAGGAAATTCGTCAAAATAAAATGAAGAAAACCCTCTTAATTGTTTTTGCCGTTCTTTTTGTTTGGATTTTTGTATTTTTTTTGAAAGAAGGAAGTCCTGATTTTGTAGGGGAGGCAATCCCCGAGAAAGAATTGCCTTTGGATAAAAAAATAGGACAGATGTTTATGATAGGCATAGAAGGAAAAACGATGACAGAAGAAACAGAAAGAATTATAAAGGAATTGCATCCGGGATCCGTGCTTCTTCTTTCTAAAAATATCGGAACCGAAGATGAACTGAAAAAACTTGCAGAGGATCTGCAAAAAATAGCCATAGAGGACACTGGCCTCCCTCTTTTTATAGCAGTTGACCAGGAGGGCGGAGAGGTTTCAAGAATAAAATGGGTTGAAAGCACTTCCCAGCAAGAAATAGAAACAGGAGAAGATGCTTATAAAATAGGGAAAAAAAGATCAGAAGAATTAAAAAGTTTGGGCATCAATCTTAATCTAGCTCCCCTACTGGATATCTTGTCTCCCGGAGACTTCATATATCAAAGAGGGTTTTCAAAAGATCATGCTTTGCTTGGAAATAATATTTTAAAAGGGCAAGGGGAAGGAGGAACGCTATCTTGTATAAAACATTTTCCCGGATACGGAGGGATTCCATTCCATCCGGAGGATAACCTTGCTTCAGTTGAAAACCTTCCTGAATATTCTCATTTTTCAGAGATAGAAAATTTTGATATGGTAATGATTTCCAATGTTATTTACAGGGAATTAGGAGAAATGCCCTTTAGTTTCTCAAAAGAAGGAATCGGAATTTTGAAGAACACTATCAAGGGGGAATATATCATAATGACTGACGATTTGTCTCAATATTCTTTGCTTAATAATTATTCTTTGGATGAGATAATAAAAAAACCAATTGAGGCAGGATCTGACATTCTTATTTTCTCCGGTTGGAGAATTTCTGTGGGAAAAGGAGTCAAAAAAGCTCTTGAACTTTTGGAATCAGGAGAAATAAAAGAAGAAAGGATAGAAGAGTCTTTTTTAAAGATAAAAAAGCTCAAAGAAAATTATTTTTGATTGCGCAGCAGAGGGCTATTCCCAGGGCATCAGTTGCGTCGTCTTTTCTCCTGTCTTTTTTTAATGGCTTTTCTTCTAGGCCGAGCATAATTTTTATCATTTTTTGGACCTGCTTTTTTTCTGCTTTTCCATATCCTGTTATAGCCATTTTCATTTGTAGAGGGGTAAATTCAAACACGGGGATAGAGGCGTTAGCCGCCGTGAAAAGGATTACTCCTTTCGCCTGGCTTACAGGCATGGCAGTTTTCAGATTTTTAAAGAAATATACATTTTCAACCGCCATTAACTTGGGAGAATGTTTCTCTATAATCTTTGAGATGCTTTCGTGTATTATTTTAAGTCTTTCTCCGGGACTAAGGGTTGAAGAAGTTTCTATGCATCCGTAATCTATCGCGGCCACATCCCTCCCTGTTTTTTTAATAAGGCCGTATCCTACAGTGGCTGTTCCGGGATCTATCCCCAATATCACCATTTTGCGTTGGAGTAAATGTTTTGAACAGAATCGTTATCATCTAAGGATTCAAAAAGCTTTTCTAATTTTTCTTTATTAGCGTCAACCTCTTCCTTGGGGATCCACCCCAAAGAAGAGTTTTCTATTTTCAGCCCCTCTTTTTCAAGAATGCTTTTTACCTGCTCCAGTTCCTCGGGCTTTGTAATTACATCTGCCATATCGTCTTGCCATTTTATATCTTCAGCTCCCGATTCTATTATCTTAAGCTCCAATTCTTCGGTTCTTTTTTCTGCAATGGATATGACTCCTTTTCTTTCAAACATCCATTTTATTGATCCTTCTCCTGCAAGCTTTCCATTGTGCTGCGAAAGTATCTGCTTTATATCCCCCAACGTCCTGTTCTTGTTGTCGGTTATCCCTTCTATTATCAGGGCCACATTGTCGGGCCCGAAAGCTTCAAATATGAAAGAGTCCAGGCTTTCTCCGGCAAGCTCTCCCGTTCCCTTCTTTATAGATCTCTCTATATTTTCTTTAGGCATATTTACCTGTTTTGCCTGCTCTATCGCTGTTCTCAAGCTAGGATTTGTGGCGGGATCTGCCCCTTTTTCCCTTACGGCAACCGAAATCAGCTTGGAAACTTTGGAGAATACTTTGCTTCTCTTGGCGTCTTCAGCTCCTTTTTTATGTTTTATGCTGGCCCAATGGCTGTGTCCTGACATAACGAGGTCATAGTATCACAATTTATTTTTCAGGTAAAGAAAGATTCCTCCGGAAACAATAGCCACGATAAAACCGGCAAGAATCGCAGGAGGTTTTGATTTTCCAGAAGAAATATCTATTATTTCGGCCTTTTGGGAAAGGGGAAAAGGGCTTGCTTTTTCTTGGTATTCCTCCTTCTTCTTAATTTCTTTCCACTCCCACCCTGATGCTGTTTTAATGTAAGGAACTCCCTTGGCAGATTTTCCAAACTCAACGGAATCTACTATATTTCCATTAGGATCAAGCAACTCAAGTCCGTCTCCTGAATTATTTAAAGTTATTCCCGTCTCTTTTCTAAATAATGTGAGAGTTTTTAGGGCAGAAATAGATTTATTAAGTGCAAAAACTTTAGAAGATCCTTCTTTGTCTCTTATTTGCCAGCCCGAAAGATCTGCTAAAGAATCGCCGCCGTTTTTTATAACAATATATTCCCCTTCCGCATCCTTCCCTTCAGGAGAGGGCATAACTTCCACAAAGAATATCTTGTCAGGATAACTGGCATGAGGTTCAATTATTTCATTTTGAATAGGCGCCTCTTGAGAATTATTTTCTGCATTTGCAAAAGCCAATCCCTGCTCCTTTATTTTCAGCAGGGACTTTTCTCCGATACCTTTTACTTTTATCAAATCTTCAACCGAAGAAAACGGCCTGTTCTGAATAATTCTCTCTGCCAACGCTGGCCCGATTCCCGCTAACTCATCCAATTCTTCTAAAGTTGCATTGTTTATATCTATTAATCCTAAAGAAAAAGCGCATAAAGGGAAAGAAACTAGAAAAACTATTCCTAAGATCCTCATTAGAAGATTATAACAAAAAATCGCCCTTTTGGGGCGACCTTTGTTTTACGGAACCAAGAGTCCCGTGCATCTCCAGTTTATTTCCGCTGTTTTATTTTCTATATCTACGACACAGGCAGGGCTGCAACCTTCTTTTTCTAAGTTAAGATCTACCCAATAAGTTGAGGTTGTCTTATTGCAGGAAAAGCTGTTCATAAGCCTGTCTCCGCACTCGCTTTCTTTTGCAATCTTTTCAGCATCTGCCTTGGTCATTATTTTTCCTGAATCGCTTGCGCAGTGGTCTTCTGTATATGTTCTCCCCCCAAAAGTACAGGTTCTGGGATAGCTTTCAGAAACAGGGTTTCCCGATGCGACACAAGCCTCAAAGCTTCTGGAGAGCTTTTTTTGTATTCCGGGAGCCGTAAGAAGCCCGGGAGGGACTTTGCCTGAATTTCCCGCGCCTTCTTTAAGGAGCTCATTTATTTTAGAGAGAGTTTTGGGTCCGACATTTCCGACCTGTTCCAGTCCTGCTTTTTCCTGGAATCTTTTTACCGCTCTTTTGGTTAAGGATCCGAAGTATCCGGTAATAAGATTTTCAGGATAAATTTCAGGATCTGTAGCCAGAACTTCCTGGAGAAGTTTTACCTCTTCTCCTGAAGACCCTTCTTTAAGCTGGGTTTTTAATTCAAGAGAAAGGGACTTTACTTCTCCTTTCATCTCAACGACTTTTTGCTGGAGCTCTGCTATTTGGGCAAGAAGGTCCGCTATTCTTTGTTTCAGATTTTGAACGGTTTCGGGAAGCTGGGTTACAACAACATCTCCTCCAACCGGCTCGTCCGTGGTTACGGCCTGGATTGAAAAAGGAATAGCCAGAAGCAGAAAGAAAAATACTGTTTTTTTCATAATATATTATTTAATTATTTAATTACGCGACCTTTTATTATAGTACGAAACATCTTGTTTATTATAACATAAAAACCAAAACCCCGCCTTTTAAAGCGGGGAATCGGTTATCTTCTGAACTCTCTTTTCTCTAAAGGCTTAGCCTCATTGACAGTGAGCGTTCTTCCTTCAAATTCTTTTCCATTGAACGTCTCAATTGCCTTCTGAGCCTCTTCCTCTGTTGACATTTCAACAAAGCCGAATCCTTTGGACCTGCCTGAAAGTCTGTCAATTATGACAGTGGCAGATTCAACTGTTCCTGCTTCAGAAAAGTAGTTTCTCAAAGAATCTTCGGTGGTGCTGTAAGACAGCCCTCCGACATATAATTTCTTTGCCATACTTTTGCAAATTGTTAAGGAGTAAGCCAACCTATTTATCTTTCTCTTTTAGCTTATCCCTGCAAGGGTGCAGCAAAGACGAGAAGACGCTTACTATTTATTTAATTATACACGGAACTCAAAAAAGATCAAGGGGTTTCGGGCAATTATATCAATCTAGGGGGAATAAGCCCCAAATGTTCATAAGCTGATTTTGTGGCGGTCCTTCCTTTCGGGGTTCTTTCCAAAAATCCTATCTGCATAAGATATGGTTCATAAATATCAAGAATCGCATCTTTTTCTTCGTTGGTGGAAGCCGACAGAGTTTGAAGGCCTACCGGCCCCCCTTCAAACTTTTCTATAATTGCAGAAAGTATTTTCCTGTCGGATGGCTCAAGCCCCACTTTGTCTATTTCAAGCAATTCAAGGCTTTTCTCGGCCATCTCAAGCGTAATCGTAGTTTTTCCTTCTACCTGGGCAAAATCTCTTATTCTTTTAACTAGGCGGTTTGCTACTCTCGGAGTAAAGCGGGAAGACCTGGCGATTATAGAAAGAGCGGGTTTCTCTATTCCGATCCCTAGGATTCCGCCAGATCTTTCAATTATCTTTTCTATATCCTCTTTGTTATAGTAATCAAGCTGGAAAACAGCTCCGAATCTATTTCTTAAAGGGGACGATAACATCGCCAATCTTGTTGTGGCTCCTATTAGGGTGAATCTGGGCAGATCCAAATCCATGGTTCTGGCCATAGGCCCCTTTCCTAAAACTAAATGGAGCTTAAAATCTTCCATAGCAGGATACAAAAACTCTTCTACAACCCTGTTAATCCTGTGGCATTCGTCTATAAAAAGAATGCTTCCTTCAGAAAGACTTGTAAGTATCGCAGCCAAATCCCCCACTTTTTCAAGAGTGGGTCCTGCTATTATCCTTATTTCCTTTCCCATCTCCCTTGCTATTATCTGGGAAATGGTTGTTTTTCCCAGTCCGCTTCCGCCGTAGAACAAAATATGCTCTATTGATTCAGATCTTTTCTTAGCCGCCTCTATAATAACCCGGAGATTTCTTTTTATTTTCTCTTGGCCGAAATATTCATCCCAGTTCTTAGGCCTTAGGGCGGAATCAATGCTTTCTGAAGATTTTTCTAAAACTCTTGACATTTTCAATATAATTTGTTAGAATGGACGAGTTCAAGTCAAAATAGGTCTAGGGCTGCGGGGGCTTGGATTGTTCTGCAGATGGATGGTTTGGCTTAGGCGAAACCACACCTCAAGAGCATTCTAAACTTTTTGTTCCAAAGCTAAAGTTCTCCCCCCCCCAGCCCTAGGCCTGTTTACCCCGCCCTCTAAGCATATCTGATTTATTCAGTATAGAGGGCGGGGTTTTTTATTGGCCTGCGGCCCTCTCAACTTCTTCCACTGTCGTTTCTCCTTCTAAAACCTTCAAGAACCCGTCTTGTTTCATCAAAACCATTCCTTTTTGAACGGCCTTTTCTCTTAAGCCGGATATTGAAGGCGATGCAAGAATGAACTTTTCCATATCAGAATCCATTACAAAGAATTCAAATATGCCTATTCTTCCTTTATATCCTGTATTTCCGCAATATCTGCATCCTTTAGGGTAATAAAGCTTTTTTATTTCAGGTGGCTTCACGTCCTTGGGCAGATTTCTAAGCGCCGCCTTTATTTTTTTCAGATCTTCTTCTGCGGGGCTCTTTAATTCAGCGCATTTTTTGCAGAGTTTTCGGACTAATCTCTGTCCAATCGCCATATTTATTGCAGGGGCTATGTTTGCCGGGTTTTCTCCCAAAGACTGGAGTCTGGCTATTGATCCAGCTGCGTCATTGGTATGAAGGGTGCTCAAAACCAAGTGTCCTGTAAGGGCGGCCTGGATGGCTGTTTTTGCAGTCTCAAGATCTCTTATCTCCCCTACCAGCACAACATCGGGGTCTTGTCTCATGACAGATCTTAATCCCGAAGAAAAATCATATCCTTTTTTCGGGTCAACTTGGGTTTGGGATATTCCGTCAAGGTGGTATTCAATAGGATCTTCTATCGTAATTATCTTTATATCCGGGCTGTTAAGCTTTTTTAATACGGCGTAAAGAGTGGTTGTTTTCCCGGAGCCGGTGGGGCCGGTGACGAGAATCATCCCATTGGGTCTTTTAATTTGCTGGCTGAATACTAATGCAAGGTCTTTTCTAAGTCCGAGGGAGTCTGCGTCAATCAAGCTTTTAGGATCCAGTATTCTCAAGACAAAAGATTCTCCGTTTTCTGCAGGCAAAGAAGATGTTCTTATTTCTATTGATGTGCTTTTGAACAAAATAGAAAACCTTCCATCCTGCGGCCTGTCTGAAACATTAAGCTTTAGCTTTGAAAGTAATTTTATTCTTGAAGAGAGGGCCGAATAGTATTTCTTGTCCAAAAAGATTACGTCCTGGAGCACTCCGTCTATTCTCAATCTTAGTTTGGCTTTTTCTTTTTCTGGCTCCAAATGGATATCGGACGATCCTAAGGCAACAGCTCCGGCTAAAACAATTTCCACCAGTTGGCTGATTTTTTTGTCTAAAGAAAATTCGATTTCCTTTCCAAACTCCGCTATATTTTTTGCCTTTTTCTCAATATCTAAAACAATTGATTCTGGGATTACCACCTCTCCTGTTATTCTTGCTGGAGCCAGCATGCTTTTAAAAAGTTTGAAAAGTATTATTATTAACTAATTAATTCAATTTATATCAATAGACGCCATAAGTCAAATGTTCAATTTCTAATTTATAATTTATTAGAAATTATTTAAAAATTAGAAATTGTAAATTGCAGCTATGATTAAATATATAACTCGCAATGCGGAAGAAACGCATAAGATAGCAAAAAGCTTGGCAAAAAAGATAATAGCCTCTCCCCTGCCTGAAGATTTAGCATTAGTTTTTGCTCTCAAGGGGGATCTTGGTAGCGGGAAAACCACTTTTATGCAGGGCTTTGCGGCAGGTCTTGGAATAAAAGAAAAAATAACCAGCCCCACTTTTAATATTTTCAAAAAATATCCAATCAAAAATGAGCCTGGCTCATATGAGCCAGGCTCATTTTATCATTTTGATTGCTACAGAATAGAGAAGCCAAAAGAGATCTTGGATTTGGGTTTTGAAAAGATTATTTCCGACCCCAAAAATATAGTGGCTATAGAATGGGCAGAGAATATAAAGGAATCCTTGCCAAAAAACACAAGGTGGATAAACTTTAAATTCGTAGACAAAAACACTCGGGTTATTGACATATCATAATAATTATGATATACTGTAAGTAGCACATAAAAATCGCACTGTTGCGATTTTCAATCAACATGTTTTGCAGAACAAGGAGATAGAGATGAATAGAGGGTCCTTTATTCCGCTTGCAGTTGCGATCGTGATATTCACGACCGTCCTCTTCACCCATCCAAGCATATGGGACAGCCCTAGCGGCGAACCGGAGCCATCGGTCCCGAAAGAGCAAGCGACAGCAGGAGCAGACGTTTTTCCTCGTCGGATGGCTGCAACCAGAGAGTATCTATCAAGGCGGAAGGCTTTTTGGGACGAACCCAACGAGACGCCAGGTGTATCAATCCAACGATTGGACAACTGCTGGATTGTCCTGGAAAGAGGAGTTACCTACATTGTCGCCAAGGATCCCAAGGATCCGCACTGGCAGTTTTCCCAGGGGCTGGACGCACTTCATCGGAGCGGGTACAGAGTGATGATGAAGCTCCCCCAGGCCGGACTCCCAGACCACGTTATGGCGGTCTGGGCAATCCCGGATCGTTAGCTGTTGTTCGCTTGCGATCCACCGGAGGTTGGCGGCGTGTTATGGAATTTCCAAACGCCGCTTTTTATTTTAAACAAGCTAAATTGTTTTTGCACTTGCGGGGTTGAAGGAAAGCGGATAAAATAAAATAATGCAAAACGAAAACTTAAAGAATAATCTTTATGATGACCCTAGACAGGGGGTAGACACTGTCCATGGACAACCTGAAGTTGTCCATGGACAGTCCATGGACAGGGAAGGGGTTGTCCATGGACAAACTGAAGTTGTCCATAGACAAAACAGTTTTGTCCATGGACAAGGGGGTAGACAACCGTATTTTGTCCATGGACAGAAAGAGATTGTCCATGGACAGTCCATGGACAAGGAAGATCTTGTCTATGGACAGAAAGAGTATTTGTCCATGGTCAAGTCGGCTGAATACAGCGGACTTTCCGAAAAGACTTTAAGGAGAAGGATAAGAGAGATCCTTATTCCCCTTGGTCTGGATTGGAAAAGTTCTCAAGAGGAAATATATCAAAAAACAAGAAAGCTTAAAAAGGTCAATGTTAGAAAAAATATCCTTGGTTTTTCGTCGTTTGACTGGGAGCTTTCTTCTGCTTGGCTTGATGAGCTGAAGGACGCTTCGTCTTCAAAGCCGGAAGATCTGTCCATGGACAAGAATGAATCTGTCCATGGACAGCCCATAGATGGGGATGGTGTTGTCCATGGACAAAAAGAAGAGCCGATCAGGGCGGAGTTTATGGCGTCTCCGCCCGCGTTGAATAGAGTCGATCTTGAAATGATAGAGATAGACGGAAGGAAATATACTAAAGAGCACCTAGAAGATATACTAGAAAGCTATAAAGAAGAAAAAGAGACAAGGAAGACTATGATGGAACTCCAGAAACAGATAAATGTGGTAATGGCACAGATGGGGCAAATCCAGAAGATGCTTCTGTTAAAAAAGCCCGAAGAAGAAGAATAAAAAAGCCGGCCCAAGCGCCGGTTTTTTAATTATTTTTTAATCTTGTAAAAGATAAAAAGAGAATGGCACATTACAATCTTTTTTAAGGAGAGACAACAATGAATGCCAGAAAAGGAAATGGTCTGTTCGGTCTTATCATCGGAATACTGGCGGGGGGATTGGCTTTTATTCTCCTGCTTGCTGTTCCGCAAACCCTGATCAAGAGGAAGATCGTGTTTGTGGGCGCCAATTTAGAAAACGCCTTAGACACTATTTCTGGAGCCCTTTTAAGGGTGGAGGGGCGCTTAACTGATGTGAATTCTGTGGCGGAGGAAGTAAGGGAGGATACAGGCGAGATCAGGGAAAAAATTGAAACAAGGGCTAAGGATGAATTGGCTTTTGACAGAGATGTCTTAGTCGAGCGGATCAAATCCTTGGACGAAAGATTAAAGCGGGCGGAGGATCTCCAAAAACGCCAGTCTTCTTTGGCAGAGCATAGTCTTTTTAAGGAGCTTGTTTCCGAGCAAAGCCAAATCAAGTCTTCCTTGTCAGCCCAGATTGAAGCTCTGGGCGAAAAGGTTGATAAGATTGGGAACCAGCCCTCGTCTGCCATCATTGTCCCTGATATAGAAAAAATGCACCAACAGACAAGGGCTTCTCTGGAAGAACAAATCAAGGCCCTGGATAAAAAGATGGCGGGGATAGAGGAGTTCAATTCCAAAAGACTGGATCCTCTGCTTCCCAAAGAGCCCATGCCTTCTGAAAGGTTTGTGGCGGATCTGCACCAGCAGACCAGGGCTTCTCTAGAAGAACAAATCAAATCCTTGGATTTGAAAATCGCTCTGGTAGGCGAAGGGCTCAAAGAAGAAACCCTGAATACAGCAATCCTCGGACAAGAAGATCTCGTCGTGTATACTATATACACCATGAAAGAATGGGATACGGGGGCCGTCCTAGAGGCGCATTTCAGGGAGGACGAAGGTTTAGCCAGGGCGCTCAAAAAGGTTGTCGCTGATGGCTGGAAAGTTGAGAATCAATACCATATTTATAGCGGACCCGAAGAATTGAAGAGAGTTATTCTTCTTGTCGCGAAACAAGAAGCATCGCTTCCTTCCGAGCCTGCGAAAAGAAAGGAGAAAGATTGCTGGTGGTAATGTTGTCTCTCGCTAAAAACGGCGCTTTTAAGGGCGCTGTTTTTTATGCTAGAATAATATATATATGAAGCTTGCTATTATTGATGCAAACGCGGTGATACATAGAGCGTTTCACGCCCTCCCTCCTTTAGAAAGCAAGAACGGAGAGCAGACGGGGGCTGTTTACGGATTTCTTCTTTTTTTCTTTAAGGCGGTAAAAGAGTTTAATCCCGATTTTATTTTGGCGGCTTTTGATTATCCTGCTCCGACATTCAGGCATAAAGAATACAAGGGTTATAAAGCGACAAGACAAAAGGCCCCCGATGAGCTTTACAGCCAAATACCAAAAGTGAAAGATTTTCTCAACGCCTTCTCCGTTTTTGTTTTTGAAAAAGAAGGATATGAGGCCGATGATATTATAGGGACTGCCGCCGAAAAGTTTTCAAAAGATGCGGAGGTGATAATACTCACAGGAGATATGGATGCGCTCCAGTTGGTAAAAGATAATGTCAAAGTATATCTTCTTAAAAGAGGAATAAAAGATGCTTTGATTTACGGAAGGAAAGAAGTTTCGGAAAGATATTCAGGGCTTAATCCTGAAAACTTGATTGACTTCAAATCTTTGAGGGGGGATCCTTCAGACAATATCCCCGGGGTAAGAGGGATAGGGGAGAAGGCAGCGTCAAAAATTATAAAAGACTTCGGATCCCTAGAGGCGGCCTACAAAAATCTAGACAAGGTGAGTCCTTCTTTGAGGAAGAAATTGGAGTCGGGGAAAGAAGACGCTTTTATGTCTAAAATGCTGGTTGAAATAGAAAAGTCAGTTCCATTTGATTTTGGGCTTAAAGATTTGGCCTGGAAGGGATATAATAGCAAAAAGGGCCTGGAAATGCTTGAAGAATATAATTTTAAATCTTTAATTAAAAGATTAGGCAAAAGAGAAACAAATCTTAAACTGCTTTGATGTTTTGGAATAAAGAAAAAAAAGAAGAGAACAATGGGATGCAGGGATCGGATCTGACTATTGTGAACTATCTCACGGATGGCTTGCTAGTCTTTGACAAGAACAACCGGCTCTTCCTTTTGAATCCCCAAGCCAAGAAAATCCTGGATGTTGAGGACAAAGATGTTTTAGGGAAGTCAACTTTGGAGATCAACAGATTTGAAAGAATGGAGCCCTTGGTAAAACATTTAGGGGCAGGATTAAGAGAATGTTTCAGAGAGGAAGTTGAGGCCGGGGAGAATGTAATACTTGAAGTCACAACAGTCCATGTCAAATTAAGGCAGGAAAGATTGAGCACGTTGGTCATACTTCACGATGTTACAAGAGAAAAACTTGCGGACAAACTCAAAAGCGAGTTTGTCACTCTTGCCGCCCATCAATTAAGAACTCCTATTTCAGGAATCAAGTGGTCCCTCCAGACTTTATTAGACGGAGATCTAGGAAAGCTTACCGAGAAGCAGGAAGAAGTTGTAAAGCAAGCTTTTATAACAAACAATAAAGTTATAAATCTGGTAAACGATCTTCTTAATGTCGCAGAAATAGAGGAAGGAAGGTATCTCAATAAAGTTGTTCTTTCAAATCTCGGAGAAATTATTTTATCGGTGGTGGAAGATCATCGGAAGGATCTGGAAAATAAAAATTTGCAGGTTGATTTTCTAAAGCCCGAGGAGCAGCTTCCCCAAGTGATGCTTGATATAGAAAAAATGAAAATAGCCGTAACAAATATTCTGGACAATGCTATAAGATATACTCCCGAAGGAGGGAAAATTATAGTTTCAATAGAAAAGGGGAAAAAAGACATAGAGGTTAGAATAGAAGATTCGGGGATGGGAATTCCGTTTAACGAACAAGATAAAATCTTCAGCAAATTTTTCAGAAGCTCAAATATAAGAAAGATAGACACGGAAGGAACTGGTCTGGGGCTTTATATCGTCAAAAATATAATTGAAGCCCACGAGGGAAAAATCTGGTTTGAATCGGAAGAGGGGAAAGGAACAGCTTTCTATTTTACAGTGCCCATTAAAAAGAGTTTCGGAGAATTTTTGACCAGCGAATTTTACTGATTTGCAAACATTTTCTATATAAGTTAACATTAATTATTAATTAAGAAGACTGCAGTCCGACTGCAGAAATCAAAAAAAGCATGAAAAAGATATTAGTTGTTGAAGACGATAAATTTCTGAGAGAGCTTATCTCGCAGAAAATTCTAAAGGAAGGATATGATATAGCCGAAGCCGTAGACGGAGAGAAGGGGATTGAAGCTGTAAAGAAGGAGAAGCCGGATCTTGTTCTCTTGGATTTGATACTTCCCGGAATTGACGGATTTGAAGTTTTGGCGAGGATAAAGGCGGATCCTGAAATTTCAAACGTGCCCGTCATTATATTGTCCAATCTTGGCCAAAAAGACGATATAGAAAAAGGCCTGAAGATGGGAGCTTCCGATTATCTCATCAAAGCCCATTTTACTCCCGGAGAAATAATAGAAAAAGTGAGATCCGTACTAAAGCCGGAGTCAGCTCCTGCGCAATAAAATGCCGGAGTTTCCCGAGGTGGAGACAACAAGGAAAAGCTTGGAATCAAAGGTTCTTAACAGAACCTTTGTTGATGTTTGGACCGACGAGCCGAAGATTATAAAGAAAGATTGGAGCTCTTTCAGAAAAGAAATAATAGGAAAAAAAATAGTCAGGATTTGGCGGAAGGGCAAGAATCTGATTTTTGATCTGTCGGGAGGCCTTTCAATGCTAACCCATCTTAAGCTAACAGGGCATTATCTTTATGACCGATGGAATGAAAAAGACCCAATGAACTCTTTTGTCCACGCAAAGTTTATTTTAGATAATGGGAAGACTCTCGCGCTTTCAGATTTGAGAAAATTTGCGAAAATAGAACTTAAGAAGAAAGAAGAAATAGAAAAAGATCTGGAGAAAATAGGGCCCGATCCTTTCCAAATCGGATCCGAAGAGTTTGAGGCAAAGATAAGGAAAAAAAGAGGGAAAATAAAACAGGTTTTGATGGACCAGACGGTTGTTTCTGGAATAGGGAACATATACTCTGATGAAATCCTTTGGGAGAGCAATGTGCATCCCGAAAGAAAAACAGCCGATATTTCAGAAAAAGAAATGCAGGATATTTACAAAAGTTCAAAAAAGATTTTAAAAAAAGCTCTTGAAGCGGGGGGAACGAGCATCTCGGATTTTAGAAATACCGAAGGCATAAAAGGAAAATTCGGAGAGATAAAAAAAGCTTACGGTAGAGAGGGCCAGAAATGCTTTAGGTGTTCTAGTCTAATAAAGAGAAAAAAAATAGGGCAGAGAAGCGCTCATTTTTGCCCGTCTTGCCAAAAATTATGATTATTCTGCTATATGGAGAAGATAGATACAGAATAGGAGATAAGCTCAAAGAAATTATCCAGAAGTACGAAAAAAAAGGAAGCGTAAGTCTTAAAAGATTCCAGGATTTTTCATTTAAAGATATAAAAGAAGAGATTAGGCAGCGTTCAATGTTTGAAGAGGCAAAGCTTCTTATCCTTGAGAACCCGTTTTCGTCTGCTCAATTCAAAGAAGAATTCTTAAAAGAGCACGACGCCGTTCTAAAATCAAAAGATATTTTGGTTTTTTGCCAGGAGGGAGAAGTTCCAAAGCCTCTTCTTCAGGCTCTGGCCGGACAGAATGGGAAATGCCAGAAATTTGATCTTCTATCGGGCTTAAAACTCATCCAATGGATGAGAAACAAAGGATTAAAAGCTGAATATCCTGCGGAAAAAACCCTGGTTGAATATGTGGGTCCCGATCTTTGGAGAATGGGAAACGAAATAACGAAGATAATGAATTATACAAAAAACAGCCAAGCCAAAAAAGAAGACGTGGAGTTATTGGTAAGGCCTATTATTGAAAATAATATTTTTAAAACTATTGATAGCATTGCAGACAGAAATAAAGCCCTTGCTCTCAAGCTGGTAAAAAAACATCTTCAAAAAGGAGACTCTCCTTTGTATGTTTTTTCAATGATAAACTATCAATTTAGAAACCTTCTTGTTATAAAAGAGCTTTTATCAAAAGGATATCCGTTCGGAAAAATTCTGGCAAAAACCGGGCTCAATCCTTTTGTTGTCAAAAAAACTTGCTGGCAGGCGGAAAGATTTTCTTTTGAAGAATTAAAAAAAATCTACCGGGATATTTTCCGGGCAGAGTTAGAGATAAAGACGGGGAAAATGGACCCCGAAGAGGGGATTGAAATGCTGGTGAGCAGGATCTAGATTTTTTCGACCTGTTTTGTTATCCTGCTTTTTTTCCTTGAGGCCGTATTCTTTTTTATGACGTTTGTTTTTGCCGCCTTGTCTAATGCCTTGTAAATCTTGGATAAAAGGGCTTTGGCTTCTTCTTTTTTCTTTTCTTTAATCAAAGAAGAAATTTCTTTTACAAGAATCTTAATCTTTTTTTCGTACATTCTGTTCAGAGAAGCTCTTTTTGCATTTTGCCTCAAGGCTTTTTGCGCTGATTTTGTTATAGGCATAATAAAGCCAGCATACCTTAAAAAGCTAAAAATATCAAGAGGAGATCCTTTTGATCGCGTCTCTTATCTCAGCCGCTCTCTCAAAGTCCAGATTTTTGGCGGCTTTTTTCATTTCTTTTTCTAGGATTTTTTTATCTTGAGCTAAATCCAGGGGGAGTATTTCTTTTTCAGAAAACATCCATTCTCTTATTTCTTTAGTAATTGCCTTAGGCGTAATATGATGTTCTTTGTTGTAGTCTTCTTGTATTTTTCTTCTTCTTTTTATTTCCTTTATGGCAGAAGCCATAGATCCTGTTGTTTTATCTGCGTAAAGTATAATTTTTCCTTCGGGATGCCTGGCCGCCCTTCCCATAATCTGTATAAGAGTAGTTTCATTTCTTAAAAAACCTTCTTTGTCCGCATCTAGTATGGCGACCAAGGAAACCTCCGGAAGATCCAGTCCCTCTCTCAAAAGATTGATTCCTACAAGAACGTCATATTTGCCGAGTCTTAAATCTCTTAATATTTTAGGCCGGTCCAAAGTTTTTACTTCAGAATGCAGCCAGTTGTTTTTTATTCCCCGCTCTGAAAGATATTCTGAAACCGCTTCAGAAAGTCTCTTCGTCAAGGTAAGGACAAGGGTTTTCTGATTTTTCTCAACCCGCTTTTGTATTTCTTCTATCAAGTTTCTAAGCTGGTTTTCTGTTTTTCTTATTTCTATTTCTGGCTCCAAGAGGCCTGTGGGCCTGATGATCTGCTCTATTATATTATCCTTTGCTTTGTTTTTTTCATACAAAGAAGGGGTGGCTGAAACATAAACGGCCTTATCTATTCTTTTTTCAAACTCGCTGAACTTTAAGGGGCGGTTATCTATAGCCGAAGGCAGGCGGAATCCGTGGCTGACAAGAGTTTCTTTTCTTATCCTATCCTGAACAGCCATGGCCCTTATCTGGGGGATTGTCTGGTGGGATTCGTCAATAAATATAATAAATCCTTCAGGATAGTATTCTTTATAGTAATCTATAAGACTGAAGGGGGCTTCGCCGGGTTTTCTGAATTCCATATGTCTTGAATAGTTTTCTATCCCGTTGCAGTATCCTGATTCTTCTATCATTTCAAGATCGTATTCTGTTCTTCTTTCCAGTCTCTGGGCCTCTATTGTTTTCCCCTGTTTTTTGAGTTCTTGCAATCTTTCGTAAAGCTCCTCCCTTATATTCTTTACAGCTTCTTTCATCTTTTTTTCGGGAGTTGTCCAAAATGCAGCTGGAAAGAGATGGACAGCTTCTGTTATTTCAATATATTTAGGATCCACCGAAGATTCAGACCGCGAGATCTTTTCTATGGTATCTTCTAAAAAATCAAATTTTAGGACATTTTCGCCCGTGATAAGATTTATTTCAACAGATCCGCCCCTTGCCCTGAAATCTCCGGGCCCAAATTCAGAGTCGTTTCTCTGGTATTGGAGCAGAGTGAGTTTTCTTAAGAAATCTCTTCTTGATATCTTCTGCCCCTTTTTAAATTCAGAAGACACGAATTCATAATTTTTTGGAGACCCTATATTATATATGCAGGAAACAGAAGCGGCTATTATTACATCTTTTCTCATGATCAGATCCTGGACAGCGGAATGTCTCATTCGGTCTATCTCTTCGTTTATGCTGGCATCCTTTTCTATATAAGTGTCTGTTTGGGGAATGTACGCTTCCGGCTGGTAATAATCATAATAACTCACGAAATAGTGGACAGCGTTGCCAGGGAAAAACCCTTTGAATTCCTGGTAAAGCTGGGCCGCCAGAGTCTTATTGTGGCTTATAACCAAAGCAGGAAGGCCGGTTCTTTCCACTACATTGGACATCACATATGTTTTTCCTGATCCTGTGACACCCAAAAGCACCTGGTGTTTTTCGCCCTTTTGAATGTTTTTTATCAGTTTTTCTATTGCTTCCGGCTGGTCTCCTGCCGGCTTAAAATTTGATACTAATTTGAAATCCATGCTAAAATATAATATTCCTCAAATAAATATTTGCTAGACACAGATATTTTTCTGCTGAAAAATTCCTCGTGCTTACGCCGTCGCGTTCGCAGGGTCTTGCAAATATTATTTTTCGGAAATATATCAAAATGATAGCTTACTTAGAAGGAACTGTAATTTCAAAGAAGGAAAAGTCCATAACTGTAAAAACGGGTGGTGTCGGATATAAAGTTTTCTTATCTAAGAAGAACCTTTCTATTATACCAAAAATAGGGGATAACATCAATCTGCACTGCTTTACCAATGTAAAAGAAGACGCTATTGATATTTACGGGTTTTTAGCAGAAAAGGAGCTTGAATTTTTTGAGATGTTAGAGCAGATAAGAGGGATAGGCCCTAAGGCCGCTCTGGAAATATCTTCTTTGGGTTCTCTTGAGGAAATAAAAGAAAAGATAAAGAATAAGGACGAAAGCGTATTCTTCGGAATTCCAGGAATAGGAAAGAAAAAAGCAATGGCTATTATTTTAGAGCTCACAGGGAAAATCAAAGATATTCCAGAAAAGAAAGACGACGAGGCAGAGGACGGGTTGGTAGGATTGGGATTTTCCAGAAAAGAAGCTAGAGAAACCCTGGAAAAGATTCCCTCAAATCTTTCTCCGGAAGAAAGATTGAAAGCTGCCTTGAAAATATTGAACAAAAGCGTATAAAATGAAAAAAGTGCGCTTTGCTCATTTACAAGGAGATCAGATATGGAAGACGAAGAAAAATTAGACGAAGAAGAACTGCGGAAACAAAGAAGGCGAAACAGAGAAGCTGTAAGAAATACAATGTTGCTTCTTCGGCAAATTGCGGAAGACGCAGATTCTGAACACATCAACGCCCCATGTTAGCATAGATAATGAGCGACACGGGGCTTTTTTATTTAAAATAATAAAAGTGTCCGAAGAGTATTGACAAAAATAATTGATAATGTATAATTTAATCAGGACATTTGTAAATCTATTTTATTAACCCCCTTTGAAGGGATGTAACGATGAGTGACAGAACTGAAAGACATATTTGTCCGCACTGTGGGCAAAGGAACAGGGACTACCGCGATCCGGTATGTAATGCCGGCAAGCAAGAGTACGACCGACTGGTTGAGGCGGCGGCGGAGGCGTTAATCACTGGTAGCGAAATACCTCAGATCTGGGGCAACATCTTTGCATGGGCTTACTATTGGGGGCAGGAAAAAACCTTCCCGCGACTGGAAAAAGAGCTCAAAGAGCTTCAGGATGTGGCGGCCAAGAGGAAAGAAGAGATTCGCAGTCAGGCAGTGGCCGACGTGGCCAACCGCCTCCGTTCCTTGGAGGGCAAAATCTCCACGGAGGTTCGCGAAAGGGCCGTCGCGAAGATAACTTGCGCGGCCGAGTTCAGTGAAGAGTCCATCAAGAAAGCCCATGGGCAACGACTCGGCTTGGAGAATCTGCGTCAGCACCTTCAATGGCTGAAGAGTAGGATCGACAGCGACCAGAAACGGAAGATCGCGTGATGATCTTCGCGGTTGGTGGTGAATTGTTCCCCATGTGAAACGTAGTAGCATGGGGCTTTTTTTATTTCCCTTTCTGTGTTAGAATAATCTTACTTAATTACTAATTATTTAAATAAATGAAGTTTCTTTTAAAGAATATCGTTGCTATTTTGATAATATTTGTGGTCATCTCGGGAATATTCGCTCTTGTTTTCCAGCCTTTTTCCCAGGCGGAAGAGGTTTCTTTGAACCAGCTTGTGAGCGATATAAATCAGAGCAAGGTTGAGAAAATTACAGCTTACGGTTCAGAGCTGACGATAAAATATAAGGATGGAAAAGAGATGGTCTCAAGAAAAGAGCCGGAAACAGGACTAAGAGAGACTCTTCTTTCTTACGGAGCCGGACAGCAGAGGATAGATCAGGTGAATATAGATATTAAAGAAGAAAAAGAAGGGGCTTCTTCATGGCTAATCCCCCTGCTTATTTTCGGAATAGCTCCCTTGGTTCTATTCGGATTCTTTTTCTGGGTTATCTTAAAGCAGGCAAAAGCAGGGGCTGCCCAGACTTTCAGTTTTACAAGGGCCAGAGCAAGACTTTTTGGGGCAGAGGGGCATCCTAAAACCAAAGTTACCTTCAAGGAAGTCGCAGGCCTGAAAGAAGCCAAAGAAGAGCTTAAAGAAATAGTAGACTTCCTTAAAAATCCTAATAAATATCTTAAAATGGGAGCCAGAATTCCGAAAGGAGTTTTGCTCACGGGTATGCCTGGCACAGGAAAAACGCTTTTGGCAAGGGCGGTTGCGGGAGAAGCCGATGTGCCCTTCTTTTCAATATCAGGATCTGAATTTGTTGAAATGTTTGTAGGAGTAGGATCTGCAAGGGTAAAAGATCTGTTTTCAACTGCAAAAAAGCACCAGCCGGCAATAATTTATATTGATGAGCTTGATGCCATAGGCAGGCACAGGGGAGCAGGCATAGGAGGAGGGCACGACGAAAGAGAGCAGACTTTGAATCAGATACTTGTTGAGATGGACGGATTTGAACAAGATTCTCAAATAGTCGTTTTGAGCAGTACGAACCGGCCGGATATATTAGACCCCGCCCTTTTAAGGCCGGGAAGATTTGATAGGAAAGTCGTCTTGGATATGCCTGACGTAGAAGGAAGAGAAGAAATACTTCAAATTCATTGCAAGGGCAAGCCTTTGTCTCAAGATGTGAATCTAAGAGAAATATCAGAAAGAACGCCGGGTTTTTCGGGAGCAGACGTAGCAAATATTGCCAACGAGGCCGCTATTCTTGCCGCGAGAAGAAGCAAAGAGCAGATCTGGCAGGAAGAATTCCTGGAATCCATAGACAAGGTCTTGCTTGGCCCAGAGAGAAAAAGCCATGTGCTTTCTAAAAAAGAAAAGAAAATAGCAGCTTACCACGAAGCAGGGCATGCCTTAGTTTCGGCTTCTCTTCCCGGGACAGAACCTATAAGAAAAATATCCATTATATCCAGAGGGATGGCTGCAGGATATACCCTGAAAACTCCTTCCGAAGAAAAAAGAATGATGACAAAAACCGAGTTTATGTCCGAGATAGCAACTCTTTTGGGAGGGTATACAGCCGAAAGAATAGTATTCGGAGAAATAACCACAGGAGCTTCAAATGATTTGAAAAAAGCTTCGGATCTTGCAAGAAGATTAGTCAAAGAATATGGAATGTCTTCTTTGGGCCCAATATCGTATGGAGAAAAAGAAGAGCTAGTCTTTTTGGGGAAAGAAATCTCTGAAGAAAGAAATTATTCTGAAAAAGTGGCCTCAAGAATAGACGATGAAGTGGAGAAGTTTATAAAACAGGGGCAGATCCAAGCCGAAAAAACTTTGAGCAAAAGAAGAAAACTTCTTGATAAGATAGCCGATGTTTTGATAGAAAAAGAAACCATAGAAAAAGAGGACTTTGAGGGCCTAATGAGAGGGGATCCTGAAAAGAAAAAACAGGACTTGAAAATTGACATAAAAGATGTAGAATAGCGGATTGAATAAGCGCCTGTAGCTCAGTGGTAGTAGCACTGCTCTTATAAAGCAGGGGTCGATGGTTCGAATCCATCCAGGCGCACCACATAAAAGATATTCTTATCTCGGTTTGCGGATTTTTCCTTGGGGTGATAATTTTTTTAGAATATAAGATATTTAAATAATAGTAGATTGAAAATAATTTGTTTTTAATGTACTATAAGATGTGTAATAATCTGTTTGGGCAAATAGCTTCTTTGCAATTCGTATTACTGAGTATATAATAGGTATATGAAGTCTAAGTGGTTCGAGTTCAAAGAGGCAGCGATTCGACTGAGAAAGCAAGGTTATTCAATGAGTAAAATTGAGAAAAAGCTTGGGATTGCTCGGTCAACGCTTAGTGGGTGGTTTAAAAAAGTTAAACTTACTCCTAGCCAAAGAAAAAAGTTACTTAAAAATTCAAAAAATGCACTAGTTGAAGCTCGGAAGAAAGCTGTTATTTGGCACAATAAACAAAAACAAAAAAGAATTGAAGAGGCTGAGTGCCAAGCCCTTAATGTGCTGAATAATATAAATATAGAAGATAAGCATATTCTTGAGCTTGCTTTATCTGTTCTGTATATTAGTGAAGGAGGCAAGACAACAGACCAGACAGCTATCGGGAGTTCTGATCCGTTGATATTAAGATTTTTTTTATCAAGCTTAAAAAAAATTTACAATATTGATATTGGTCGAATATATTGCGAATTACACCTTAGGGCAGATCAGAATCCCGAAGAGACAAAAAAATTTTGGGCAAAAGAATTAAATATTCCCTTGATCAGCTTCAGAAGAGCGATGTTTGATAAAAGGACCATTGGGTCGAGAACATATCCCTCATATAAAGGAGTTTGTGTTCTCCGGTGCGGAAATGTTGCCGTTCAAAGGAGACTATTATTTTTAAGCCGTTATTTTTGCAAGAAAATAGTCGACGCGGGCTCATAGTTTAATGGTAAAATGCGTCGTCGACATCGACGAGACCGTAGGTTCGATTCCTACTGAGCCCACAGATATGGACAAAATAGAAGTGTTATACGAAGATAAAGATTCTATTGTTATAGACAAACCGGCGGGAATAGATGTTATAACTTTAGGAGAGGAGCTTTCAAAATTACGCCCCGAGCTAAATGAAGTTGAAAGGAAGGGGATCGTGCATAGATTGGACAAAGATACATCGGGCCTTCTTGTTCTTGCAAAGACCGGCGAGGCCTTGATTTTTTTTCAAAAACAGTTTAAAACTAGGAGTGTAGTTAAAAGCTATATAGCTTTGGCGACAGGTCGCTTTAAAGAAGAAGAAGGGACGATAAATGTTCCCATAGGAAGATCTCCCAAGGATGGCAAGAAGCAAAGAGCTTATCTTCCTTTTGAGCCGGGGCCTTCAAGCAGAAGGGAAGCTGTTACAGAATACAAAGTGATTCAAGAATATGAAAATTATACTTTGCTTGAAGTTCATCCTAAAACAGGAAGAAAACACCAGATAAGATGCCATCTGGCATACATAGGTCATCCCATAGTGGGGGATAAGGTTTATGGATTTAAAAACCAGCCTTGCCCGGATAATCTGAAAAGACACTTTTTGCACGCAAGTTATATAAAATTAAAGTTTCCTGACGGGAAGTATAGAGAATTCAAATCAGAACTGCCCGAGGAATTAAAAATATGTCTTCCAAAACAATAGAAACATTTACTTCAGGGCAGTTGAAGCAGGGGATCCCAAGCATAATGCCCGGAGACACTGTCAAGGTTTTCCAGAAAATAAAAGAAAAAGACAAAGAAAGACTCCAGCCCTTTGAGGGGGTTGTTTTGGCGAGAAAGCACGGAAAGGGCATATCCTCCACTATTACAGTAAGAAGGATATCCTCCGGGGTAGGAGTGGAAAAGATTTTCCCTGTGCACTCTCCCCTTATAGAAAAAATAGAGGTTGTCAAAAGAAGCAAGGTCAGAAGGGCTAAGCTCTATTATTTGAGAACTGCAAAAGGCAGAAAATCCAGGCTTAAAAGAAAGGAGTTTGAGGGCCTTACATGGGAAGCCAAGAAGGCCGAAGAATCTTCAGAAAAGCTTTCCGAAGAGGAGAAATAGGCGGACGTGGCGCAATGGTAGACGCAGCAGCTTGAGGAGCTGTGCCCTTACGGGCATGTGGGTTCAAGTCCCACCGTCCGCACATGCGGGTTTTCTGCCATAGGCCTTTTTGGGGGCGGTTAGCTCAGCTGGTTAGAGCGCCGCATTTACACTGCGGAGGCCGAGGGTTCGAGTCCTTCACCGCCCACACCTATTCTGATATAATTTAATATATTGCCTCGGTAGCTCATGTAGTAGAGCGCAGCTCTGAAAAAGCTGAGGTAGTCAGTGCAAGTCTGACCCGAGGCACACGCAAGGATTGTATTGTTAAATATCGCCTTCGCGAATCTTATTGCGGGCATTGCCTCGCCGTAGGTTCGCTTCGGCGGACCAAAGGCGGGAGTAGTTCAGCAGTAGAATGTCTCGTTGCCAACGAGAAGATCGCGGGTGCGAATCCCGTCTCCCGCTCCATGATTTTGCCCGCGGTATATTGACTTTGGCCTTAAAATATGCTAGAATACAGCTATACCCCAGACAAGGGGATTTTTTATTACCATGAACATACATATTGAAAAAGAAGAATCTTATCTGTTCGTAAAAAAGGTGTTTTCTATATCCTTTGTCGCTATTTTATTCTTTGGAATTCTTAGCGTTGCTGCCGTGGAAATATCAGGAGTAATAAGAGAAGGGGAGACAGAAAAGGATACCCTTGAATCCCTTCCTGTTACACAAAACAACACGGTAATGCCCGTAGCCAAACCCTTTGAACCTTTGAATGTAAAAAAGGTCAACGTGGTTATTACCGGCTATTCAAGCACGGTGTGGCAGACAGACAGCACTCCTTTTATCACTGCTTCAGGGAAATGGGTTGAAGACGGAATCATAGCCAACAACATGCTTCCCTTCGGAACCCTAGTAAGAATACCCGAACTTTACGGAGAAAAGGTATTTGTGGTTGAAGACAGGATGAATGCCAGAAAAGGAAACCATCACTTTGATATATGGTTTCCTGCCTACGAACAAGCTAAGAATTTCGGAGTAAAAAGGACATATCTAGAAATACTTGAAGATTAAGCAAAACCGCCCTAGAAAGGCGGTTTTTGCTTTGTGCCCAAGGTGGGACTCGAACCCACATGGGATTGCTCCCGCAACATTTTAAGTGTTGTGCGTATACCGTTCCGCCACCTGGGCTCCTGGAGGCGTGGGTGGGAATTGAACCCACGTATAACAGTTTTGCAGACTGTTGCCTTACCACTTGGCTACCACGCCGCGGTTGAATAATATCACTTTTCCTCCAGTTTTTCCAGAAGCTCTTCCATTTTCATTTCTTCCTCCATGTATTTCTCTTTTAAGAAAGTGATCTTTGGGACAAATTTTATCCTAAGTCTTTTGTTTAAGATGTGCTGTATTTTTCCAGAGCAGGCCTTGAGGGTTCTAAATATCTCCTCTTCTTGGTATTTGTTCCCAAGGACTGATATAAATATCCTGGCTGTTTTAAGATCGTTAGAAACAGATGCTCTAGTTATGGTGGCGACCGCTCTATTCGGCAACTCTATTTCACCGGAAATAATCTTTCCTGTTTCTTCTTTTAAAAGCCTGGTGAGTCCTAATATCTTGTTTTTCATAGCTCCGGCATCTGCTTTTCCTCCACAAATGCGTTTAAGATATCATTTTCTTGAATCTTTGCTTCTCCTTCATAGGAGATTCCGCACTCTCTTCCTTTTGATATCTTATCCGTATCCTGTTTGTTTTGCTGGAGCTTGGTTATCCTTCCTTCGCCTATATATTCCTCATTTCTTATAACCTCGGCTTTCCCTCTTTTTATTTCACCCTCAAGAACACGGCCTCCCACTATCTGCTTTCCTTTTTCGGTCTTGAAAACCGCCAATATCCTTATCTTGCCGGTAGAAATCCTTGCTATTTCCGGCTCAAGATTTTTTTCCAAAGCTCTTTTAGCTTGTTCTGAAAGCTCATATATAATATCAAAATTCAATATTCTTATCTTTTCTCTCAAAGAAAGCTTCTGAGCCGTATTTTCAACTTTTACCTTAAATCCCAAAATAATGCTTGAAGTGTTTTTTGCCATCCTTACATCCGATTCAGATATGTTGCCCGTGTCCGCCTTTACGACATTTATAGAAACCTTCTCTTGCGGTATTTTCTGGAATTCTTTTTCAATGGCCTCTAAAGATCCTAAAACATCGCCCTTTATTATTAAATTTAATGAATTTTCTTTTTTGATAAAATCCCCGAAAAGACCCGCGGTTTCTTTGATTTCTTTTTTTGCGGAAGCAATATCCTTAAATACCTTAAATTTTTCTCCTGATTTGAGGCTTTTTTCAAGACCTAAGGCCAAAACCGGAGTGGAGGGGGACGCTTCTTTAATCGGATTTCCCTTGAAATCATTCAAGGACTTGATCTTGCCGTTTGAAGTTTCCGTTCCCACGATGTCTCCTTCTTTTAGTATCCCTTCTTTGACGATCAAAGTAGCCGCTGGCCCCTTCTTGCTGTCAATATAAGACTCTATAACGTATCCCTCTGCGCCCCTTGAGTAATCTGCCTTAAATCCTTCAAGCTCTGAGAGGAGAATAATCATTTCCAAGAGCTCTTTTACGCCCTGTTTTGTTGAGGCAGAAGTGTTTACAGAAGGGATTTTTCCGCCCATGGATTCCACTACTATGTCATATTTTAAAAGTTCTCTTTTTATTCTTTCCGGATCTGCCGAGGGCTTGTCTATTTTATTTAATACAACTATGGCAGGAGTCTGGGATTCTTTAATCAGCTTAATTGCTTCTTTTGTCTGGGGCTTTATTCCTTCTTCGGATGCTATTACCAATATAGCAATATCTGCTATATCAGACCCCCTAGACCTTATGGCTTCAAAGGCCTCATGTCCCGGAGTGTCAAGAAAAGTAATTGTTTTCCCTTCATAATCCGCCTGGTATGCTCCTATATGCTGAGTTATTCCTCCCGATTCTTTGGCTGTAATCCTAAAATCCTTAATTGCTTCCAATAAAGAAGACTTGCCATGATCTACATGGCCTAAAATTACGACTATCGGGGGCCTGGTTTTTTTATTATTTTCCGCCATTTACAGCTTCGTTTATAGCTTTTTTTTCTTCTTCTGACAAAGAATAACTGGATTTTCCCTTCTCAACGGGTTTCCCGTAAACTCTGTTTCCCTCCAAGGCATATAGGCTGGTTACTACCGCTCCCGTTCCGTTCTTGTCCAAAATAGCCATGGAAAAACTCTGATCGCCTCCTGCCGAAGAGAAAGGGTTGTACCTTACTATTCCTATCTTGCTTACAAAAAAAGCGCTCTGCTCTTTTAGGGCTTTAATTTCCTCGGAAGCATTTTTAAGTTCTCTTTTTAATTCAGAGATTTCTTTGAGAGCGTCTTCCAAGGTTTCCGGCTCTTTTTTCTTTTTAAGAAAACTAATCATAAACAGCTTACCTGTCTGTTATAGCACAAATAATCCTGAATTTGAAGCTTATCCCGCTGGGTATACTAAACGAAATGGAACAAGGTAAGATAGATTAAAGGTCAAACTTTAACAAATCTTAACACTTGTTCCAATAT
>MHMM01000006.1:83921-86148 GCA_001821555.1 Candidatus Nealsonbacteria bacterium RIFOXYB1_FULL_40_15 | reverse complement strand
CCGCCCGCAGGAGGGGTCTGGGGAGGAATGCGGGCGGGTTTCGGACTGGGGGTTTTCGGAAAAAAATTCTCGGCTACAAAATCAGAAATAAAAAGTTGAATAAATCTATTAGTTATGCTATCCTTATTTTGTGAGCAAAGAAAGTAATGACTCATATTTCTATACTATCAAAAGTAGCATACTATGTCAACAATATCACAAAATATAAAACGGGTGCGAACAAAACAAGGTTTAACGCAGGACGACTTGGCGAAAAAAGCCGATATTAAATACTCCACACTTACTAAAATTGAGGGTGGCGTTGTTACAAAACCAAGCGTTCAAACAATCCAAAAAATCGCCAAGTCGTTAGGCGTTCCCATTGAGGAATTATTAAAGTAAAAATCACTATGTCATTTTTCTCAAGAAAACAAGAAATGAAGTTAGAAGATTTTTGTCGTGATTTTTACGATACGCAAATTCTAAGTCCGGTAATCGGCAAAATTGACGCTGATAATGTCTTTTCTGATGTTGTCAAGAAAAATATCGTCGAGGTATATCCAGAATTTGCGAAAATTGATTCTCAAAAATTGAATGAGGAAATAAAAGTTATTCGTTTTGAATTATTTGCACTTGCTTGGACACACAAATTTATTAGCGGGGAAAATGTTGTCGCTCAAAGCGACTTCACAAAATCTTATCTCCACGAAAAAGGCAGAAATGATATTTGGGTGGGAATGGAATCCTATAACAATATGATTGATAGCGTGACGCTTCATTGGCTCACTAATCTTGGAAAGATGAATCTGAGCTTCAATTACAATATGAGAGAGGATTTAACCAAGAAAAATATTGAAGCCGCCAAAGAATTGGGAATTGAAAATGATGACCGAGTTGCGAGGGTAAATCACAGATTGTGGTCTGAAAACGCTTGGAAACAAAAACTTATGTTAGGTCCTCTAGTTTTTACTTTCTGCGAACGAATTGGCGTTAACGCACACGACCTAAACCAAGAGGCACAATTTCGTTTGGCGGCTACAATTAAAGGTCTGTATGACGGAGCAGAACAATCTTGGGATAAGGTAAAAATAAAAAGTTAAGCAATGATTATGGAAAATAAAACCTCCGATATAAATGATTTAATTTTACAGCTTGCCGTTATGGCGATGAAACCCGTGTTAAACGATGAAGTTTGGCAGTGTTACGGTTATAAAAAGAAACCAAAACATGGGAGTATGTGGGATAAAATTTTCCCTAAAATGTTTGCGTTGGATAATTTTATTTCAAAAGAAATTCTCACAATGGGGCTTATTGATGTGTTAAATGGAATTAAAAAATCGGCGGAAACCCCCGACACTAAATTAGTAATTTCAATAGGAGTTGTTGATCAATTTATATCTACCACAAAAAATATGTTTCCGTCAGATTTATTTATGGAAAATCTTTTTTCCACCTATGCTTCACATTTGAAAAGCGAAAAATCAAAAATCCACGAACCCGTAATATTAAAAGCCAAAGATATTTTGGACAAAAAAGATTTTGCCAAATTTATGGTCGGCACTATTAGATTGCTTGCCATGGAACACACCGACGATTTTTTACTAAAAAGCGATTATATTAAAAGTTATATCGAAAAATCCTCTAAAGAAAACAAGCTAAATATTTCTATGCCAGATGAAGTTTATAAAAAATATTTACCTTTGATAGAGGAAAAAATATTGAAAGCTTAAATTTTTTAATATGACAAACAAAGAGAAAATTTTAGAGCTTTCATGGAACACAAACGACTTATTGTCTCAATATGTCGCAATTCACGATGATGTTTTCAAAACTTCAATTCGCCATATAATCCCAATTCCAGGAATTTTTAAGGCGATTGATTTTGGCGAACATGTAAAAAAGATTGAAAACATCATTCCTGAATTAGAGAATTGCGACAAGGAAATAAAATCTATTGTTGGTGATTTGACTAGCGACGAACGGGAACACATTGATTTACTATCCAAGTATGTTGGTGCATTGGTTGAGACAGTAAGTCGTTTCAAAATTGTTCTCGGTGCGCTTTATGCAAAAAGCCAAAGTTTTGCCAATTCAAATTATGACTGGAAGAATTACAAAAATGACCTTGCGAAATACGAAGTGGCGGTGCAAAGTTATATGGCTTTTGGCGGAAAATTAAATGATTCTTTCCAGAAGATAAAATAATAGCCGAGAATTTTTTTCCGAAAACCCCCAGTCCGAAACCCGC
>MHMM01000006.1:83802-83904 GCA_001821555.1 Candidatus Nealsonbacteria bacterium RIFOXYB1_FULL_40_15 | reverse complement strand
TTTTCCGAAAACCCCCAGTCCGAAACCCGCCCGCATTCCTCCCCAGACCCCTCCTGCGGGCGGGAAATCAGCCGAGGCAGGGCGAATCCAAAACCCCAGACA
>MHMM01000006.1:71814-83791 GCA_001821555.1 Candidatus Nealsonbacteria bacterium RIFOXYB1_FULL_40_15 | reverse complement strand
ACTTTGTCCAACAAACACCGCAATTCAGGATTTCGCAAGTGGAAAGAAGATGCCTCGCGGCGCGAAACGCGCCGCTCGGCTAGGATTTGAAAGGGCTTTTTGGGCAAAAAAGAAAAGGATTTATCGATGAAGGGCAAAAGAAATTTTTTATTAATTTTAGGTCGAAGTAAATAATTCATAATTTTATAAATTCTATGAGCAAAAAACCATTTTCTTTCTTAATTATTTTTGGTGCTTTAGTTGTATTTTTGCCGAAAGGCGCAAGTGCTGATTTAGGCCCAAAGCCAAGTGTCGATATTGATGTTGTATATAACCAACAAAGTATTCCTGATACTAATTTTAGTGCAAGGATGTTATGGTGCCTTTCGCAAGATCAGAAACAAGTTGGAATGGAAGATAAGACAATTCCTCAATTAGAAATTAACGAGTACGATTCTCCTAAAAATTGCTACTGGGTTCCAGCACGTCTAGCTGGAGGCGGACAATGCAGTAATGGTTCGTGTCATTTCGGTTATATGCCCCCTAGCGAGTTTAAACTGGCTGTATTTATCCCGAGCATCGACAAGGTATTTATTACCAACGAGATTTCTAGAACAAATTTCAATAGTCGCTATAAGGCCGAATTATTTTCAGATGGATCGGCAAAAATTTCAGAAACAACACCCGTCTTATCGTCAGACAAAGTTTCTTCTTTCGCAAAAGCTTTTCCAATAACAATTATATTGGAATTACTAGTGTCTTTGATTTTTCTTTCTGTGCGTAAGCTCCCCAAAAAGATACTTGCTTATATTCTTTTAGCAAACATTATCTCTTTGCCAATCGTTTGGTTTCTGTTTCCTCTAGTCAAACTACCAATACTAGCGATTATAGTTGTGTCAGAAATTTTTGCCGTGTTGTTTGAGACATATTTTGTTTATCTTTTGAACAAACAAATTATATCTTTCAAGCAATCACTTACATTAAACATATTAAATAATCTTACCAGTTTGTTTGTTGGTGGATTTATTTTTGGACTTCTTGGAATATTCGGACTTTAAAAGCCGCCAAAGAAAAACTTGAAATTGTTAATGTGCGGCGGAGCCGCTCCGAATTTATTCACCCCCCATTTTCCGAGCCGCGCTTTGTGCGGCGAGCAAACTCCGTTCGAGCTATTTTAAGAATACACCGCCTTCGCCTCGCAGTAGCTCAGCTTCGGCGGACGCAGTCCGCCAGATGTCCAAGTTAGAACTTTGCAAAAATATGGATAAACAAGAAATTCAAAAATTAATTGAAGAAGCAATCAAGCATAAAGCTGAAACCGATAGCGTTGAATTCAAAGACGCTCGTGGCGGTTTACCCAAAAGTACATGGAAATCAATATCCGCTTTTTCCCATAGGCCTGGAGGTGGAATTATTGTCTTTGGAATTTCAGAAGACAAAGAAAAGCACGAAATAAAAATAATGGGAACTGACATGCTTGATAATCTGCAAGAAAAAATTGGTGATTTAGTAAATAATGAGATGAGTTTTATTATTCGTCCCAATTACCATATTCTGGAAATTGAAAGCAAGACGATTTTGGCGGTTTTTATACCAGAGTGCCCAGATCAATTTAAACCCTGTTATTACAAGCCGGCTGGTATGCCGAATGGTGCATACATCAGAGACGGAAATACTGACAGAAAAATGACAGATGATGAAATGAGAAGTTTAATTGATAATTCCAAAAAGTTTAAATTTGATATTACTATTGCGGAGGAGACCTCGCTTGAAGATTTATCAAAAGATAAAATATTGGAACTATTAATAAAGAGCGGCGAAAGAACAAAAAGACGCAGTTCAATAGAGGAAATTAATTTTGAATTACTGAAAAACCTGGGTATTGCCGATAGTTTTGGTAATTCGCAAAAACCAACCCTCGCTGGTTTTTTAATTTTTGCCAAAGAGAAACCTCAAAATAGACAACAGTTTAGCAGATATATTATTAGATGTGTAAAATATCAGGGTTCAAATGTAGCCACCGACATAATAGACAGCATGGATATTAATGGCACGCTTGATGATCAAATAGATGATATGCAAAAATTTGTTTTAAGAAATATTAGAAAAAGCGCAGAAATAGTCGGCACTAAAAGAATTGAGCGTTATGAATACCCAGAAAAAGCAATCAGAGAAGTTGTGGCCAATGCGGTGATTCATAGAGATTATAAAATTACAGAAACTTATACTCAAATAAATATTTTCGCGGATAGGATAGAAGTTTTTAATCCTGGTTGTTTGCCTCCTGGAGTTACTATAGAAAATATTAAAGACGCGCAAGTTAGTCGAAATGAAATAATCGCGGCTCGCTTAAAAGAACTTGATTATTTAGAAGAATATGGACGTGGTATTGATATTGTTTTTAATGAAATGCAAAAATGGAATTTGCTTCCTCCAATATTCAAAAATACATCAAACAGTTTTAAAGTTATTTTACTCGGACAAAAGTTGAGCAAATTAAATGAGAGGCAAATTAAAATTTGGGAGTATCTGGTTGAAAAGAAAACTATCACCGCTAAAAAATGCGAGGAGATAGTGTCGGACACTCCTAGGCAGACCATTAATTATGATTTGAGCAAAATGCAAAAGATGGGATTACTACATAGCGTGGGAGAATCTAAGAGCACTTATTATGAGGCTAATTTTTAGAAGCAATTAGAAGCAAGTTGAAAAGGCCACTTATTTTCGAGTATTTGAGACAGAATTTATCATTATTATCATTAGAAGCAATTAGAAGCAACACTTCAAATTAGCCATAGAATAAGGTTTTTTTATCCTCTAAAATTTTATGAATTTAACCCTCAATAAAACACTCGCAAATAATTATAAGAGCCCTGCTCAACGCGCTCGTGTTTTAACTGAGGATTGGGTTGACAATGAAATTTTTTGTCCAAACTGTGGAAAATTGAATATTGATAAATACCCAAATAATCAGCCAGTAGCCGATTTTTACTGCTCAAATTGCAATGAAGATTTTGAGCTGAAAAGTAAAAGAGATGGGATAGGAAATAAAATAGTGGATGGAGCATATCATACAATGCTTGAACGACTTACAAGTAGCAATAACCCAAACTTCTTTTTGCTTAATTATAATCTAACAAATTTTGAAATAATAAACTTTTTAGTTATTCCTAAGCACTTTTTTATCCCTGAAATCATAGAAAAGAGAAGGCCCCTTTCTTCAACAGCACGACGAGCAGGTTGGATTGGTTGTGATATTATTCTTAAAAGCATTCCTCAAACTGGAAAAATATTTTTCGTAAAGAATCAACAAGTCGAACAAAAAGAAAAAGTGCTTGATGATTGGAAAAAAACTTTGTTCTTGCGAGAAGAAAAAGAGATGTCGGTAAAAGGTTGGTTACTTAATGTGATGCGTTGTGTTGATAATCTTGGCAAGAAAGAGTTTACACTTAATGAAGTTTATCGTTTTGAAAACGAATTAAGTAAACTACATCCAGAAAATAAGCATATTAAGGATAAAATTCGCCAGCAGTTGCAATTTCTGCGAGATAAAGGTTATTTGGATTTTGTATCCCGTGGATACTATCGGCTTACATAAAAATATGGCTATTAACCTATCGCCTCAAATGGCAAAAATTATTTTACGACTTAATCTTTTTGCAAGATTAAAAGTAATGTGCCGTGGATACAGCGAGGATTTAGAAAATTTTACAGAGCTTGTTTGGCAAGACGATAAAAATTTAGATTTTCAGGATCAAGAAACCTATCCGCAATTTCAGCTTTGGTATGTTTAAAATTTTATCAGAGATTTGGGCATATCAAATAGTGCCGGTTTCTCTTCATAAATTTTTCTTAATTTTCGAAAAAACGGATCAATTTGAGACAATTTTGGTTCAAAATTCGGGACATCACCTCCGCCTTCGCCTCGCAGTAGCTCGGCTTCGGCGGACAAAGTCCGCTGTCAGGTTTTAATCTTTTTTGACTCTTCTTATGATATATTCAAAACATGAATAAGGACTTTTGGCTTGTGCATATTTGGAAAAACGGAACTTGTTTTGACTTATGGTCTGTCAATCATTTTCTTGCCGGATTTCTTTTGGGATTCTCTTTTATCTTTCTAAGGCTTCCTTTCTGGCCGGCCTTCTTGGCTTCTTTGATTGTTATGTATGCCTGGGAAATGTACGAGAAAATTGAAAGCGGAACGCAGGAGAAAATCTGCAACAAAATAACGGATATTGTGCTGGGTGCCTTGGGATTTCTGTCATCAAAAATAGTATTCCTTGGGATAGGGGACAGATACTCATTGATAGTGTTCGGAGTTTCTGCAATTGTTTTCGCTGTTTTGGAAATATGGGGGCTTGCAGGATATAATGAGAGAAAAAAGAAAGGATCATAGGTTATCCACAGACATCTTTGATTTATGCTGTGCTATAATGCTTAAATATGTTAGAAGGATTCCGCAGGTTTCTTAGTTTTGGATCTAAGAGATTTTTGGGCATTGATATCGGGACATCTTCTGTGAGGGTGGTAGAGCTTGCCAGAAAAAAAAATGAGCTGGAGCTTACGAATTACGGAGAGTTAAAAAGCAGTTCTTTTATCAAAAAGCCCTTTAGGATTTTGACTAAGAACAGCATTTCTTTTTCCAACGACGAACTGGGGAAAATACTCAAAGCAATAGTAGAAGAAGCCGAAATAGAAACAAAAGAGGTCAATCTCGGCATTCCTGACTTTGCAAGCTTTTTCACCAGCTTTGAAGTTCCTGTCATGGCCAAGAACGAGATTTCGCAGGCGGTGCAATACGAGGTGAGGCCCTATGTCCCTCTTCCTTTGACCGAAGTCACTCTTGACTGGACCATTATTTCAGGAGAGCCGTCCAAAACTCCCTTAAAGGTTTTGGTTGTCGCCATTCCAAATGACATAATTGCCCAGTACCAGGAGATTGCAAGAATAGCGGGACTTGAATTAAAAACTTTGGAATCAGAAGTTTTTGCTCTTACGAGAGCTGTGGCTATGTCCAACAGGGGATCGTCCGACGAAAACAAAGTATTAGGGCTTTTGGACATAGGAGCAAGAAGCTCAACCTGCAGTATTGTGGATAAGGGAGTGCTAAAAACCAGCCACAGCTTCAAAATAGGAGGCAACGAGCTTACCGAAGTTGTAGCCAAGTCATTGAATATAGATTATAATGAAGGAGAGGAAATAAAACTAAAGCATGGATTGCTTCCGGATAATGGGTTGAAGAGAGATATCAGAAAAGTGCTTGTTCCTTTAGTAGATTCCATACTGGAAGAGATGAGAGAAGCTTTTAGAAGTTTTTACCGCCAAGAAGGAAAAGAAGTTGAAAAGGTGGTTCTTGCCGGCGGAGTCGCCAATATGCCGGGCATTAAAGATTACTTTCAGGCGAGTCTTAAAAAAGATACTTCTCTAGCCGATCCCTTTTTGAATATAAGGCATCCGGCCGTAATAACAAACAATTTAAAAGAATCCGGGCCATTGTACGCCGTCGCAGTCGGCCTGGCCCTTAACGGTTTAGAATATGGCAATAAGTCTAACTAAAAAAAGAACAGCTCCAGCCCCCGGGTGGGCCATAGCGGTTTTAGTGGTTTTTGTAATTATTATCCTAGCTTTATTAGGAAGCTATATATATTTTTCAGTGAAAAACAGCAGAGTGGACGAGAAAGTTTCCCAACTTGAATCAGAGGCGTTTTCTTACGAGAATAAAATAAAAGAAAAAGAGGGGGAAGTTTCTCTCGTTCAGCAAAGAATAGAAGATTTTAAAAAGCTTATGTCCGGCCATAGGGAGCTTGCCAATATATTTGAATTTCTTGAAGCTAAAACTATGCCCTCAATAAGATTCAGAAGTTTTGATTTTAATGAGATAAAAGAAAAAGAGGCGATTGTAATGGATGGAACAGGGCCTAGCTTTATTGCAGTCGGCCAGCAGATAGATATATTTAAGAAAGATCCTGCTGTCAGCAGAATTAGTCTTTTGAGTATTTCAATAACAGACGAAGGAGAGGTCAATTTTTCCGTAGACATCGGTTTTAGGCCGGACTTCTTTTTCCCGCAAACAAATGGAAGTATTTAGAAAATATATGTGGGTCGTAGTTTTGGCCACGATTATCGTTGTCGGGGCCGGGATATACTTTTTGTGGTGGCCAGAATACGTGGAATTTGAAAAGAATAATCAGATTCTGGAAAATAAAGGAAAAGAAATCCAAAATAAAAAGAACTATCTGGCAGAAATAGAGGCCAGCATCAATATACTTTCAGACTACGAGGCAGAACTTTTGAGTATAAGCTCGGCAATGCCTATCTATGACGTTTCAGAGGTTACTCTTTTTAACTTTGTCCAAAAAACAAGTTCTGAAAACGGGCTTCTTCTCCAAAACTTGAGCTTTTCCCCGACTGAATATACCAAGATAGGATCAAAAACCAGCGCCCTGAAATGGAAAATAGCCGATCTGCCCTTCAGCGCTACTCTCGCAGGATCTTACGAATCTCTCAAGAACTTTATATTAGCCCTTTATTCAAACAGCAGGATGATGGAAATAACCTCGTTAAGTTTTTCTTCTCCAGAAAGCAATATTTACAGTTTTGATCTGGATTTCAACGCAAAATATTATATAGAAGATAATCAGCAGGTAAAAAAGCCGGTTTCACCGGTTATTCCTGAATTATAATATGCCAGTAAATTTTATTGAAAGAAAAAACAGGCAGAAATATCTTTTGATAGCGGTAATTATAATATTTCTGGCCACGGCGGTTGTTTTGTGGTTTGGATATTTTAACGATGTGGAAATTTCTCCTGTCGCTTACGAGCCAGAATTATATCCCGAAGGATCTATTATCATAGATTTTAGCATTTTTGAAAAGCCTTTTCTTAAAGAGCTCAAGCCCTTTTCCGAAATTCTTCCCTACGAGGGCTCTTTGGGAAAGCAGAACCCCTTTAAATAATGTCTTTAATACAGGAACTGCTAAAAAGGGGCATGCTTGATAAATCTCAAGCTGCCACCTTAGAATACGAGGTAAAAAATTCAGACAGCAAGGAAGAAGAGGTCATACTTAAAAACAAATCTGCGACCGAAGATTTTTTGTTTGGAATAAAATCGGAAAATCTTAAGATGCAGATAAAGGTAGTGTCTCCGGACGATGTTAAGCTGAAGGTTCTGGAAACGATTCCCGAGGAGTCAGCCAAATACTACAGGATGATTTCTTTGGATAAAAAGGAAAATCATCTGGAAGTCGGAATGGTTTATCCTGAAGACCTCAAAGCCAGAGAGGCCTTGGAGTTTTTAGCAAGGCAGAATAATTTCAGCTACACTGTTTTTCTCATAACCCTGTCCAATTTCAACAGTCTTCTAAGGAAATACAGCAGTCTTAAGAAGGAAGTGAATAAAGCGTTGGAGGAATTGGAGTCAGAGCTTGAAGATGATAGGTTTGTCAGAAAATCGGAGCAAGTGGAGAAAATCGCAGAAGAAGCTCCTATTTCAAAAGTAGTCGCTGTCATATTAAGGCATGCAGTGGACGGAAGCGCCTCTGATATTCATATAGAGCCGGGAAAGGATAAATTAAGAGTGAGATTCAGGCTTGACGGCATTCTCCATGCTAGCATTTTTTTGCCGATGAAGATTCTTCCTGCGGTAGTGGCTAGGATAAAAATACTCTCAAACCTTAAAATAGATGAAACGAGAGTTCCGCAGGACGGAAGGTTTTCCACTAAAGTTGCCGACAGGAACATAGACTTCAGGGTTTCTACGCTTCCTACGACCCTAGGAGAAAAAGTGGTTATGAGGATTTTGGATCCCACCCAAAGGAAGATAGATTTTGAAACCTTAGGCATTACCGGAAGAAACAGGGAAGTTCTGGAAAGAGGGCTTAAGAAATCTTTCGGAATGATATTATCAACAGGGCCTACGGGTTCAGGAAAAACAACAACCCTGTATTCTATTTTAAGCGTCTTTAATACGGGAGAGGAGAATATAATGACTATGGAAGATCCTGTTGAATATCACATGGACGGCGTAAACCAATCCCAGATAAAACCCGAAATAGGATTTACCTTTTCTTCGGGATTGAGAGCTCTTTTGAGACAAGATCCGGATATAATAATGGTGGGAGAAATCAGGGACGAAGAAACCGCTTCTTTGGCCGTCCACGCAGCTCTTACGGGGCACGTCGTGTTATCCACTCTGCATACTTCAAATGCAGTAGGAGTTATCCCGAGACTTATAGACATGGGAATACAGAAATTCCTTCTTCCTTCAAGCTTGAGCATGATGATAGCCCAAAGATTAGTGAGAAGACTTTGCCCTTACTGCAAGAAAAAGATACAGCCTCCTGCAGAAGAGAGAAAAGCAATATTAGAAGAGCTTGAAAATCTTCCGACTAAAATGAAAAAGGATATTGACCGCGATAAGATGTTTGTTTATCAGCCGGTGGGATGCAAAAGATGCGGAAATACCGGATACGGCGGAAGAATAGGAATATATGAATTTATAGAGATGACAAGAGAGCTTGAAGAGATCATAATTTCAGAGCCCTCTGAAACCAAAATAGCCGAAGAAGCAAAAAAACAGGATATGATAACTATGAAGCAGGACGGCATTATTAAGGTTCTGGAGGGGCACACCTCTTTGGAAGAAGTATTAAGAGTAGCAGAAGAAAAATAAAAATATGAACAACATTATACTTTTAGTTGAAGACGATCCTTTCTTGATAGATATTTATACTACAAAGCTTAAAGAGGTGGGATACAATGTCCAGGTAGCCCAGGACGGGGAAGAAGCAATGTCAAAAATAAAAGAATACAAGCCGGATCTTGTCTTGCTTGATATTGTTCTTCCGACGGTCAACGGATGGGAAATACTCAAAAGAGTCAAGAAAGACGAAGAGCTTAGCGGCGTGAGGATAGTAATCTTATCTAATTTGGCAGAGAAAGAAGAGGTGGAGAGGGGAATAAATGCAGGGGCTATCAAGTATCTTGTCAAGGCGCATTACACCCCCACTGAAGTAGTCGCTGAAATAAGAAAAATAATAGGTTGAAATATGAATTATAGTCCAATACTAAAAGATCTTCTAGAAACCTGCCTAGTGCAGAAAGCTTCTGATTTGCATGTGTCAGTCGGCCATCCTCCAGTATTGAGAATAGGGGGGAGGTTAGTTCCTCTTGTAAGAAGAAAGAATTTTACTGCAGAAGACAGCAAAGGAATAGCTTTTGAGCTTTTAGCGCCTTCCCAGCAGGAAAGGTTTATGAAAGAAAAAGAAGTTGATTTGTCTTATAATTATGAAGACAGGGCTAGATTTAGGATAAACATATTTTTTCAAAGAGGATACGTTTCCTGCGCAATGAGGTTTATTCCGAACAACATCTCAACGATAGAAGATCTTTCTTTGCCTCCCGTCCTGCACGAACTTATAAGGCCGTCCCAAGGATTTATCCTTATAACAGGTCCTTCCAGCCAGGGGAAATCCACATCCATGGCGGCCTTGATAGACGAGATAAATCATACCAAGGCAATGCATATAATCACGATTGAAGATCCGATTGAGTATGTTTTTGAAGATGACAGATCCATAATAGACCAGAGAGAGGTTTCAAAAGATACCCCGAGCTTTTCTGCTGCTTTAAAGGCCACTTTCAGGCAGGATCCGGATGTTATTATGGTAGGGGAAATGAGAGATCCCGAAACTATTTCCACTGCTATCACGGCGGCAGAAACAGGGCATCTTGTCCTAGCCACTCTCCATACTAATTCTGCTTCTCAAACAATACACAGAATAGTGGACAGCTTTCCCGGAGTCCAGCAGGCCCAGATAAGATCCCAGCTTTCGGGATCTTTGCTGGGGATAGTTTCCCAAAGACTTATTCCGAGGATAAAAGGGGGATTGATCCCTGTCTGCGAAATTCTTATAAACACTCCAGCCACCGCAAACCTTATAAGAGAAGGAAAGGTGCATGAAATACCCATGGTTATAGAAACTTCAGCTGAAATAGGCATGATTTCTCTGAACAGATATATGGCTAATCTGATAAGGGCAAAGGAAATATCTTTGGATGCCGCCCAGAGCTACTCCCAGAATCCCGGAGAATTAAGAAATTTAATCAGAAGATGAAATTCAATTACCAGGCCAGAACAACCGAGGGCAAGCTTCAGACGGGAGTGGTTGAAGCAACCGGAAGAGATTCCGCTTTTAACGTGTTAAAGACGCACGGACTTTTTGTCGTAACTTTAGAAGAAGCTTCAGATACTCCCTTTTACGCAAGAAGTTTTTCTTTTTTCAACAAGGCAAGCAAATCGGACGTGGTGATGTTTTCAAGACAGGTTTCAATAATGTTCAAATCCAATGTTCCGATAGTTGAGACTTTCAGGGCATTGGCCAAACAATCCAGAAAGCAGGATTTCAGGGATAAAATAATCAATATAGCCGAAGAAATTGAAGGAGGCACCCCCTTATCAAGGGCGCTTTCAACTCATCCTAAGCTTTTTTCTTCTTTCTATATCAATATGGTTAAGGCGGGGGAAGCGTCAGGAAAGCTAAGCGAAGTGTTCGGATATCTGGCTGATTACCTTGAAAGACAGCAGGCCTTTTCTTCTAAGATAAAGGGGGCTATGGTTTATCCTGTTTTCGTTGTTATAGTCTTTATAGCGGTAGTTTCAATAATAATGGTTTACGTGATACCCCAGTTGGCAGAAGTTCTTAAGGGAACGGGGCAGGAGCTTCCTTTTGCCACAAAAGTGGTTATCTCAATATCAGATTTTATGAAAACCAGCTGGTGGATTTTGCTGATTATTCTGGCATTGGGCATATTCGGATTTTACAAATTTTCGCAGACAAGAAAAGGAAAGATAGCGATAGACGGTTTTACTCTCAAAGTCCCAATTCTCAAGGGATTCTTGAAAAAGCTTTATCTTGCCAGGATTGCCCTTAATCTTTCTACTTTGATTTCAGGAGGACTTCCAATTTCAGCTTCTCTTGAGATAACAGGAGACATAGTCGGAAGCGATGCTTACAAACAGCTTATACTGGACACAAGAGACAGGGTAAAGAGGGGAGAACCGATAAGCAGTTCTCTTGAAAGGTATCCTGATCTAATATCTCCTTTGTTTTTCCAAATGGTTTCTGTGGGAGAAAAGACGGGAACCTTGGATTCTTCTTTAGAGAACATAGTTGATTTTTATCAGTCGGATGTTGACAGGGCATTGGATGGGTTTATAAGACTGCTGGAGCCCATTTTTATAATTGTTTTGGGAGGAGTGGTGGCAGGGCTTATGGGAGCAGTTTTAATGCCCCTGTATTCAGGAGGAATGCTCGGCTAACAGTTTTCCACAGGGCTGTATTTGCCTATTGTGATATAATTCATAAAAGATTTAACAATTGAAAGGTCGAACCTATTTAAATTCAAATACAAAAACATGAAAAAAAGAGGTTTTACATTGATAGAACTCTTGGTGGTGATCGCAATCATAGGTATATTGGCTTCAATTGTGCTTGTTTCTTTGGGTGCCGCCAGGAACAAAGCAAAAGATGTGGCAATAAAAGCAGAGCTTTCCGGAATGAGGTCTACGGCAGAATTGATAGCAGCCGATGCAGCAAACAGTTATGCCGCAGTCTGTGCTGACACTACTTACGGGGTAAATAGAGTTATAGCAGATGTAACTGCTCAGGGGTCTACATTAATATGCAATAATGCTTCTGGGGCTTGGGCCGCATGCGCTCAACTGGTGGGAGACACCGGAGCGAATGGAGCTTATTGTGTTGACAGCGTAGGAAATGCCAAGGCTATGACCAGGGCTACCTGTGTTGCGGGATGGGCCGCTACAGTCTGTCCATAATCAGAAACTCAAAACCTGCCTTTGCAAGATGGCGGGTTTTTGTTTTCCACAGCTTAGAAATTCTAGTTTTATGATATATTATAAGAATATGAAGAAAGGTTTTACTTTAGTGGAACTAATGATTGTTATTGTTATTGTTGGAATACTGGCCAGTATTATAA
>MHMM01000006.1:67849-71797 GCA_001821555.1 Candidatus Nealsonbacteria bacterium RIFOXYB1_FULL_40_15 | reverse complement strand
AGAATTAAGAAATGCAGGAGAATTGTACTTTAACGAAGCTGGAACTTATGACGGTATATGTGCAGAAGATAACACAATCTCAGATGCGGGAAACTTTGGAAGAATAGAAGATTATATAAATAGCAATGGGGGAGACGAGATAAAATGCCTGGATTCTGACTCTGCTTATGCTGTTATTGCTTCTCTGAATGTGGGAGATTGCTGGTGCGTGGATAATCAGGGCTCTTCAAAAGAGGTAATTTTGGGATCCGGAGAAACATGTTCTGATAAACTTTTAATCACCCGCTGTCCATGACATCAATATTCTTAGATATTTTCATATTTCTTCTGGGGCTTATTATGGGAAGCTTTCTTACCTGTGTTATATACCGGCTGGAACAGAAAATGGATTTTGTCAGAGGAAGCTCAATGTGCCCCAAATGCAAACATCCTTTGGCCTGGTATGATCTCCTGCCGGTTTTAAGCTTTCTTTTCTTAAAAGGAAGATGCAGATACTGCAAAGAAAAGATATCTTGGCAGTATCCTTCTATTGAAATACTTACTGCTGTTGTATTTGTCTGGATATTCAATTATTTCAGCATTCCTGCGTCAATATATTATCTTATCATTACCTGTTTTCTTCTCCTTATTTTTATATACGACCTCAAGCATTTTATAATCCCGGACAGCATAGTATTTTCTGCGATAGGGCTTTCTCTGGCATTCAGGATAGCAGAAGCTATCTGGTATAGGGATATATATGTTGTTTATAATTCATTTCTGGCCGTATTAGTTGGGTTTGCTTTTTTCTTTTTAATATTCGCTGTTTCTAGGGGCAAATGGATGGGGTTTGGAGACGTTAAGTTTAGCGTCTTTATGGGGCTTTTCTTAGGTTTTCCGGGAGTTGCCATTGCTATATTCTTCAGTTTTTTAATAGGAGGAATTATAGGGACGGGTTTGATCATATCCAAGAAGAAAGGGCTTAAAAGCGAAGTTCCTTTCGGGCCCTTCTTGGTGATAGGAACATTTATCGCCCTTTTTTGGGGGCAATCAATACTAAATTGGTATTTAAATCTTCTGGCTTTTTGAATAAGGGAATAACATTTGTTGAAGTAATAATAGTGATATCCGTTATCGCTATTTTAAGCTTGCTGTCTTTTCCTTATTATAATGATATCAGGAACACTTTGGCTTTGGACAGAACAGCCGCCCAGATAGTGCAGGATATAAGGAGGGCGCAGGAAATGGCTATGTCCGCCCATCAGACGACAAGCGGAGGAAATGGGACTTTGCATATACCTGCCGGGGGATATGGCGTTTATTTTACCGATGACAGCGAGAGCTACACGATATTTGGAGATGAAAAGCCAAATCCGAGTAATCCGAATAGCACGCCTAACAACTATAGAAACCCAAATGGAGAAGAGGATATAGAAGATGTTTTGGTTGAAGAGAATGTCTGGATCAGCGACCTCAAAGATTCTTCAGATACAAGCAGAAACACCATAAGTACAACCTTTCTTGCTCCCAACCCCAAAGTTTTTTTACAGGATGGAAACACGGGTTTAGGGCCTGAAGTAAAAATCAGAGTTTCTTTGAAAAGCGACTCAAGCAGGTTCAGGGATATAAAAGTCAATAAAGCAGGTCTTATATGGATAGAGTAAAAGGTTTTACAATGCTGGAGGTTCTTATATCAATACTAGTGGTAACCATAGGGGTTTTGGCTTCTTACTCTGTTGTTCAGCAGATATTTGCAATGACGTTCATATCTTCATCTCGCCTTACCGCCGCTTATCTTGCAGAAGAGGGGATGGAGGTAGTAAGGAATATAAGGGATACGGCGTGGGTTGCAGACGTGGAGTGGAACAACAACGGACTCTTAACTCAAACTTACCAGGCCTCAAGCCAAGGCTACAGCTTATCTTCCTGTGCAGGATGCGGATATGATGAATTAAGCTTTTTAAAATCTGACGGCAGTTTAGGGTTTAATTATTCAACGGGGACAGATACTAAATTCAAAAGAAGAATAACTTTGGATAGATCAGGAGATTCAATAACAGTTTCAGTTGATGTTATGTGGAGGGAAAGAGGGGTTCTTCATACTGTTAATGTTCAAGGATATATCTATAACTGGCTATAGCAAACATACTAACATACGAACATACTAACATTTAGATAATGCCGATATCCAAACAAAAAGAAAATTCTCCCGATAAGACGTTAAAATGCTCAAATGCCAAATTGAGCAAGGGGTTTACAATGGTTGAGATGATGATAGCTTCTGTTATCTTTTCTATTGTTTTTGGAGCCGCTATGGCTGTCCTTGTTTCTTCAATGAAACTGCAGAAATATAATTTGGTCCATCACCAATTGCTTGGGCAGGTAAGTTATGCTTCAGAATATATGGCTAGGGCATTAAGAATGGCGGTAAAAGCCGAGGACTCTTCGTGTATAGCCCAAGACAGCAATTTTGAAACAGGGGAATCATATGTCAAATTCGTGAACTACAAAGGGGATTGCCAGATTTTTTATGCTGAAAACGGTCAGCTAAAGATTCAAGATGAAGAAGATTTGTCTTCGGGCGTGAATCTTGTGTCGGATGACTTTGAAATATTATCTTTGAGATTTATTAAGGCGGGAGATTCTTCGGGAGACAATCTTCAGCCGAGAGTCACTTTTTATATAGAATTAAGAGCTAAGAATCTTGCTGAAAAACCCAGGATCCAGATCCAGACTACGGTGTCCCAGAGAAACCTAGACAAGTAGCTGTGGAAAACTTTGGTTGCTGTAATATCTCAAAGTGTTAAAATTAAAGAACATGAAAAAGAAAACTCGTAAAGATTTATTAAAAAAACAAAAAGGTTTTATAACCTTCGGCCAGGCGGTCAAAGATACATTAAGGGACAATAAGTCTGTTTTTTATCTTTTGATAGCCATTGTGCTGGCTTTTGTTGTTTTTGCAGGGCTCTTTTTATACATAGCAGCGAAAACAAAATCCTTGCCTTCGCCTATTGACAACAATGCAGCAGAGGAACTGAAAAGGATAAAAAAACTAGAAACAGGATTTGATCAGTTAAAAGAAATAACAGCCGATCTTCCTTCGGTTTCCGATCAGAAGCTGGAAGAAGGATTTAAAAACTTGCAAAAATTAAAATGAATAAAAACATAATTATGAATAAAAACGTATCTTACAAATGGGTTTCTCTAGTTTTCTCTGTAATAACTATCTGTTTCCTGGCAGTCTTCTATTCTTTTGCCTGGGAAAATCCTTCTGGCCCTCCTCCTTCGGGAACTTTCTACGCTCCGATAAATGAGGGGCCCTCGAGCCAGGCAAAATCAGGCGCTTTAGCGGTGAATAATTCTTTTGTTGCAGGAGCCATAGGAATAGGAGGAGCAGTTCCCAACGTTGCAGGAGGAGAAGATTTGAGAGCAGATGGAGACATCTGCACTAATGCTGGGGGAGGGAAGTGCTTGAGCAGTGCAGGCAGATATGTACCAACTAGCGTCAAAACAACAACAGCAACTCATAATGCGAGGTTTGCAGATTCTGGCGTTGGGTTTGATGAAATCCAGGCATGGATAGAGTCAAACGGTTGTTCGGGAGGATATCATGTGTGTACCGCAGAAGATGTTATGGGTTATATGACATTCATGGGAACAGAGCTTCCTACGGGATGGATTCAAGACGTTAGCAGTCTTGAGTGGCATAGATCTGGGAGTTGGGCTGGAAATTGCCGTTCATGGACATCAAATGCAGTCTTTTCAGATGAGGCGCCGAGAGGCGTTATCTGGTCTTCAACAAGTCATGTTGTAGATTGGGCTTCTTGCCATCAAAACTTACATGTGCTTTGCTGCAAATGAGGAAATTAATAATATTTTTAATAGTTTTCTTTTGCGGATTCCAAGTCGCTTTTGCTGCAGATTATGATATCTGGGGATGGGCTTGGTCTGACAATTACGGCTGGGTGA
>MHMM01000006.1:54793-67779 GCA_001821555.1 Candidatus Nealsonbacteria bacterium RIFOXYB1_FULL_40_15 | reverse complement strand
AGTGCCATATTTTGCAGGAGACTTGTACGGCTATGCTTGGAGCAGTTCTCTGGGATGGATTACCTTCAACAAGGCGGATCTTTCTGGGTGTCCCTCTGTCTCAAATTGCAAGCCCAAGGTAGATATAGATCCTGCAAGCTCGACATACGGAAAACTTTCAGGGTGGGCTAAAGTTTTGCTTCCCAAAAAATATGAATTTCACGACTGGCCAATAGCTACTTTTTCAGCGCCAGGGATAACCGATGAAGATGAAGTAGCTCAAACATTTACAATAGGAGCAGTCGGAGATAACGAAAGTTTTGGAGTGGCCTCTATAAGGATAAAAGTAAGGAAAACTAGTGCGGATATACCTGGTAATCTGATAGGATCAATCAGAAATACCGACAATGCTGGCAGACCAACTGGCAACGATATTTGCTCAGGGAGCATTTTAATAAATTCTATACCAAGAACAAAATTAGGAAGTGAATACCTAGATCCCTCTGTTTTAAACTGGCAAAATGACTCTGAAAATGGATGGAAATGGGCAAATATTCCTATTACAAATGGAAATTGCCAGCTTCAGCCGAATCAGAGATACGCTATTGTGATCAAGTCTTCTGAACCTGCCAGCGATTTAAGTTGGGTTGGCGATTATACATGTAGTGTAAGTAATCCCTCAGATCCTTGGTGTAATCCCTCAGATCCCGATTATTCCGGAGGCAGGCCATACTATAATGACAATAATTTGGGTTGGAATGTGGTCGGATCCATGAAAGACTTCTATTTTGAAATTATGGGATTTCCTCCTGATTATTGGATAAGTTTGAGTTGTTCTAATATGGGGACATGCGGGACATCCAACTACAGGGTTTATGTGGATCCCTTTACAACAGATGTCCAAGGGACATCACAATTAAAAGATTGGGCGTTTAACGACGACTTTGGATGGTTTAGTTTTAACTGTTCTAACACCGATACATGCGGCACGTCGGATTACAAAGTAGTAACCAATCTTCCTATGACTCCGCCCAATGAGGGACCAACCGCCAACGGATTAACCGTCACGGAAGGAAACTACTGTGAATCCATCGCCCCTATATTTCTAGGGTGGACTTTTTCTGATCCGGATGCCGGGGACACGCAGGGAGCTTACCAAATACAAGTGGATAATAGTGCTAGTTTTAATTCTCCTGAAGCAGATTCAGGGATAGTTTCTTCTAATTCAAATACATATGCTCCAAGCGGCCTTTCGGACAATACTAATTATCATTGGAGAATCAAAGTATGGGATAATAGAGGGGCTTCTTCTGATTGGATATCAGGGGGATCTTTTCCAACAGATCCAAGATGGCCGAGACCCGCATTTGCATGGAGCCCCCAAAATCCAGACATGGGGGATCTGATTCAGTTTGCAAACAATACTCAGTATTGCGCGTCCTGCGACTATATGTGGGACTTTGGGGACGGGCATGGGAGCGACCAGGCCGAGCCAACCCACATATATTCAATACCCCAGACATACATTGTAAGTTTATCAGCTTCATCCGGCCTAAGATCCTGTAGCTTAACTGCCAACCTGAATGCAAGAATGAGACTGCCTACCTGGAGGGAAATAAATCCTTTCTAAAAAAACTAACTTTTTAGAAGTAAGCTTAGCTTACGTAAGCTAAGCTTATTTTTTCTGCCTTGTTTTATCAGAAGTTTTGTTGTATTATTTATTAAAGGTTTCTAATTTAAAAAAAGGAACTATTTATGACATACATATTAATTGTTTTGGGGATCCTGGTTCTTGTCATTCTGTGGGTTGTGTTTACTTTTAACCGCCTTGTTTCGTTGAGAAACAGGACCAAAGAGGCATGGTCTGACATAGATGTTCAGCTTAAGAGAAGGTATAACCTTATACCCAATCTGGTAGAGACTGTTAAGGGCTATGCCGGTTTTGAGAAAGAGGTTTTTCAAAAGGTTACAGAGGCCAGAACAAGGGCTATGGGAGCTTCTAATGTAAAAGAGCATGCTCAGGCGGAAAATCAGTTAACAGGAGCCCTCAAGACATTATTTGCTGTGGCAGAAAACTATCCTGATCTTAAAGCTTCTGCTAATTTTCTTGAGCTTCAGAGAGAGTTAAGAGATACCGAAGACAAGATTCTATCTGCCAGAAGGTTTTACAACGGCAACGTCAGGGATTTGAATACAAAGATAGAAAGCTTCCCGGATTCAGCTGTGGCAGGAATGTTCAATTTCAAAAAGATGGAGTTCTTTGAACTAGAAGATGAATCTGCAAGAGCCGTGCCCCAAGTTAAATTCTAATGGCTACCCTTTATACCCACGCAGAAAATAACATATTCAGGACATGGGCCTATATGTTCCTGTTTTTTGTCTTAGTGATTGCCGTTGGATGGGTTGCTTCCTATTATTTTGAGAGCTATCTAATACTATTGGCAGCGGTTGCCTATAGCATAATAACAAGCTTTTTGGGCTATTGGTATTCGGACAAGATAGTTCTTTCAATGGCTGGAGCCAGGCAAATTGAGAAAAAGGACGATCCGGAGCTTTTTAGAATCGTAGAAAACCTTTCTATTTCTTCCGGGCTTCCCGTTCCTAAGATTTACATCATAGAAGAAAGCCAGCCCAATGCTTTTGCAACCGGAAGAAACCCTTCTCATTCTGCAATAGCTGTCACAAAAGGGCTTCTGAATAGATTGGGCAGGCAGGAACTTGAAGGGGTTATCGCTCACGAACTGGCGCATATAGGGGACAGGGATACTTTGATACAGACTGCCGTAGTGGTTCTTACCGGAATTATTGTCATAGTAACAGACCTGTTCTTTAGAATAACTTTTTGGGGAGGAAGAAGGAGGGATAACAAACAGGGAGGGATAATTATTCTGATCTCCCTTCTTCTTGTTATTTTAGCCCCTTTGCTTGCTTCTTTGATAAAGCTTGCCATATCAAGAAAAAGAGAGTTCTTGGCCGACGCCAAAGGAGCTCTCCTGACGAGATATCCCGAAGGACTGGCCTCTGCTTTGGAAAAGATTTCTTCGGATCCTAATCCCTTGAGGACTGCGCATAGTTCCACCGCCCATCTTTATATAGACTCTCCCTTTAGAGGAGAAGAATCAAAAAGCTGGTTTTCAAGGCTTTTTATGACACATCCTCCAGTTAAGGAGAGAATTAAAAACTTAAGAGGAATGCATATATGAACTGCCCTGTTTGCAAAAAATCCCAACTAAAAGCTGAAATATTCCATAATACCGAAGTAGACTATTGCCCCTTTTGCCTGGGGCTCTGGTTTGAAGAAGGAGAATTAAGGATTGCAAAAGACGAAAAAGACAAGGATCTTAACTGGATGGATTTGGATTTGTGGAAAAATGCGAAAGAATTTAAGATTTCTGCCAGCCAGAAAAGAATTTGCCCTTCCTGCAGGATGCCTCTTTACGAAGCTTATTACAAAGATTCGGGAATAATAATAGATGTGTGCAATCTGTGCCATGGGATATGGCTGGACAGAGCAGAATTCAAAAAGATAACAGACTGGCTAAAAGAGAGGGCCGACTACGAAATACTTCATAATTATTCAGGAAGTCTTTTGAAACAGTTTGGGGAAGTATTTTCGGGGCCTGATACATTGAAAGAGGAGCTTTCTGATGTCCTTACAGTGCTGAAAATGCTGAAATACAAGGTATTGACTCAAGCCGAAGAATTGGCCAGAATAATAATGTCTTTGCCTAAATAGGTCCGCTCTTGCTGGGCTTTGGCGAGGCGATGGAAGGGTCGGATATCCGCCCTGGCGGACTTGTTCCGCCACGAGGCAAGACCCGCCTTGGGCGGGGCGGTCTAATATCAAGAATGTTTTACGTATATTTAATTTTTAGTAAAAAATTAAATAAGAAATATATTGGAATGACGGATGATCTTAGAAAGAGGCTCGGCGAGCACAATAGTGGAAAATCTAATTTTACTTCGAAGGGCATGCCTTGGGAATTAACCTATTACGAAGTTTTTAAAAATAAGAAAGATGCTCTTAGGGAAGAATCTTTTTTAAAGACAGGAAAAGGAAGAGAAAGATTAAAATATTTATTTGGAAGGGTCGCATAGCGGCCTAGTGCAACGGCTTGGAAAGCCGTGACCCTTTTTGGGTCTCGTGGGTTCGAATCCCACCCCTTCCGCCTTCGCCCGCCATAGCGGGCTTCGGCGGACACAGTCCGCCAGAAGAACGCGACGGCGGGAAATAAATTTATGTACGCAGTCTACATTCTTAAATGCGCCGATGGAAAACCGTATACCGGTTGCACAGAAAATCTCGAAGAAAGATTAGAAAGACATAACAAAGGTTACGTGCCTGCAACTGAATCACGTCGCCCGGTAGAGCTTGTGACACATATAATTTTTAGGGATAAATATAAGGCTTTTGAATTTGAAAAGTATTTGAAGTCTGGATCGGGTCGAGCTTTTATCAAAAAGCATTTTTAGAAAATCCTCTCTCTGTCATAAAAAAATTTTTATTGCGCAGACCACGTAGCTAAATAGCATATCTATGATTGAATACAAAAAAAGTTCAGCAATAATGGTATTTAATGATAAAGGCGAATTAGCATTGCAGTTGCGTGCCCCAAATGATGATTCGTTTCCATCACACTGGGATTTTACGGCAGGTGGAGGGATTGATGATGGTGAAAACGAAAAAGATGCCGCAGAGCGAGAATTAAAAGAGGAGCTTGGTGTGTCAGCGAAGTTGGAATTTGTAACGAAAACGCACTATACGTATTCTGCATGGAAACCAGACACAATACGAGAAATCGATATTTTCATTTACAAAGTATATCACAATGGACCCTTCCAGCCAGATTTAAAAGAAATTGAAAAAGTAGAATTTTTTAGCCTTGGCCAGATAATCAAGATGCTTCAATCCGGAGAGAAATTCCATCCGGAGTTCAAGCTGTCGTGGGAAAGAGGGTTTATAAAATAACCATACCGACCCACATGCCTCAAATTGGTTGTAGTAAAATCGCTCAAAATATGCCATAATGCCCTTGAAGGGGCAGACACTCTGGGTACTTAACCCGAGATGCCCGCCACGTAATAAATTTTGCTTCCGGCAAAATTTAAACGTGGCTGTCGCGTTTAAATTTTCTGAAAGAAAATTTATTACGCGACGCCATCCTTTATATGATGAATTCTCCAATAGAAGAAATCAAAAGCAAGCTGGATGTAGTTGAAGTAGTAGGGAGCTACATCAAGCTTCAAAAAGCAGGCGTTAACTACAGGGCCTGTTGTCCTTTTCATAATGAGAAAAAGCCGTCTTTCTTTGTAAATCCTGCCAGGCAAATCTGGCATTGCTTTGGCCAATGCGGAGAGGGAGGGGATATTTTCAAGTTTGTGATGAAGGTAGAAGGAGTAGAATTTGGAGACGCCCTAAGGATTTTGGCCCAAAAAGCAGGAGTGGAGTTAAAAAGAGAAGATCCCAAGCTTGTTTCAGAAAGAAAACGGCTCTATGAAACAGCGGAGCTTGCCTGTTCCTTTTATCAAAAACAATTGAGCGGAGGGCCTGCGGAATATTTGAAGAAAAGAGGGGTTTCTGAAGAAAGTATCCAGAAATGGAGGATTGGATATTCTCCCGAAAACTGGGATTCTCTCACGTCTTTTCTTAAAACAAGGGGATATTCCGAATCAGAGATAGAAAAAGCCGGGCTTTGCATCAAATCCCAGAAAACAGGAAGATATTTTGACAGGTTCAGGTCAAGAATAATGTTTCCGATTTTTAATATAAACTCGGATCCTGTCGCTTTCGGTGGCAGAGTATTCAATGGGAAAGATGACGAGGCCAAGTATATAAACAGCCCCGCAGGTATTCTATACGACAAAAGCAGTATTCTTTACGGGCTCAATTTTTCAGGCAGGGAAATGAGAAAAGAAAACGCCTGTATTCTTGTGGAAGGTTATATGGATGCCATAATGGCTTCCCAGTCGGGAGTCAAAAACGTGGCTGCGGTTTCAGGAACTGCCCTTACTATAAACCACTTGAGAGTTTTAAAAAGATACTCCGAAAACCTTTATACTGCTTTTGACATGGATCTTGCGGGAGATTCTGCCACTAGAAGAGGAGTAGATCTGGCGCAGGCGGAGGGGTTTGATATAAAAGTGGTGATGATGCCAGGGAAAGATCCTGCCGACGTGGCCCTTGAAAACCCTGCTCTCTTAAAAGATCTTATATCCCAGGCAAAATCCATTTATGATTTCTATTTTTCCAGCGCTTTTTCAAAGTTTGACAAAAATACTGTAGAAGGTAAAAAAGAAATATCAAAACAGTTGTTGCCTGCAATAAAGAAAATTCCGAACAAAATAGAACAGGCAATATGGATAAAGGGGCTGGCATCGGCTCTGGGAGTGGGGGAGGAATATGTTTCAGCAGAACTTGAAAAAGCTCCTATAGAACAACCCAAAATCCGGGAAGAAGAAAGCAAGCCATTGAATCTTACAAGAAAAGAGCTTTTAGGAGAGAGAATAGCGGTTCTAGCTCTGAAATATCCTGAATTATGCGATATTTCCTTGGATTTAAGATATTTTTCACTTTCCCAGGTTAAAATCATGGATTATCTGATAAAAAACAAGAAAGAGGATTTCCAGTGCCCGGAGGACATAAAAGAAAAGATAGATTTTCTATGGCTGAAAAAGGACCAGGAGAATTTTGAGAATCCCAAAGAAGAATTTTCGGAGTGCCTTAAACAGCTGAAACTTATCTTTGTAAGAGAAAAGATGGACAGCATTTCAAAAGAGATAAGGACGGCCGAAGAAGAAAAGGATATGCAAAAAGTCCAAGAATTAATCAGTAAATTTAATCAGGAAATTAAGTTTCTTGAAATATGAAAAAGAAAAAAGAAGCGAAAAAGAAAGAACAAATTTTTGAAGAGGAAAAAGTGCAGGATATATTTCAGAAGGGAAGGCAGAGGGGATTTATTACAACTTCGGAAATTTTACATAGATTTCCTGATTTCAATAAAGATATCAAGGGACTTGAGGGTCTTCTTGACGCCTTTGAAAAGGAGGGAGTGGAAGTCAAAGAGGCCGGAGAATTCCTTACAACGGATAGGCTTGTCCATGAAGAGAATATTAAGACCGCAAAAATAGATCCTATACAGCTGTATCTCAAAGAAATAGGAAAAGTTTCCTTTTTAACTGCAGAGCAGGAAAAAGACTTGGCTAGAAAAATAGAACAGGGAGATAAAGAGGCCATGAACAAGCTTATGAGGGCCAACTTGAGACTAGTTGTTTCAATTGCCAAAAGATATGTCGGCAAGTCTCCGAACTTGACTCTTTTGGATCTTATTCAAGAGGGGAATATAGGGTTGAGAAGGGCAGTTGAAAAGTTTGACTGGAGAAAGGGATACAAATTTTCTACATATGCGACTTGGTGGATAAGGCAGGCCGTAACCAGGGCGCTGGCGGACCAGGCCAGGACTATAAGAATACCTGTGCATATGGTTGAAACGATAGCAAAATACACCAAAGTTAGAAGAAGACTCCTCCAAGATTTGGGGAGAGAACCCTTGCCCGAAGAAATAGCCGCTGAAATGGGGATAGAAATAACCAAAGTCCACCATATAATGAGGATATCCCAGGAAACGGTTTCTCTTGAAACGCCCGTCGGAGACGACGAAGAGGACAGTGTTTTAGCGGAATTTATTGAAGACGAAAAAACAGCGGCTCCGTCGGTTCAGGCGGCAAGAGGTCTTTTAAGAGAGCGGCTAAAAGAGATTTTGATGGACTTAAGTCCGAGAGAGCAGAAAATATTAGCCATGAGATTCGGGCTGGACGATGGAATCACTCATACCTTAGAAGAAGTAGGGCAAGAATTTGGAGTCACCAGGGAAAGAATAAGGCAGATAGAAGCAAAAGCATTGGAAAAGATAAGAGAGCATGAAAAGATAAAAAAGCTTAAGGGGTACTAGGAGCCAGCTTTCTTAAAAGAGGATATTTTTTCGGACAATTCAGGGAATTGATCTTTAAGTTTTTCTTCTGCGAGGGGGAATATCTTATTTTCTTCTTCTTGGATGTGGTGAAGAACGCCGTCCTCCATTTCTTTTATACGCATATCCAAAGTTTCTTCGTCTCCCGATATCTTGATTGCTTCCAACCGCTCCTTTGTCTTATCGTGCTCTTGCTTTGCTTCCGATATCAAAGAATCTGATTCTCCTGAAATCCCTTCTAATCTTGGGTAGAAAAGCTCTTCCTCCGTCCTCATATGAATAGAAAGTTCTTTTGAAATCTCCTCTGATAAGGATTTTTTCTTTTCGTATTTTGACTTATCATATCTTTCAAAGAGGGACTTTACTTTATTGTGGTCTTTTTTGATCAGGCTCAAAGGATTCTTTATTTTGGGCATGGCATTTTTTTATTTAATAATGATTCTATATTACAATGCGGGAGTTAAATTAAGATTAATTCACATATTTTTAAATGTGCTTCTGTTATCAATAACTTATAATTAATTAAATAAAAAATATGAAAAAAATTTCGTGCAAACATATGGGTATGGAAGACTGCTCTTGGAAAGGAGAGGCCGAATCAGAAGACGAACTGGTGCAGAAGTTAAAAGAGCATCATAAAGAGGCCCATCCGGACTATTGGAAAGACGTAATGAGCAAAATGACTGACGAGGAAATAAAAGAAATGATAGAGCCGAATATAAAAGAAGAATAAATTCATTCTTAGAGTTTTTCTTGCGGGGCTTAAATAAGCGCCTTTTCGCGTTTTTTATTATGGCGGAGCTGTGGTATAATTGGCTGGAATCTATGGAAAGAAAACTAACGAAAATAATAGCCACAATATCAGACAGAAAATACGCCCCCGATTTTATAGCATCTCTTCACGAAGCCGGAGCGGATGTTATGCGGCTTAATACTGCTCATCAGACTCTTGAAAATACTTTGAAGATAATAAATAGCATAAGGAAGGTTTCGGACAGAATTGCAATTTTAATAGATACTAAGGGGCCGGAAGTCAGGGTAGCTGGCCTTGAAGCCGAAATTTTCTTAAAAAAAGGGTGCAGAATTGAAATAGCGGGATACAAAAGGGGAGCAGTCTCTTCCGAAAAAAGGATTTACGCGAATTATTCCGGGTTTCCAAAGAATATTTCAGCAGGATCTTCAATATTCATAGATAACGGGAAGATAGAGCTGAAAGTGGAAAAGAAGCTTGGAAATGTTCTCTTTTGCAGGGTTTTGAATGAAGGAATAGTCAAACCGTTCAAAAGTATTAATGCGCCGGGGATAAAAACAAATCTTCCTTCTTTGGCAAAAAAGGACGAGGAGTATTTAAAATTTTCAGTAAAGCATAAAATAGATTTTATAGCCCATTCTTTTGTAAGAAACAAAAAAGATATTTTTGCAATTCAAAAGATGGTCAAAGGAAGCAAAATAAAGATAATCGCCAAAATTGAGAACAGAGAAGGCGTGGAGAATATAAATGAAATTATAGATCATGCCTATGGGATAATGATCGCAAGAGGGGATATGGGCATAGAAATGCCAGCCGAAGAAATACCCTTGCTCCAGAAAGAGATTATCAGAAAATGTATTTCAAACAGAAAACCTGTCATTGTGGCCACTCAAATGCTTCAGTCAATGATTAACAGTCCCAGGCCCACCAGAGCCGAAGTAAGCGATGTGGCTAACGCCGTAATTGACGGAGCCGATGCAGTTATGCTTTCGGATGAAAGCGCGACGGGGGATTATCCGATAGAAGCGGTTAAAACGCTAAGTAAAATTCTCGCTAGGGTTGAATCGGGGAAAGAAAGGTATTTGTATAAACTGCCAGATCCCATTGTCAAAGACAGTTCTGCGAGCTTTCTGATGAAGTCAGCTGTTTCTGCCACCAAGGAAATGGATATAAAGCAAATTTTAATGGCTGATCCGGACGCCTTTGAGGTGAGCATACTGGCTTCTTTAAGGGGAAGAACGCCTATTTTTTTTAAATGCTATGACAGATCCCTGGTTCGTCAATTATCCTTGACTTACGGAGTAGAAGCAGAGTACACGGAAAAATCAGAGGGAATCCCAGATATATTGAGGGATCTTGTGAAGAGAAAGAGAATCTTTCCTGAAGATAAAATTATAATTCTATCTTCAGGATCATCCAAGGGATCGGAAGCAAACTCTCTTGAGATATCTCAAGTTAAGAAAATTATTTTATCAACTGGGTTATAAGAGCGACTATTTGGTCTTTTTCTTTAGGGTTGCTTTCTGCCACCAGGAGAGCTAGGGCAGTTAAAGCATTATCATTAATTTTCTTTTCCCCGCTTTCTCTGTAAAGATAATTGTTTCTGTCCAGGAAGTATATAAATAGAAATGAGGCGATTCTTTTATTTCCGTCTACAAAAGGATGATCTTTAATTGAAAGATAGAGCAAATTAGCCGCTTTTTCCTCAATGCCTCTATATAATTCCTTGCCGTCGAATGATTGATAAATGTTGCTTATCAATCCTTCAAATTTATGGTCTGATTCTATTCCAAAAATATCGCTTGCCTCATTTTTAGAGAATAAATCTTTCTTGATAGACCTTATTACATCCAAAGATAAACCGTATGTTAAGGTAAATTTTGAACTTTGCCCCTCCGCTCTTTTTAGATTATTTTTGTCATATTGCTCCAAAAGAGACAATGTCTTAGAATAATCCGCCAAAAGATTAAGCAGTTCTTTTTCCTGGCCTTTCAATAATTTTGCTCTGGATTTTTTCCGAATAAAATCTACGGCAGTTTGCAATTGCTTAAATTTTTCATTTGCTTCTAGCAACCTTTTTTCATTTACGGCATAACCCTCTAAGAGATACCGCTTTAATATTTTTGTTGCCCAAATTCTGAATTCTGTAGCTTTTTTTGAATTTACCCTATATCCTACGGAAATAACAACATCTAAGTTATAGAATAGAGTTTTATATTTTTTCCCGTCTGCTGCAGTATGTTCCAAAATGGAACTAACAGAATCCTTATCAAGCTCTTTGGCCTTAAATATGTTCCCGATGTGTTTTGTGATGGCGGCTCTTTGGACGCCAAAAAGGTTTGCAATTTGATTTTGCGTAAGCCAAATTGTATCGTTATTTAATGTAACTTTAAGTTCAACGTTCTCTCCTTTCGGCCTGTAAATCACAATATCGCCTTTATTGAATTTTTCCCCATTCTTAATCATTATTTTATTTTAACGCCTAGAAAAGCCCAACGCAAGCAAATAATCGCCCAAAAGGCGATTTTGTTGTCCTATAAGGGCTCTGCGCAATAGACGCCCGCCCGCCTTGCTCAGGAGGTTTACTAGGACAAGGGGGATAGGTAAATCCTTAATTTTGGGATTTATTTAGGGCAACAATCCGCCGTAATTAAATACGAAGAATAAAAAAGACAAGTGAAAACATAGATTTGCATATTTTCATTTAGCATGCTAAAATGAAAACATAAATATTCATAATTTTACTATGAACCAAGAATTCAAAGCGGGCACATATAAGCAACAGCTGGGATACAAGAGTTTCAGCCCGTCTTTAGTTAATAAGCCGTTTGAATGGAAAGATAAAAAGATTAACATGCTTTCCGATGAAGCGATGCGGCTTTTGGGTGAATTAAATGCTTACTCCACACTTGTGCCAGATGTTGATTATTTCATAAAAATGCATATTGCGAAAGAAGCTACAACTTCAAGCAGAATCGAGGGAACAAAAACTGCGATTGACGATGTGTTGAAAGTAAAAGAGGATATTGATCCGGAGCGTCGCGATGATTGGAAAGAAGTGCAAAACTACATCGAGGCAATGGATCATTCTATTAAGGAATTAAAAAATATTCCATTATCCATGCGTTTGCTAAAAGATGCTCATAGAATTTTGTTATCAGGAGTTAGAGGTGAGCATAAAACACCAGGCGAGACAAGAAAAAGTCAGAATTGGATTGGTGGCTCAAATTTGACTGATGCATTTTTTATTCCTCCTCACCACGAAGAAGTGCCGGAGTTATTATCTGATTTAGAAAAGTTTTGGCATAACAAAAATTTTGATATACCGTTCTTGACAAAAGCGACGATTAGTCATTACCAGTTTGAAACAATTCATCCATTTTTAGATGGGAATGGCAGAATAGGGCGCTTGCTCATAACTCTGCAATTAGTTGATAGCAAAATACTGCAAAAGCCGACACTATATCTTTCCGATTTTTTTGAGAAACATAAAGGCTCGTATTACGATTCCCTAACACTCGTTAGAAATTCCAATAACATTGAACAATGGATTAAATTATTTCTTTCCGGAATTATTGAGATTGCACAGAAAGGAAAAGAAACATTCCAGGCAATAGTTGCGCTTCGCCAGAATTACGAAAAGAGAATAATGAAAATGGGTCGTAGGGCAGAGCTTGGTCAGAAATTGCTTGTCGCTCTGTTTTCAAAGCCAATTATGAACGCTCAGGAAATAACAAAAACTCTTGATATATCTTTCGTGGCAGCGACAAGACTAATAAAACAGTTTGAGGAAAAGAAAATTTTAACAGAAACCACCGGTTTTTCAAGAAACCGTTCATTTGAGTTATCTGAATATGTTGAATTATTCAGAAAATAAAAGATTAGATTAAAATATGTTTCAACAGTTGTTCTACAGGGATCGCCTGGAAGGACTCCTCCCAAGGTGGACAAGAGCTTTCCCTGCCTGCTGGCAGACAGGGAAACCTATGACTGGTTCTTCGCCCGAGGCGGATAAAAAAACTATTCTCGTTCCGGATCTAGCCATAAGAGAAGTAAAGGAGTTGATTTTATTGGCAAAATAAAAAAGAGAGGCGAACAAATGGTTGTCCGCCTCTATTACGAGGCAATACCTTACGGAATGACTATCCTCGCTTGCGTGCGAGATACTCTCTACCCTTGCCAACATCCGTGTTAATCGGGATGTTCTGAGCACAAAGCGGACATTCTGCCTCCTCCCAGGCATCTAACTTTATGTTGGCAAGAGCGAACAGCTCGGGAACATCGGCGAC
>MHMM01000006.1:54278-54605 GCA_001821555.1 Candidatus Nealsonbacteria bacterium RIFOXYB1_FULL_40_15 | reverse complement strand
GCGAAAGGATGACTCCGCCGATAGCGGGAGCGATGACTACCTGGACGCCACTGTTGGCAAATTTCTCGGCAATCGCTCGGCAGAGCTTTGACGTCTCATCGGTATACGGATAAACTGCATCCTTATTGACATAAGTTTTGGTATGTTTGCCAGAAGTGCAGACGATGTGGCTGTCCGTAATGACCGCGCCGACTCTTCCGAGCAGTTGAAGAACTTCTTGCTGATCCACGTTACTTCCTCCTTTCCAAGGCTTCTGTGATTTCGTCAGCGATGTGCTTTGCTGCATCCGCTGGCGTGCCCACTTCTTGGGGCGGTTTGGTGATGGGA
>MHMM01000006.1:53149-54258 GCA_001821555.1 Candidatus Nealsonbacteria bacterium RIFOXYB1_FULL_40_15 | reverse complement strand
CTCCAGCCGCAGCCCATACGGGACGCACGCCAGGAGTCACCTTCAGCAATCCTGCCAGTTCCTTCTGCTTGCCGAGAAGCTCCAACTCTTGCGGAGAACAGATGATACCATCCACTCCTGCAATCTTGGCATCACGTGCCAGTTGAAGAACCTTGGCTTTGCTGGGAGCTCCGAAAATGAGATGAGCGTTGTTCTCCTCCAACGAGGTGAGAACTGTGACCGCCAACACCTGCGAAGCTCCTTTGTTCTGCACTGCTGCCATCATTGCTTCGACGCCAGCTGATGCATGGACGTTAAACATTGCCACACCCAGTCCCGAAGCAGCCGCTGCCGCTTCGCCGACCGTGTTGGGGATGTCGTCAAACTTCCCGTCCAGAAACACTTTGCCGTCGAGATCGTGGAGAAACTCCACTACCCTCGGCGCGCCGACGGAGGTGAGAAGCTGCAAGCCGACCTTGAAACAGCCGACAAGCGGGGCAAGCTCCCTGACGAGGGATTCTGCCTTTTCTAAACTGCTCACATCTAGAGCGACAATGATCCTGTCTCTTGCTTCCATTGCAAATCTCCTTTTGGAAAGAACAAGTTGATTACTAAAACAAACTGATACACGATTCTTCTAATTAACATTATATGGAACAAAAATCAATGATTTCAAAGAAAGCATATAATAGCGAAAACCACTTTCAAACTATATCTTATATTCAAAAAACACCACTTTTTTAAAAAACTATCATATAAATCACATGGAAGGACTCCTCCCAAGGCGGACAAGAGCTTTCTCTGTCTTCTGGTAGACAGGAAACCTTTGACTGGATTAAGGCGATACCCGTTCCTGATCTGGCCATAAGAGAAGCCAAGGATTTGCTGCTACTGGCAAAATAAAAAAGCCCTCGCAAGTAGACGAATCTACTCTTGAGAGCCTATTGTTCGGCCTTACCGAACTTACTTGCCCACAACGGCGGAGGTGAGTTTGTGCAGAGCCTGAAGGCGTTCCTGCATAAACCCGTTCCACGTTATGAGCCCGGGCTGGCGATCCTTGAGGAGAGCGAGCAACTTCTCAACTTCCTGCTGAAGGTCATCGAGATTGACGCTCTTCTTCTCACCGGCGG
>MHMM01000006.1:0-53135 GCA_001821555.1 Candidatus Nealsonbacteria bacterium RIFOXYB1_FULL_40_15 | reverse complement strand
TCGGCAGCCTTCTTCTGTTCTTCCAAGCTGTCGACGACACCAAGGTCGTCCATTCCGTAAACGTCCTTCCACGCCTCGGCAATGGCATTGTGGTTTTTGGGGATCTTGGTTCTCATGATCAGGTGAGCCAGAACACCAAGTCCCGTGAGCTTGGCATCTTCGGAGAGTTCATTCATTCTCCGAATTTCATCCACGATGGACTCATGGAACGGCTTCGTTTTGGAAAGTTCTGCTGTTGTTCCCATCAGTTTTCTCCTTTCGATCTATGTAGGGGATCGAATGTACAAATTAACAATAGCTAAATTATGCGCTTATTTATCTAAAAAGTCAAGGCCAGAACGGCCAAAACATAAAAATATGGAAACAGAAGAAAAAGCAATGACAAAAACAAACAATAACGCAATAAACGAGGTTTTGATTCGTCCTGTTTGGCTCGCATGGAAGGACAGCTTTCGAACTTATGATTGGTTCAAGGCCATCCCCGTTCCAGAGCTTGCAATGAGAGAAGTTAAGGAGTTAATGTTATTGGCGCAATAAAAAAGCTCCTATAAGCACTCGCCTATAGGAGCAGTTTGTCGCGTTGCGACTTTATCCCAGCTTGCACATAAGGGAATCGGATTCTTCGAAAGAGATGTCTCTTTCTACAATCAGCACATCCCGACCGGATTTCCGAAAACCCTCCACAATCACATCTGTTGCGTCTCCTTCAGCATCACCCCTCAGCCATATCGGCATTGCCCCACAATCGACTGTCCACGCGCAACTGACCTGCGTAACTCCCGCGGGGTTGTTTATCAAGAGAACGTCTGCAGAAAAATCCTTTTCGATTACCTTCAAAAGATGAAGGAATAACAGAATTCCCGAACGTTGACCATCAATTGGGAACAACAATCCCCAATCAAAGGTAAGAAGTTTAGCAAAGTAATCCTCCGACGGAGCGTCTCCTGCAGCCAGCAAAGTTCGATTGGCATCCATCTTGGTACAATACCATTCAAGCCTATCGCTTGCCTGACCGGTTTCCTGGAATCCCAAAAGGTAATCCAGAAAATTACGACTACTTAGCTTGAACTCAGCTCCATGAAGCTGCTGGCACTGCAAGCTCGGTGCCTGTAAATCCGTGTCCAAAATGAACACTTTTTTGCCAGTTTCAGCAAGCTGTTTCGCGCAGAGGGCGATCAAACTTGCTTTGCCCGGGTTTCCGAAATATGAACAAAATGCAATCGTCTTCATTGCTCACCCCCTTTCTGCTATCGCTTGGTAGCCAACACCTTGATCGTGTTCGTCCAGATAACGACAGAGTTCGCTTGTCGCAGAAACTGCGGTTTCTCTCATTTTTCGGTCTTGGGGAAAATCTCTGTAATCAGCAGGAATGGCAATTCCGAGTTGATCCGCCAAGGCACGCTTTACTTCATACGATAATACAAGAACCTTGTCTTTGAACTCTTGCGTCGGGAAAAACATCCCGGCTCTTGTCCAGAACTTTTCCATTGCCGCCACAAATCCTGATATCTTCATCTCTATCCCTTTCAAATTGGCAACGTACATATTCACAAGAACTGAAAAAACATTACCACGATTATAGAAAAATGTAAATAAATAGTTAGTTAACGTACATTCAAATTATTGGACTGGTTCAAAATTCAGCAGGAGCTGAAATATTCGGGCATATCAGATTTTCTATCTAATCATTAATTCCTTGTCTTAAAACCTGAGTAAACCTTACTATCGTATAACCTTAGGGAACCTTAGTCAGAAAACCCGGGTAAGGTCAGTAATACATAAAAGTTAACCCGCTTAAAACCCTCGGTTTTGACTGGCATTAGGATGAAATCATTTTTTGAATTTCTTGTTTTGTTTTTTGTGTCAAAACCTTCAATTTAGAACTCAAACTGACCCTATAATTTGCCTTTTTGTTAATATCCATTAACTCTTTACTGAATTTGTCTTTTTCCGTTAAATGATATTTTGTTATTTTTTTTATATCTGGCATTTTTCTAATAAGCTTTCCGTTCTTGATATATGGTTTTAATAACGGAGCTCCTTTAATATCTTCATTTTCTAAGCCAATAATATCGTGGAGGTATTTTTCATTCGAAGAGTATCTGTAAACCTGTTTTCTTCCTGGTAATGAAATTTTTCCGGAAGACAATTTCATTTTAGGATAAGATTTTTTATCTCTGATTATTTCCGAAAGCTTAAACACTAATTCAAGTTGCGGTTTATCGGTGCAGGTTGTTAATTCTGTGCCTCCGACAATTAAATCAACGCTTGCTCTATTTTTGATTAATTTTTGGGCTTTAAATTCATCAATATTCCCCATAATGGCGATCTGGACGTATTTTAAACCAGCGGCATCGAGAGCCTTGCGCGCTTTAATGCTATCCCTTATCACATCTCCGCTATCTAAAGCAATTGCCCTTAATTTTTTGTTTCTTTTTTCAACCTCTTTGGCAACTTTGATAAAACTTTTAATTCCATGGTCAATATTGTAAGTATCTATTAAAAGTATTGCTCTTTCCGGGAAGTATTTTGCATATTTTTCAAAAGCTTCTATTTCTGAAGAAAAAGAAGTCACAAAGATGTGGGTTGACATTCCTCCTTCTGCTGGAAAATTGTACTTCATCGACGCTAAAGCCATAGGAAACTTGTCAATGCCCGATATAATACCAGCTCTAACATTCTTCATTATCGCATCAAACCCATGAGTCCTTTGAAGCGCTAACCCGTTTGTTATTCCGGTGCAAGCAGACTCAAATCTGGAAAGCTTGGAAGCAAACATACTCATAGACATCACCGTATTTATAATAAACTGTTCTATCAGCTGGATTTCTACCAAAGGTGCTGTTATTCTGATAACCGGTTCTTTTGGAAAGAAGATTGATCCTTCGGGCATTGCGTATAAATCACCCGTAAATCTAAACTTTTTATAGAAATTTTTTACTTTTGCAGAAAAGTTATACTGTTTTTGAAAAAAATCCAAATGCTCTTTTCTGAATTTCAAATTAAGCAAATAATCAATAACATTTTCTAAACCAACAAAAACCAAATAATTTCTATTATCTGGCAAATCTCTAACAAAAACATCAACACTTCCCAAGACATTTCCCATTTCTTCCTCAATCCAAACAGCCCCCAATGTTAAGCGAGAAGCGCTAACCATGAGATTCAAATCTTCCTTTTTTATAAAATCATGAATCATATGTTTATGATACCAAAAAATGCCTTGAATACAAAAGGTCATAACGTCCCATTCGGATTATCAAATTTGAGCTTAAATTATTACGGCTCCCCAGTTTAAAAATTATTAATTCAAGATTATATAATTACCTTAACGAATCAAGGTTCTGCAAAGCAGGTTCTTATAAATATGCTAAATCTATTGGAAAACCGCGAATATATATGCGAAATCAAAGAAAAATTACGTGAAATTAAAGAGGTTGCAAAAACTCTCAGCATAGTTAGTTAAAAATATATAAAGAAAAGTCCTGTGGCATTAGAACCACAGGACCTCAACTTACAAGGGTTGTTTTATGGTGCACCCCCACCGAAACAATGAGGATATCGTGGACAGGAAAGACCCCTTTTCCTTTTCGTCCATCCTCCGCTTACCGCCTTCTTTACCGCATCATCCATGGAATCTCCCTGCACTTCAATCTTCGCGCCACATTCTCCCACGCAACGGAAGCTATGTCTTCCTAACCCAGAACTCCAAGCGAAATCTCCCCCAAATGATTTCATCTTTTCCGCTAAGGTCTCCTTTGAGGCCCTTTCAGCAAGAGAAACATCTGTAGTTATGTCACGTTGTTCCATGGAACAATCGCAACTGTCTTTGCCGCAAATCTCACAAGCCATACATCATCCTTTCAAGATAAGCACCTTTTAGCATTTCCATCTTTCCGTTAAAGTAGGCTTCCGTCAGGCATTGTATTCCGTTTAATCTCGCTACTGTTTGCACTCCGACATGGTTAATTGACAAACCAAGGATACTCCTCATGTCCTCATCTATGCATTCTATGCCACTTGCCATTATCAACTCTTCTGCCCATTTAATACGGCTTCTGCGTTGGCGAAGAAATTCCTCCATTTCAGGAGTATTTCCTAAGCTCTTATCTTGCCGCATTATCTCAAAGGTGAAATAGTCCACTATCTCAGAGTTGAGCACAGCATTTTGGCAAGCAATAGCGCCATCAACTTCTCTCGTGAAAGTAATTCCTTGCCTGCCTTCTTCCTTGGAGCAATAAGCCATTGCACGAACACATTCACGGATAACCAGATACATTATCTCCAGCATTTTATGTATACCAGTTTTTCTGTTTCCGTCCCGAATCATTCTTCTAAAACGTCTCGTGAATTCGGGAGTATACTGAATCCGATGTTGGTCGCTGTCATACAAAACTACAACACTTCCCTCTAATTGATTAGCTGCACAGCTCTTGAGCGGAATTAGCCTTTCTTTCAGCCATGGAAAATCTTGCACTAATCCATTGAAGATCGCTACCCAAAACTTTTGTATGTCTATCATGGCATGTCTCCTCTCGGAAAGATTTTTTAGTGTGTTTTAAGAACTACAAAAATATTACCACAATTATTTAAAAAGTAAAGGCACGCCACGGCTTATCTATCAATAAAATTTAATTTATTCTGGAAAGCTTTGATTATATCCTTCGCTCCAACAAATACTTCTTGAGGCAAATCGTTTAAATCAAACCATTTCCATTCTTCGCATTTATTTGGTTCTTTTAAGATTGGCTCGCCTCCTGCATCTTTTGCCATAAACCCAACTTGAATATAGTGCTGGTCTTCTCTATTATCATTTACCAAACAAACAAATTCAAAGTTATTTGCAGTCATTCCCGTTTCTTCCATAAGTTCTCTTTTAGCAGTATCTTGCATTTTCTCTTTTTGCTCCAAATGTCCGCCAGGCAAACCCCAAGAACCTTCTCCATAAACATTCTTCCTTTTGCCCAAAAGAAGCTTATTATCTCTAATTACAAAAACGTGAATTCCTACATGAAACTGGTCGTATTCATTTTTCATAAATAATCTTTTATTTAAATGGGCTATATTTCTGTTTTAATAAATTTTGCTGAGGAATAAACAAAGGTTTGGGCAGTTTTTCCTCTTTCCATTCAAACCAATCCCATTTTTCGCACTTATCTGGCTCCATAATTTTTAATTCTCCTCCATCATAATCTGCAAGCATAAATATGGTAATATAGTGCTTATTCTCTTTTTCAAAAATATCATTTGTCGCAGTAGCAAAACGAATATTCTTTATCTTTAATCCTGTTTCTTCTATTGTTTCTCGGATAGCACATTCTTCCCAAGATTCTCCATATTCAAGATGTCCCCCTGCAAAACACCAAGCACCTGCCCCATGAGAATTCTTACGCTTTCCCAAAAGCACCTTTCCATCCTTGATAACAAATACCCCTACACCCACCTTCGGCCTATTTTCTTTATTTTCCATAATTTATATTATTTAAATTTATAATTATTTTCGTATTTTTTCTTAAATGTATCTAAATCAAATCTGCTTGGTTGAGTTAAAGTATTCGGGTTTATTTCTAAAATATCCACCCATTTTATCTCTTCTGTCTTTTCTGGTTCCATAATCCTTGGCTCTCCTGAAACATACTTGGCAATATACGAAGGAGAAACCCAATGTTGCTTTTCTTCTGGCAAAATATGGCTTACCACCTCAAGTAGTTCGATAATCTCAATATCCATATTAAATTCTTCTTTTATTTCTCTCTTAACTGCATCTTCGCATCTTTTTCCAAACTCAACACCACCACCAGGAAAATCCCATTTTCCAGCTTCGTTGCGAGCTTTAGGGCCTCGCTTGGCGAGAAATACTTTCCCATCTCTATTGAAAATCATAGCTCCTGCCCCTACTCCGACATAATCTACTCCCTTTTGCATATTTGATGATAATCCCATTGACAATGAAATCTAATTTGCTATACTTAAAATAGTTTTACAGTACGCTCCGATGCAAATCGGAGCGGTTTTTATTTTCGTATTATTTTATCCTTAATATCTTCTAAATAAATGTATTTCGTAACTACCAATTTTATTTCCCAAGAAATGGTTTTTCTCGATGAAAAAACTGCAACCTTCTTGCCTATATCTTTCAATTTCTTTATTAAGTATTGAAAGTCGCTATCACCCGTAAATAAAATTATTTCATCTATTTCTTTTCTTTCCAAGAGAATATCTGTTGCCATCTCAACATCACAGTTGGATTTATAAATTTCTGAATAGTTATAAAATTTTTTTGAAGGATGATCGTTACCAACTTTAATAACTTTTACTGGTTTAGTAAATGGCGCAATTCCAATATTATCTAAATATCTAAGGAAGCTTGCCATCTTTTCATCGTTAACTTTTAGGCCCGTATAATAACGAATTTCTAAGATTTCTCGATTTTCTTGAAGAAAATCTTTTACTTTTTTCCAATCAATAAACCAACCCAATTTCTTTTGAGTGTAAAACATATTTGCCCCGTCAATATAGACTTTCGCTTTCGGTTTCATTATTTTATTCTAACAAAAAACCACTTAAAAAGCGATTTTTTATAATACTAACTGCTCCGTGCAATAGACGCCTGCCCGCCTTGGGCGGGACGTTTACCCGAGTTCACCGAAAGGGGTTTACCCTGAATTTACTGAAGGGTTAGAACCTACATAGTATATTGTTAATTAAATAAAAAAGCGTGATATCACCGGTATTACCGATAAAATCACGCCTTAGCAAGAATGCCCCTATTTTACTTGGAGGGAGTTAGGGAAAAATCCCTTGCCATTTTGACCACATTGGTGCTGATGGTGCCACTACTGACCAATCTGTCGAGCTCTTCGAGGTTAGCATAGTGAGCATCGCATGCACCAACCTTGACCTGAACGCGATCGGGTTCGTATTCACGATAGTCGAGGACTGCACCCTGCCCGATCATTGTAACTACCCGTTCGCCAGCTTCCTTGCACTGCACGAAAGCCGCAATGTTGTGAAGCATGGGATGCCCTTTCGTGCCGCAAACGAAACAACTGCAGTCATCAAGCCCGATTCCACGAGAACGGAAGAATTCGCCTCCGCTATCCGGCTTGTTGTCAGGTCGCCCATGCGCTGGCGTGCCGCGTCGGGGATGCGACTGCAATTCGGGATACTCTCCATTGAAGCCGATTGTCGACTTGACGACACCTTCAGCAAGAACGCAGCAAGTCTTTCCGCACTCTCCACACTGCCATACTCCCGATCCGCCGCCGGAAACAGGCATTGCTCCCGAACGATATCCACAGTGAGGGCAGCCGAACTTATTAAGTTCGTTGACTGAAACCGCGATGATTGTCTGCTTGGGGTAGAATGCCTGGAGCTGAACGTGCTCGACATCAAGTCCCAATCGGCGGAGTTTCTGGATAATTTCTGTCGTGTGGTCTTGGCATGAATTTGCCAGACGGAGGAACGGCTGCGAATCTCCTTCCTTGTCCCGGACGAACGTGTCGAAGATGGTGACAACCATCTCATCGACATATGGTTTGTCGGCAAAAAGTTGGAAGATCTTGTCTGCCAATTGATTGGCTTCCTCTCGTTTGCCCATTCCATGAATTTCTACGTTCGGCATGACTTCTCCTTTCGATCTATGCAGGGGATTGAATGTACAAATTAACAATAGCTAAATTATGCGCTTATTTATCTAAAAAGTCAAGGCCAGAACGGGCAAAACATAAAAATATGGAAACAGTTTTTGAATAGGAAATTAGGCTTTTTGAAAAAAGGAAAAATAGGAGGTTTTGTTCCTGTTCGTCTATCTCGGCTCCGCGGGCAGGACTCGAACCTGCAACCTTGAAGTTAACAGCTTCTTGCTCCACCATTGAGCTACCGCGGAATATGTTGATCAATGAATTTTCTTCCTTGGCCAGATTTTAAAAAGTTCTCTCTTTTTAGTGCCTCCGTTTTACTATTATATAATTCTTTATAAATAAGCTTAAAGGGCTTATTTACTCTAGTCCACTTATTGCAACCAGAATTATGCTCTATTATTCTGATCTCTGGTTCTTTTCCTGTGCAACCAATATATCTTTTGCCATTTTTTAAACTTTTTAAAATATATACAAAGAACATAACCATTGTCCGCCGGAGGCGGATCAGCCTTTGGCTGAAGCTACCGCGGAATGTATTTGTATTCTACATTCTTAATTTTGAAGAGTCAATATATAGGAATTAATTAAAAAAGAAGATAAAAATCAGAGAGCAGAAATAACGGCTTTGAGGCCGTTTTTGTTTAACAGTTTTTTAAGAGACCATGGATTAGTATCTAGTTGTCGCATTATCAACTTTTAAAAATAATAGCTATGGCAAAAAAGGAAGATAAAAAAGATAAGCTTTTGAAGTTTTTGGATGAAAATGTTTTTGATCCGATACTTGAATCTTCAGATGAGGACTATTCTGAAGAAGAGAGGGGAAACTTAGAAAGCGTAAAAGAATTCGCCGCTAAAGAAAAAGACAAGTATCATAAGCTTGTCTCGTCCGAAGAAGTGGTTAATCAGTTCCATTCAGATCTTACTTCAGAGGAGGGAATAAACGAGAAGCTGGATTCCTTGAATCTTCCCAAGCTTGCGGATGTAGAATCAGAATTTGACGATCTCTTAGAAGATACGGAATGAAAATAAAAAAGCCGATCTTTCAAGATCTGCTTTTTATTATCCGCTTTTTTCCGTCCTCTATTATAATTTTCTTTATTTTTTTCTTTCCGCAGAAGTAACAGCATTTTTTCGTCTTTTTTAAGGCCTCCTTGAAAGTTTTGAGGCAGGTTATTTTTTCTTCCATTTTTTTATTATATATTTTTGAGCGTTTCTGGCAAGTTTGTAGAAAAAAAAGGGAAAACGCGTCGTAAATTATTGAGGGCTGCAGAGATATTATAAGCTACCTTCCTTAGTATTTGCGGCCCTCACAAAAAGGCCGGAGGAGGGTAGGAAAGGTAAAAATTAAAAAACATGAAAAATAAAATAAAGAAATTTGCTCTAGGTCTTGCTGTAGCCGGAGTCGTAGTTGTCGGCGCCGGAGCGGCAGTTCCCACAGAAGCTGCCTTATTTGGCAGCGGAGATGATACGGATCTCGGAGATCTCATTATCTTAGACCAGCTCTTTTCTGGGGGAGTGTTCAACGGAGGAACTTCAACAGGCAGAACTGTAGTTGTCCAGCCGGGGGATACGCTTTCGGGAATAGCAGCTGTTTATCTGGGGAACGCTAATTTGTGGCCGTCTATAGCTAGCCAGAACAATCTCGCAAATCCCGATCTTATCTTTCCGGGACAAGTGCTTGCTCTTCCGACAGCAGGGATAGGATCTTCGGAGGGAATATTCAACGGAGGAAACAATCTGGGAGATTTGTTCATCTTGAGCGAACTGTTTGGCGGCGGCGATATTCTAGGAGGGGGCGATACGGATTTGGGAGATCTATTTATACTCCAGTCTCTCTTTGGGAACGGAACAGGCAATCTGTTTAACGGCTCCAACGGAGGGATTTTTGGAGGAGATTTGGGGCAGTTGATAATTCTCAATGAATTATTCGGCGGCAGCGGCGGAATATTTGACTAAGGAGGATGAGGAAGGCGGTTCAAAAAGGGCCGCCTTTTGGTTTTAGAATTTCTTTTTAAGACCCGTCGTAAATATATGTAGCGGGAAATTAATTCTGTTTCCCGCCTTTTACTTTTACGGTAATTACACTTATCCCGAGCTTGTTGAGCTCTTCTACAAGTCCTTCTTCGTGGCCGGCTCCGAATTGAATAATGCCTTCGTTAAGATCGTTTTCTTTTAATGCCCTGGCAAAGTTTTCGGCAGTTTCTTTATTTCTTTTGACAACAACAACATTGTTAATATCAGATTCTGTTTCGGATAACAGCAAGTCTATCTTATCTATGGAATAAATGTTTTTATATGGATTATCAGTTCTTTTAGGGTTTGAAGAAACTGTTTTATTCGATCTTAATCCTTCAATTTTTCCATACATCTGCTCAAGCTCTCCGGCTTCTTGCCTTAACGTAAAATTAGGGCAGGAAAGCATAAGGTGTATATCGTTTTCCAGCGATTTTTCCGGAGTGTCCTGGAAGCCGCCTATGATTTGCAGGGCGGATAATGCGCTGTTTTTACTGCTGTTTCCCGAAAGCTGATCCTTGCGATCCTCCAAATATATATAGTTTCTGACTATTTCGGCCGACTCATCCTGGGTTTTCTTAACCTCCGATCCATAAAGGCATACATGCTCATTTTTTGCTTTGAGCATACTGGCTGCTCCGGCAAGGGTTATTTCCCTGTCTAAGAGAGAGAGATAGGCATCAGCGCTCTTTGAAAAATGGCCGTAGTCTTCGGGGTTTGAAATCAAAGATTTTATTTCTTCCGATTGAGAAGCAAAAGATTCCCTTAGTTTGATTAGATTTTCTAGATTATTTATCTTTTCCTCCTCAACCGGCCCATATAGTTCTCCCTCTGTCATTATAAAATCTGTTCCTGATTGAGAGAGATAAGAAAGCACTTCGTAGATCTGGTTCTGGACAAGCTCGGCTTCGTCATTTACTAAACTCTTAGCTGAACTTCCCGGTTGTTGGTGGGTTTGCGGCAAAAAAATAGCCGTGGCCCAGGAATTCTGGACCAGGCTTTCTTTTACAGATTCTACCGGAAGGATTTGCAATATTTCTTCTAAGCTAATTGTTTTTTTAGGAACTGCGTTGAATCTTTCGGGCGCTAGAACGGCTGAAGAATAGAGGGCGACCGAGAAAATGATAATTAGCGAAGCTATAAAGGATTTTTTAAGAGTATCTTTATGTATTTTCATGTATAATAATTTTGGTTTTAATTAAACAAAATTTGCTTTTAATATTATTTTAATAAAACAGTTTTGTCAAGGAGCTACGGAAAAGACAAAGAAATCTATGAAAAGAAGAAAGAATTCTCGGAAATATACGATAGATACGCAGATTCAATCTACAGATATAGTTTTTACAGGGTGTATTCTGCCGATATAGCCGAAGATATAACCCAAGAAACATTTACAAAAACCTGGAAGTATATGAAGCAAGGAAGGACCGTCAGAGAAATGCGCCCCTTTCTTTACAGAGTGGCAAAAAATCTTATCATAGATTTATACAGGAAGAAGAAATTTACGGATAGGCGAAGTCTGGAAGAAATTTTAAGCAGCAAAAAAGCCGCAAAGCTTTCTTATAGGCAAGAAGAGCTGTTTGAAAATAACGATTTGGCAAGAAGGGTATTTGAGATTATGCAAAAACTTCCCAGGATTTACCAGGATGTTCTTGTAATGAGATATGTTGAAAATATGAAACTCAAAGAGATAGCCGAAGCATGCAATACGACTGTTAAGAATATTTCTGCGAGAAATAGAAGAGCCATTCAGAAATTAGAAGTGATAATCAGGAGATAAGAAAAGCAAAGAGACCGGCCAGAAACAGAATAGAAACAGCCAGCGAAAAATGTTTTTTCTTGAATTTATTCATTACCTTGGTATCGGTGTCCACGATCCAGAGGATAGCTTCGTTTTTCATATGGATAAAATATACGAAATAAGCCGTTAAAAAACAATTAAAGATTGCTTCCTTATTGTTTTTCTGATAAACAGAGATTGTAATAGTTTTTTAATCTTACATATATAATATTTATAATATATGAAAATACTAATTGTTGAAGACCAAGAGAATTTAGCCAAACTTTTAAGAGATGCTCTTAAAAAAGAAGGATATACGGTTGATTATGTGGGCGACGGAGAAGTCGGCCAGCGCAGAATAGAAGTTCATCATAAAGATTATGATTTGGTGGTGCTGGATTTGATGCTTCCCAAAAGAGACGGATTTGAAGTTTGCAAAAATATAAGAAAACTAGGGATCTCAATTCCCATACTTGTTCTTACCGCAAAAGACTCAGAAGAAGACAAAGTGTCATTGCTTAATGCGGGAGCGGATGATTACCTTGTAAAGCCGTTCAGCTTCCAGGAATTGGTGGCAAGAATAAGAGCGGTTTCAAGAAGGCCCAAAATCGTTCTCCCTTCAAAGCTTTCCCTTTCGGGGCTTGAACTGGATCCGTCAAATAAAACAGTCAGAATAGGAAAAAAAGAGATAAAGCTTACTCTTACAGAATACAGGCTTTTGGAATATCTTATGCGCCATCCCGATCAAATGGTAAAGAGAGAAGATATAGCAAGCAAGGTCTGGGATTTCAACTTTGATTCTTTTAGCAACATCGTAGATGTATATGTGAGCAGGTTGAGAAAAAAGATAGGAGACGGCAAGGACAAGCAGGTTATAAAAACAATGCATGGAGAAGGATACAAAATAGAATCTAAAGAGCATATCCAAATATCTTGAAAAGAAACCCGCCGGAAAGCGGGTTTTTTAATATCTTTTTAATTCTGCGTCTGGGATAATATTCGCATATGGAAACAAAAAAAATATTTTATCTTACTTCATCAGGGTTTAACAGAATAAAAAAACAATACACCTTTTTAAGAAAAAAGCTTGTCAGGGCAAAAGAGGATATTCCTCCTTCTTTTGAGTCGGATGCGGTTAATTCCGATTACCTCTTTTTTCTTGAAGAGCTTGGAATTCTTGAGAAAAAAATTGAAGAACTGGAGCAGATAATCAAGAATGCGAAAGTCATAGAGACTCCTCCCGAGAAAAGGCGGAATATAGTCCAGCTGGGAGCGAAGGTTCTCCTTGAGGGGAAAAAGGGAATCCAGAAGATATGGCTGGTGGGAACCGCCGAAACAGATCCTGACAAAGGCAAGATTTCGGACGAGTCCCCATTTGGAAGAGCCCTTTTAGGGCGGAGAGTGGGGGAGATTGTGCTTTCTCCGGTTGCAGAGGGCTACAGAATCAGAGATATTATTTATTAAATAATAATTGCCATGCTTCATCCAATAAAACTGGCGAATGCGGCCACAGTAGTATTTGTTGCTTATTTTATAGTCCTTCTTATCATTGCTTCTATCATTCCGGATTTGGCGGTTATGACTCCCGGAGGATTTGTTTCAGAAGAGATAAATTGGGGTTATCTTATCTTGGGGCTTGTGATCTCGTCTGTTATAGTTTGGATACTCGTTTATGCGACAGTTTCTCTTTACAATAAAATGCTGTGAATTTTATGGACATAATAATCAACTGGATAATAACAACATTGGTGATTCTAGTTGTGGCATTTGTACTGCCAGGCATACAGGTGGCGGGATTTACCACTGCTCTTCTTGTGGCTTTAGTTCTGGGGGTATTGAATCTTCTTGTGAGGCCGGTTCTTATTCTTCTTACGCTTCCAATAAATATACTTACCTTGGGATTATTTACCTTTGTTATAAACGCCCTCCTGATTATGCTTGCAAGCTATATCATTCCCGGATTTGAAGTAAAGAATTTCTGGTGGGCTGTTATCTTCAGCATAATATTAGCATTAACTATAGCTATAGTTGACGCCGTATTCTAAAATATGAATAAATTTTTAGTAGGTTTCTTAATTATAATCGCCATCCTCATTGTTTTATGGGCTGTTTACACAGCATCTGACACGAAAGAAGAATTTGTAGAAGGAGAGCAAACAAGAAGGGAAGATATAGAAACTCTAGCCCTTTATTTCGGAAACAGCCGGAAAATGGATCTTCCCATTGACTGCGGCTGGGTTTATCCGGTTGAAAGAGAAGTAAAGGAGAAATCAGAAAGATCATCCTTAGAAGAGCTTTTGGGAGGCCCTTCGGGGGAAGAAGAAAAAAACGGATATTTCAGCGCTATTAAAAAAGGAGTTCAGCTAGAGGAGTTTTTAATAGATGGTAAAACTGCCAAGATCCGGCTTTCTTCAGATCCTATGCCCGACCTAGGGGGTTTATGCTCTAAAGCTATGATAAAATCCCAGATAGAGCAAACTCTGAAACAGTTTCCCGGAATAGAGGATATAGAAATTACGGTGATAAATTAACAAGAGAGCCCGAGAGGGCTCTTTTTTAGTTGGACTATTTCCAAAAATCATTGACTTTTTTGTTATTGCTGTATACAATAGACTGTATTTTAATTTTTTAAATTATGAACGAATTAAACCAAATACTTAATTGTGAAGATCTGAATAAGGGCAGGATTTCAGAGGCAAGAGAAAAGGCCCAAAAAGAAGTTTTAAAAAGAAAAACAGAGCTTTTTTCGGCTCTTGAAAAGAAATCTGAAGTTTCGGAAGACGAAATCAAAAAACTGGACGATTCTACAAAAAAGAAAATGATTGAAATAGAGTCTGAAATTCAAAGAGAGCTGAAAAAAGATCTTGAAAAGATCGGGGAAAAGAAAAAAAATAACCTTAATAAGGCGGTGGAGCATATAATTAAAATCCTGTTCAAATAAATGCTTAAGGTTGCAAAAAAATACATAATAGCATTTCCAAAAGACAAAGAAGAGAGCGTTTTAGATTTGATAAAAGATTCTGAAGGCATTGAAATAGAATCTAATTTCCAAAAGGAAGGGACTGACGAGAATATTCAGAATATAGACTATCTGATATCCTCTGCCAGTTTTGCGGTAAATTTTCTTTCGTCTTTCGCAAAAAAAGAGTCCTTTATTTACAAATTGAACAATCCTAAAATCCAAGTAAAAAAAGAGGATGTGGCTAAATTCAAGAATCCTGGCAAGCTCAATGAAATGGTCCAGAAAGTCATAGAGCTTGAGAAAGAGCTAAGTTCTCAAAACAAAGAACTTAAAAATCACAACTCCGACTTGAAAGAGATTGAAATGTTTGAGGGACTTGATTTTATTCCCCGGGAAACCGAATTTTCCCGTTCTTTTATTTTAAAGCTGGAAGAAAAAAAAGTGAGCGAATCTAAATTTTATATCAAACCTATCAACGCGCTTTTTTATAAAGCTTTTTTGCTGAAAGAAAAAGAACAAGACTTTCTTAAATTCATAGAAGAAAGCAGGGGAGAGATTGTAGATTATAGATTTCCAGAAATTCCTTCTTTGCAGAAGAAAAAATGCCTTGAGGAAATAAGAAAGATAAAAAAAAGAGAGGATGAAATAAAGAAAGAAATAGCCAAAATAGCTCTCTCTTATAACGATTTCAAAATATATCATGATGTTCTTTGCCTTGAAAGAAGACAGGCGGAGGCGGGAAGAAAAACAGGAAAAACCGGAATTTTAAACTATATGATTTTTTGGGCGCTAGAAAAAGAAAAAAAAGAGCTTGAATTAAAATGCGCAAGGATTTCAAGGGATATAAGGATAGCCGATCTTAAGCTGGAAGAACAGGACAAGCCTCCCGTTGCGATTGAGAATAACAGATGGATAGCTCCATTCCAATCGGTTACGGATATTTTCGGCCTTCCTGCTGAAAATGAGATTGACCCTACGCCCTATCTTGCCTTTTTCTTTATAATTTACTTTGGGATCTGCATAACGGATGCCGCATACGGACTGATGCTGGCTATTTTTTCCCTTATCCCTCTGTTATTTTTTAAAAAGAGGTTTGGGAAAAACAAGCTTTTAAAACTTCTCTTTTATGGGGGGATATCTACCTTTGTAATGGGGGTTCTCTTCGGAAGTTATTTTGGAACAAGCCCCTCTTCTTTGAGGATTTCTTTTATGGAAAGATTAAAAGTAATAGATCCTATAAAAGACACGGTTCTTTTTATGGGCGTTTCTTTTGCTCTGGGATATATCCAGATATGCTTTTCGCAGATAGTTAAAATAATAAAGGGGCTGAAATTTAAGGACGCAGATTCTATCTTAGGAGGAATTTCTTGGATCCTCCTCTATCTTTCTTTCGGGCTCTATGTTTTATCTTTTAAGTTCGCCTTTCTCGGGGTTATAGCTCCTATATTTATTTTCTCGTCTCTGGCTTTTCTTTTGTGGGAAGAATCAAGAGGGCAAAAGATATTCTTAAGGCCATTGATAGGCGCCATTAAGATTTTGCAGGGAATGATAGGAACCGCCTCTGATATATTGTCATATTCCAGACTTATGGCTCTGGGCCTGGGAACAGGGGTAATAGCTCTGATAGTCAACCAGATAGCATTTCTTTTTAAAGATATGATTCCTTATTTTGGCTGGATTGTGGCGGCTTTGATATTAGTAGGAGGCCACATTTTTAATTTAGGCATAAACGCCCTGGGTGGATTTATTCATTCCGCCCGTCTTCAGTTTGTGGAGTTTTTCCCTAAGTTCCTTGAAGGAGGGGGGAGAAGACTAAAACCCCTGGGGCCCGATTTAAAGTATATAGAAATAAATTAATTTGCCAGTCAGTCTTAATAGGATTGCCGGCACAAAAAAATGTTGGGATTAGCTTTATCAGTTTTAGGAGCTGTCCTGTCGGTTTCTCTGGCAGGAGTAGGTTCTGTAATAGGGGTAGGAAAAGCCGGAAGAGCGGCTTCTGGCATAGTTTCAGAAGAACCTGAAAAGTTCGGAAAGCTTTTGCTCTTACAGGCATTGCCTTCAACCCAGGGTATCTACGGGTTTATTGGAGCATTCTGGGTTATTTTAAAACTAGGGCTTCTTTCCGGCCAGATTCCTTTTATTTCCTGGCAAACGGGATTAGCCATATGTTTTGCATGCCTTCCTATTGCCATAGGGGGATTGGCTTCCGGAATTTTCCAGGGCATGGTTTCGGTTTCAGGAATGAACATAGTGGCAAAAAGACCGCAGGAATCAGGAAAGGGAGTTATTTTGGCGGCTATGGTGGAGACATATGCGGTTTTGGGTTTGCTTGCAACAATTCTTCTAATACAGGGAATTAATATTGTATAAAATGGTAAGAGAGATAATAAAAAACATAGAAGAAAGAGCGGAGTTGGAGCTTAGAGAGATTGAAAAAAACAAAGAGCAGGAAATCAGAGGAGCTGAAAGAGATTTTGAGTTGGATCTCAAGATAGCAAAAGAGGAAAAAAGAAAATCCTTAGAAAAGAGATTCTCAAGCATTCTTGATGACTTTGAGGCCAGAAAAAGATCCGAAGCAGGCTTTGCTTTTCAAAAAGCAAAAAGAGAGATATTGTCAGAGGCCTACAAAAAAGCCGAAGATAAATTACTGTCTTTCTCGGACAAAGAATTTGAGGCCGTAATTTCAGCTCTGTTCAAAAAGGTTCCCGAATTAAAGTCTATGAAAATATCAGCCGGCAAAAAAACGGCCCCCATTCTTAAGAAACTGGCCAAAAATGTTCCTGTGGATGCCGGCCTGGGAGAAGAAGGATTTGTGGTTATCGGTGAAAGCGTAGAATTTGATTTCAGGATCTCCGGCATCTTGAAATTTATAAGACAAAAGGCGGATCCGGAAATAGTCAAGATAATTTTTTCCTGAAAATATGCTTGAATATGCTATTGGGGTATTGGACGTAAAAGAAAAGAATATATTTGATAAAACCGACCAGGAAAGGATGTTAAACTCTCCGTCAAAAGAAGAGGCCTTTAAGGTTCTCTTTGACACCGATATGGGCCAAACGGCTTTGGATGAAAAAGATATTGAAAAAATAATAGAAAAAGATCTTTTGATTCTTAATGGCCTCGTAGACCAGATTTCTAGAGATGAGAATGAATTTATTTCCTATTTTTTATTTCTGAAATTTGACGCCCTGAACCTAAAAATTGCGCTGAAAGGAAAAACCGATATATTTTTCAAATGCGCGATTGCTTCGGAAGATCAGTTTAAAAAAAGAGAATTCAAAAACCCTTTTTCAGAAAAGCTTTTTCAAAAAGCTGTTTTGATGCTGAACGGAAAAACCGACTTATTTTCTATAGAATCTTCCGTTGACATAGCTTATTTGGAAACAAAGATGGATCTTGCAAAAAAAATAGGCGGGTTGGCCTTGGAAACAGCAATGCTGGAAATAGACGTGGCGAATATAAAAAATAAAATCAAAAAAGAAAAGACCTTTTTAAAAGGAGGCAATTTTTCGGAAGACGAAATCAAGGGCATACTGGACATAGGAAAAGAAATCGGAGAGAGCAATGTGGATAAATTCTTGGAGATGTTTGATTTGGAGCTTATCTTAAAAAGATATAAAAATCACAGATCAGAATCTAAGCTGGAGAAAGAGCTTGATTCTTATATCGCAGGCAAGGTTTTTGAGGCAGAAGCCGAGAGAGGATCGGGGTTGGATAAAATAATAGCTTATTTTTATAAAAAAATGAACTGTTATTCCAATATCAGGCTGATTTTATTTTCAAAAGAGTCGGGTTTGTCCATAGACGAGGTTAAACAGAACCTTCTTCCTTTATGAAAAAGATAGGAGTTATAGGAGAAAAGAAGTCAATACTTATCTTTAATTCTTTGGGCGTGGATGCCTTGGGTGTGGATACCGAAGAAGAATTCAGGAAGATAAAGTCCAGATTGGAGGAATACGCAATAATTTTTATAACAGAAGACATACAAGAAAAATATCAAAAAGAAGTTGAAGATCTTTATTCAAGAACCCTTCCCGCAGTTTTAATAATTCCAGGGGCTAAAAAGTCCTCTGAAGCGGGAAAAAACAGTCTCAAAAAAATAATAGAAAGAGCGCTTGGCTCTGAATTAAACATATAAAATTATGGAAAAAGGAAAAATCAAGAAAGTCACAGGCCCTCTAGTTGTAGCTGAAGGGCTTGAAGATGTTAAAATGTACGAAGTGGTCAAGGTGGGGGAAGATAAAATAATAGGAGAGGTAATAAGAATCCAGGGAGAAGAAGTCTTTATCCAGGTTTATGAAGATACTTCCGGGGTAGGCCCCGGAGAGCCAGTCTTTCTAACAGGCCAGCCATTGGCTGTAGAGCTTGGCCCGGGTCTTCTTTCGGGGATTTACGATGGCATACAGAGGCCGTTAAAAAGTCTTATGGAAAAATCAGGAGCTTTTATTGGGCGTGGAATTGAGGCAAGAGCTTTGGATCCTGATAAGAAGTGGAAGTTTGTTCCTTCAAAAAAGGAGGGGGATAAAATAGTTCCGGGAGATATTTTGGGAACGGTAGAGGAAACTCCGAACTTTCTGCATAAGATAATGGCTCCCCCGTATTTAAAAGGAGAGAAATTGTCTTTTATCGCTAAAGCCGGAAACTATACTATTGAAGATGTTATTGCCAAGGCAGGGGAAGAGGAGATAAAGATGTCGCATAAATGGCCTATCAGAGATCCCAGGCCGGTCAAAGAGAAATTAATTCCCAGCACTGCTCTTATAACCGGGCAGAGAGTCATAGATACATTTTTCCCCGTGGCAAAAGGAGGAACAGGATGCGTTCCCGGGCCTTTCGGCTCCGGAAAAACGGTTGTCCAGCATCAATTTGCCAAATGGTCCGATGCTGACGTTATAATTTTCATCGGATGCGGGGAGAGGGGAAATGAGATGACAGATCTTTTGACCGAGTTTCCCGAAATCAAAGATCCCAAAACAGGCAGGCCCCTAATGGAAAGAACGGTTTTAATAGCAAATACTTCAAATATGCCGGTTGCCGCCAGAGAGGCCTCCATATATACAGGGATAACCATAGCCGAATACTTTAGAGATATGGGCTATTCGGTAGCGTTGCTTGCTGATTCCACTTCCAGATGGGCGGAAGCCTTAAGAGAAATTTCGGGCCGTTTGGAAGAGATGCCCGGAGACGAAGGATATCCTGCTTACCTAGGATCCAGAACAGCAGCTTTTTATGAAAGAGCAGGATGCTTCAAATGCCAGGGTTCTGACGATAGAAAGGGATATCTCACTGTTGTGGGAGCGGTTTCTCCTCCGGGAGGGGATTTATCAGAGCCGGTCACCCAGAATACGCTAAGAGTCACTAAGGTATTTTGGGCCCTGGACTCCTCTCTTGCTTATAAGAGGCATTTTCCGGCGATAAACTGGCTTAATTCTTACTCTTTGTACGATCAGAATATCGGAGAGTTTTTGGAGAAAGAAGGGGGCTCTGGATTTAATGATTACAGAGCCAAAGCTATGGGAATACTCCAGAAAGAATCTGCTCTTGAAGAAATAGTGAGACTGGTTGGAGTGGACGCATTGTCTTTAAAAGACCAGTTCCTTCTTGAAATAGCCAAAATCATCAGAGAGGACTTCTTGCATCAAAACGCATTTTTGGACGTAGATTCTTTTACTTCTCTGAAAAAACAGTATTTCATGATAAAAACTATTATAGAAATATATGAATCCGGATTGAAAGAAATAGAGCAGGGAAAGAAAATAGCAGATATTCTAGGCCGTGCCTTAAAAGAAAAGGTTTCTAAAATGAAGCTTGTGAAAGAGGATAATTTAGAACAATTTAATTTAATAAAGTAAAATGCTTAAGATATATAAGACAATAACAGAATCGGCCGGACCCTTGCTGGTGGTGGACGGGGGGGAAGGAGTCAAATACGACGAGTTGGTTGAGATAGAGACTCAAGACGGATCCATAAAGAGGGGCAAGGTTTTGGAGGCCGCAAAAAACAGAGCTGTGGTGCAGGTATTTGAAGACACCCGCGGGATGAATTTAAAAAACTCCAAGGCAAAGTTTTTGGGCAGAACAATGAAGTTCGGATTGTCCTCGGATGTCTTGGGCAGAATATTTGACGGGGCCGGAGAGCCGAAAGACGGAGGGCCGGAAGTAATTGTAGAAAAATACCTTGATATTAACGGGTCTCCTATTAATCCTTATGCCAGAGAGTATCCTGAAGATTTTATCCAGACGGGAGTGTCTACAATAGACGGATTAAATACTTTGGTGAGGGGCCAAAAACTTCCAATATTTTCCGGAGCAGGACTTCCTCATTCCAAGCTCGCCTCTCAAATTGCAAGGCAGGCCAAGGTTAGGGGGGGAGAGAAATTTTCTATTGTTTTCGGGGCGATGGGAATAACTTTTGAGGAGGCAGAATTCTTTATTTCAGAATTCAGAAAAACAAAAGTGTTGTCAAAATCAGTTTTGTTTATAAATCTGGCGGACGACCCTGTTATAGAAAGAATCACTTTGCCCAGAATAGCATTGACTGCGGCTGAATTTTTGGCCTTTGAAAAAGACATGCATGTTCTTGTGATTCTTACCGACATGACAAATTACTGCGAAGCATTGAGAGAAGTTTCGGCTTCCAGAAAAGAAGTTCCGGGGAGAAGAGGATATCCTGGTTATCTCTATACCGATCTTTCCACTCTTTACGAAAGAGCGGGGAAGATAAAGAATAAAAAAGGATCAATTACCCAGATTCCAATATTAACAATGCCCGATGACGATATTACGCATCCCATACCAGATCTTTCGGGATATATCACAGAGGGCCAGATACTTTTGTCCAGAGAAATCCACAACAAAGGGATATATCCTCCCGTGGATGTTCTTCCTTCTTTATCCAGACTCAAAGATAAAGGAATAGGCGAGGGAAAAACAAGAGAAGACCATTCCGGGGTTTTAAACCAGCTTTTCGCTTTTTATGCAAGAGGCAGGGAGGTGAGAGAGCTTGCTTTGGTTTTGGGGGAATCAGCCCTAACCGAAGTGGACAGGAAATATCTGAAATTTGCGGATGAATTTGAAAAAAGATTTGTTTCCCAAGGATATTTAGAAGACAGATCCATAGAAGAAACTCTTATTTTAGGATGGGAGCTTATTTCTATCCTGCCCAAAGAGGAAATGAAAAGAGTCAAAGAAGAACATATCGCAAAGTATGCAAAAAATAAAGCCGACTAGAATTGAGCTTATCAAGCTCAAAAGAAAACTGAAAACTTCTTTAAGGGGCCACAAACTTTTGAAGGAAAAGAGGGATGGCCTGATGAAGAAGTTTATGGAGATTATAAAAGAAGCAAAGTCCAAAAGGAAAGAAATGGAAGAAAAGCTTTCGGATGCTTCCCGGAACTTTGCGATAATTTCATCTCCTTTGATGCAGAAGGAGGTTGAACAGTTTTTTCTTATCCCGACTGTTGAGGCGGAAGTTTCTTTCAAAGAAGAAAACATAATGGGTGTGAAAACTCCCAGATTTTCTTTTGAAATAAAAGAAAAAGAACAAGGGTATTCGTATATTTCCTTTCCGATGGGAATGGAAGAGAGCGTAAATAAATATAAAGATGCTTCAAGGGTGATGCTTGAATTGGCGAATATTGAGCATACAGCAAGACTTCTTTCTTTTGAAATAGAAAAAACAAGAAGAAGAGTGAATGCCCTAGAATATATCATAATTCCTGAAATAAGGAGGAATATAAAATACATTTCTGCGAAATTAGACGAGAATGAAAGATTTGAAAAAATCACCCGCATCAAGATAAAAGCCATGATATCCTAAAAGTAAGCTAAACTTACTTTAACTAAGCTTACTTAAAAATGAGCCTGGCTCATGTGAGCCAGGCTCATTTTTAGAGGAGCTTTTATTATTCACAGTTGACTGTTAAGATTTTGTGGTAAAATATCTTAATGGCAAAGAGCATTATAGAGGGGTTGAAAAAGCATAAAATACTCGGCAGATCTGGATGCTGTTATCCTTCGGCTGAAAAATGGGAAAAGGTAAAAAAGGCCAAGGGTTCTAAAAGGTATATAATCTGCAATGGATCTGAAGGAGAGCCCTACAGCTTAAAAGACGGCCATATTTTGAAATACTATCCTGAATATGTAGTTGAAGGAATAAAACAGGCCCTGAAGGAAATAAAAAACTCTGAAGCATTTATCTATTTAAGGAAAGACTATTATTGGTTTTTTGCTCCCAAGCTAAGGAAGTTAGCCAAGGGCCTTCCTATAGCTGTTATTAAGAAGAAAGGAGGATATCTGGCAGGGGAGGAAACAGTTGCTTGCCAAGCCATAGAAGGAAAAGAGATAGAACCAAGGCAAAGGCCTCCTTTTGTTTCAGAATCAGGCCTTTGGGAATGTCCTACTCTTGTAAACAATGTAGAAACCTTTTATTGCGCAGGGAAAATAGCCAGGGGGGAGTATAAGAATGAGAGATTTTTTACTGTAACAGGAAAAGTCCCAAAAAAGGGCGTGTTCATGCTGGACAAAGATTCAGCTGTAAAGGAAATTCTGGAAAAGACCAAAAACTATCCTACATTTGATTTCTTTGCAAGGGCAGGCTCTGAAATCCTGCTTAAAAATGAGCTGGATAAAAAAATAGAGGGCTTAGGCTGTATTATTGTTTATGACAAAAAAAGAACCAACCCCATAAAGCTTATGAAAAAGTGGGCACAGTTCGTGCTTGATGAAAACTGCGATAAGTGCGCTCCGTGCAGAGAAGGGATGTTTAGGATAAAAGAAATGATTAGCTCTAAGAAGCTGGATAAAAAAACCCTGGAAGATATTTTCTTTGCCATGGAAAATACTTCTTTCTGCCCCTTGGGGAAAAATGCCCCCGGGCCGTTCAGGGATATAATTAATAAGCTGATGTGAAAAAGATAAATATAACAATCAACGGAAAAAAGATTCCCACCTTTGAGGGAAAGACTATTCTGGAATCAGCCGAAGAAAACGGAATATATATTCCGGCTCTTTGCTCCCACTCCGATCTTAAAGTAAAAGCAAACTGCAGAATCTGCTGTGTGGAAGTTTTAGGAGAGCTTGTGCCTGCTTGCTCTACAAATGTTTCGGAGGGGATGAAAGTGTCCACTGATTCTGAAAAAGTAAAAAGAGCAAGAAAAACCAATCTTGAGCTTCTTTTTGCGCAGCATGCGGAAGAATGCCATGACTGCGTCTGGAACGGGGCATGCGATCTTCTCAAAATAGCCGAAGAAAACAAAGTCAGAATAAATAAATTTAAAGACAGAAAACAGAAATTTCCTGTTTATCAGTTTGGACAGATTATCCAATTTGACAGTTCAAAATGCATAGACTGCGGAAACTGCATTGAAGTTTGCAAGATGCAGGGGGTGGGCTTCTTGGAAAAGAAAAATAACAAAAGCTTCAACCAGGTTTCCCCCTCTTCTAAGTGGAATGTTGATTGTATTTATTGTGGCCAGTGCATAACGCATTGCCCGGCAGGGGCATTTGAAGCAAAGGGGGAATTTGAAGAAATAGAAGAGCCATTAAAAAACAAAAGCAAAAAGATTATCTTTCAGTTTGCTCCCGCAGTAAGATCCAGCATAGGAGAAGAATTCGGGATGAAAGAAGGATCAGTTGTTACGGGTAAGATAGTTTCAGCTCTCAAAAAGTTGGGGGCTGATAAGGTTTTTGATATTTCAGTCGGAGCAGATTTCACTACAGTTTTTGAGGCAAAAGAGGTGGTAGAAAGGATTAAAAAGAACAAAAATTTGCCAGTTCTCACCTCGTGCTGTCCTGCCTGGGTCAGGTATGTGGAACTTCATTATCCCAAGCTGATCAAGAATCTTTCTACCGCAAGATCTCCTCATATTATTTTAGGAGGGCTTATAAAAACATATTGGGCCGAAAAGAATAAAATAAGCCCTAAAGACATAATAGTTATTTCAATAATGCCGTGTGTCGCCAAGAAATATGAAATATTAAAACCAAGGCTTAAAATAAAAGGGTTTAAGCCCGTTGATTATGTTTTAACTGCCAGAGAATTTTCAAGACTGGTAAAATCAAAAAAGATAGATTTCAAAAACCTCAAGCCCAAAAAAGCTGATAATGTTTTTGGGGATCCTTCGGGAGCCGGAATTATTTACGGAGCTTCCGGCGGAGTTATGGAATCGGCTTTTAGAACAGCATACGAAAAGCTTTCGGGAAAAAAATTAAAAGACGTAAACTTTATAAAAGCAAGGGGATTGAAAGGGATAAAAGAAGCGGAGATTAAAATAGGCAAAGATATTAAGAAAATAGCCGTTGTGTCAGGATTGGGAAACGTGAAAGAAATTCTTAATAAAGCATTAGAATATACCTGCATAGAAGTTATGGCTTGTCCTGGAGGATGCATAGGCGGGGGAGGCCAGCCGATGCCGGTAAATGATCGGATAAGGCAAAAAAGATCAGAATCGCTTTATTCTCTAGATCGGCATAAAAAGATCAGAAGAGCCCATGAAAATCCGATCGTAAAAGAAATCTTAAAGGAAAATTTAAGCAGAAAAATCTTCCATACTTATCATGATAAAGAATTTAAGAATAAAAATAAGATAATATGAAGTCATCAATTTTAACTCTTGATAGGGTCTGGACGAAAACGGCCTTGTTTCTATTTTTTCTATCAATGGCAATTTTAGCTCCTTTTATAAAAATACAGCTCATAACCGGGACTATTGTAAATATGGTTTTATTCCTTTCGGTTTCTCTTCTGGGGATTGAGGCCGGAGTTCTTTTGGGATTTATGCCGAGCATTGTTTCGGGATTCGTGGGTTTTGCGCCCCTTACGCCTTTTATCCCGTATATTATAGCGTCAAATGCCATTTTAGCTGTTTCTTTCGGTCTTATTGGAAAAAAATGGGGTTTTGTTCCTGCCGGGTTGGCGAAATTTGGGTTTCTTTGCATTTCCTCCTATTTTATGGTAATCTTTGTGGGGCAACCGGGACTTCCCCCAGCAATGCTCTGGCTTCAGATAGCGACTGCCTTGGGAGGGGGAACCGCCGCCCATTTTTTGTTAAGAAGGATTTAATGATTTGTTAACTTTTCATGGTTTAAACTTGCATTATGCGGGAAATAAACCACAAAGGTTATCAAATTAAAGCGGACGCGTATCAAGACGAAGAAGGGAAATGGGTTCCAAGAGCAGAAATTTCTCCGATAGACGGATCTAAAAACATAGAGGAGAGCCCCCTTGTATGGCTTTCAGAAAAGTTTGAAGATAGGCCAAAAGCAGAAGGATTTGCTTTGGAAAGCGCCCAATTTTATATAGATACTAATTTTTAAACATATGAATACCAAAACAGCAATTTTTATAGTCATCGTTTTTGTTTTGATAGTTGCAGGAATAACAGCTTATTACTATTGGACGGAGCCCGGATTGGCCTCTAAAACGGGCTTTATAGAAGGAGAGGCGGAATACCCTCAAGGAGATGCACCGGAGGGTTTTAAGGTTTGCGCTATTAATTTAGAAAATGAGAAAGAATTTTGCTTTGACGGGGCAGGAAATTACAGAATAGAAGTTCCTGAAGGAAGCTACAGGATTATAGCTTTTTATCCCGGTTCGGAATTTAAAGGATATTATACGGAATTGGCGGCTTGCGGAATGGAAGAGGGATGCGGTTCGCATGATATAAAAGAAACGCAAGTTTTGCCGGATAAAACTATTTCCGGAGTAAACCCCTCCGATTGGCATATTCTTTCGGGAGATATCAGGATTTTTTCTCCTTATTCCGGCCAGGAAGTTGAAAATTCAGTTGATATCAAAGGCGAAGCAAGGGGGGGGTGGTTTTTTGAGGCAGATTTTCCGGTGAAGATAGTAAATGAAGATGGAGAGGTTTTAGATCAAAAACCTGCTTCGGCCCAGGGCGACTGGATGACAGAAGATTTTGTTCCTTTTTCTGCGACTCCGGAGTTTTCTCCCAATTCTGAAACCGGAAAAATTATTTTTGAAAAAGCGAATCCGTCGGGCCTAGAAGAAAATGCCAGAACGGTTGAAGTTCCCGTTGTTTTTAAAATAGATTCAAGCCGGGAAGATCTTGCTAAATCCAAAGCAGAGGCATGGATAAGAAACAGCGCTCCGACTTATAAATTTGACGGGATGAATCTTAAATTTGAAAAGATAACCAAAACCGGAGAATGCGCAAATTGCTTTGAGGCGGAGTATAGCTTTTCTTCAAGAAATGCAGGGTATGGCGACAGAGAGGGGGAAAGTCTTGCGCAAGTCATTGTGGATCATAGAATAAATATATCAGTAAAAAACGGAATTGTAACCAAAGCGGTCACAGACAATAAATACGACGAGATAAGAGAGAGATTTATAAATCTATAAAGTTTTCCACAGGCATATTCTCTAGTTATGGTAAAATACCTAAAAAAGGTCGTCTTTTCTAAATCCTTTTTAATATATGAAAAACTTAAACGTTCTTGACGCAATCGCAGTAATTTTAGTGGTTATAGGAGGATTGAACTGGGGGTTGGTCGGCCTTGCCGATTTTAACTTGGTCTCTGCGATTTTCGGAGAGACTGTGATCTCCAGCATAGTTTATGCTTTGGTCGGACTTGCTGCGATCTACGTAGCTGTGGTTTCATTCAAGCTGGGCAAGAAATAAGCCGCTTATTAAGAAAGAAGCTTTTTTGAGCTTCTTTTTTAATTGCAGATTTTCTGCTAATATGGAATAAATTTATGGGCGAATTATACATAGTGGCAACCCCAATAGGAAATTTAAAAGATATAACCTTGAGATCCTTGGAGGTTCTGAAAGAAGCTGATTTTGTACTTGCCGAGGACTCCAGAGTGACATCAAGGATACTGGATAAATTTGGGATAAAAAAAGAAATTATCAGTTATCATCAGCATACAAAAGATGAAAAAACATCCTATATCCTAAATCTCTTGAAAAAAGGGAATAAGCTGGCTTTGGTGTCTGACTCCGGAACTCCGGGAATTTCCGATCCCGGCAACATGCTTGTGGAAAAAGCATCAGGATTGGCAAGAATAATTCCTATTCCGGGGCCTTCGGCTCTGACGGCGCTAGCAAGTATAGCTGGTTTTAGCATGGACAAATTTATTTTTCTGGGTTTTCCTCCCTCAAAAAACAAAAGAAAAAAGTTTTTTGAAGATGTAAGATCTTCAAAGTACCCGGTTATAATATACGAATCTACTCACAGGATAATAAAGACATTGGGAGATATCCAGGGCAATCCCAAAATCGTCCTAGGCAGAGAACTTACAAAGAAATTTGAAACTGTTTTAAGGGGAAATTTAGAAGAAGTGAAGCATGCTTTATCTCAGGGAGAAACTAGGGGTGAATTTGTTTTGATAATCAAGAATGAATAAAAAAGGTTTTTTCGCATTTATTTTATTTTTATTTTTTTCAGCCCTTGTCATAGGAAAATCTTTTATTTATTCTTTGGAGGCAGTAGAAAGCATATCTTATAATCCCGCAGAACATATCAATCTAAAAAGAAACCCTAAAATAGTTAAAACCTTTGAGGATGTGAAAATTGAGTTTATTGAAAACGGAACGGATTTTATAGAAGCCAATCTTTTAGAGATGAAAGTGATGCTTTATAAGGAAGGAAAAATTATTAAAGAAGCTGAAATCATAGCAAAGGGAAATCCAAAGACATGGGGGGAATCAGCCGCCGGAATCCATAAAATATTATCTGGGAATAAGGCCAGCTTCTCAAATATAGCAAAAGTCTTTATGCCGTATGCTCTTCATTATTTTGGGAAATACTACATTCACGGAGAGCCGTACTATCCTTCAAGAGAGAAGCTCAAATCTGTTTATTCGGGAGGATGTTTAAGATTAAAGGATAAAGATGCCGAAGAAATATATAAAATGTCAGAGCTGAATATGCCGGTTTTGGTTATAGACAGCAAAAAAGAAGACTTTTCTTTTAAGAGAGAGAAAATTCCCATGGGCGATATTTCAGCAGATGTTTTTTTGGTTGCAGACATAGGTTCTGGCAAAATTCTAGCAGAAAAAAATAAAAATAAATCCTTTTCTTCCTATTCTTTTGACCGGCTGATGACCGCAGTTATAGCGGTTGAGGTTATAGATCTTGAAAGAATCCTAGGAGGATACACTGTCTTAGAATTGCTTTATCCTCTTTTTTCGGGGCAGGCATATCCAGCTGAGCATTTCAAATCTTTTTTAGGAGAGAAAAGGTTGCCAAAACTTATCAATGATAAATCAGAGTCCCTTCTTATAAAAAATATTAAAGATTCAGAAGATGCATTTCGGCTTGCAAAATATATAACTAATACCAAGCCTCTTATCTGGAAAATAACAAAAGGAGATGGGGTTGCGGGCGTATCTTCAAATCTTAAGGATTTTAAAAGCAACAACCTTTTTCCGGACAACAGTTCTTTTATTGGCGGAGAATCAAGTTCTGGAGAAGGCATCTTTGTGTTTGGCGTAAAAGATAAAAAAATAGCTATCATACTTTCAGAATCCGAAAATTTGGCTGAAGATGTCGGAACTCTCTTGACATGGGTTTCCCAAAGCTATTTTAAGATGCTATAATAAAAATATGAGTTATATTCTACGAATTCCCGCGATGCTTATCATTGTCGATCCGGGAATGGTTTGGAATATTGAAACGAAATAACAAGCTATTCGTTATTATCTATGGGAAAGAGCGCTATAATTATTTTATTTGTTCTGGCGGTGATTCTTTTTCTCATTTTTTTATACAAAAGAGAGCCAGAAAAAATTGAAAATAGCGAAGTCTCAGATTCCGAGATTCTTGATTTTTCTCTTGAAAAAGCGAAAGTGATTGTGAACGAGACCTTTAAGGATGCTCTTGACTTTGCAAAAGAATGCAAAGAATCTGCGGGGAGGACTTGGTGTTCGGGAACCGCGAAGAAATGCTCTGCTAGGGTGGAAATAGCAGCCCTGGCTAGAGATTACGGAGAGTGGGCAGAATACTGGAATTTAAAATTCAACCAAAAACAGAAGAAGGAAAAAATCGAAGTTATTTTAAAGCAAGGCAATACTTTTTACCAGATAGACGCGGGTAGGAAAATGTCTTCTCTCTATCGCGAGGGATATGACTTTACTGTTTCAATGACGTGGGATCAAGGGTGCGACCCCGAACTTTCTGTGGAAGAAATTACAAAAACTTTAATAAACAATATAAATAAATATTTTTAATTATGTTTGAAAATAGAAAACTAACGTCTCTTTTCCTAGCGGTTCTTTCGGTTTTTGTCATAGCCCTTATAATATCTTCTTCTATATGGGCTTATAGCAAAACAAAGGAATTGCGTTCCAAATCAGAGATTTCTTCTTCGGGGGTAGGGGAGATATATGCAAAGCCAGACACAGCCCTGATTTCTTTTTCGGTTATTACTGAATCAAAGGATGTTTCTGATGCTCTAGAGAAAAATTCAGAGAAAATGAACAATATTATAGAATCCCTTAAGGAAATAGGGGTAGAAGAAAAAAACCTTAAAACATCCTCCTTTAATATTTACCCGAAATATGACTATATTGACTATGCATCTAAGGGAACAAGAGTTCTGGCTGGATACGAAGCCAGAAACGAGCTTCAGGTGAAGCTGGGAGATATTTCTAAAATAGGATCTGCTATAGAAATGGCGGTTTCAAGGGGGGCAAACGAGGTGAGTAGCTTAAGCTTGATAATTGAAAATCAGGAAGAATTTGAAAAAATCGCAAGGGAAGAAGCAGTTAAAAAAGCCAAAGAAAAAGCAGAAGAGCTGGCCGGCGCTTTGGATGTAAAACTCGGGAAAATTATTGCATACTCTGAAAACAACTATGTTCCGTATTATAGGGATTATGCTAACATGTCGTCTGAATCAAGCTATGCTCCCGAAATAGAGCCTGGAGAGAATAAAATTCAGGTCACAGCCGTAATTACTTACGAAATATATTAAGGGTCTTAATAAGATGAACAAACAAATTCCAACAAGTCTGGCCATCGTAATCATTCTCGCCTGTTCAATTGTGGCGGGAGGGCTGGTTATTTGGCAGGTGATCTAGTTTTTAATTAAAAATACAAACTTCTTTTTATACAATATAAGTATGAAAAGAGGTTTTTCCGTTATATGGGTTTTATCTTTGACGCTGATTATTTTAGTGGGTTTTCTTGTCCTTCTCTTTGTTTACTCTGTTTCAGCTGAAAATATTGTTTGGCAGGATAAATATTCGGTTGAGGATCAGCTCTCTTTGAGGGAGAAAGAATCTTTCAAAAGAATTTCCCAGATAGAAAGAGAATTGGGAGGAGGATCCTTTGAATCGGACCAAGCGTCTGCTGTAGTCAAGCTGTGGTGTCCGGATGATAATTATGAGCAGAACGCTTTCGTGAATATAGGATCGGGGACAATAATAAGCTCGGATGGCATAATCCTTACAAACAAGCATGTTGTCCTGAACCAGGATGCAACGGTCATAAGGTCTTCTCCTGCCTGCTATGTGGGGGTGACAGAAGATATATCAAAGCCCGTTGATTTTAAGTATACTGCAGACATAATAGCTTCTTCACCCGCTTCTCCAGGAGTTTTCAGTTTTGACGTGGCTGTGTTAAAAATCACAGAGGCATGCGTTTACTGCGCCGGGGAAGAGTCCTTTCCCGAAGAATTTCCTTACGTTGAGATGGGAAACTCTTCATCCCTTTTCCCGGGAGACGAAGTTTCAATTATAGGATATCCTGCCATAGGGGCGGGAACTTGGAATTATACCCAAGGAATAATTTCAGGGAAGCTCGGTGAATTTATCTTGAAAACAGACGCAAAAATAGATGCCGGTAATTCCGGCGGAGCCGCCCTGAACGATAAAAATGAACTTATTGGAATCCCTGCCTGGATAATTTCGGGTGCCGCAGAAAGCATAGGATATATAATCACCATAGATGAGATCAAAAAATGGTACGAAGGAAGCGTCCTTCCCGGCCTGTAAAAAAGCTGTTATTATGGATATATGGAGTTTGAAGATATCCTAGATGTTATAGTGATCGCCGCCTCCAAAAAGGAAACCGTTGAAATTTATTATCCTAAGACAGAAAACAGCGGAGAGGGCTGGAGAGAGGTTGAGCCCTACAGCATTTCTACGGATGTTGGCAGAGAAGGGGAGCATTTAGTTTTGAGCAAAGAAATTGTGAGTCCGGGGCATATCCTGAATGCTTCTAACGTCGGATCCAATCATTGCAGCTCTTTTATTTTTTCAAAAATTAAAAAAGCCAGGCCGACAGGACGAAAGTTTATTCCCAGATGGCCTGTTGAATTCATATGAAAAAAGAACTCGTTCTCATCTTTTTAATCATCATATCTTTTGCAGCCGCGTTTTTTCTTTATCCTGTCCTTCCGGACAGGATTCCTATCCACTGGAACGCTTCGGGCCAACCCGATGATTTCGGATCCAAAGAATTCGGGACATTTTTCTTGCCGGTTCTTTCTCTCGCAGTTTATCTGTTAATGTTCTTATTGCCAAAAATAGATCCTTTGAAGAAAAATTACGAGAGCTTTGAAAACGCTTATTTCTGGATAAGATCCTCAATGATAGTATTTTTTCTGCTTCTGCACGGATTTGTTTTATCTTATGGAATAGGATACAGGTTTAATATCAATTATTTAATAATTCCTTTAATATCCCTGCTTTTTGCAGTCATAGGGATATTTCTTCCCCGCATTAAAAAAAACTGGTTTGTGGGCATTAGAACTCCCTGGACCATACAGTCGGACAGGAGCTGGGAAGAAACGCACAACTTTTCAGGAAAGCTCTTTATAGCTGCGGGGATAATTTCTTTTTTTGGGATTTTTACTCCTTTTCCCTATATTCTCCTTGTGGCATCGGCGATATCGGCTTCTGTCGCTTCTGTAGTTTATTCCTATTTTTCTTTCAGAAAAAATGGCTGATTATTCAAAGGTATATTCTTTCTCCAAGCTTGATACGTTTGACAAGTGCAAACAGCAGTATTCTTTTAATTATCTTGACCCCGATATTTCTCCTATAAGAAAGCAGTTTTTTAAGCCCAGAGACTATACTACAAAAGGCCAGGCGGTGCATGGAGCTATAACCCTTTTTTATTATTATCCCAATAAAAAAAGAACATTTTCAAATCTTAAAAAATGCCTGAAGAAAGCCTGGTATTCTGAAAAGGACGCATCAAAACCACCCCCCTTAGGAGAGGTCGGGGGATTTAAAGACTTGCTTCACGAAAGAAAGTCTTACAAAGAATCTCTGATTCTTCTCCGGAACTTTTTTAATTTGGAAAGCCAGAATCCCAATCTTTTTTATGTTCCGGTCAGGAATATAAGGGAGTCGTTTGAAGACTACGAAAAAATGATTCAGCCCATAGGCGGCAAATATCTGATTTCAGGCAAATTTGACAGGATAGACGAGACGGAAGGGGGCGGGCTGAAGGTTATTGATTTTAAAACAGGAAAAAGCAAATCAAGCCCTTTTCAGCTTGAGGTGTATAAGCTTCTTGCAGAAATGAATTTTGGCAGGAAAGTTGAGCAGGCCAGCTTCTATTATCTTTTTAATAAGAAAATAAAGGATGTAAATATAAAAGGAATCAAATCAAAAGATATTAGAAATAAAATAATGGAAAAAATAAAGGAAATAAATAAGACCAAAGAATTTCCGGCAAAACCCGGCAGGTTCTGTTCCCACTGCGACTTTAGAGAGATATGCTATGCTTTTGGCGGATCAAAGGAGAAGTTTTTAAAACTATTTTAATTTTTAAAAAGTAAAATAAAGTTATGAAGCTATCCAGCCCCGCTTTTGAAAACAATGACTTTATTCCGCAGAAATATACCTGCGACGGAAAAGACGTAAATCCTCCCCTTGAAATAACTGACGCCCCTGAAGGAACGAAAAGCTATGTTTTGATCGTAGATGATCCCGATGCGATGACCGGAGTCTGGGATCACTGGCTTGTATATAATATAAAGCCGGATACAAATATAATAGAGGAAGATTCTGTCCCTGGCATTCAGCTTGAAAATAGTTTTGCCAAGGATTCTTACGGCGGGCCTTGTCCGCCCTCGGGCGCTCATCATTACAGATTTAATCTCTACGCTTTAGATACCGAGCTTAAACTGCATCCCAAGTCGTCAAAGCAGGACCTTATCTTTGCGATGGAAGGGCGAATCCTGGCGCAATCAGAACTTTTGGGTTTATACACCAGAGAATAAAACCCTCTCCCCAAATCAGAATTTTTTTGTTAGAATCAGGGCATGAAGTTTTCGGTCCTGAAAAGCTCTAAAAAAAATAAAGCCAGGCTTGGGTTGATTGAAACAGAAAACGGAGTGGTAGAAACTCCCTGCCTTGTTCCCGTTGCAACCCAGGCCTCTTTGAAGTCCCTTGATTTTAAAAGGGTTGAAGAAACAAAAACCCAGATACTGATCGCCAATACTTTTCATCTTCATTTAAAGCCCGGAGAGGCTCTAGTGCAAAGATCAGGAGGCCTGCATAAATTTTCTGGGTGGAATCGGCCGTTTATGACTGATTCCGGAGGATTTCAGGTTTTTTCTCTTGGCTTCGGAAGAGATCAAAATGTCGGAAAGATTTTAAAAAACAAAAAAATATTGAGCACCTCTTCAACTCCGAAAAACGTTAAAATAATGGAGAAGGGAGTCTTTTTTAAATCTCCTGTTGACGGAAAAAAGCTTTTTTTGGGCCCGGAAGAATCCATTAAAATACAGGAAATGCTTGGAGCAGATATTATTTTTGCATTTGACGAATGTACCTCTCCCTTGGCAGAAAAAGAATACGTGGAAAATTCTCTTGAGAGGACTCATAAATGGGCTAGCGCCTGCTTAGGGGCGAAGAAGACCAATCAATCGCTTTACGGAATTGTTCAGGGAGGGAGGTTTAAAGATCTTAGAAAAAAAAGCGCAAAGTTTATATCCTCCCTTGATTTTGATGGATTTGGAATAGGGGGCGAGTTTGGAAGCAATAAAAAGAAAATGGCTGATATGATAAGGTGGGTGGTCAAAGAATTGCCGGACGAAAAGCCGAGACATCTCTTGGGAATAGGGTATTTAGAAGATATCTTACCTGTTGTAAAAGAGGGAATTGACACCTTTGACTGCATTGTCCCGACAAGATTTGCAAGACATGGAATAGCTTTTACATCAGAAGGAAGACTGGATCTAAACAAAAGATTATTTTTAAAAGATCAAAAGCCGTTAGATAAAAAATGCGGTTGTTTTGTCTGCAAAACTCACAAAAGAAGCTATATATGCCATCTTTTTAGGGCAAAAGAAATGGCAGCTGCCAGTCTTGCCACTTTTCATAATCTATATTATTTTAATTCTTATGTGGAAAAAATAAGGAATGATATCAAGACTGGAAGACTATAATTTACGCATTTTCAGCAAATGTTAACCTATTAATTGCTATTATTTTTCTGAAATGATATAGTTATAATATGATGAACGCGCAAATCCTATTGCTTAATTTATCGGAACTCTCCTTTAGGAGGCGCGCTTGAGATTTTCTTGAGAAATCCGGCTCCTCCTTGAAGGGAGGAGCTTTTTGTTCATTCATTGTTCTTTGGAAAGGAGAGAATCATGGACGCTGCTGTAATGGAGAAAATAGAGCTGGGCTACAAGTACGACGAAAGTGAAACCGAAGATCCAGCGCTGAAGCTTGCAAAGTTCCAAATGGCTCAAACAAATTCATTGTGCACCGTTGCTCTGGAACTTTCGGACTGCAGAAGGGGAGCTGGTTGCAGCGAAACTGATCCTCGCGAAGCTTTAGCAAAAGCTATGAAAGATGCCTTGGGAATAGAAATAAAATGGAGAGAGGAGCTTCCGGGCCAAACCGTAGCTTTCTTGGACGAAAGGTCTATATCCTTTAGCGGAATCAACCTGAAGGATATGGCCGAAGCATGGGTCAATGGGCTCGTCTTATGACGAGCCCCTTACTTTTCCACAGTTGACCTATGCTCCAGAAAGAATATAATTAGTAATGATTACTATTATGAAAGAAAGGATAACTCCCCAAAAAACTTTTATAATCTCTTATCTTAGGAATGTAAAAACTCACCCTACCGCAGAAGAGGTGTATGAAGCGGCGAAAAGAAGTATGCCCAAAATAAGCAGGGGGACTGTTTACAGAATATTGGGGGAGCTGAAGAAGAGGGGGGATATTAAGGCAATTTTAACCAAAGGTTTTGTACATTTTGACGCAGACACGTCTCCCCACTCTCATTTTATATGCGAAGCTTGCGGAAAGGTAATAGATGTTTCTGGAATCTGCTCAAAATGCGGAATATTAAAGAACAAAAAACTAAAGGTCGGAAAAATAAACTACTATAATATACATTTTTATGGAAAATGCAAAAATTGCATGCTACGACTGCAAAAAAGAACTTGAGGACGGCCTTACTCTTGTTTACGACGATTCCGGGAAAAAGATTACTGTTTACAAATGCAAAGAGTGCTATAAGAAAAATACCTCCCTTTCAAATTTCAGGAAATGCGAAGTTTATTCTAGGATCGTGGGGTATATAAGGCCGGTGGGCCAGTGGCATATAGGGAAAAAACAGGAGTATTCTGAAAGAAAAGAGTATAAACAAAATATTTAATTCAAACATATGTTATCTCAACTTCCAACAAACATAGATAAAGTTCCCAAAGAAAAACTAAATCAGGAAATCCTTAGAGCGGGGATGATAGCAGAGCTAGACGCTGTTAATTTTTATGAACAAATGGCCGAACTTGCGACTGACAAGTCGCTTAAAGAAATCCTTCTGGATGTGGCGAGAGAAGAAAAAACCCACGTGGGGGAATTCCAAACATTGTTATTAAGGCTTGACCAGGAACAGGGTGAAGAGCTTGAAAAAGGCAGAAAAGAAGCAGAAGAACATGTATAGTCTGCCTAAGCTTCCTTACGGGTATAAAGACTTGGAGCCCTACATTTCAGAAGAACAGCTTTTTATCCATCACACAAAGCATCACAAAGGATATGTGGATAAGGCGAACAGTCTTCTGGACAAAGGCGTCTCAAAGCCTCTTTCTTTCAATCTGGCAGGACATATCCTGCATTCTCTTTTTTGGGAAAATATGAGAAAAGAGTCGGGCGATCCTGAAGGCAGGATAAAAGAAGAGATTGAAAAGAACTTTGGAAACATTGAAAATTTCAAAAAACTATTCTCTGAAACCGCAGTTTCAGCAGAAGGTTCGGCTTGGGCAGTTCTTGTTTATGAGAAATTTTCAGGAAAACTCCTTTTAGAGCAGATAGAAAAACATAATCTATTTTTGTATCCCGAATCAAAAATCCTTCTTATTTTGGACGTCTGGGAGCATGCCTATTACCTTGATTATAAGAATGAGAAGGCAAAATTCGTAGAGAACTTTTGGAATATCGCGAATTGGGATAAAGCAGGCGAGCGGCTTGAATCTGCAATGGGATAAATGGTATAATCTTGCTAATGATAACATTAGCCAAGGTTAAGAAAAACAAGCAGATATTGGAGTTTATAAACAAAACAGAAGCCGCACTGAAGAAGCTGGCCTATACCGATCACGGCTTAAGGCATTCTGCTGTAGTTTCTGACAGGGCTCTTGCTATAGCAAAAGAGTTGGAATTGTCCAAAGAAGACCAAGAAGCAGCTGGAATAGCCGCTTTTTGCCATGACATGGGCAATTTCATAGGCAGGCCGTTTCATAATTACACGGCGGCTATCCTTTTTCATCAGGTTTTTCAGAAAGAATCGGATGCAGTCCAGATTACCAAAATTATGCAAGCCATATCCTATCATGACGAGAAGGTAAGGGAGCTTGCTCTGACTAATCCTGCTTCTGCGGTAGTTATTCTGGCTGATAAGGCGGATGTCCATAGGTCAAGAGTTTCTTCCAACCGGACAGAAGATGTGAGAAAAGATATACATGACAGAGTAAACTATGCGACCGAAAAAGCCGACTTAAGAATAGACAAAGAAAAGAAAAGGATAATACTTGCCTTGAAAATAGATACGAACTTTTGCCCAGTGATGGAATACTTTGAGATATTTACGGACAGAATGGTTCTCTGCAGGAGGGCCGCAGAATATTTGGGATACAATTTCGGCTTAGTTATTAATGATTTTGTTTTGCTATAATTTTTATATCCCATGAAAAAGATCTTATTCTGTTTTTTATTGTTTTTCTTGCCCCTTTTTGTTTTTGCAAAAGAGGCAACGATTGATTTTTTTTACAGCCCCACATGCCCCCATTGCGCAGAGGAGAAAAAGTTTCTGGATCAGCTTGAAAAGGACTATCCAGATCTTGTTATAAACAGGTATTCTGTCGCAGAATCGGAAAACATAGGCAAGCTGAAGCAGTATTACCATGACTATAACGTGCCCGAATATTACCACGGCATGGTTCCTGCCACATTTACTAAAGCCAGATATTTCGTAGGATTTGACGGACAGGTGGCAAAAGACATAAAGAGCTGTTTGGACGACATATGCTATAAAGACGGAGTTTCGGGAGATAAAACCACTGCTATTGATATGGAGGGGAATGTAAGAATTCCTTTTTTAGGAACGATAAATACAAAGAACTATTCCTTACCGCTTCTCGCCGTTATTTTAGGATCCTTGGACGGATTCAACGTTTGCTCTTTGGGCGCCCTAGTCTTGATACTCGGGCTTGTTTTGGCCTTTAAGTCTAGGAAAAGAGTGCTTCTTTTCGGAGGACTTTTCATTTTTACAACGGCTCTTATTTACGGACTTTTAATAGTGGCTTGGTATAAAATATTTGCTCTTTTCGTCCCGTATATGAAGCTGATGCAGTTTTTAGTCGGTGTTTTGGGGATTATAGGAGGAGCATATTTTTTAAATGCTTTCTTAAAATTCAGAAAGCATGGGCCTGCCTGCGAAGTTTCAAAAATAGGCCTTATATCTAAAATTACATTAAGATTCCAAAATCTTTTCAAAGAATCAGGGAGCATTGTTTTTCTTTTGGCATTAGTGCTTTTATTCGCAGGAATAATCACGATCATTGAGTTTCCCTGCTCTGCGGTAGTGCCAGTTGCTTTTGCGGGGGTTTTGGCTCAGGCAGGGCTTTCAACTTTTCAATATATTGCCTATATTTCTATTTTCGTCCTTTTTTATATGCTGGACGAAATCATAGTCTTTTTGATAGCCTTTTTCTCTATGAAGATATGGCTTGCATCAAGCAAAGTTGTAACATGGGCGGCATTGGCCGAAGCTGTTATTCTATTTATTCTCGGAGCTTACTACCTTTTTAATCTGATCTAAAACCTTTCTTTCCTCGTCTGTTTTTAGTCTAAGCCCTGCCTTATATAAAAAATGAGCCTATAAAAAATGAGCCTCGCTCATTTTTCGATGAGCCAGGCTCATTTTTTAACTCATTTTTTAAATGGGCTTTTTTGTTTTGGCCGGATAGGGTAAAATAAAATATATGGATAAGACTGAAGAATTAAGAAAGATAAAAGAGGAGATTATTGCGTCAAAAGACCTCCCTCTTTATAATTACAGAATAGAAAACAGTTATTTTCCGGTTATAGGAGAGGGGAGCCATGACGCTGAAGTTATGTTTGTGGGGGAAGCCCCCGGGCGGAATGAGGCCAAGCAGGGCAGGCCTTTCTGCGGATCGGCGGGAAAAATGCTGGACAATCTTTTAAAAACAATAGGATTGGAAAGAGGATCTGTATATATCACTAATATTGTAAAAGACAGGCCTCCTGAAAATAGAGATCCTGAAGAACAGGAAATCTGCTCTTACAGTCCATATTTGGTAAGGCAGATTGAGATAATAAAACCAAAGATAGTCTGCGCCTTGGGCAGGCACTCAATGAAATTTATTATGGAAAAATATAGGCTTCAAAAAGAGCTTGATTCAATAAGCAGGATACACGGCAAGCTATTCCAAGCAGAAAGCTTTGCATTTATCCCGCTTTATCATCCTGCAGTGGCTATTTACAACGGAAATATGAAGAAAACCCTAGAAGAAGACTTTAAAATTTTGAAACAGTTTTTATGATCCTGCTTTACATAATAACTTCTACTTTTATTGTTTCTTTAATATCCTTTACGGGGATACTAGCTTTTATTTTAAAAGAAAACATCCTAGCCAAGATCAATCTTTTTTTGGTCGCTTTTTCGGCGGGCGCTTTACTGGGAGGAGCCTTTTTTCATCTTATCCCCGAATCTTTCCAGGAAGCAGAAAGCGCTTTTAAGGTTTCCTTTTTTATTCTTTTGGGATTCTGCGGATTTTTCGTCTTAGAACAGTTTATAAACTGGCATCACTGCCACAAGACTGTTCATCTAGCCCCCTTTTCATACCTGATTCTTTTTTCGGATGCTATTCATAACATAATAGACGGAGCCATAATAGCAGCTTCTTTCATAGTTTCTATTCCTTTGGGAATCGCCACTACGATGGCTGTGATTTTGCACGAAGTTCCGCAGGAAATAGGAGACTTCGGAGTCCTTGTTTACGGAGGATTTAAGAAGACAACAGCTCTCATATTCAATTTCTTGTCGGGGATAACGGCTGTTCTGGGAGGAATCGCAGGATTTTACCTTTATAACAAAGGATATTCCGTTGAGAATTTTATCCCGTTTGCCGCAGGCGGTTTTATCTATATATCATCCGCAGACTTAATACCCGAGATTAAAAACAGGTGCGGGCTTAAAACTTCTGTTCCTCATTTTTTCGCCTTTTTATCGGGAATTTGCATAATGCTTCTTCTGGGGTTGTTTTAATCAGAAAAAAATGATAATATTTGTTAGATGAAAAAAATAGCATTAATCATACTGGGAATAGTAATTTTATCCGGAGCTGTTCTTTATTTTGTCTTTAGAAACAAAGGATCAGAACCTGAATTATGGGAAGTAAAAAAAGGCTCTGTGGCGAGAGAGATTTCTGAAACGGGAACTGTTAAAGTTTCTGAAAAGATTAATGTAGGATTCAAGAATTCAGGCAGAGTAAAAACTATAGATGTCAAAGTGGGGGACAGCGTTAGAAAAGGCCAAAGGATATCCTCTTTGGATTCGGATCAGATCGCTATAGAGTTAAACGAAGCGAGGGCAGCTCTTGAAATAGCAAAGGCGGACTATCTTAAACTTTTGGCCGGGTCATCCGGAGAAGAGAGAAACTTGGCCTTGGTCGCTGTTTCAAATGCGGAAAAATCTTTCGCCAATGCCAAACAAAGTTTGGCTGATATAGAGTCTTCGGCCAAAGAAGACACGGAAAACGCTTACGAAAACGCCATTGACGATTTAGAAGACGCAGAGCTCAAAACCTACAACGCTCTTGTTGTCGCCAAAGAAGTAAAGCTTAATTATTTCTTTTATGATGATCAGGAAAGTCTTGTTGTTTTAGAAAACTTTGCTAGTATCCAGAAGCTCTATAACAGTCTTTCTGCTTCAGTTTCAATATCCGAGACAGGATCTTTTAACGATGTTGAAAAGAGTCTTTTAGACGCAAGGACCTTTCTTTTTGATATTTCAGGAAACCTTGATTCAATCAGGGCAATGAGTGAAACGGTAAAATACAGGAATGTAGTTTCAAGCGCATATAAGACATCTTTGGATAATCATAAAGCATATTTAAATACAGCCAGAAACAATATTATATCCGCCCAGCAGGATATTTCTGCGGTTAAAGTATCTAATACTAAAAGCATAAATACAGCCAAATCGGCCGTGGATTCTGCGGAGGCGACTCTAAACACGGCAAAATACCAGCTTTTGCTTACAGAAGCTAACCCAACCGAAGAATCAAAGTCTTTGTATATTGCTAAGATAAGCCAGGCAGAAGCCAGAACGCTTCTGCTCCAGAATAAATTAGGAGATGGCGAATTAAGAAGTCCTGCGGATGGAAAGGTAGTTGAGGTAAATAAAAGGATAGGGGAAATAGCGCAGCCGACAGACTACATAGTTTCAATTATGCCTTCAGGGCCATTCCAGGTTGAGGTAGATATCTACGAAGAAGATATAGTGGAGGTAGAAGAGGGGAACCCTGCTGTTATAAATATACCAGCTTTTCCAGGAAAAGACTTTTTAGGAAGAGTTGTTTCTATTGATCCTGCAGAAAAGCTTATTGACGGAGTTGTTTATTATAGAATAAAAATTGACCTTGATCAGCCGGAAGAAAATATGAAACCCGGAATGACAGCGGACGTAATAATACAAACGCTAAAGAAAGAGAATGTCTTGGTTGTTCCCAGAAGCGCATTAAAAATTGAAGGGGGAATAACCAAGGTCAGGGTGAACGTCAATGGGAGAATAGAAGAAAGACAAATAAAAACAGGACTCTTTGGGGAAGATTATGTAGAGGTCATTTCTGGAATTTCCGAGGGGGAAAAAGTAGAAATTTAGCTATGGCAGAAGATATTTTAAGACTGGAGGATATCTGGAAAATATATGAGTTTGGCCAAACATCTCTCGCCGTATTGAAGGGAATAAGTTTTAGCGTGGATAAGGGATCTTTTGTGGCAATCATGGGTCCTTCAGGATCAGGAAAATCCACTTTGCTCCATATGATAGGAGCTTTGGATACTCCGACTAAAGGAAAAGTGTATATTGCAGGGAAAGATATTTCCAGATACTCCGAAGACGAACTTGCCGGAATAAGAGGCAAGAACATTGGTTTTGTTTTCCAGCAATTTAATCTTTTTCCTAATCTTACCGCCCAGGAGAATGTGATTTTGCCTATGGTTTTCCAGAAATCTCCAGAAAAAGAAAGGGTTAAAAGGGCCAGAGAACTTTTATTTTCTCTAGGGCTTGAAGACAGGATACATCATAGGCCGGCAGAGCTTTCTGGAGGAGAAAAGCAAAGAATAGCCATAGCGAGGGCTCTTGCAAATGATCCTGAAATAATAGTTGCGGATGAACCTACGGGAAACCTAGATTCTGAAACCGGAAAAAAGATAATGGAAGTTTTGAGAACTCTAAACAAAGAAGAAGGGAAAACCTTGATTTTGGTAACCCATGATCCGAACATAGCCAAACTGGCAGAAAAAACTATCCATATTAAAGACGGGAAGATCCAATGATTAAAGAGTTTTTAAAAATAGCCGCAAAGAGCTTGAGAACAAGGCCTATGAGAAGCTGGCTTACAATGATAGGCGTGGTCATAGGCGTTTTTCTGATTATTTCTTTGATGTCGCTTTCTGAAGGAATAAAGGGAGCTATGATGAGCCAGTTAAGAATGATGGGCAAGGACCTAATAATGGTTTTTCCGGGAGAAATAAATGATTTTGCAACAACTTTCGGGGGCGGGCTGGAGCTTTCAGAAGACGATATAAAAGCGGTAAAAAAAGCGGAAGGAGTGGAATCCATAGTTCCAATGAATTACAAGGCGGAGACAGTGAGGCATCAGGGCAAGGTAAAAACCGTCCTTATAAACGGGGTTTCTTTAGAAGACGGACTGGATGTTCTTGAAAACGATTTTGGCTGGAATTTGGAGCAGGGAAGATGGCCTTCTTTGGGAAAAAAAGAAGCCGTTGTTGGGAATGCCGTTCCTTCAGAAATATTTTCAGGCATGAAGCCCGGAGACGAAATAAATGTTAATGGCAAAAAATTCAGAGTTTCTGGAATCTTAAAGTCAGTCGGAAACAAACAGGACGATTCTACTATAACGGTTGATCTTGATATGTTTAAAGATATTACCGGAGAAAGAAAAGGGGCTAAGATGCTGATTGCCAAAGCAGAAGCAGGATATGATACCGAAAGGGTGGTGGAGAATATAAAGGGAGAATTGTTTGAAACAAGAAAAAGAGTCAGAGGGCAGGATTCTCCTTCTTTTTCCGTTTTAAGTTCTGAAAAAGTGACAGGTATAGTTGATAATATCTTAGGAATCATCCAGATAGCTATAATTGGCTTTGCTTCCATTGCTATAATAGTCGGAGGCATAGGAATAATGAATACTATGTATACTTCGGTGCACGAAAGAATAAAGGAAATAGGCATTATGAAAGCTGTTGGCGCTAAAAACAAAGCGATAACAACCATATTTCTGATAGAGTCAGGATTCTTCGGTTTGTTTGGAGGGCTAGGGGGCATTATTTTGGGTCTTGTTGCTGCCAAAGGGGCTGAATTGGCGATAAGAGCCACAGGCTCAATGTATTTGAAGGCGTCTATAACTCCCCAGCTTGTTATATTCGGCCTTATTTTTTCATTTTTGGTCGGCTGTATCGCCGGCTATCTGCCCTCGCGTTCGGCGGCCAAAATGAGCCCTGTGGAAGCCCTCCGCTACGAATAGCATTGACATGGTTTCAAGCTTCTGATAAAAGAAACTCATACGGCACATCAGGACGGAATCTCTATGGCCCGAAGGGGTCGGCTCCTGCAAATGCAGAAAGAGGTTCAAAAAAGATCCTGATCTGCTGATAAACGGGAAGAGAGAGGACGAAGAGTGTAATGCGTGTCCTCTCTCTTCCATATTTGTTCTTTGTTTCGGGCGTGTAGCTCAACTGGTTAGAGTATTTCGTTTTTAAAACGAAAAGGTTACAGGTTCGAATCCTAACACGCCAGCACGAGTCAGCACAGTATCGAGCGAGACCTAAGTCTATTCAAAAACGGTTCTGATCCCAGAGCCATTTTTTGTTTGACTGGATTGTAAATATGATATAAATTAATTGCAGTTCGCCAGATGTAGATTTTGGCTTTAACAACTTAATAAAAAGAGAAAGGAGATAGACATGTTTGATAGAGGTACTATTATCACTGCCACAGCTTTAACTATTGAGAAGTATTCTATGGTTTCTAACAAGAAACAACCAGTGCCCGTTGCGTTTTCTGGCGGGAAAGACAGCCTGACTGCGATTCTTATCCTTCGTGAACTCGGGTACGATGTTAGGCCTGTTATAGCCAACAGGGGCGATGACCCGGCCTTTCAGCCAAGCCAAATCGCGGAAGCCCTAAGGGTTCGTAAGGGCTTGGACGCCGATGTTCTACATCTGCGCAACCAAGCATCTCTGCCTGGCATCAAAACTGCTGAAGCGGAGCAAATCAGAACCTGTTTGCACCGCGTCGACAATCTCGGCGTAAATGAATCGATGTGCACTCCGTGCTATAATGCAAGAACGACAGCGTTGATTGCATACGCCCGGAGTTGCGGAGCAGAAGCGTTCGTCATCGGTCAACACCTTGCCGACATGCTGACCACTTTGATGAAGTGCTATTGGACCGAGAAGTATTTTTCCGCCTTCACGAAGCCGCAAGGTATTGCCTACGACGGCTACAAGATGGCAGACTTCATCGCGTCCAGCACCATCGACTTGCAGTATGTTGAGGAAATGGCCAAAGATGGCCGTGCGACCACCGACGATCCCCCAGTTGAGAACATTAGCGACGGTGTCCGTCTGATTCGTCCACTTGCCGAAGTGAAGGAACGGGATATTGCGACGTTCGCCGGCCACTATCCTCACACCAGCACGAACTGCACGTGGCGCGAAAAGATGCCGTGGCCGTTCAGGCTTCTGTCGCAGCGAGATCTGTACAAACGGATCGCGGCTGACCCTGAAATCGAAGATTTCCTTTTCAGGCTTGTGATGTTCAATGTCAACGATGACGGAACGTTGAAACACAGGCCGAGGAACCAGAGGGAGGAGCTCTATCCGGGCTTTAAACCCTTTATCAAGAAGTTTTGAAAGGAGGTAAAAGCTATGATTATAGTTTCAGCATGTTTAGCAGGAATTCCCTGCAACTACGCCGGCGAAGCAACGCCAGACGAACGAGTCATCACTCTCATCAAGGATGGCTTGGCTTTTCCCGTTTGCCCGGAAGTTCTTGGTGGACTACCAATTCCGAGAAGCCGAACAAGGATTGTGGAGGGCGACGGTTACGCAGTTCTGGATCGGAAAAAAGGACTACTCACAGCCGACGGTAGAGATGTTGCCAAACAGTTTCTGAGAGGTGCCGAGCTTACTTTGAAAGTTTTGCGTCTGCTCGGAATTGACACTGTAATTCTGAAACAGGACAGCCCGTCGTGCGGCTGTGGCCGGACACTGGGTGGCTTGTTTGAGCCAACCAGAATCAAGGGCGACGGTGTCGCAACAGCTTTGCTCAAAAAAGAGGGTGTTGCAGTTTATCCCGAAGAAACCTTGGCAGATGATAAGTTTTTTGAGAGCCTGAAAGTCAAGCACTCAAAAAACAAAAAAGAACTCGTCCTGATCAGCATGTGCGGCCTCGGTATTCCATGCCAATATCGCGCGCGCTCATTTTCAAGGAAGAGCTTCATTGCCAAGCTGAAGGAGAAGTACACTCTCTGTCCGCTTTGCCCTGAACAGCTCGGGGGAATGCCCACGCCACGGGTGGCCTGTCGTTTAGAAAGAGGCCGAGTTATCGGCAAAGACGGCAAGGATTACACTCAGCCATACAGATCGGGAGCGTCTCTCGTTCTCGACTTCGCCAAAATGGTTGGCATAAAGAGGGCCTATCTTAAAAAGGGCTCTCCTTCCTGCGGAGTGGGCGGAATCATGAGAAAAATGCTTGAGGAGGCAGGCATAACAGTCCATCTCCTGTAAATAAAACAATCGAAAGAGCGTTTGGCGACGCTCTTCTTTTTTTTACTTCGGCCAGTTGCCGGCTATCAAATCTTTTTCAGTCATCACCTTAATTCCGTTTTTTCTTAATAGTGCAGCTGCTACACCATCGCCATCGATTAAATGACGCGATGCAAGATCGTCATAAATTTTGCCAACTCCACACGAGGGACTTTTAGCTTTAAGAATGGCGAGCTCAACATTGTTTTCTTTCGCGATTTGTAAAATTCTTTCTGCTCCAGTTATAAATTCATTAGTTACATCTTTGTTTTTAATAGACATAACTTTTGCTTTACCCCCGACAACATCTATTCCAGTTCCACCAACAATTTGGCTGGCATCTCTAGGAATGGGCAGTCCTCCCCAAACTTCAGGACACATAGCAATAAATGTCCCCTTATCTTTAAGGAATTCCAAAAGTTTTTCCGTCAAATCATTTTCTCCGTTATATTGGCAGTTTATACCCAATAAACAGGCTGATACTAAAATCATGTTTTCATTTTAGTATTTTCCTCAACTTTTATCAATTACTTAGTAGTGATAAGGTTTTGTCTTTTAATACTAACTTGTTTTTCAGAGAGCTAAGAAGCCCTCTTTTTTCTTCGGGAGCGTCTTCTCTCAAGAAGGAAATTTGACGAATATATTGTATTTTGCTATAATATAGCCAGTGTCAGGAGTTGTGCCTGGCGTTGATAATTGAATAATGACCGAAAAGCGGTAAAATAAGTGCAAGATGAACCAATCCCTACAAAAAAGAAAAGGAGGGAATTTCATGAATGGACAAGCGATAGAAACCATCAGCGTCCTTGATCTGACCGAAAGGTCGGAGAGAGAAACAACCGATTCAAAACGGATAATCAAAAGCAATGTTTTCGAAAAAAGAAGATTTCCTTACTTGCATCTTCTCCCGGCAATGTGGCTGCTTATCGGCTATGTTCTGGCAAAGAAAGCATTGTGGAAATTGATTTTTGGCTCCAGGCCGAAAATCAATTCCATTTTTTTCGACGGTCTGGGTCTGTACAGTAGAAAGGTAAAAGAGGGGGCGGCCTCATGGAAGGCGCTGGATGTTATTTACAATCACCCTTTCGAGCTAACAATCAATCCCAGCACATGGATCGATGAGTTTTGGTGGTTTTCTCAGAACTGCCAGGCGGTAAGAAACCGTTTCAAGCTGGTGAAACAGGAGGTGAGGAGAGCGATTCTGCATTTCGGCGAAAACGGCCAGGAAGTCCGGCTCATTTCCCTAGCTTGCGGTTCCGCCCAGGCTATACTGGAAGTGATAGCCGAACTCAAAACAAAGGGGGTCAGGGTTAAGGCATTGCTGATCGATGTTGAGCAGGAAGCGCTTGATTATGCCGAGAATCTGGCACAAAAAAATGGAGTAAGGGATCAGGTTCAAATAATCAAGGCCAATGCTTGCCAGACAGCCAGAATCATCCGAGGGTTCAGTCCTCATATTGTGGAGATGCTCGGATTGCTGGATTATCTTCCAAGGGAAAACGCTGTCCGTCTGATATCGAGTATAAACAAAGGATTGATACCTGGAGGAGTATTTCTGACCTGCAATATCCGCAATAATTCAGAACAGTATTTTGTTCGCTGGGTTATTGACTGGAATATGGTCTACCGCTCTCCTGCCGATTTGGCGGAGGTGATTGAGAAGTCAGGTTTCGATGCATACCGTATTGTTTATGAGCCCCTAAAAATACACGGGGTGGTGGTTGCGGAAAAATCTGAGTGACTATGTGAAGCCCGAATGCTATGCTATAATAAAAGAAGCTTAAGCATTCGGGCTTCTTTTTTGCAAGAATATGAATTTTTATGCGATTTCTGCATTAATTAATCTTGCGACAAGTTTAATCCTTGGAGGATTTGCTTTTTTCAAAAATCCCAAAAAAGCAATCAATATTTCTTTTTTTATCCTCACAATATCAATAGCCGTCTGGTCACTGGCTTATTTTTTATGGCAAATCTCGGATAACTATGATGCGGCTCTTTTTTGGACAAGAATGCTTTCAATAGGTTCTACTTTAATACCAATTCTCTATCTGCAATGGATTTTATTGGTTCTGGGGTTATTGAAAGACAAGAAAAGATTGGCTTTATTAATTTTCGGCTATCTTATAACGGCCGTTTTTTTATACTTTTCTTTTTCCGATTTGTTTGTAAAAGAAATAACGCAAGAGCTCAATTTCAAATTTTGGCCGAAAGCAGGGCCATTATATGGTGTCTATTTAGCTTTTTCTTATGTTGGTTTGATAGGTTATGGATTAATAGAGTTAATTAGAAGTTATTATAAAAGAAAAGGAGTCATCCGCTATCAAATAAAATATATAATTCTAGCCACATTTATAAGTTTTATCGGTGGCGCGACAAATTTCTTTCTCTGGTATGATGTTCCGATTCTTCCGATCGGAAATGTTTTGGTTGCTCTTTATACAATTATTCTTTTTTATGCAATGGCGAAATACAGATTAATGGATATCAGGGTTGTAATTCAAAAATTTATTATTTTTGTCGGAACGGCCGGCATTGTTTATGGAGCTTATTATTTAATTAATTGGTCCTACAATAAGTTTTTAGGAGGATCATATAATACAAAAACATATTTGATTGGATTAATCGTTGCTCCCTTGTTTGTAGGGGTATTTAATTTATTAAGTAAATGGATACGGATTTTTGCCAATAAATATTTATTTTTTAGTCTATACAATTATCAAAATACCATAGCGAATCTGGCTGGAGAATTAAATGACAGTATTGACTTGGACAAAATAGTAAATTCCATAGTTAATACCATAAAAGATACAATGCAGTTGAATAGGGCTGGAGTTCTTTTGATAGGTGAAGATCAAGGAAAGGTGCATTACAAGATAGCCAAGGTTATCGGATTTGACGAAACAAATGGCATAAGTCTGGTTAAAGATAGCTTTTTGACCCAGCATCTGCAGAAAACAAGAAAGACGTTGATAAGAGAGGAGCTATCTATTTTGATCAAAGAAACAAACAAGATAACAGAAAAGCAAAATTTCCAAAAACTGGAAAAGAACATGGAGAAGATAGAAGCATCTCTTTGTCTTCCTCTAATATCTGGAGCAAAGTTAATCGGAATAATAGTTTTGGGCTCCAAGCTTTCGGGAGACGCCTATAGCAAGGAAGATTTGCAATTATTGGAAATGCTTTCCAATCAGGCGGCTACTGCCATAGAAAACGCCAATCTCTACAAGAAAGTGCAAGAATTTAGCAAAACATTGGAGCAAAAAGTTGATGAGCAGACAAAAGAGATAAGACAGCAAAAAGAAGAAGTTGAAAAAGCCTATCAGATTGAAAAACAGGCACACGAAGATTTGGTGAAATTGGACGAAGCCAAAACTAATTTTATGCTTGTTACCCAGCACCATTTAAGAACCCCATTAAGTATTACGATGGGGTTTCTGGATCTTTTGTTAGGCGGGCATTTTGGCAAAATGCCAAAGAAAGTTCTTGAGACAATCCAAAAATCACAACAGTCAATTCAAAAAGAAATAGAAGTAGTTGACGATTTGCTAAATGTATCCGCATTTCAGCTCGGCCACGGATACGTCCAGCTTCAACCATGTATTCCGATAAGAAACATGCTCGAAGAAATTGTAGCCGACTTGGTGCCCGTAGCCGAGAAGAAGGAAATTTATCTTAAATTTGAATCCGAAGACGACATTCCCGAAATTACGGTTGACCGAAAGCAAATTAAAATGGCCCTGCAAAACATAGTGGACAACGCAATAAAATATACAAAAAAGGGCGGTGTAGTCGTAAAAATTAATTTGGAAAATGATAGAATAAACATAGAAGTCAAAGATACGGGAATAGGCATGGACGAGAACGACAAAAAATATCTGTTTGAAAAACCATTTCAACGAAGCGAAGAGGCCTGGTCCGCCAACGCAACCGGCAAGGGGATTGGCGTTTATCTTTCAGCTCAAATAATCAAAGCTCACGGAGGCGACATTAAGGCGGACTCTGCAGGCAGAGGAAAGGGAAGCACCTTTAATATTGAGCTTCCCGTGGACGCTACTCCTTTTGCAAACAAAAAGCCGATTTCTTTGGCAAACGGCAAATTAATAACCAAGTCATAATTATATAAAAATATGGCAAAAACAACTAAGAAGATTTTATGGGTTGAAGATGAACAAATGTTAATAGATCTTTATACTGAATTAATTAAAGAGATTAAGGGTGCAGAGGTTGAGTTTATGCAGCTTGGCCAGCAAGCCATAGATAGAATGAAAGAAATCCAGGCGGGCAAGGCAGAAAAGCCGGATTTAATAATGCTTGATCTTCTTTTGCCGGATGTAAACGGCGACAAAGTTTGTGAAGTGATAAGAGAGATGCCGGCTACCAAAAACATTCCTGTATTTGTGTTAACTAATTATGCAGGAGAGCAGATGGAAGATAAAATGACAAAGGATTTGGATGCCAAGGAATATCTTGTCAAAACCGTATGGACTCCCAATAAGCTTATACCTCTTCTTAAAGAAAAACTGGGGTTGAAATAGGAATATTAGACGGGGCGGCGAGACCCTGTTTTAGTGTCTCGTTTGTCTTGGCCGAGGATGGCTATTTGGCGGTCATCTATTGACCGCTTTTTCTTTACCTGATATTATTAAAACCGACTAATCAAGTCGGTTATGAGAATATCAAAGAAAACCCAATATGGATTGAGGGCTATGATACATATAGCCAAGAACGGAAAGAAATCTCTGAAAGAAATAGCAAAAGCAGAGAATATTTCTGTTGATTTCCTTGAAAAGATACTAAAAGACCTGCAGTCTAACGGCCTTTTAGTTTCCAAAAAAGGATCTTCGGGAGGATACTCTTTGGCAAGAAAACCAGAAAAGATATATGCAGGGGAGATAGTGGAGACGCTAGAAGGCATAGTTCCCGTTGAATGCGAAGGTTGCCAGATGGCAAGAATCTGCTCAAGCAAGAATATCTGGGATGATGTCAAAGACTCTTTGCAAGAAACTCTTTATTCTAAAACATTAAAAGATTTAATAAAATGAAGAAAGTGTATTTGGATTATGTGGCCACAACTCCGGTTGACCCTTTAGCTGTCAAAGAGATGGCTCCTTATTTCTCCGATAAGTTTGGAAACACCATGTCTCTTTATTCTTTGGGAAGAGAAGCCAAAAAAGATCTTGAAGAGTCAAGAAAAAAGATCGCCAGCTTGATTTCCGCAGACCCTGAAGAAATATTCTTTACCTCTTCTGCAACCGAAAGCAACAACACGATATTAAAGGGGATAAAAGGATCTCATATGGTAATATCATCCATAGAGCATGCCTGCATTATGGAGTCTGCTTTATGGCTTGAAAAGCAAGGGGCAAGGGTTACTAGGATACCCGTGGACAAATTCGGCCTGGTGAATCCTTTAGATATTGAAAAAGCAATTACCAAAGATACTGCTCTGGTTTCTATAATCCACGGATCCAACGAGGTCGGGACTATCCAGGACATAGGAGAAATAGGAAGAATCTGCAGGGAAAAGAATGTTCTTTTTCATACTGATGCTTCCCAGACTTTTGGAAAGATAAAAATAGATGTTGAAAATATTGACCTTCTCTCTGCAAGTTCCCATAAAATATACGGACCCAAAGGAGCGGGCATTATCTTCAAGAGAAAAGGAGTAGACTTAACTCCTCTGATTCATGGAGGGGGGCAGGAGGAGGGGTTGAGATCTTCAACTGTAAATGTTCCTTCTATTGTAGGATTTGCCAAGGCCTGTCAAATCGCAGAAGAAAGAATGGAAAAAGATTTAGAGAAGATTTCCCGATTGTTCAAAAAGCTTGTTCAGGAAGTTTTGAAGATAGATAACGTTTATCTTACGGGGCATCCCGAAAAAAGACTGAAGAATATTGCAAGCTTTTACTTTTCTTTCATTGAGGGAGAGTCTTTGGTTCTTTCTCTTGATCTTGAGGGAATAGCTGTCTCAACCGGATCGGCCTGCTCTTCAAGGAGTTTGGAGCCGAGCCATGTTCTTATCGCAATGGGTTTAGAACATGAGCAGGCCCATGGATCTTTGAGAGTTTCTCTGGGAAGAAATACCACAGAAGGAGAGATAGATTATTTCGTTGATAAACTTAAAGAATCAGTTAATAAATTAAGAAAAATATCGCCTCTATGTATTCAGAAAAAGTAATTGAACATTTCCAGAATCCCCATAACTACGGCAGAATTGAAAATCCTGACGGAATAGGAGAGGTGGGGAATATGAAATGCGGGGACATAATGAAACTTTATATCAAATTAAAAGGAGATGCTATTGAGGATATAAAGTTTGAAACTTTTGGGTGCGCAGCCGCCATTGCCACAAGCAGTGTCGTTACTGATCTTGCAAAAGGAAAAAGCATTGAAGATGCCCTGAAAATAAACGCTAAAGACGTAGTTGACTCCTTGGGAGGATTGCCGAATATAAAGGTGCACTGCTCTCTTCTTGCCATAGACGCTTTGTCTGAAGCTGTTTACGATTATTATAAAAATACAGGAAAAGAAATATCCGAAGATCTTAAAAAGAAGCACGAATCTATTAAAAAAAGAGATGATGAATAGGCTCGGGAGAGACTTTTTCTGCCGTCCCTCAATCCAGGTTTCAAAAGATATCTTGGGTAAATTTATTGCTGTCGGAGAAAATAGGGGCATGGTTGTTGAAACAGAAGCCTACATAGGCCCCCAGGACAAAGCTTCCCATGCCTTCGGAGGAAAGGTGACCGAAAGGAATAGAGTAGAATATCTTGAGGGAGGATTTGTCTATATTTACCTGGTTTACGGAATGTATTGGCAGTTAAACATAACTACGGATGGAAAAGGGTATCCGGGCTGTTTTTTGATACGGGCTTTGGATTGCGGAGGGGACATAAAGAAGACAAATGGGCCCGGCAAGCTTTGCAGGCATTTAGGGTTGGATAATTCTTTTTACGGAGAAGACGTTGCCGAAAGTGGCAGAATTTGGTTTGAGGATTCTAGAAACCGTTATTCTATAGCTTCGAGCCCTAGAATCGGAATAGATTATGCAGGACCCTACTGGTCCAGAAGAAAACTCAGATTCTATATCAAAGATTACGAAAAATACCTCCCTATGCCAACCAGCTAAAAGTAAGCTAAACTAGATTCAACCTTTTAACGCAACAGTTTTTTGAAAACCTCATAAGGGGTCTGCCATTTAAGGGTCTTTCTCGGCCTGCCGT
>MHMM01000005.1:59045-64982 GCA_001821555.1 Candidatus Nealsonbacteria bacterium RIFOXYB1_FULL_40_15 | reverse complement strand
AATCTATCTTACCTTGTTCCATTTCGTTTAGTATACCCTCATTAAATCTATTGACATAATAGCATATCTATGCTATTATTTGATTAGAACAATCTATTGAAACCTAATCAGAAAGGAACAAACATGGCCGTGAAAGAAAGCGTTGGTGAGGGAATGTCTAATAGAGGTGCCGCAGAAATCCAAATGAAACTTGCCGAAGAGGGCATCCCTTCCACAATCACCGAATATGAGAGTCAGTATTGGGTCCTCGTTCGACCGGAAGATAAGGAACGAGCAATGAGAGCTGCGGGTCTCTGATCCTTAAGATGTTCGACATTCGATGTCAAGCACCTTACGAGCCGACTGATTCAAAGGTCGGCTTTTTTGTTTTCAACGCGGCGTTCACAAACTCCCTGAACAAAGGATGGGGCTTCAACGGCCTTGATTTGAATTCGGGATGAAACTGCGAGGCAACAAAAAACGGGTGGTCTTTTATTTCTATAATCTCAACAAGATCTCTCTCTGGGTTTACTCCCGCAATCGTAAGCCCATTTTCTTCCAGCTGTTTTCTATATTTATTATTAAACTCGTATCTGTGCCTATGGCGCTCTGATATCATTTCTTCTCCATAGGCCTCATAGCTTTTGGTTCCTCTCAATAATTTGCAACTGTAAGCGCCCAGGCGCATAGTCCCTCCGTATTTTTTTTCTTCAATCAGCGCTTTCTGCTCTTCCATTACATCTATTATGTTTTCTGTATTCTTCTGTTCAAATTCTGCCGAAGAAGCGTTTTTTATTCCGGCAACATTTCTTGCGAATTCAATGGTTGCTAGCTGCATTCCCAAGCAAAGCCCCAAAAATGGTATATTGTTTTCTCTGCAAAACTTTATCGCTTGTATTTTTCCCTCTATTCCCCTATTCCCAAATCCGCCAGGCACAATTATCCCGTCATAGCTTTTCAATTCATTTAAAGATTCGGGATTTTTCTCGTACTCATCCGCATTCAGCCATTCTATAACCGGCTTTTGGTCCCAGAAATAAGAAGCGTGTTTTATTGATTCTAAAACTGAAATATATGAATCGGTCAAAATAAAATCCCCGCTGCCAAAATATTTTCCGACAATGCCGATTTTAACTTTGCCCTTCGGATTCCTTATCTTGCTGACAAGATCTTGCCAGTCTTTCAAATCTTTGTTCTTCGCCCTTAGCGAAAGCTTCTTTAAAATTCTCTCACTAATGTTGTCTTTTTCAAAATTAATAGGCACTTCGTAAATACTTTCTACATTTGGAGCAGAGATGACATCTCCCTCTTGAAGGCCACACATAAATTCAAGCTTTTCTTTTCTCTTTTGGTCCAACGGCACGCTAGCCCTGGCTAAAATAATATCAGGGTGCAGGCCGGCCGATTCCAAACTTCTTGCCGCATATTGTGTCGGCTTAGTTTTTAACTCTGTTCCTCCGGCACCCAAAGAGGGCACATAGCTTACCAAAGCTAATGCAACATCTTCCGGCTTTTTTAGTTTCAAAATACGGATAGCTTCCAAAAAGAGGATGTTTTGATATTCGCCTACAGTTCCGCCCACTTCAATAATAGCAATGTCAGCTTTATTTGCTTTTATCGCCTTATCAATCCGGCTTATAACCTCCAAGGGTATCTGGGGCACAACCTCCACACATTTTCCTCCGTATTCCATTGCCCTTTCTTTATTTATAACCGAAAGGTAAACGCTGCCAGTTGTCATATAATTAGCGCTTGAGAGGCTTGTGTCTAAGAATCTTTCATAATTACCCATATCTTGGTCGCATTCCATTCCGTCATCCAAAACAAAAACCTCACCATGTTCGGTGGGGTTCATTGTTCCGGCATCAACGTTTACGTAAGGATCAATTTTAATAGCAGTGACACTGAAACCGCTGGATTGGAGAATCTTGGCAATTGAAGATGTTGCCACTCCCTTTCCCACTCCGGACATTACACCCCCAACCACAAAGATATATTTAGGCATTTTCTTCTGTTACAATTACTGTGATTTCGGTCTCTAAATTATGATCAAACCTTAGTTTAATAGGATATTCTCCTGCCTGGTCTATGGGATTTTCCGCTATTACCTGGCTCTTTTTTACTTCAAACCCCATTTCTTTCAGCTTTTCTGAAATTTTCTGGGCTCCTATCTTTTCAAAAAGCTGCTCCTTTTCCCCCACTTTCGCGGAAATATGCACCTCCAATCCGTCCATTTGAGAAGCCATCTCCTGGGCTTTTTTGAGCTCTTCTTCTGCAGATTTTTCTTTTGCTTCCATCTGAAGTTCAGCCCACTTTACGACTTCTTTGGTTGCAATCTTAGCCAGCCCTTCGGGTATAAGATGATTTCTGGCATAGCCGTCCTTGACCTCCTTTATTTGAAATTTCTTTCCGATGCTCTCAACATCTTCTAATAATACTACTTTCATATTAGTAAAATTTTCAATTTATAATTTTCAATTTTTATTAAATTTATATTTGATTAATTTTTAATTAGAAATTAATCTATTTACTATATTAATTCATTTTGCCCGCAATTTCAAGCGCTTTTTCAAGCTGGGGATCTCTTTTGTTCTCATAATCATCTTCTGTCATCTCTATTTTAGCATCCGGCTCCAACCCCTTTCCTGAAATGTGGCTTCTTAAAGGAGTAAGCCATCTGGCCACTGTTACCTTAAGACTTGATCCGTCAGAAAGACTTTCCATTTTCTGGACAGAGCCCTTTCCAAAAGAAATTTCCCCTACAAGATTTATATCCCTGTTGTCTCTCAAAGCGGCCGCTAATATTTCAGAAGCTGAAGCCGTCCCCTGGTTTATAATCACCACGACCGGATAATTTAAAAATCTGGAATTTCCCTTTGCCTCATAAACTGTTTCCTCTTTGCCCTCTCCAAAATCTTCTATAACAACCATATCTCCTTTTTCTAAGAACCACCCTGCAATATCTTGGGCCACCTCAAGATATCCTCCAGGATTTCCTCTTAGATCCAAAACTATATTCTCTGCAGAGCTCTTCAGTATTTCAGACGCAATATTATTAAAGTCTCTATTAAGGGTTTCTGAAAATTGATAAATTTTAATATAGGCAGTGTTTTGCTTCAGCTCCCATTCTGCGGAGGGAACTTTTATTATGTCTCTGATTATTTTTATCTCTTTTGGCGAACTCCAATCGTCTCTTAAAATCGTGAGGACTACTTCTGTCCCCTTCGGCCCCCTTATAATGCTAACCGCCTCTTCCACGGCAATGTCTGCAGAAAATGTTTCCCCTATCTTGATTATCTTGTCTCCCGGCCTTAATCCCGCTCTTTCCGCCGGAGTGCCCTTTATCGGGGCAACCACCTGGAGCTGTCCGTTCTTAATTCCTATTTCCATTCCGACACCCTGAAATTCTCCCGAAACATCTTCTAGGAATCTTTCTGCTTCTTCGGGAGTGAAAAAAACAGTATAAGGATCTCCAGCAGCCCCTATCATTCCCTTGGTCGCTCCATAAACCATTTCTTTTTCGTTAAGCTCTTCAGGATTTACGTAAGCCTCTTTAAGCTTGTGCCAGGCCTCCCACATTATAGAAAAATCAACGTCTTCCGGCGGACAGAAAGGGCAAGTTTTAAATTCTCCTCCCGCCCAGAATCCGGCCCCAAAAACCGCAACGAGTCCGATTATTAAAAGTGTTTTCTTAAACATACGCTATTATTATACAGGAAAAGATTTTAGAGTAAAGTATATATATCTCCGGCTCCCATAAGTATAAGAATCTCTTTCCCTGCAATATTCTTTTTAAGATAAGAAATAATATTCTCTTTCTTTAAATAGATAACATTCTCTTTCCCTATGCTTTTTACAAGCTTCCTTGAGCTTACTTTTCTTTTTATTTCTTTTTTCTCCCTTCCGGCAACGTCGTATATGTCTGTGATAATAACCCTGTCTATCCCAGAAGAAGAAAAAACTTTGACAAAATCATTAAAAAGATAATGCGTTCTCTGATGCTGATGGGGCTGGAAAACGCACCATATCTTTTTTTTGGGAAATTTCTGCAGGGCGGCATCCAAAGTGGCTTTTATTTCCGTAGGATGATGGCCATAGTCCGAAACTAAAGTAAGGTTTTTTATTCCTAACTTCAGTCTTTTTTCCTGAAACCTCCTCCAAGAGCCCTTAAAGGAGGATAATGCCTCAAACGCTTTCTCGTCTGGTATCCCCAGTTGCCTGGAAACCGAAAGAGCAGCCAGGGCATTTGAAACATTGTGTTCTCCGGGCACCTTCAAAATACTTCTCACCTTTGCCGCATCCTCTTGATTCAGAGAATATTTTTGAATTTTGACCTGTTCTCCTATTTTTAAATTTGCGATATTAAGATCATCTCCATTTGCTACAAGGACACCTTCCAAAGAAAGATGCTCTATATATTTTCCGTAAGTATCCATAATATCTTCCATATCTTTATACGTATCCATATGTTCTTTTTCAATTGATGTAAGAACGATTATTCTAGGCCAATAATTTAAAAAAGATCTGTTCCATTCGTCCGCCTCTATAACGAGATATTTGCTGTTTCCGGCTCTGAAGTTAGTGTTTCCGAATTCTTTTAGTTTTGTGCCTATTATTACAGAGGGATCCAAACCTGCATTTATCATTATAAGGGCTACCATTGAAGTAGTAGTGCTCTTTCCGTGGGTGCCAGAAACTGCCACCGTAAAATACTGTTTTGTAAGTTCTCCCAATGCTTCAGGATAGCTCATTATCTCTATGCCCCTGCTCATAGCATCGGTAAGTTTAGAGTCTGAAGGAGAGATAGCTGAAGTGTGGATTATAAGATTGGTGTCGTTTGGAATATCTTTTTTAAAAGAAACCCCCTTTTTCTTCAAATAATCTGTTATTTCAGAAGACGCAAAGTCAAACCCGGTTACCTCGTGGCCTTTTTCCAAATAGTATTGAGCCAAAGCAGAAACGCCTATTCCGCCTATTCCGATAAAGTGGATTTTCATTGATTATATATTACTACAATAAAGGATAGGATTCCAATATCCTGTACTCTGGGCCTCCCCTTTTAAGAAAGCTTTCCATTACCTCTATTGAATTGGCTTTAAGCTTAAGATCAATATTCTGTTCAATTTCCGGCCTGTCATCCGATTCTATCCTTTTCCACTGCCACTGCCTTATTCTGGCTAAAGTAATGTGATATTTGCCTCCTGTGGCAAAAATATACTTTGGCAGTAGGTTATCCGGAAAATATCCAACCTTGCCCAGAATTACTTCAAATGCCTTAGTCTTTTTTGCAAAATCCTCTGCTTTTTTAAAAATATTTTCAAGTTCTTTATCTGAAACACTGCCTACAAATTCTAGCGTAATATGCAGATTTTCTTTCTTTGTCCGCCTAGCCCAGTCAAAATCAAATTTATCTTGAATTTTTGAAAGCTCCTCCTTTATTTCCTCGGGCAGATTAATAGCTATGAATATCCTATGCATAGAAAAATTTCTAATTTTTAATTTCTATTTTCTAATGAATTTCTAATGAATCAATTTTTAATGTTTGGAAATTGCCTAATTGAAAATTTATTGAAAATTGAAAATTAAGAATTGAAAATTATTTTATTATTAATATTGACATCTTTTTCCAGAAATGTAAAATAGGGGGCAGTTCTAAACCAATATTCTATTTTTGTGGAGGCAGTATCATGGATATTCACGTAGGAACGCTAGGTACAATCAATGGAACATTGGCTCTTGTGACAGAGGTTGAATCTGGCTTGGTCTATTTTCAGACAAGAAATTCTAGTACCCCGCAGAAAGACAATCTTCGTTTATTTCACCCTATTCTGCAGACGCAGGGATGTGCCACCTTCGATCAGGCCATGAGAAGGCATGGAGACAACCTCATCGTGAAGGCATTTGAATCTATCCGCAATCTCGAGGATAGTCTCGGTCAGCTCATGTCTGAAATTACCA
>MHMM01000005.1:6955-59021 GCA_001821555.1 Candidatus Nealsonbacteria bacterium RIFOXYB1_FULL_40_15 | reverse complement strand
CTTCACCAGATTTTGATATGGGATCTCAAGAGCCGATTATTGATGGATGACCCCATCTAGTCGAAAAATCGCGTTATATGGGCCCGACATAGTTTCGGGCTTCTTTTTTTCTTCAAAAGTGATAACATTCAATAATGACATTTAATATCTCTGATCCGGGCGGAAGCGTTATAACCCTGTTGAGAAGGGCTGGTTATTTGTTTATGCACGAAGACGAAAAAACAAAGCAAGCTGTTTTTGCCAGGCCCCTGGAGAGGTCAGGATACCCAAGATTCCATTTGTATATAAAGAAAGAGAAGGGGGAACTTGTAATTAATCTGCATTTGGATCAGAAAAGGCCCGTATACAAGGGCTCCACTGCCCATTCGGGAGAATATGATTCTCCTATTGTCCAGCAGGAGGCAGAAAGAATAAAGCAGATTTTATGAAAAACAAGGAATTGTCAGAGGCATTTCGTGAAATCGCAAAGCTTTTAGATATAAAGGGAGAAAACTTATTTAAAATAAAATCCTATAACAAAGCAGCCGAATCTTTAGAAAGTTTTAATGAAGACGTCGCTATAATATATAAAAAAGAGGGAAAGAAAGGACTGACAAAGATAGAAGGAATAGGAGAAGAAACAGCAAAGAAAATAGAGGAGTATCTAAAAAAGGGAAAGATGAAACGTTTGGAAGAATTAAAAGAAGAAACTAAAATCAGGCAGATTGTCACCCATTTTTTTGAAAGCAAGGGGGTGGACTTAAAAGAATTAAAGCAAAGCGCAAGAAAAAGAAAGATAATCTACTCAAGATATACCAGGCCAGCTAAAGAGCTTTTGGAACTTGCAGGATCTCTGGATAAAGCAAAACAGGCAATAACCAAGGTTGCAGATTGGGCAAATTCAAGAAAATTGGATTACACAATAGAAACAGTGTTCAAAAAGTGGCTGGAACTAGACAGATTAAAACCAAAAGAAATAGTCAAAAAACCGTATTACAATAGCAGGCCTATGGTATGGTCTGAAGCCAAAAAGAAATGGTATGTTATTTCAAAAGACGGCGAATGGCTTGAATTTGCTGATAAAGAAAACAAAATAGAATGGAAAACAGAGCAATGATGCCCAAAATAGTATTTATAGGAACACCGGAATTCGGAGCGATAATACTTGAAAAACTCATAGCCAATCTTTATGAGCCGGTTTTGGTTATAACCTCCCCCGATAAGCCAGTCGGCCGAAGGCAAGAAATGACGCCCCCTCCCGTCAAAATAACTGCCCAAAAATATAACATTCCAGTTGAACAGCCCATAAAAATATCAAGTATTTTGTATAAAGTATTAAGCATAAAGCCAGATATTATTATTACAGCGGCGTATGGGCAAATAATCCCAAAGAATATCCTGGATATTCCAAAATACGGGTCATTAAATGTCCATCCGTCGTTGCTTCCAAAATACAGAGGATCTTCCCCTATCCAGTCTGCGATATTAGAAGGAGAAAGAGAAACAGGTGTCTCTATAATGCTTATGGATGAAAAAATGGATCACGGAAAAATAGTATCAAGCGTAAAGTATCAAGTATCAAGCATAGATACATGCAAATCATTGTCTGAAAAATTGGCTAACGCCGGAGCTAATTTGCTTTTAAAAACAATCCCGAGCTGGATCAAGGGGGAGATAAAAGCCAAAGATCAAAACCACGAAGAAGCGACTTTTACCAAGATTCTTAAAAAAGAAGACGGAGAAATTGACTGGAATGAAAGTCCTGAAAAAATAGATAGGAAAATAAGGGCGTACAATCCATGGCCGGGAGCGTTTACTTTTGTCCAGAAAAATGGTAAAGTGTTAAGAGTTAAAATATTAAAAGCAGAACTTTCTGAAGGAAACCTTACAATCAAAAAAGTGCAGCCTGAAGGAAAGAAAGAAATGGATTACGAGGAATATTTAAAAGGACATTCGAAATTTTTCTAAATTCTACCGGATAAATGCTTTGCGAGACCTTTCGCAGCGCGACGGCGCGAGATAGAGCAATTTTTCAGCAGAAAAATATGCGTGTCAAGCAAAGCGTTTTCCGAGAAAGAATTTTACAAATATGATTTCACATTCGGAATTAAGAAAAGGAATAAGGATTATAATAGACGGGCAACCCTACGAGGTTTTATGGTCCATGCCTATGAAAAAAGCCCAAAGGAGAGTTGTCATTCAAACAAAGATAAAGAATCTGGTGACAGGAAATGTATTTGAAAGAAATTTCCATCAGGGAGATATTTTTGAAGAAGCCGAACTTGAGAGAACGGTTATAAAGTTTATATATTCAAATAAAGATAAATATGTGTTCTGCTACCCTGACAAACCCTCCGAAAGGTTTGAACTGTCAAAAGAACAGATAGGGAGCGCTTTTAAATTCTTAAAATCTAATATTGAAGTGGACGGACTAGTTTATGAAGACAGAATCATCAGCATATCAACTCCGATCAAAATGGAGCTTGCGGTGAAAGAAGCTCCTCCGGGAATAAAAGGAGACAGGGCGCAAGGCGGAACAAAGACCGTTAAATTAGAAACAGGAGCTGAAATACAGGTTCCTCTCTTTATAGAAGAGGGCGATACTATAGAAATAAATACGGAAAAGGAAGAATACGTAAGAAGGATAGAAAAGAAATAAAAAAGAGCCCCTAAGAATAAGAGGCTCTTTTTGCCTGCACCCCCTTACAGGCTAATTGGAGCCGGCGGGATTCGAACCCACGACCTCAAGCCTCACTCATCTTGATTCAAATTTTCATTTGAACCAGCGCTTGCAAGCTTGGTTAGCGAGAATGAGCTCACCTTGTGCTCTACCAACTGAGCTACGGCCCCAAAAACGTGCTATTTACATTATATTCAATTATTCCGGTAAAGCAAGGATTAAAAAATCCCTCACAATTAGTGCGGATATTTTTAATTTGATTATAACCTGTTATTTTGATATAATAAAAAATATGAAGCAAAGAAAACAAACAATCTATAACTTTGAGGTAGTTTTTGAAAATAACGGCCAAGGATATACAGTAACTGTCCCAAAACTCCCCGGTCTTGTAACAGAGGGAAACAACCTTAAAGAGGCGAAAGAAATGGCAAAAGATGCTATTCGGTGTTATCTTGAAGCTTTACTTAAAGATAAAATGCTGAAAAGCGCCAAAAAGAAAGGAACAGTTAATGTAAGCATCTAGTTGTGCCCAAGCTTCCTCGGATACCATCTGCCTTGACAATCAAGGCCTTAAAAAAAGCTGGTTTTTTTGAATATCATCAATCGGGAAGCCATGTTCAATTAAGGCATCCCGATAATTTAAATTTAAGAGTCACTATCCCTTATCACAATAGAGACCTTGCGCCAAAAACTTTAAAATCAATCATTCTGCAAGCAGGCCTCACGATAGACGAATTTATAGATTTACTCTAATTATGTCGGATTTCTATTCAATACACCCTGCACTTGGGTTTTATGTCCAACTATTGACAAATAGTGTATTATAATATACAATATGGGTAGCAAGGTTGATATATTCAACCGCTTAAAAACCGAATTTTTCCGAACAGAAGGAGAATAAGTATGAAGATTACTAGTGAACAAGATGCAAACGAAGCGCTGAAGGGTATTGCCGTAGGCAATATTATCCGAATAACTTTCAAAGCCGATGTTGGAGAAAAGTTCCAGCAACGTACATTTCTGCGGCTCCAGCACAGACTGGAATTTGATACGATGTGGCTCGCGGTCGCTCACAACCAACTTGCGGTTTATGGAATTTGGGGAAGCGTCCCTCGCATTCAAGACTTCAAAGTCAGGCAGATAAACGATGTTCAAAAAGAAGTCTTCGCGCACGAATTTACGCCGCTCGCGGAATCCATCGAGATTCTTTAGTGCAAAACCTCGCGTGATGTAAACACAAAACATCACCCGAGGTTTTCTTTTGCTTAAGATTTATTATTTCCACAAATTCTATGTTTGCCAATGGGCTCAACCGTGGCGTATTTCAATCACGTCACCGTCAGCGACGATATACTCTTTGCCTTCGGTGCGGATAAGGCCTTTCTCTCTAGCTTGAGCAAATCCTCCTGCATTCAAAAGATCCCTCCAGTTTATAACATCGGCACGGATAAAGTTCTTTTCAAAATCCGAGTGTATTACTCCCCCGGCCTGCGGGGCTTTTTTGTTCTTCTCCAAAGTCCATGCCCTGGTCTCATCGGGCCCCGTTGTCAAAAAGGTTATAAGCCCCAGAGTCTGATATGCTTTCTTGATTAAAATATCCAGTTCTGATTCTTCTGCAAATCCCAGTTCTTTTCTCTCCTCTCTGTTCAGTCCTGCCACTTCAAACTCAGCCAAAATATCTGCTATCAAAAAATGCCAGTTGCGGGTTTTAAATTCGGCTATGATTTCTTTTGGAACCTCCTCGTCTTTTCCGTTCAAAAGGTATAATCTTGGCTTTAAAGTCAAAAGCTGGTACTGCTTTAGAATATTTAACTCTTCCTCATCAAAATCTTGTCCATACAAAATCTTTCCTTCGTCTAAAAACTGCTTGGCTTTTCTGACGGCATCATGCTCCTTTATCGCCTCTTTATTTCCTGACCTCATATCTCTTTCCAGGCCGGACAATCTTTTTTCCAATGTTTCTAGATCTTTTAAGATAAGCTCTGTGTCCAGAATTTCCTTTTCGGACAAGGGATCTATCTTATTCTGAGTCGTTATCACATTTTTATCAGAAAAGGCGCGCAATACATATACTATTGCGTCTGTTTCTCTGATATTTGCAAGAAACTTATTTCCCAGCCCCTCTCCCTTATTAGCTCCTTTTACAAGCCCTGCTATATCCCAGAATTCAATAGTAGTATATATTTTCTTTTTAGAGCTTGTAAGGTTGGCCAGTTTATCTACTCTTTCATCGGGAACGGCAACAACTCCCAGATTGGGCTCTATGGTGCAAAAAGGATAGTTTGCTATATCCACCTGTTTCTTTGTAATTGTCTGGAACAATGTGGACTTGCCTACGTTTGGCAACCCAACTATCCCAATGCTTAATGGCATATTTCAAATTTACTAAATTTATGCACTTTAGTCAAAAAGAAAAAGGCCCGCGAAATGCGTTTCCGCAAATCGCAGGCCATGATACTAACTCAATAACTCCTTCATACCTATCTGTTCCATCAGCTTCTCGATTCCGCCCCTCCCGACACCGGGAGAAATGCGGTGATCCAGATCAAAGGTGAAGCATTGCGCGCCAAGTCTTTCTTGAGCATGCTTTGCCAAATCGATGATCTGGGTGCTAAATATGACACTGCAGCCGGATCCGGAAAGTTTCCCGAGGAACACTTTTCCGAAGTCGAGGCCGTCCACTTCCTGGGTACCCGTGCCAACCTCGTCAACAACCAAGAGTGTTCCGCTTTGCTCCTTGCCGTCCAGAACTTCCAGGATTGCCTTGGATTTTGCCAGAAGAAGTTGCAGCGTGGAACCGCTGCCTCTTTCGAGAAAGCTCATGCCAACTCTGGTTTTGACGTTCAAACTGACATCCTTCCCGAAAACAGGTAGCCCGGACTGTGCCAAATAAACGGCGTTGACGATGGTTTCCATGGTCGTCGATTTACCGCCTGCGTTCTGGCCAGTCAAGCCGATCATCTGTCCGTTGAGCTTGGGCAGAGAATTGATTGGGACGAGCTTGACCCGCTTCTTCGGATCTTCCGATTGTCCGACAAGATGAACCGGAACAAGCGAATCGAAAGACACGAGATGGTTGCCATCTTCGAGGATAGTCGGGAAACACAGCGGTTTCCGCCACTTCCTGGAACGATCTTTCAACGCCTGAATAGCTTCGGCGATCTCTCTGAAAATCTGGAAGTGATAGCCGAAATACTCGTGATAGAGACAAGTCCGCTCATAAACATCCCTGAACTCGTGGCTGCAGAGAACGGGAACGCAGTCCCATCTGTATTTCAGATCTGTAATGGGAGATTCCACCGGAACGAACGATTTGACTATCTCCGGCGCAACCTCTCTGATTTTGGCCAAAACTCTGGCCAGGAAAAGTTGCTCTTCCGATCCGGATATCCGATTCAGAACCATACGGTTGGTTCTGGAGATCCGGAAACGGTCCATCGTGCTGTAGCCAGAGAATCCCCTGCCGATTCGGTTTTCGGCCTCCTTTTTCTCACTTCTGCCTGATTCATCTTCCCGATCAATCCCGACCAATTGGGCCTGTAATCCCTGGTCAGAATACCTGAAGAGAACCTTCAGGGTGACAGGGCGGCGGTAGTCGTAGAACTCTCCCAGGCATTCGCCCACCTGCTTCTTCAAGAAAAAACAGATGTCGTTCAGCGCAGGATATGGCATCTGCCGGATTCTCAGAGGGGCATAAAAAATCCTCCCGTTGATCCAGCTTATCACCGCCTGGCAGATTTCTGCGAGCTTGGACAACACGCAATTCTCGAAAGGAGAATCGACTTCCCGCAGAATTCTTGAAAGCGTGTAGGAGTACCTCCTGAAACCGTAGAAAACCGTTTTCTTCCGATCGAGAGAGAGTCCTCCATTGGAGTCGGAGAGTTTGAAACTGGCCACTCCCTCAAAATACGTGGCTCTCTGGAGTCTTTCACCGATCTCTCGGGCCATCTCCGTTTCGGCCTTTTCCATTTCAGGCCGTGTCTGAGACAAAAATTCCGCCAGAGATTCCAGCTCCGGAGGAACATTTTGGCAGGAAGGCAGTATTTCTGCGAACACTCCCATAACCCGCCAAAACGGGTTGTGTTCTTTTCTGGGATTGTAGTAGTCCAGAAAAACCTGGCCTTCTGTCGGAACAGAGAAAGGAAACTCTGTCCCCATGAAAAAACTGGCCATTGCGGGATTGTCGAAGATGAACTTGGCAATCCTTTGCCTTCTCATCACCTCCTCCCTGTCGATGACGCCGAAACTCTCTGCCAGAGGGCTCGTTGCCAAGCCCAAAACTTCCAGCAAAGATTCTCTCCGGAAATCACTGGGGTTGATGAAGGTGATTTTGGGCGTTCTCTTGTCCTTGTCCCAGAGAACAATCTCGGGAAACCTTAGTTGAGCTGTCTGCTCTGCCATAGAAATTCTCCTTTCTCGTATGCATAAATAGAGTTATTGAGTTTACAATGAGCAATTCAATATATTATAAAAGATAATTGAATATGTCAAGTTTCAGGCCACAGATAAAAAGCTTTTGCTTTGGAGCCGTTGAGCATAAAATCCTCCCCTGCTCGTTTCGGTTTGTGATAATCATTAGACAGTTTTCTTATATCTCGTGCTACGTCCCTGGCCGATGCGACTAATCAATTTCAAAACAACCAAGCGGGATAATGCTTGCTTTATGGTTGATTGTGGTATTTTGTTTTTTAGGAGTTTATCTATGTCTGCGACGGCTAGTTCTTTATCTCCCTCGAAAAGATCATAGATTAACATTTGTTTTTCAGAAAGCAATTTTTCCGGTTGGTCTTCTTCCATTATTTTTTTAGCCCTGATCGTTTGTTCCATTAAGGCATCTATAAAATAATCAACCCATGGCGTAATGTCTTCCTTATCTGTTTTATGATTTTTTTGAGTTGCTCGAAGCGCCAAATAATAATCTGCTTTTGTTTCTTCAATGATTTCATCAAGTGACACATACGGAATATAGCCATATCCTGATTTTAGAAGTAAAAGATTTGTTAACGCACGGCTGATTCTTCCATTGCCATCCTTAAAAGGATGAATAGCTAAAAATTCAAAAATAAAATTTGCAACAATAAGAAGCGGATGTATTTCTTTCTTTTCTAACTCTTCATTCGCCCATTCAATCGCAATCTGCATTTCTGGTTTTACTAAATATGGAGGCGTCGGGTTAAATAATATCACTTGTTCTCCTTTGCTATTTGTCATTACCACTGTATTCGGAGCGCTTTTATACTTACCTTTATGTATTTGATCTTTATCAGAAAAATGAAGAAGAATATCGTGAAATTGCAATATCCAATTTTCGGATAATTTAACAGTTTTCCAATTATCAAAAATTCTTCCAATTAAATCAGCATATCCGGCAACTTCTTGTTCGTCTCGATTTTTTGGGTGTTTAGAGTTTAATCCACGTAAAAAACGAGCGATTTCCTCATCTGTCATTTTTGCTCCTTCTATACGAGTAGAAGCGCCAGTTGAAGTTATAATCACCCACAATTTAAGACGGCCCAATATCTGCGGACTGATTCTTAAACTCCCTTGCCAGAGACCTTTAAATTCATCTATTTTGCCTATCTTTGCAAGAATCTCCTGGGTAAGTTTTATTCTTTTATTAAATCTATTTTGATCCATAATCGTCTATATTTTAACTATATCCGATTATATACGATTATATCCAATAAATCAACTGCTAACTGTGGATAATTCTGCATTTCTTAAAAGTTTTATCTTAAAATTGAAAGGTATTAAATTAGGTCGAGTTGCGTCCCTACCGTTCCGATGCTTAATGGCATATTTCAAATTTGCCAATTTTCTCTGCTTTAGTCAAAAAGAAAAGCCCGGCTGTAAAGCGCGGGCCTTTGTTTTACTCCTTCAGATCACCCAATGATCTCCTATCCTGACCCTTTTGACCTGCGGAAATTCAAGACGAACTTCGGATTGAGAAACTTCAGTAGGAGAAAGCCTTAGGACTCCGGCGGGATTCTTGGATATGAGCCACCCTATCTCTTGAGGGCTGAACCCCATATCAATAAGATTCCCGATCATATCCAGCATAGATGCCACTGATCCCGCAAGAATGTCAGTTCTCCCTTTGGGAGAAGCTTTTCCTCCGCTGACAACGATATCTTTCCCGGCCAGCTGGAATGCGCCCTCTCCTATGCCAGCAGCAGATATGCTATCTGTGACGATCGCACTGGCTCCTATTCCCTTTCCTTGCCTTATATATGATTTTAAGACATGCGAGGGAATATGGAAGCCATCCGCAATAAAAGTAGCTCCCAGGCCAGCAAGAAAAAGCTGGCTGTTTATGGGATTATCATTTCTTGGGAGAACAGCGGGTATCCCGTTCCCAAGATGAGTGGACAGGGATGCTCCGGCAAACCATGCCCCTCTAATGGTCTCGTAATCAGCTAGAGTGTGGCCAAGAGCAATGACAATTCCATTGGCTATTGCCTGCTTGATGAATCCTATGGCTCCCTCAAGTTCGGGAGCCAGAGTGATTATCCTTACCATCCTGGACAATTCGCCCAAACCCTCGATGAAGCTCCAATCGGGATTTTGCAAGTAATTCGGGTTATGGCATCCTATTGCTCCGAGGGCGGGATATATCTCCAGATGAACCCCCGGAATAGACAGACCAATAAGCTCGTCGAACATCGCTTCTTTGATTCTTGAAAGGACTCCGATAATAACATCTTTTGGATTGCTGACTATTGTGGGAAGAAATTTCACCGTTCCCGTCCTCCATTGGTATTCACACGCCTTCCTAACTTCCTCCACCGTAATGTCAGGGTTGTTAAAATCAACTCCGCAACAACCGTTTACCTGCAGATCAATAGCCCCGGCAAATACATGTTCCATCTCAAAGTCTCCTAACCAAAGTTATTACGTTGTTTGAAGAACTGATTTATTTCTACATCAAATTGCAATGGCCTTCAATACTCCCCTATTTTGTCTATCTTTTCCAGCTCATCTTCTGAAAGTTCTACGCTAAGACTTTCTAAATTCTCTTTTATGTGGTCCTTATTCTTAGAGGAAGGTATAGCAGCCCTGTTTCTCTGGATATGCCAGGCAAGTATCGCATTTGATGGCTCAACATCATGCTTTTCAGCTATCTCTTCAACCGCTTTTATACTAAGATCTTTTCCCTGCCCCAAAGGAGAATAGGCCGTGACAACCACCCTGTTTGCAGAACAGAAATTCTGCAATTCTCTTTCGTTTAGACTGGGATGAAATTCTATTTGATTGTTTGAAATCTCAAATCCCAAATGAAGGGCTTCGTTAAGCTGTTCTATACTAAAATTAGAAACTCCTATAGAATTTGAATTTTCTGCAGGCCTGTGGAGAAGAAGGAGGTCTATATATGTCGTCCGAAGCTCTCTTAAGAATCTATCAAGCGAATCTTTTACGTTTTCTGACAAAGAATCGTGATATTTTGTGGTTATGAAAATATCCCTCCTGCTCAAAAGAGATTCTTTTATTGCTCGGCCTATTTCTCTATGGTTTTCATAAATATCAGCCGTATCTATGTGCCTATATCCTGCCTCCAACGCAAATTTAACGCTGGAAAAAGCATCTTCTCCCTTCAAACTTCCTGTTCCAAAGCCAATTATCGGCATTGCCGATCGGTTGTTAAGCTTGAAAAAAGGTATTTCCTTTTGCTTTAACATGTTTTAATTCTAACTCTTTATCTGTAAAAAATATGTGAAATAAAAAGCTGTCCCCGATGAGCAGGGACAGCCTGTTTCCTATTTTCTTCTTCTCCTCCTTCCTCCCGGATTATTTCTGTATTTTTGCTTCTTTTCCTTTCCACCTCTCTTCTCTGCCATGCAAACTCCTGAATAAAATTAGGGCTGAAAAAGAGCGTCTTCCGGACTGAATTTCACCTCCTTTACTTCCTCAAACTGCTTTGCTGTTTTTGATATTTGGGACCATAGAGCTCCAACTCTGCAAGCGCCTCCCACCGTTTTATTGTTTGGATCCCTGAAAACTAAAGTAAGCTTTCCGTCTTCAAGAACAAAACTTTCAATCTCAAGACCTTCTAGAGGAAACTCTGTGGCAACTCCCCTCTCTTTCTCTTGTTCGGTAATATACCCCGATAGAAGAAGATCTAAAGTTTCTTCTATTTTATTCTCTTCGGACACTTCTCTGAAAACAGGCATAAGCCCCTCTTCAGAGCATACATCTTCGTTCTTAGCATTTTTGTCTCGGTAATAAACTATAACCTGTATTGTTTCTTCAAGAATTTTTATTTCGTGGACCGATACAATATTTTCCGAAAGAAATCCTTTTACCTCAACTTTCTGACTCTGCAAAAACTCAATATCAGCACAGCTCTTTTCTGCAGAATTCTCATAGCACACAGCGCTTTGTTTTATATCCAACTTAGCAACAAGAGCCGGTTGCCCCGGTTCCTCGTAAATAAAATACCAGGTATTCTCATCCATCCCCGGATTATTTATAGCTAGTCTTCCGGTTTTATTAAAGTTAATTTCCTCTTGAGAGATTTCTTCTTTTGCAAAGAAAGCATAGTACAATCCTACCCCCAAGATTATCAAGACTAATATGATTATTATGGCTAAATTTTTCTTATTCATTGCATTTTAAACATCATTTCGGCTGCAGCTTTTTGGATCTGCTTCATGGCCTCATTGATGCATTCTTTTATTATTTGCCCCTGCCTCAAAGAATCAAGCTCGGGATTCAGAGTAATCTCCAAAACCTCCATTTTTCCGTTTACTTTAACTTTAACTCCCTCTTTTTCAACTTCCCGGCTTTCTTTTTCAAGCTCGTTTTTCAACTGCCTTATTTGATTTAGCTGTTTCAATTTATCAAACATAATGCTTTTATTTTAACAAATTTCATTTAATAATCAAGCTTAATACAAAAGGGCGTCTTGCGTTCAAGCCGCCCTTTATGCCTTATGCGATATAGACAATCCTCAAGAGTCCTTTCCATTCAAAAATGTGAATAACCGTGTGTTCTTCGATAAAGCGGGCAATATCGTCCTCTCTTGCCGCTCTATCAAATGATTCCATCTTTAACGCTCTCTTCTGTTCAGACATAGGATTCTCCATATTTAGATTGGCTCGACGAACTTCTTGCTTTTTATCTTAAGATTAATGCTTTGTCAACGGGCTAACGCCCTCATTTTGCAATATTGGCAATCAGGGTCATCGCATCTTTTGTCCCAAAAATCAAGATTTATTATTTCTTGAGAAATCTGAATTATTTCTTCCTTTAGAATATCTGCATCTTCTTTTTTTATATCAAAAGCTTCCTTATGATACCTTCCTTTTTGATCGGGCTCTATGAAATCTATTTCTCCTGTCTTTACATTATACCTGCCGTGCCCATCCAAAAGAAGCTTGTAAAAAATAAGCTGTCTTTTGTAGTTTCCGTCGCTATCTTTGGTTTTGCCCTCAATGCAGTTTTTAGTCTTCGGCTTTCCCGTTTTATAATCTACGACGTTAACATTGTTGGCCGAATCATTTATTTCTATTTTATCTATCTTTCCTGCAATAATTATATTTTTGGCCAGCTCCACTCCCCTGACTCCGTATTCAGATAAAATATTCCTTTTCCACCCTAAAGAATGCTCTTTATGATACCCTGCTAAAGCATTTGTTCCTTTTTCAAGAATCTCATCATACTCATTTTTCTGCAATGGCTGGCTATTAAGTGATTTCTCAAAAAACATTATCAAATTTTTTGCGCCAGGATTTTCACCCGCTGAATATTTATCAAAAAAACTCTTTAAGGCGCTGTGCGTAGCAGTTCCAAACATCAGATGCTTGTTAGGAGATTCAGGAATTCTTATTAGACTTCTGTAAAAATACTTCCACGGGCATTCCAAATAATTGTTTAGAGCGGTTGCAGAAAGCCCATATTTTAAAAACAGCTCATTTAAGATGCTCTTTTCTTTTGCGTCTTTTAAGATAGGAGGAGGGGCAAATTCTTCTTTAAGCTCAAATTTATTTAAATTAGATTCTCTTTTTATATATTTTTCCGGAATTAACTCCAAAAAGCTTGCAGGATACTGGGCTTTGCCTTCGGTATTTTGATTGGAGTAAGAAATAATCAGCTTTTTTCTGGCTCGGGTAAGGGCAACATAAAACAAATTCTTTTCTTCGTCTTCTTCTGCCCCCAAGACTTCTTCTGGCAACTTAATATAGCTTCTCCTGATGTTCTGCTTTGAAATGGCGTTAATTAAATAAACAATATCAAATTCCAGCCCTTTTGATTTATGTATAGTCATTAATCTAACCTTATCCTGGGAAGGTATGTGGTTTGATTTAAGAAAGATATTCTGCTCCCTTAAAACATCAATGTGGTAAAAGTAGTCATCCAAAGTATAGTTTTTATTTCTCGCCAGTTCATTTTTTAGAGAGGCAAAAAGAGCGTGGAGCTTTTTTATCTTTTCTGCAGAGCCGGGCTTTGAAAGCAAATATCCCAAGAAGCCGGAATCTCTGACAATATCTTCAAATATTGTTGGCGCATTCTCATTCATTGAGCTTTTCTTCCATTCGGCAAGATCGTTGTATGCTTTTTTGACAGCATCAGAGCATCTTCCTTCTTTTGCTGATTTATATGGAGATCTGGAGATTTCATAAATATCAATTGCCGGAATATTCAAAAAGCTTAAGTGCAGGAAGAATATAAAATCCTTGTCCGATCCAAAGTTTTGAATTGCCTTTAGGATAATAAGAAGTTTTTTGATGTCCTCGTCTTCTAGCGCGTCTTGATCGGATTCTATTGAGAAGGATACGCCTTTCTTTTCTAATACTCTGGCAATAGAGAGAGCTTCTTTGTTCTCGCGGAAAAGAACAGCAACTTTCTCATCTTTGTGTTTCAATATATCTTCGGCCAGATTAAAAAGCTCTTCTTCCGTAGAATCAAAAACCATCAAAGAAATGGGATCCTCCGGCCTCTTTGATTCTGATTTTAGTTTTCCTCCTAAAGAATCAACGCTGAAGGCAGCATCCAAAATTATCTGGGGAGACCTGTAGTTTGATCTCAAACTAATGACTTTTACGCCTTTGTAGAGTTTTTTAAAGTAATTGAAATTTTCCTTAGAAGCCCCCTGAAAGCGGAATATGGCCTGTTTTTCATCTCCCACAATAAAGAGATTGGGGCTTTCAAAATAACTGGCCAAAAGCTCTAATATCCTATTCTGGGCTGAATTGGTGTCCTGATGCTCGTCCACCAGAATATATTGGTATTGCTCCTGCAGAATCAAAAGCAATTCTTTGTTTTTCTGCAAAACTTCGGCTGTTCTCATCACCATATCTCCATAGTCATAAAGCTTTTTCTTTTTCAGTTCTTGCTGGTATTTTTCATATATCACAGCCAAATCTTTATTCCTGTTTATGTATTTCTGATCCTTTAGATACCTGCCTTTCATCTGCTCTTTGTATTTTCCTGATTCGTAATAAAGATCTTTTATTTTAAGAAACTCTGCCTCCTTTTTTTCTGCAAGTTTTTTGAAAGCAATGTAGTCAAATCCCTGGCGCTTTAATTCGGATATTGCAGAAACAACAGCCCAAAGAAAAAAGCAGGGATCTGAAAAAGTCTTTAAGTGCTTGAGGTTTGTGTTTTCTAGGATCTGTTTCAGTAATTTGATTTGCTCCACGTCTGAAATATTGTCAGAGCCCGTTATATCCAAAAACTCATCGGGATAGTCTTTTATAATCTTGTTGCAAAAGCCGTGAAACGTATATATTTCAACCCTGTATGCCAAAGAGCCAATTATAGAAGAAAGCTTTTTTCTCATGGCCGAGACTCCGGACTCTGTAAAGGTCAAAGCCAAAACAGACTCTGGCAAAGCGTCTGTTTTATCCAGGATATTGGCGATTCTCATGGTCAAGAGATGGGTTTTGCCCGTCCCCGGGCCTGCAATAACCATCACAGGCCCCTCAATCGCGTCCACCGCCTCTTTCTGCTCCCTATTCAACTGCCCGTATAGCTCTTTGAACATAGCACAGTTATTTTAAGCTAGATAATTTATCAAGTCCTGCGGATCTTTAGCAATATATTCAAAAAAAGCCTTGCCCCAATCGCTCAATTCTCTTGTTTCCTCCACAATCAGTCCGATCATTCTTTTATCCAAAGCTTTGGCATAACCTGCTTCGAGATAAACTCCTCTAGTATTTGACAAAGCGACTATGATTCCCTCACTCCTTCTTATAACCTCCAATTCTTTTTCTAACAGATCTTTGCCCGATAAGGATTGATCCGCATCCCTGTAGGGCAGGAATATTTCAAGACCAGCTTCTTCTAAAAGCTTTGCTAACTGCTCATTTCTGTCCAATTTGTTGTGATCCAGCTCGTTTATTTTTACTTCAACATTAGTATGGGGCGTTGCGAAATACCACATATAATTATTTTTGACAGATATAGAAAACAGAGGGATGTTTTCTAACATCTTCTTTAGATATTTGAAATAATCCGTTTATTTCAAGAATTTTGAATTTTGTTTTTTCAATTTCACGCTTGGTCTCTCTCACCGAAGAAATATGAATATATTGCTTTGTCTTATATGTTTTCTGGGTATCACTAGACTCTCTGCTAAAAAACCTGTCTCCGAAATCAAGTTCAGCAATATTAAAGCCCAGTGGCTTTAAGATATAGAAGCGGACCCACTGCCAGAGCCAGAAGAAACAATATTTTCCTACCCAAACTCGGGGGTGAGCGGTGAATATAAATATTCCCCCGTCTTTTAAAACTCTCCATGCTTCGTTCAGAACACAAAGCCTGTTTTTGCTTCCAGGTATTTGCGTCCATCCTTGATTTGAAAAAAGAGCATAATCAAAACTGTTGTCTTGAAAGTTAAGATTTGTAGCATCGCCAATTCTGTAATCCATATTTAAATTCTTGCTGTGGGCAATCTTCTTTGCGTTTTCAATCATGGCTGAAACTAGATCAATTCCTATTACATTAAAACCCATTTTATGCAAAGGAATAGTTGTTCTGCCAGTTCCGCATCCAATATCCAAAACCCTAGCTCCCTTTTGAATAAAGTATTTTTTAATAAAATGCTGTTCTGAAATCCAAAGACCTTCCTCTGCTTTTTTAACATATTGCAGTTGGGCATTTACCCCTGAAAACTCTTCAATCACAAGTTTTTTTAGGTCTTTTTCCATATATTTTTATTCGGTTGCAACGGGTATGTGTCCGCAACGGCTTTCGGCTGATTCGGCCAAATTCAGGATATCGTCTATTTTAGGCTCAAAGGCCGTTATTCTCCGGCCGTCTTTCAAGTCAGCCGAAACTATCAGACTGTGCGCCTGAAAAACTCTTTCCACCTTGCAATCATTAATTGCCTCCGATACAAAAGGCCACGCTTCTGCCATTAACTGCTGGCAAGTTTCATGGCTTTTTATATCGCTTAACGGCAAGCATTGGTCTATTTTTCGCATAATTTCATTCAAAGAGACTGTCGGTTTTTCTTCTATTTGAGGCGTGTGGCGATCCAATTCTCCAAATCCCTTTCCCAAATAAAAAGCAATGGCAAAGACGCATAAAAAGATAACTGCTGCCGCTAGCTTAGAATACCACGTAACTTTGTTGAATTCTATTTTCATATTATTTTACTTTAACACAAAAACTGCTTTCTGAGCAGTCTCCTAAAGTAAGCTTACTTTTTTTGAATCCTTTGGCTACAATATAGAATTCTTTGCTTTTCCTCAAAACCGCTTTCGGCCTGAATCTTTTTATCATCTTAAATGAAGGTCCAATTGATTTTATAAAATCAGAGGATTCCTGGCTCTCAAAAATCTTGCAGACAAAGTCTCCCCCTTCTTTCAAAACCTTTTTTGCAATAAAAAAAGCCCTCTCTGAAAGCTCCAGAGAGAGTCCGGAGTCCAAAAACCTGATTCCCGTTGTCTTAGGAGAAAGATCAGCGACAACAGAATCAAATTTCAGGCCCCTAATCATATCCAATACGCTCTCGTCATTTATATCCTTTCTGATAAAAACAATATTGTCTCCCCCAATCTCCGTTTCGTTCTCGTCTATCCCATAAACCTTGCCTGCTTTTTTAGAAATGTAAGAAAGCCAGGAGCCGGGAGCAGACCCCAAATCCAGCACCAGATCTCCTTCTTTTATAACCCCGAATGTTTCGTCTATTTCTTTCAGTTTATAAACAGACCTGGCAGGATAGCCTTCCTTTTTCGCCTTTTTAGTATAATATTCTTCTTTCCTATCTTTTCTGTACATTATTTTTAAAAACACGCTCCCATTCGCTGGGCATGTTTATAGAAAGCTCTACTTTTTCTCCCCCAACCGCTTTTTTAAAAGAAATCCCCGAAGCCACAAGGGCAATGCTCCTGTTCTTAAAAAACAGCTTCCCTCCATATTTTAAATCGTCCAGAATGGGGTTTCCCATATTAGAAAGCTGGGCCCTTATCTGGTGAAACCTTCCTGTTTTAGGAGTTAACTCAAGAAGCGAATATTCCCCGTTGGATTTCAAAACCTTATAGCAAAGTATTGATTCTTTTCCCTTAACCGAAATAATGGCTTTTCCGCCTCTTTTTTCAAGTAAATTCTTCAGGCATCCTTCAGAATCTTTGGGCAAACCCGAAACCAAGACAAGATAAGTCTTTTGGATTTCTCCGGCCCTGAATTGGGCTGAAATCCTTGATGCCCCTTTGGTGGTTTTTGCAAAAAGCACAATTCCAGAAACAGGCCTATCTATTCTGTGCAAGACACCAAGAAAAACATTGCCTTTCTTTCCGTATTTTTGTTTTAAAAAACCCTTAACTTGCTTCTGCAAGCTTTCGTCTCCGGAAGAATCTTCTTGGACTAAAACTCCTGCGGGCTTAAAAACAGCAATAATGTGGTTATCTTCATAAAGCGCATCCATTACTGTATTTATAGCAGAAATGCAGAACTTTTCAAAAATACTTCCTGAATACGACCGTTCCCTTGCAATCAAATTTATCGGGACCGTCATTAAGCATTAAGATATCCGGCTTTAGTTTTTTTAGAATATTTTTATCGCAGAAATCGCCGGGAGCAATAAAAACAAAGTCCACAAACTTAATCGCCGAAATAGCTGCCGCTCTTTTTTTGGCGTTAAAAAAGCTTTTTCCTTCGGTTATATGGACTGCCAAGGTGTCCCCGAGAGATTTGGCTTTTTTGAAATAATTAATATGGCCTATATGGATAACATCAAAAATACCGCCTGCCAAAACAAGTCTTTTCATCTTATGCCTATTGTCAGCCAAATACTTTATGCTTGCCATAAATCAATGAGGAAACATATAAAAAAGATCCGGCTTTATTTTTTCCATAATACTTTTGCTTCCTATATCCTTATTAGAAATGAAAACAATATCCACGTGCTTTATGGCCGAAACAAGCTCCGCTCTTTTTCTGGACCTTAAGATTCCCTTCTTTTCTCCGGCTACATGCACCGCCAGGGTATCCCCCAGTTTTTTTGCTTTCTCAAAAAACTCAATTTGTTCAGCATACAGGGCGTTAAATATTCCTCCGATTAAGACAAGTTTTTTCATCTTTTCCCTATTTTTTGAAAAATAGTCCAGTGAATTCAAAATCATATCCTAAAAATACATAGAATCGTATTAACTTATGATTAATAATTCTAAAAAGATCTTATATATTCTATCGCTTTTAGCTGGTCTTCAATGCTATTTTCAAGTTCTATGGCTAAGATTCCAGAAAAATAATCTTTATACCCCCTAAGATAATCAAGCTCTTTCAATTCTCCCATTTGATGGCTGTCATATCTTAGGAAATTTCTATGGTCAAGCCTGGGCTTTTTCTTCACGCAGCTTATATGGCAGCATCCTATTGGAAAATTTTTAATGACAGAAAGATTGCGCTGATATTTTTCTTTTTCAAGAATCCTGTCATTCTCAAGATGGGCAAAATCAAGGCATATCCCCCCGAACTCCTTCAGCTCCTTTTCGTCCAAAGGGAAATAAATATTTTCTATGAAAATGCTTTTTTTAAATTCGGAAAGGTCTTTTTCCAGGGGATGTTCTCTAAGAGTATGTATGTTGAATATTTTTGATCCAAAGTTATTTTTAAGAAGCTCTATCTCGTCAGCGCCCATATCGCTTCTTAGGTGGACAAAGGGCGCTCTTTTTATTTTTCTTGCCAAAAAGTAAAACTCTTCCCGCTCTTTGCGTTCTAGGCAGGTCAAAAAAAAGCAGACTTCATCCAGCTCCTCTGCTTCTTTTATCTTCTTTTTCCAATCAGATCCTTCAGTTGTTGTAATTGAGGGCAGTATCATTTTAGTTTTACATTGCTCTAGAACTAAATCTTGCAAATTCAATAAATAATAATGCGAAGATAATAAGCATTATAACAGGAGCTATCAAGGATACGTAATTCTTTCTGCCCGGCCTGAAAAGCCTTAAAAACAATGAGTTAACCACTACCGAAACAGAGCTTAAGGCCATGGCTAGCCCTGCCAGTTCGGGCTTTAATACAACCCCCCAAAAAGCAAATGCTCTTGCTGCTATCGGTATGGCAGAAATATTATAGAACAAAGCGAAGAAAAGGTTCTGCTTTATTTTTCCCACTGTTTCTTTTGACAGTTCAAAGGCAGTCGGAATGTCGCTTATGTCGTTTTTCATTATAACAATTCCGCCCGCTTCCATGGCAACATCCGTTCCAGAACCCATAGCAATCCCCAGATCGGCCTGGGCTAAGGCCGGAGCATCGTTTACGCCGTCTCCCACCATGGCTACTTTAAATCCTTTCCGCTGAAGCTTTTTAACTTCATCTGCTTTGTCTTTGGGCAACACTTCGGCCAAAACATTTTCAATGCCCGTTTCAGAGGCAATCGCCATTGCCGTTCTTTTATTGTCCCCGGTTATCATAAATATGTTCATACCCATTTCTTTGAGCATTTTTATTGCTTTTAATGAGCTGGGCCTGATTGTATCTGCAACCGCGACAGCTCCTAAAATATCTTTTGCGTCCGCTAGAATCATAACTGTTTTTCCTTGTTCTTCTAAATCTTCTATCTCTCTGCTAAATTTGTCAATGGGCAAATTTAAGAATCCCGAAACAAGCACCCTGTTTCCCAAGAAATACTTTTTACTTTTTATGTCGCCAGAAACGCCCCTTCCCGGAATCGCATTAAAATTATTCACGTCTTCAATAATAATGGACTTTTCTTTTGCATAACTAAATATTGCTTCTGCCAGCGGATGCTCAGACTGTTTTTCAAGACTAGCAGAGATTTTCATTATTTCCCCCTTTTCTATTGATCCGAATTTGCATATATTTGTCACTTCGGGCTTACCTTTAGTGATGGTCCCTGTTTTGTCAAAAACAATTGTGTTTATTTTACAAGCAGCTTCTAAGGGCTCGCCTCCCTTTATCAGAATTCCGTATTCGGCTCCCTTTCCTGTCCCGGCCATCAATGAAGTGGGCGTGGCAAGACCCAGTGCACAGGGACAGGCGATCACAATCACTGCAGTAAAGGCCATTAAAGAATAACTTAGTTCCGATCCAAGAAAGAAATACCATATTGCAAAAGTTAACAATGCTATTCCGATAACAATCGGGACAAACCAGGATGAAATCCTATCGGAAAAATTTTGAATGGGAGCTTTTGAATTCTGCGCCTCTTCTATCAGTCTGATAATCTGGGACAAAACAGTTTCCCCTCCGACTCTTGATGCGGAAAATTCAAAGCTACCCGTTTTATTCACTGTCCCTCCTGTAACATTATCCCCCACATTTTTTCCAACAGGCATGCTTTCGCCTGTAATCATAGATTCGTCCACGAATGAACTTCCCTTTGTAATTTTTCCATCAGTTGGAATTTTCTCGCCAGGACGCGCCAAAACCGTATCGCCCTGGACAACTTCGCTTATAGGAATATCTTGGGCTTGATTCATCCGTATCACTCTCGCTGTTTTTGGTTGCAACCCCATCAGCTTTTTAATAGCATCTGAAGCCCTGCTTTTAGTTCTTGCTTCAAGCCATTTTCCGAGAAGAACGAAGGTTATAAGGAATGCGGCAGTCTCAAAATACAAATCTGGCACTTTTGATCCGTTGATTCCGATTAAAGATCCTGTTTTGGAGAAATAAACAGCCATGTTAACTAAACTATAGATGAAAGCCGTAGAAGTTCCTATCGCGATCAAAGAATCCATATTAAAAGTTTTCATCTTAATGCCAGACCACATCCCCTTGTAAAAACCAGCTCCGATTACAAATTGAATCGGCAAAGTCAAAAGCAAGGAAATTATTCCTATATAAGGGAAAAGCTGGCTTTTGCCAGGAAGCTGATCAAAAAAATCAAAAAGCATGAAATAAAGCATAGGAAGGCTTATGGCAAAACTGAAAATAAACTTTCTAAAAACGGTGGAAACGGCAGCTTCCTTTTTTTTAGAATCTTTTTCCTTGTCTTCCTCGGCCGCGCTATATCCTGCTTTTGCAATTGCCCTGATAAAAACATCTTTGCCGACAATCTTCTCGTCAAAAACAATAAATGCTTTTTCTGCGGCAAAATTCACATTTATTTTGCTGACTCCATTTATTTTTTTAATTGATTTTTCGATCAGTCTGGCGCATGAAGCGCAATGCATTCCTGAAATTGTTAAATTGACTGTTTCCATATTTTATAATCAGAACAAGTCCGCAACCGGCTGTTCTGATTCTTCATTAATTGAATCGGCTCTCGGAGGCGCGCTTTCCCTTGCATACCCGTAAAACAGAGCTGTGCTCGAAAGCGATGCAATTATTGCAATAAAAATTAAAAGTATCTTGCTCATATTACTTCTATCGCGCCGGAGATCATTCCCATCCAGCAGCTAAATTTATATCTTCCGGGCTTTTGAGGAATAAACTCTTTAACGCTTATTTGGCCCGGCTTCAAAGAAATCTGGTCAGGAAAGAGGCTATTAGAAATAATAGCGTTTGCGCAGCCAGAGGTTCCTTTGTCTGTTATTTCCCATCTTACGGGAATATTTGCTCTCACTTTGAAATTATTCGGCTTATAACCATAAGACATTGCATCCATTTTTATAACCTGCTTTCCATTAATTATCTCTGGCAAATCTCTTTCGTTATACGTGATCGCATTTGCCCGGAACAAATCCAGATCCGCTAGATTTTTAAATCCCAAAACGGCCAGCTGGCTGTTTATATTGAAAACAGCAAAAAAAAGAATCATTATTCCGGCAATTCTTGAAAACTGCAAAGTTAGCTCGGGTTTGGAAAACTTTATGGCTGACAATCCTATGCCCAAAAGAGGAAAGGATGTTCCCAGGGCAAAAGCAAGCATAATAAGAGAGCTTTGGACAGGACTTGCCGACAGTAGAGCTACCCCCTGGGCCGAAACAGTAAATCCGCAGGGAAGAAAAAACGTCAAGGCTCCCATTATGAAAGGCATTTTTCTACCCTTGAAGTTTTCTTCATTGGCAATATAGCGGGAAATAAACTTCGGAGCCGATGCTTGGAATCTTTTAATGGCCTTGATTCCAAGCATTTGGGCCCCAAAGAAAGCCATTGCCAGCGAAACAACAATGATCAATAACGAGGTGAACGTCAATGAGATTTTAAGCTGGCTTCCTATGATCCCCAATACCGCTCCGAATACAGCATAAGACACAATCCTTCCAATATTGAACATCAGATGGGGTTTCAGCTTCTCATAAACAGAATCTTTGTCCGAATAATACTGGAGCCATTGTTTTGACATAGACAGAACAATCCCCCCGACGAGAGCCGCACAGCTGGAAAGGCCGGCAATCAAGCCGAAGATGAAAAAAGAAATTAAAGAGGAGGAAGAATTAATGTTGGCTATGCTTGAAAAACCCAGCCTATTTAACAAAAGAAATGCTCCGATTAAGATTATGGCGGTCAGAACAGATCGCATAAATCCTTTTTTTGAGAACAGAATTGGTTTGTCAGAAAAGATGTATTTTTCTTCCCTAAAACACTTATTAAGCTGGTTTAAAGAAGGCTTTTCTCCCACATATTCAATTAATACCTCCCCTTTTTCCGTTTTTGCATCAACTGACTTTATTTCTTTGAACTCAAGCAGTTTTTTTTCTATTATTATCTCGCATGAGGCGCAGTGCATGCCGTTTACGAAATAAGTATATTCTTTGAGTGTAAACATAAATTTATTACAAAGTAAAACAACCCTAAACCAACGCTATTTAGGGAAAAATAGCATAAGATTTTGTTTATTCTTTCTTAAAAACGGACAGAAGAGATAAATCTTCATAGGCAAAAAAATCAAAAGAATCCTTAAAATAAAATATCTGGCTTATGCAAGGTGGCTCATCTTCTGATTCTAAAAAAGTAAATTCGTAACATCCTTTTTCGCTGTCGGGAGCTTCTTTTTTTGCTTGAGCATGCGAAAAACAGCAGTATAAAAAATTCTGCTGGCTGGTTTCGCCGTCTTTGGTCGAACCGTCCGTTTTCGGGCAAATATCAAAACTTTCCGGATCCATCTTGCCACCCAAGGCAAGGGCATCTTCTGTATGCAAAAAACAAATATTGAAGCTTCCCGCCAGGAAAGCAGCAAGAACAAGCATAATAAATCCTTTGATGCCCTTCATCTATTAAATAATTTAGTTACTTTTAGTATCTCCTCCGCCATTTTGTTTTTCTTTTTATTATCTTTTGAGTCTATGGCTTTCTTAAAACAAGTGTTGAGATGGTTTTCCATAAGCATCTGATGGACAGATTTCAATAGGCCAAGGACAGCCAAATTCTGCTGCATTATATTTATGCAGTATTCATCTGCTTCCACCATTTCTATGATTTTTCCAATCAAACTCTGGGCTTTTTTAAAATTAATTAAAGCCCTCTGTTTTTTATTCGGCTTCATTGTTGTCGCAAGCACATTCGTCTTTTTTTCTTCCGCAATGATCACAGTATTCATTCTCGGTTTTCCGGGGATTACATTTGCAATGTTTTAACATAGTATTAATACCCCTACCTAGGGTATGGGTTTATACTATCATACTGAAACATCTAGTCAAGCAGGTTTCTTAAAATGCAAAACAGCCCCTATGGGCTGTCTGCTTTACTTTTTAATTTACTTCGCCTCTATTGAATTGGCCTAACCCGCCCATCATTGGGCAATTTCCCACTTTTGGTCCCTTTCCCCAAGGCCCCATAAAGCCAAATGGGATGTTGTTTTCTTTGGACCACTCCCTAAACTCATCCACCGCATCTTTTCTTTCCTCTACAGGAAGATTCTTGATCTCTTCTCTTTTGGCCAAGATCTGATCTTCCTGATCCTGCGTAATCTTTCCGTCCTCCACGAACTTATCCAGCCTTTCTTCTACCCTTTCTTCCTGCTGAAGCATTTTTTCTTCCCTCATTTCATTAAACACCTCTTGGACAGCAGATTCTTCCAGGTTGAACCTTTCAGCGATCCTTTGGACGATATCTTGAGAACCCCCAAAAGATTGGGCGGCTGCAATTCCTGCAAACAAGAAAACAGCCATAACCCCTGCTGATGCAAAAATCAATTTTTTACTCATGGAAATAATTATTTGTTTTTTGCGACCTTTCATTCTTAATACATCATCCTTTTGGATTTTATTTCAAATTCCGGACGGGGAACTTTGTATATTCTTCTGATCATCGGCAGATTCCTTCTTTCTATTCTCTCGTGAAACTTCATCCTGTTTATAGCCGAAGAAAAAACCAATATCAGGATAATCATAAATAACAAAGAATAAACCAGCGGCTTTCTGTAAGAAACCTCGCTCGTTATCTTTTCCATAAATATAATCAGCAGAAATATCAAGGCCAATATCCCGATAAAAAAGATTCCTGAACAGCACATGCAGAACATAAGAAAGCTAGAAAGGAAAAGAACCGCGATAAAAGCAACGGCAACCAAGATAATCAAAAGCGCTGTTTTGAAGACAAAATAGCATTTGGGACGCATTTTTAATTGCCTGATTTTTTCTAAGATTTTTTCGTCCATAGATTTTTTAATATTTTTTTGGCTCTTTTAATCCTTACCCCTACAGTTGAAACGGGAATCCTTAATATATCCGATATGTCCTTATAGCTTAAGTCTTCAAAATAATAAAGGATTACCGGCTCTTTGTATTTATAATCTAGACTGCCGATATATTTATTTATAATCTCTTGCATCCTTTTTTTATCAAACTCGTCATTAAAGTTTTCCTTTGAAATAAAATAAGGAAAAAAAACATCCAAATCAAAAAAATAAAGAGGCCTTCTTTTCTTTAGGGCGTTTACAAATTCATTATGGGCTATCCTATATATCCAAGGAGAAAACTTCTTTGAAGAATCAAAGCTCTTTATATTAACATAGCTTTTTATAAACACTTCCTGGACTATTTCTTCTATATCTTCCTCTCTGCTCAGAAACCTCCGGCCGTATCTTAAAAGCTTTTCCTCATATTCTTTTACAACCCGGTCAAAAAGCTCAATTCTACCCTGTTGGACAAGTTTGATCTGATCCTCTATAGGAATTTCCCCCATTAGTATATTACAAGCTAAGAACTAGCTTTATTTCATCACTCTTACGGGCTCTTCGTTTGAGAGTCCGACCAGAGGAACAACTATATTGTCTCTATAGAATCCTTCCGGCTTGTTTAAAAAAGGAAATACCAGGGCTGGCGCGAAAATTTCCCCCGAATTGAATTTGTCGCTATAAACCCATATTTTAACCAGTTTTTTCTCGGGCGTTCCCAGCTCTATATCCACGGTTCTCACGGAGGATTCCATTAGCGGTATATACCCATATATCCCGCCCCTTTCGGCTATTTCTATCGCCTTTCCCGCATCCAATTCAGGAGCATATTCTGAGCTTTCAAAAAGATTTGGAGAAATATTCCCAGCCGAAGTAACTTTTTCATATCTTGAACTCACGTTTACATAAAGACCGTATTTCTGGCCATTTTCCTCATAGGCTATTTGTCCTGACACTTTTAGAGGATAAACTACTGCAACATCTTCTCCTCCATACCATAACCTCAAAACCTCTCCTTTCTCGTAATCGGACATATCCAGGCCATATTGAGAAACAAAACTGTCGGCTATAGAAATTGCATGGCTGTCCGGAATCGGATCCAACGGATTGCCTTCCGGTCTTGCAATTGACGAATCTACAGACTTTGACAGCGGCGTTACTCCTCCGTAATTGGGCCATTTCTCCCAATTTGGATTTATATATACAGAATCATTCCTTGCGTCAAAGTAGACAGAATATCCAAAATCTCTGTCTTCGGAAAACTCCAAGCTTCCGATTTTCCTGTCTGAAAACTTGCCTGCGTCCAAAAGATCGGTTCTTATTCCGCCAAGAAGATTATTCAAGGAATTTCCAATCGAACTTCCTTTGGCTTTTCTGTAGACAATAACTTTATCCTCTCCCACCATAAAATCCTCCCCTTTATATGCATACCTGTAGTTGACCATATCTATGGGAGGCATAATTGCATCGTCCCCTCCTCCGCCGAAAGCCCTGTTTGATCCTTCAACAGAAAGCGACTTCTGCTGATCCTGCTGGGAAAAATAAATCCTTCCAAAAGCATTCTCGCCTAATTTTTCTATTTTTTCTTCAACTGCAAACTGTTGATCTTGCTGTTGTTTTGGATAAGCAAAAAAGATAATCAAAGCCAAGGCAAAAACTCCGGCCAGGGCCCATTTAAAGAATAGCATACTGGAAGTCTTCGGCTTTTCAGACACCTTCAATTTAAGTTTTTTTATAAATTCAGCATTCACTTTTGTGTCTGGCTTAGACAACAAAAGCTTCTGGATAATTTCAACCAAGTCCTTCTCATAGCCCCTAAAGCTCTGGTCTATAGCATATAATTCTTCTAATATTTCTTTTGTTTTTTTGTCCATACAATGTTTAATACGTTCTGCTTTAAAAAAGTAACATAAATATCATAAGAAGGGCCGGTATTTCTTTTTTCAGTGCCTGCATAGTCCTTAAAAAGGCCATCTTGGATCCGGCTTCGGTTTTTCCGATTATCTCTCCTATTTCTTTGTAAGACATCCCCTCCCATATCCTCAACATGACTATTTCTCTTTGAACGCTATTCAGCTTCTCCAGATAACCCTTTACCTCTTTAAGTTTTTCTGACGTATCAAAATCTCTTTCTATCCCGTTTTCTTTTGAAAGATCCCAGACATCATCTATGTTTAAGATATTTTTTTTAGTTCTGTAAAAATCTATCACCGTGTTTCTGGCTATTCTATAAAGCCACGAAGAAACTGATCCCCTATTGATATCAAACGTTTCATACTTTGAAAAGGCCTTTAAGAATGTTTGGCTCGCCAAATCCTCCGCTGTTTCTTTATGGTGAGTCTTGTAATAAATAAAATTATAAATACGGACGGCGTAATCGTCATAGACTTTGGCGAATTCCTTATTTTCCTTTTTTTGCATCAATAAATATATTACGAAAATTGCTTCAAAAAGCAACTACGGTAATAATATTAGCATATTTTAAATAATTTTTAATCTATATTCTGTATTATTTATAGTACAAATAAAAAGGCCGACATAAATTAATTAAATTAATATATAATTTTATGTATAGAAAGTTATTATTGGCGGTAGCTTTGGCACTGGTTCTCCCCGCAGTCACTCTTGCCCAGGCGAATCCGACCATTACCAGCATTTCTCCAAGTTCAGTATCTTTAGGAAGTTCTGCCACAACCGTAACAATTACCGGAACAAATTTCGTTTCGGGTTCGGTTGCAAGGCTGAATAACGTTGACCTTCAGACTACGTTTGTGTCCGGAACAAGCCTTACGGCAGTAGTGCCTGCGGCAAATCTTACGACAGCCGGAACAAGGACTATAACCGTGGTCAATCCGGGGGGAGCAGCCTCCAATTCGGTAAATTTCACCGTAACAACGCTACCTGATACAGGCTTAGCCCCGCAGGGACTGAATACTTTGGCTATTGCAGGATCTATTGCCTTGGCATCCCTCTTGCTATTTTTAGCTTATAAGCTAAACTGGGCAAGGTAAGTTTTTAAAAAATAAAAGTTGATTAATTTCAGCTTTTATTTTCTCTGAATGATGGTATTGAAAATAATTCCAATTATAGTCATACTTCTTTCTTTGCTGGCGGCTCCTGCCGTAGAACAGGATATTCCGGGCGGGCCTTCTGTTTCTGAAGAGCCCGGATATCCTGTCCGGCTTGTTATTCCTTCTATTGACGTAGATGCAAATATAATTCATCTAGGATTAGCAGATGACGGATCGGTAGGAGCTCCTTCAACTCCCGGCGATGTGGCCTGGTTCAATTTAGGGCCTAAGCCCGGAAGCCCCGGAAGCTCTATAATAACAGGCCATTTTGGGCCCTGGAAAATAGGAGTAGGATCAGTTTTTGACAAACTACACAAGCTAAAAGAGGGAGACAAGGTTTACATAAAAGATGACAGGGGAAATCTTTTATCTTTTACAGTCCAAGGAAGCCGTATTTATAATCCTGCAGATCCGGCTCCTGAAATATTTCATAAAGAAGATAATAATTCATATCTAAACCTTATTACCTGCAACGGAGACTGGATAGAAAGCAAAAAAACATATACCAAAAGACTTGTAATATTTACAGTAAAAGACAATTTCTAAGAAGTTGCCTTGACCATATAATTTTTTATGAAAAGTATAATCATTGGAATCTTAATTATTGTGGCTGTCGCTCTTTCTGGCTATACCTTCTTCGACCAGCAGTTATTCGGCAATATTGAAAATCCGAAAAATAATAATGGCGGAGTAGCAGCGGAGAGAAAGTTGGATTTAAGCAACCAAAGTCTTGATAAAATCCCTGGCTACGTTTTTGGCATGCAAGAATTAGAAGAACTGGATATATCCAATAACAAAATCGGCGGAGCAATTCAAGCAGAAATAAGAAACCTCAAAAATCTTAAGGTATTAAATGCCAGCAACAATCTTATGACCGGCGCGCCTGCTGAAATAGGCCAGCTTATCAATTTGGAAGTACTGGATTTATCAGATAACCAGCTCACTGGATTGCCTTATGAGCTCGGGAATCTTAAGAATCTAAAAACATTTGATATTTCCGGCAACAACTATTCAGAACTTGATTTAAACATTATCAGCCAGAAACTTCCCGCCGGCATCAAGATTATAAGATAAGGATATCTAACGTTTAGGTTTATTGCTTAGCTTTATCGCTTTCCCTTCAATCAAAGCTTCGGAAACTTTCTTTCTGGCAGATGACAAAATCCTTTGAAAGGTGCTTTGGGAAATCTTCATTTTCTCGGCAGCTTCTATCTGCTCTATACCCTCGTAATCTCTCAACCGCAAAGCTTCTAGTTCGTCTATATTCAGTTCTATCTCCTCAAGCATAGACAAAGGAACGGCTCTGGGCTTAAAGTAGGTTACGGAAGGATCAAACAATATTTTCCTTGGTTTTAAGGGTCTTACCATATCTTTTAGTTGAGAATAATACTGCGGGCAGAAGCCCGCAGCATATTTCGGTTATTTCTTAAGCTCTTCCAGGCGATTTTTTACCGCCTTAAGCTCCTCTTCCAAAGATTCTGCTTCAGAAGATAAAACCTCAATTTCCTGATCTTTGGTCAAAATTGGATTGCTCCAAAATCTTCCAAAGCATCTTCTAAGGCCTGATCCGCAGGGGCCTCTTCCCCAACCTGTCTTAGAGCCTGCTCCTCCGGGGCCTGTTCCGTCAAATCTTGGCATAATTTAAATATTTAATTATTATTCAGAGAGGATGACCTAGCCCCTCTATTTTGATTATATATTCATAACTATGCCCATGTCAATAGGAAAGGGGCATTAAATTGACATCTAAAATACTTTGATGTATAATTAAAAGATATGAATCAATTACAGATAGACAAATCAGAAAACACCAAGCCGGGAGCAACTTTTATCGGTCTTGGAATAGACCGGAGATTATTTGATGCCCTGGATCGCTTGGGGTACAAAATTCCGACTCCCATACAAAATCAAGCCATTCCCCTGTCAATTCAAGGCAAAGACATTATTGGGATTGCCCAAACCGGCACGGGCAAAACGCTGGCCTTTAGCGTTCCTTTGATACAGAGCGTTATTCAAAAAACAAAAAACGGAAAGGGCCTGATTATTCTTCCAACCAGAGAATTAGCGATGCAAGTTGAAGAAACTCTGTCAAAGATCGGCCGTGCTTTCGGCCTAAAAACAGCTACTTTAATCGGAGGAGTTCCGATATACAGACAGATAAGAATGATAAGGAATAATCCTCATATTATTATAGGAACCCCGGGAAGAATAAACGACCATATCCACCAAAAAACATTAAATTTAAACAATGTTGATATTTTGGTTTTAGACGAGGCCGATAGGATGCTGGATATGGGATTTGCCCCGCAGATAAATAAAATTCTGCAGGTCGTTCCAAAGAACCGCCAAACAATGCTTTTCTCCGCCACCATACCAGATAGCATTGCCAAGATAGCTTCAAACTACATGAAGTTGCCAGTTAGGATAGAAATAGCCAAATCCGGAACAATGGCCGAAAATATTGAACACCAGCTTTTTTTCGTATCAAAAAACCAGAAATCAGCCCTCTTAAAAAGCTTGCTTTCAGAATATAATGGAAGCGTATTGATATTTATAAGGGTCAAGCACGGAGCCAAGAAGGTTTGTAATTTTCTAAAAGAAACTGGCATATCCGCAGCCGAAATACACTCAAACAGATCTTTAGGGCAAAGAAAGGAAGCATTGCAAGGATTCAAATCCGGAAAATACAGGGTTTTAACGGCGACAGATATAGCTTCGCGCGGCATAGACGTAAAAAATATTGAATTGGTTGTCAATTACGACCTTCCCGAAAACGCAGAAGATTATGTCCATCGCATTGGCCGAACCGGAAGAGCCGGAATGAAAGGAAAGGCAATATCGTTTGCCATGCCAGACCAAAAACCTAAGATTAGGGAAATAGAAAAGCTGACAAAAATAAACTTGCCTATTTCCAGATTGCCCGGCAATCTGCCTATAAGCAAATTAGAATGCGATTATACAAACAATTTTCGGCCAAATAAAAAAAGATGGCGCGGCTATAGAAGAAAGAATTTCCGCGTCAACTAAACCTTTTTATATCTATTGCGCATTTTCCTCTACGGGCGAACCCTCTATTATTTCTTTTTCCTCTGTTTCTAAATCTTTTTGCAAGAATACTTCTTCTATAACAGGATCTTCTTTGGATGCAGATGGCTCTTCTTGAAACAAAATTTCTTCTTGATCTTCTTGCGGCAATGGCTCTTCAAGAACAGCGTCCTCTCTAGAGCCAGATGGCTCTTCTTGGGGCAGATTTTCATTTTTGTTTTCCTGGATTTCTTCTTGAATAACCGGCATGTCTGTTATATCCAAAGATATAACAGCAATATCTTCTTGAGGCAGGTCAGCCGGCTTTAATTTTGGCTTCTTAAGAATTACTTCTATAAATACTTTTTCTTCGTCGCTAAACCCGGGAATTGAAAAATCCGGGGCATCTTCTCTCCACCCTTTAAAATTGATGTAAAAACTGCAAGACGATCCGGGATAATCTGTTTCGTTTCCCTCAAAGCTGAAGGAGAAATGGAGATTTTCCGATTCAGAGAACAACGCTCCAAAGTTTAAATCAGTAAGATCTCCGGCATACTTTTCTTTTCCGTTTGCTTTTGCTCTCACTTCCAAAAAATTGCAAAGCTGCCCCTTAAAATCTATTCCTTCTGCAGTATAGTTGAAATTCAAATTTCCATTATTCAAAATCTTAATTGTTTTTACCCCGGTTGAAGAATAATTTATTTTTAAAGGAGACTTTTTACGCTCCTCCAAAGAAAAATCTAATAAACCTGCTTCATATCTGTTGTCTGCGTTTTTTTCTGCGTCATTAAAGTAAGAAAAAGTATGGCCGATATCCAAAATATTAAGCCAGCTAGAGTAAACGACCAGAGAAACTGCCGCCATTTTGAGAATGGCCGATCCTTTCAGCCAAAAAATATCCTTTTCTATATTGTAAGAAATCGCTTTTTTCCTTCTTTGATATCTTTTAGCTGATACGGGCTTTTTTCTTTTTCTTATTGAGGATTTCCTCATATATTTTCTTTATTTCATCGCCGATTATTATCGCAGCAGGAACGATTATCGTAATAACAAATCCGGCGGGCTTTTGAACAAAAGAAACCAAGTATCCCAAATAAGGAATATATATTAACACCCTGCCGAGTATATCAGCTCTCCCGACCTCTTGCCTGTCAGGCCCGTCATTGGCGTCTCCTTTTGTTATATATCCTGATTTTTCTTCTGCGATTATTCTATGGGTAATCGTTTCTCCCCTGCTCCCCCGTTTAAAATTAACTATGTCTCCCAAATTATATCTTTCTTCTGGCTTAATCACGACAATGCTCCCCTTGTTTATAGTCGGCTCCATTGATCCTGAAAGAACAATTTTAATTTTGTAGTTACCGGTAATCGGAAGAGCAGAAGCCATCAAAAATAAGGCAATAGCAGCCAAAATTCCCAGGCAGGCATAGTATATTATTTTAATTGCTGTTTTCATTGCTTATAACCCCCGCCTTCGAAGAAAGCAGGGATTCATAAACAATCAAAACTTACAAACTATCGTAGTAGTCCATCAAGGCAGTTTCAAATAATCCGTTTGGATTCCATCCAAAGCTACCTACAGGACTGCCAACCGGATAGGTTCCGGTAATCAACCATAGCTTGGCATTGATAAGATCCCTTTCAAGATCAATGCTTCCACTCACACTGGCAGGATCTCCGCTTACAGTTATATTAGCCAGAGAAATAGCGCTTCCTCTATTATTCCAATCAAATGTATAACCATTGGGAGTATCATCCCATGCGATTAGGGTGTATTGTCCGTTTGACATGCCGTTCACTGTCAACACATAGTCAAATTCTGCATCCTTTACGGTATATTCAACCTTCGCACTTATAGAATCATACTCTATTGTGGGCTCTTCTCCTGCTGGAAATATTTTATTCTCCAAAATCACAGTATTTATCAACTGTTCTGCTTTAAGAGTAATATCAAAATTCATGATATCCCCTTGATATTCGTTTCCTGCTTCTCCGTCCATATGATAGCTCTGCTGAACTTTCATATACCAGCCGGCTGGCAACATTCCCAACAAAACATCAACATTCTCAATGCTCTTTAATGTTTCTCCCATTCCATCGGTATATATGACTTGCCACCATATTGGCTTGGCTTGGGAATCTTCGGGGTTTTCGTTATAAACCCAAACAGACATATCGTATTTCACCACAGACGATATATCGTCTTTGGATGTATAATTACTGCACTCTCCTTCACCCTCCCATGCCCCCCCAGCATCCGTACACTCTGATTCAGACACCTGCCCATCATCTTCTCTGATATTGCTTATTGTTTTGAATATGTTTGCAGGGTTTTCTCCGACATTATGAATTACATATTCTGTATATTCATGCTGGGACGGTTTCATATCAGAAACATTGAGAGTTTCTGTTTCTGTCCAAGGATTTTCTCCATCTACTTCAATATCTATTGTTCCTGCCGCAAAAGTATTCCCAACGCTTGTTTCTGTGTCTGTGAAATAAGCAACTGTTCCTCCAATCACGGCCACGGCGATTACGCCAATTACGCTTAAACTAATTATTATTTTTTTCATATTTTTTCTTTTAACCTTATTTACCCAAGATTGGCTTGAATAAATAGTTTGTTATTAATCCCTTCGACCTTTTACGCGCATTTTCTATAATGCTTTTCGCTTAATCTTGATAATATTGCCGGCCAAAAGGGCAGTCAAACCGGTTCTCCACAGGATTTTTCCACAGTTCTGTTAACAACCCTTCTGTTTGAACAAGAATAAGTTATTTCCCCCTAGTGGACTAGCGGTTCTCAATTCAAAGTAAAACCGCTAAGAAAACTTTTTCTTGGCGGATTTTTTATTCTTTAATGCTTCCTGTCGGACCGGGGTAGTTTTCAATTGCAAATCTTGCTAAGGATTTCACTTGATCAAAGGTTTTAAGTCCTGGTAATTCACTTTTAGAAAACCATCCTGTGCCAAACATCTCTCTTTCTAAAATGTTGATTTTTTGGCTTTCATCACGCAGCTTAACATAAAAAAAATACCCGATATGAGGACTCTCAAATCCCTCTCGCTCAAGATCAATATGAAATGGCATTGGCACTGGCGTGGCATTTGCATCACCCGAAAAAGCAGATTGATAAGCTGGCAGAATATCTATGTCTAAAGAAAGTTCTTCTTTCCATTCTCTTGTCAGAGCCTGATCTGGTGTTTCATTTTCTTCAATATGTCCTCCGGGCGGAGTCCATTTATCAAATTTTCTGTGGTGTATCAAAAAAACCTTTCCATTTCTTACTAAGTACCCTGCTGAAAAATACCTATATGCCATATTCACTTTCTGCACAATTCAAAAACAGATTTATTTTAGTTTAATTATCCTTGTATTTTTTTAGATCTTTAATGGCATTCTTTACAAACTTGCCAAACTGGCGGTCTTTTTCTCTTCTTTCAACATCGCTCATCTCATAATATTCGGCTTCTTTTCTAAGATTAATGTAATTGGAGTATTTTTCTTTATCCAATCTTCCGGACTTTACGGCTTTTATAACCTCGCAACCCGGTTCATTAGTATGTGCGCAATCGGTATATCTGCATTTTTGAGCCAACGCAGCTATTTCGCTAAAGGTTATATTAATTCCTTGGCCGACATCGGTCATGCCGACTTCGCGGATGCCCGGATTATCAATCACTATCCCCCCGTTATCCAGAAAATACATCTGCCTGCTTGTGGTTGCATGTTTGCCTCTGCCGGAATAAGAGCTAATATCCTCTGTTTTAATTATTTTCTCGCCGATTAATTTATTGATTAGAGAGGATTTTCCCACTCCAGATGAGCCCAAAAAGCAATATGTCTTGCCTTTGATTATATATTTTCGTAATTCATTAAGGCCCTCGTTATTCAAGACGCTCGTTAAAATAATGTCAATGCCGGGAAACCTATTTCTCAATTGAGTTAATCTTTTTCCCAGGTCTTCTTTCAAAAGAAGGTCTATTTTATTAAGTATAATTGCGGGTTTTACTCCCCCGTTTTCTGCAATGGCAAAATATCTTTCAAAACGGTTCAAATTATAATCCCGATCGACTGATTCAACGACAAAAGCAACATCAATATTTGTCGCAATAATTTGAGTTTCGCTTTTCTCGCCAGCCCTATTCTTATCTCCGTATTTTCTTTTAATCATCGTCATCCTGGGAAAAACACCGCGAATAACGGCGCGTTCTTCATCAAGCTCGGTAATAACAACCCAGTCGCCAACGGCAGGATAATCCTCTCTGGAAGAAGCTGTAAAAATCTGCTTACCGGTGATTTTTGCAAAAAACTCTCCTTTTGGATTTTTAACCCTGTATGCTTCTTTGAGTTCGGAAATAACCCGGGCAACCGGAAAATCATTCATCTTGAGCCGGTTTCTTTCGGCTTCAAAAAAAGAATTATATCCTAAGTCTTCGTTTTTTATTTTCTCTCGATTCATTTTGATAATTCCTATCTTTTGGTTCTGTTTTTTATGTTATTCACTTGTGATCTGAGTTATTAATTCCAAGGGGTAATTCTTGCCGGAAAGATAATCTTTTAGAATCTGTTTTATATCAATATCCCTTAAAGTATTTTTATCCATTTTGTAAATTTCTTTCGGAGAAAACCATTTATTTTCTGAAACATCTTCAGCCAGTTCTGTTCTCCCTTCTTCTACTATCGTGCCCGCAAATACAATCTTAATAGCGTGAGGCGTTATATTATAATCTTCTTTCAAATGCTTTTTGTAAAAAGAATAGATGCCTATAATTCCTGTCGGTGTAAAATCATATCCTGTTTCCTCTTTAACCTCTCTCTTTACGGCTTCGATGGGATTTTCTCCAACATCAATCCAGCCAGCAGGATGGTTCCATAAATCCTTGGCTATTTCTTTGACTTCTTTAACCATAAGAATTTTTCCTTCCTTTTCTATGATTGCAGCAACTACTCCGAATGTTTGTGTGAAATATCTCTGAACCATGATTAAAATTTATTTTCCTTATTAATAAAGTTTTTTATTACTTTTTCGCTTGGGAAAAACATCGGGCTCGGGATGTTGTCCAAATCAAACCATTTCCATTCTGTTATTTCATCCGGCTCCATCACCTTTTTTTCTCCCTCAAAATCTTCGCACAAGAAACCAACAGTTACAAAATGGGCATCTTTAACTTTATCATTTGTCACGCTTATAATTTTAATGCTATCTTTATTAATTTTTATACTTGTTTCTTCCAATGTTTCCCTTGCCGCACAATCCTCTAGATTCTCTCCAAAATCAAGCTTGCCTCCGGGTAATGTCCAAGTTCCTTCTCCATGAAGCTGACTATCGGCTTTCGCTGGATCTTCATGCCTTTTTCCCAATAAAATCTTGTTATTCTTTAATAGAATAACTCCTACTCCCACTTTCGGGTGCTTTTTAACATCTTTCATAAAATTATTTCTTGACTTTAAACATTTCGCCGTGGCCCGGGATGATATAATCTGCAATATCCAAAATCTTATTCCTGCTTTCTTTTAAAGCTTCTTCATCTTTTACGTAAGGATCTTCGTGGTTTATTAATGATTCCCTATCTGTTTTCTGCTCTTCATCATCTGACCACCAAAATATGTCTCCGGCAATAACTACTTTGCCCAAATCCTCCGTATTCGCCAAGACGGAGCAGTGAAATTGATCATGGCCAGGTGTTCCTACAATTTCTATGTCGGTGCCTGGAATTCTGCCATCGTGTTCGCCAATGCGCCCGTCAAAAGAAAATATGTCGCTATTGTCCAAAACCTTGGCATTTTCAAAGATACCAGCCAAAAGGCAATGGTCTAAGTGAGTATGAGTTAAAACAACAAAATTTATATCTCCTGTTGCTAATCCTTCTTTTGACATTCCTTCCAACAATGCCTTCCTGTCCATGCCCGGATCTACAATTATGTTTAAACCGTTCTCTTGAATCAGTGTCGCCGTAGAAGAAGCATGCTCTTCCCCGTCTATCTCTTTCGCATAACCTTTAACTAAAATTTTAGTCTTTGCCATTTTTTTAGAATTTTAGAATTAATTTATATAAATCCCCTAACAAATCGGCTTCATATTTTAGTTATCCACAGATTCATTGACCTTTAACCTCTTTTTATGCTATACTACAAATATCCATAAGAGAAGGCACCTCCCTGGGTTTCGTCCCTTGGCGGTGCCTTTTCATTTTAATTCAAGTTTTTGTCGTAAATTATTCATAAATACGATTTTTTCTTTTGCTTCCTTTTTTAGTAAGGTTGAACAGGTTTTAACATAAGGACTCATTATAAACCGTAATTTATTATTTTGATAAAGATATTTTACCAAAGAATAGAAATCCCCGTCGCTTGTTACAATTATTGCTTTATTATAGTTTGGGAAATCAATCATCGCCTGTAAAACTAAATCGGCGTCTACGTTTCCCTTAACATTGCCGTTGTCGTCAGGAACGGTTGGCTTGAATATCAACACGTATCCGGATTTTTGCAGTTCTGAATATAATGGCTGATTTCCGGGCATATATCCGATAAAATAATAGGCGGTTGTCACAGAATATTTTTCGGCAAGATATTTTCTGAAACGGCTAAAACTTAGCTTCCAGCCCAAGCTATGAATACCAAGATGGAGATTTTGACCGTCTATAAATGCAAAGTTATTTTTCCCTTTTCTTTCCATTATTTTATTCTAACACAAAACCGCCCTTTTAGGCAGTAGAAAAAGTTGACATAGAGTGTTAGAGTGTTAGACCCTCGGGATCTATCACCGGGATCTATCACTTTCAGGAGTATGCGGCTTTCCTAGAATTTGATTTTGATAAACTACAAATGTATCCGCACCAACTATCACGCCTTGTTTGTATCTATCGGCAACCGCCCGAGCCTTGCCTATAGAAAGATGCATCGCTAACTCTTTCGGAGAAAGCTACAAAGACATATCTTCTTCGTAATTGCTCGGATTAACTTCGAAAACTAACCCGGCTTTTTCGAACATTTCCCTTCTCGATGGCGAACCAGACGCAAGAATAAGTTTTCTCATATTTTTATTAATTTTTCCATATAATTTCTGATTTTAGCCACCGTCTTTTTTACCTCTCTGAAAATATCTTCGTTGCACATATTTTCTTTTGCATAATTTATAATCGGGCGCATTGATTCTGATTTTTTTCCGAATTTTTCCATCCAATCATATCTGGGAAATAAACACAAATGAAAAGTGTGCTCAGTATCTTCTCTTTGAAAAAGATAAACTTCTTGAATATTCAAAATTTCCCTCATGCCAATTCTCATCTGGCAAAGAATTTGGCTGAATTCTCTTAACTCATCTTCCGTAAAATCTGCAATAGACTTTATATTTCTTACAGATGCAATAATAAAAAATCCGGGAATAGGAACTTCCCAATCCTGATGAATATCAAAATACTTGGTTATTAAAACAGTTTCGTTGGGAAATAGTTTCTTTTCTTCTTTCACATTATTTTTTTTCGCCTTCGCATTCGCTGTAAATTATATTATTTGAAAAAGAATTAATTGCCTGCTTTATATACGGAATTATATTATCCGGCAGATTATTCAAATCAAACCAACTTAAATCATCGCACTTGTCCGATTCCGTTATTTTCGGTTCGCCTATCCAATTTTTGGCCGTAAAAAAGAAATCTGCTCTTTCGTTTTCGGGTATTTTGCGGTTCATTACATGAACCAGCTCCAAATCCGCCACATCCAGGTCAATGCCCGTCTCCTCTTTTGCCTCCCTTGCCATCGCTTGCTTAAAGGTTTCGTTTCCATCCAAATGCCCGGCTGGAAGACTATAATAGCCATCAAAATATCCAGTATTATATCTTCTTTGGAGAAGAATTTTACCGTCTTTTATTAAAATCAAATAAACTGCGGGTGTAATTTTAAATCTTTCTTTCATATAATCTTATCCTAACACAAAACTGCCCATTTGGGCAGTCCTGAAAAAGTTGTCATAGGGGTGTTAGAGTGTTAGACCCTCGGAGAGTGTTAGACCCTCGGAGAGTGTTAGACCCTCGGAGAGTGTTAGACCCTCGGGATCTATCACTCTCCGATATCTATTCTAATTGTCCATGGCATAAATTAATCATATAGAGAGACTTACATGGAAATTGGGGTGACCCGCTTCTCCACGTTATTTTCATTTTTAGATGTTTTTTTATTTATTTCGTCAACTCAACCATTATGCTTTCCAGTGGCATTCCGTTATATTGATGTTTGCTGATGCCGGTGTTTTCATAAAGAACTTTTACCCGAAAACCAGCTTCTTTTATTTTATTCAAGTAATCGTTTCTTAACAAAGCGCCTGCAACACAACCGGATATGAGTTCTTTATTATTCCTCTGTTCTTCTGTAAGTTCTTCTAATAAAACAATATCAGACAAATAGATCTTTCCTCCTGGCTTCAAAACTCTATATGCCTCACTGAATACCTTAGATTTGTCCGGAGTTAAATTAATAACACAATTGGTAATTATTGCGTCAACAAAGTTATCAGCGATTGGCAAATTTTCAATTTCTCCCAACAAAAACTCAACATTTTTTATGCCTTGTTTTTCGGCGTTTTCTTTTGCTTTTTTAATCATTTCTCCCGTCATATCAACACCGATTACTTTTCCCTTTTCGCCAACTTTTTTAGCAGCTAAAATTGCATCTATGCCAGCGCCGGATCCTAAATCTAACACAATATACCCTTCTTTTATCTTTCCAAAAGCTAAGGGGTTGCCACAACCTAAGCCAAGATTGGCTTTCCCTACTATTTTCAATTCTTCATCAGAATATCCAATACTTTTTGAAATGCTTTTGGCGTTATTGCAACCGCAACCACAACCAGAATTATTGGTTGCAATATCCTTATATGCGTCTTTTACGATTTTCTTTATATCCATATTTAATAACGCCTCTCGGCTTGCCTGAATTATAGCACTTTAATTCAAAATGAAACAAACGCGATACTCTCCCTATTTTCTAATGCTCTCGATCAAGGTCTCCAATCCCTTATCTAATAATTTTTGAGAAATGGTCAAGGGAGGCATAATCTGCATATTGTCGTTTCCCCCAACGACTACATGTAAACCGTTTTCAAATGATTTCTTACGAACCTCGGAGCAAGTTTCCGGATTTTTGAATCTGATACCGATTTCCATTCCTTTTCCACGTAAGCTGGTTATGGCTTTACCCACAAAAGGTTTTAATTTCTCTAAGATATACTCCCCTTTTTTCTTTGCCATTTCCCAAACCTTATCACGCCGGTGAATTTGAAGCGTCTTCAAGGCGGCAGCACAGGCAATTGGAGTCCAGCCAAAAGTTGAGACTAAAATAGCGTCAGAAAAAGCCTTTTCGAAAATTACAGATTGCCCGACCACGGTCCCAATTGCAGAAGCTCCGTTCGAAATACCTTTTGCCAAAACTATCATATCAGGAACAACATCCTCGTGTTCAATCCCGAAAAGCTTTCCGGTTCTGGAAAATCCTGTTCCAACTTCATCTACAATAAGTAAAGTACCGTATTTTTGAGTAAGCTCTTTGACCTTTTTCAAGAAACCAGGATAGGCAACAACTGTCGATCCCCAGCCGGTGATAATCCCGGGTTCAGTTACGACCGCGGCGATATCTTCTTTTGATAAAAGATTTTCCAAATCGGAAATAAATTTATCAAAGCCTTCTTCTCCGACATCTTCGTGCGGAAAATCTATTTGGATAATCTCGGGCACAAGCGGAGAAAGTTTTTCTACAGAGTTTGGCGAATATCCCAGAGCAACAGAAGCAAAAAGCTGTCCATGATATGAATTCTTAAATCCAATAATTTTTTTCCTGCCTGTATAAGTGCGAGCTATCTTAATGGCGGTTTCCACCGATTCCGTCCCGCCTGTTTCTTTTACGCAGGCATCGAGACTTTTCGGCAATGCAGAAGTTAAGGCTTTAGCATATTCTTCCTGGATGGGATCCGATCCCCACAAAAGCCCTTGAACATTCTTCTTTGCCTGTTGAATAACAGCCTCATTAACTTCCAGATTATTCCACCCTAAATTCGTCACGTTCCAGGCAGAAGTAAAATCAATATATCTTTTTCCATCTTTATCCCAAATTTCAGACCCTTGGGCTTTTGAAATAGGCAGATATTCGTATTTGCCTCTAAAATTTCTATATACAATACTATTTTCAATCATATTTTTAATTATATCTTATATACTTTCCTTCCGTTATAACTTCAACTTTTTCATCGGTAACTTTAATGGCGGTATTATCGTCAATCGCATACATTGGCTCTTTAACTTTCTCTGCAATTTCCTTTAAAAATTCGTCTTTGACTTCCGGAAACCACGGGGAATTGAGATGGGGTTCAATGTAGAAATCTACCAAACCCAAGGCCTTTTCATCTCCCTTATATCTTTCTTTCTCTGAAGAATATAGCTTCTCGCCTGCGTGTATTTTGGGACAGCAAATCATACTTCCCGCGCTAATCCCAATATACACTTTCGTTTTAAGCATTTCTGGTAGTAAATCTTTTAACCCTGATTTATCTACCCAATGCATCAAATAATAAGTGTCACCTCCCTCAAACATCAGAACATCTGCTTCGTTTAGCCTTGGCTCCCAGTGTTCTTTGGGCAGAGCGGAAATATCTACAATATCTATTTGCTTAAATCCCAATTCCGTACAAATTTGAAGATCTTTTATAAGCCAGTCTTTATTTCCCTTTTCTACATTCGAGGCAGTGGGAATAAAAGCGAGATTGAGTTCAGAAAAAGGCTTCTCCATAAAATCTAACAATGCCTTTTCAATAGACTTATTTGATATACCAGCTGATGTTAGTAATAATTTCATATTTTACTTAATCATCATAATTGTTGGTAAATTTTTACCTGAAGGCAATTTATGATTTTCATTCTTAATTTTTATAAAACCGTGCTTGCTATAGAAATTTATTGCTTTGGCGTTATAACCTACAACACTTATTCTAATCTTCTTCTCTTCTCCTAACCATTTGAAAGCTTTCTTAATAAGCCTGCCGCCTATTCCCATAGATTGAAATTTAGGAAGAATATATATTCCCAATTCGTTATATTCTTTGTCTTTTTTAGCGCTTATATACCCAATAATCTTTCCGTCGCACTCAGCAATCCAAAAATGAGATTCTCTTTTATGGTTTTGAATTGATTCTCTCCAAGCTTTTTGTCTATTAAAGTTTTTAGATAAAATGTCCGCTTTAGTTATTCCGTTTTCCTGATTCACATAAGTGGTCAACCACCCAATTTTATTTATCGCTACAATCTTCCCAGCATCTTCAGGTTTTGCTATTCTGATCTTAATTTTCATAAGCTTTATTTCTCCTTTTCAATTGCTCCAATATGCATGGATTTATCAGAATTAATAAATTCTTTTACTCTCCAGTCGCCCCAACGCCGTCCCCAATTGACACGAATTTATGTTTTGCTATAATGAAGACGATTACTACGAAAGAAACCCTTGTACGGTTAGTCCGTACCGGGGGTTTTTTCTTTTAAGCTTTCAAATTATCTTTTTGGTCATTTATATAAGATATTTTTGCGTTTGTTCTTTTTAGTAATATGGAACATTTTTTAGGACTGCTGGGAGATAAAATAGCAATCAACTTACTCTTTTTCATCAAAAACTTAACCAGACTAGAATAATCTCCGTCACTTGTAACAATAACTGCTTTATCAGACTCATTTTCGTAAGTATCGCAAACTGCCTGCAAAACAAGATCAGCATCGCAATTTCCTTTCGGCTTCCCGGTTCCATCATAAATCACTTCTTTAAATATTAAAGTAAAACCCGCCTCCTGCAAATATTTATATAGGTTTTTATATTTCGGAATTAATCCAATAAAAATATATGCCTTCTCTACTCTATATTTATCAGACAGCCAAATTCTGAACTTTTTATAATCCAAATCCCAACCCAATTCTTTTAACGCATTGTTCAAGTTGGCTCCGTCAATATATGCAAAGTTATTTTTCTCTTTATTTTCACTCATTAGATTAATTCTAACACAAAACTGCCCCTTTAGGCAGTAGAAAATGAATAGGCATCCTAGTCTATTTGACTTGTAATGTGACTGCTACCCTGTAATTTGAAGGTAGAACAGGGGTCTTTCCTCTCTATTATAACGAGGCGTCTCGGTCTGCCTAAATTATAGCATTTTGGATTGAAATGAGACAAATAACAAAGAGGGGACGCTTCACCTTTTGCATATCATAGGTCCCATATAACAGGTAGCGAACCTACAAAAGGATATTCCCCAAATAAAACATCTGCCACTCCCCCGCCTTCGCTACCCGGAAGCCACGAAGCCACCACCGCATCCCAATCTTTTGCATATTTTGCTATATCCATCGGCCTGCCCGAGACAATAACAACTATAACTTTTTTGCTGTTTGCCCTTGTTTTTTCTATAGCCGATAAATCTTCGGGACTCAAAGTTATACTGTCCTTATCTCCCCAGCCTTCAGCATAAGGTTTCTCCCCCACAACTACAATCCCAACATCTGCCGGATTGTTTTCTGTCAAAAAATCGCCCTTCTTGTTAAACACAATCTCTGTGTCTTTGGAAACTGTATTCTTTATTGCCTGAAGTATGGTAGTCCCCACTATTCCATAATTCCCATCTATGCCTTGCCATTCTGTTGTCCATCCTCCTGCTTGCCTTCCCAAATTATCTGCTGAAAACCCGGAGATCAAAATCTTGGCCGATGATTTTGATAAGGGCAGGGTAGAATTTGTGTTTTTTAGCAACACTTGCGATTTACGAACTGCTTCTCGGGCCAATTCACGATGATCCTTGCTCCCTATGACAGACAATCCTTCTACGGTAGCCCGGGGACGGTCAAATAAACCTGTTTTAAATTTGACTGTTAAGATTCTTCTTACGGCATCGTCTAGCCTCTCCCTGGATATATCGCCGCTAGACACCGCTTTTTGCATATAGCCCATAAAGCTTTTGTATTCAAACGGAAGCATAACCATATCAATTCCCGCATTTACCGCTCTGACCAAAGAGTTATATTTATTGCTTTCTATCTCATAAACTCCGTACCAGTCAGAAACAACAAACCCCGAAAATCCAAGTTCGTTTTTTAATATATCTGTCAGAAGATGATGATTAGCCGAGTTTATTTCTCCGTTCCAACTGGCAGTACCCACCATAATAACTTGCGCTCCGCCGTCTATAACTGCCCTAAAAGGAACCAAGTGAGTTTGGCGTAATGTTTCCTCATCCATTCTTATATCCCCTTCTTCTACCTTAAATTTTGGATTGCGCGAGGTTCCAAAAGTCATAGACCCTCCGCCGATAAAATGTTTTGGGTTGGCCAAAACTTCAAAATAGCCGTTTAGAGATCCTTGAGTCCCCTCCAGATAAGCCAATCCCAATTTACTCACATTTGCCGTATCCGACCCAAATGTTTCATAGGTTTTGCCCCAGCGTATGTCTGTGACAACATCAAGATTGGGCGAATAACTCCAATAAATCCCAGTAGCTACCACCTCTTCGGCAGTTGCTTTTGCAACCCGCTTAACCAAATCTGCGTCCCCGGTTGCTCCCAAGCCAATAGAGTGAGGAAAGATTGTGGCTCCAAGAACATTACTATGGCCGTGTATGGCATCAACTCCATACAAAAGCGGTATTCCCAAGCATGTCTCGTTGGCTGCATCTTGAAAATTATTCAACATCTCAAGCCAAGCCAAAGGAGTGTCTTGTTTTGGTCCTGCTCCGCCTCCGCTCAAAACAGCTCCCAAATTATATTTCGTAACATCCTTAGGACTAACACTGTTTTTTTCCACTAAGGCCATCTGCCCTATTTTTTCCCAGTCGTTCATTCTGCTCATTAAGTCGTCTACTCTTTCCTCTATTGGCAGCGCCAGATTTTGATAAGGCAAACCTGCTACATGGCAATATTGAGTATTAAGGTTTGGATTGGGAGAAAATTTTAAAAAAACAAAAGTCAAAACTCCCGCGACTAACACAAAACAGGCAATTAAAATTGCTAGAACTTTAAAACTTCGAAAACTTCTAAATATTTTCATTATTTCCGCTTCTTTTTCTTATTAAACAACTTTGGAATAAACGACAGATTTAATATACCGGCCATAAATTTACTTATCTTTTCGTATAACTCGGATGATTCTTTGCTTATATTATTTGTGAACTTTTTAACTGATCTTACAATTTTGATTATGTCAAAACCAATTACGCAAATTAGTATCGTAATCACAGTTATCGCAACCACAGAGACAAGATTATATATTATTTGAGATATTTCCAGTATCGTCATATTTTTATTGTACCAAATAATCGCTAAATGCTCCAATCCCAAAAAGAAAAAGACTGTTTATCCCCGAGGGGAAACAGTCTTTCATATTTGCTGATGAGAAATTCAAGAAACTAAAAAACGGCGGGACGAACCGCCATGTCTATTACTTCTGCACCAAGGCCAGGAATATAGACTGCAAGAATCAGAATATTAATGAGCAAGATTTGATAAAAGAGTTTATAGAGTTAATGGATAAGATAGATTTGGATGAACTTGGAATAAAATCAAAAATAGAGCAGGAAATAGCTAGATTTAACAAATTCAGAGTTGGGGTCCTGGGCCACGAAAAAGAACCGAATAATACGGATGTGGATGTGAGAAATTATGCAAAATATCTCCTTAAAGACGGAACCATTATCGAGAAACGCGAACTTCTATATTTCCTCAAAAGCAAATTAATCCTCAAAGACAAAAAAATAATATTGGAATAAATAAAAAGAGTAGTTTACAGACATACTCAGGTCTTGAGACAATGTCACCTTTCGGTGATGTTGCCATCATTGTCGAGATGAAGCTTCGTGAGGGCTTTTTTGATTAGCCCCAGCTCATGCTCAATCCCTTCTTCGATGCTTTTGTATTTGCCAGAACGAACCTCTGCCAGCAAATCTTCGTAGCAGGTCCCTATAAAAGTTAGGGCACCTTCTACGGCTTTTGGGGTAAATCCGCTAGGTGGCATGTTTTCTCCTTTCCAATCAAAAGAACATTAAAACCACTCTACGCTATAATAATAATGCCATTTACAAATTCGCGTAATAAAAAAACAAAAAACGTCTTTTGTGACGTTAAAATGAATATAAATTAGGGGTTATTTTGTTGTTTGTTTTCTACAACATTTTTCTTATTTGAATGATTTTGCCATACCCCAGAGAGTTTCAAACATTATTCTGTACGATTGAGAAAGTATTTGACTATTAATCAATATGGCAATTTCATCATAAAAAGAAACCAATAAAACATTTTCTCCGAAAATATCTATATTTACTTTGAGCGAGAAATTATCAATATACCTGGTCTCCCTTTTATAATCATTGTCATGTCCCGTTGTTTCCCGTGCAGCATCTGATTTATGAACCAACATTCTGGTTTTTGATCCTTGCTTAACGAATTTTTTGTTCCATTCTTCCCAATAAGACTCAGGAAAAAATTTAAATATATCGTCAATAGATCCTGCCAAGGATAACACCTCTGTGTTTTTAGCCATTTCCAACTCTTCTTTATACACTTCTTTTATTTTACCTATTCCTTCATAATATTTAACGACAACCTTGTTTTTCTTACTCGCAGGCATAGACTCAAGCTGAGGGATAATGCCAGACAATTCCTTCAGGGTTTCTTGAGTTTTATTTATTTTTTCTTCGCCAAGTTTTAATAATTTCATCGGGACAGCAGAAATATATTTTCTCCTTTGCTTTCTGGTTATATCGTACAAACCCATTTCCACAAGTTTCTCCGACTCTTCGTATATTTTTTGTCTGTTAATTTTCGTAAGTTTTGATAATTCTAAAACTGACAGAATGCCATGTTTCAAGGATGTTAAATATAAAATTGCCTGGATTTCACTTAGGCCAAGCTTCATTAAAACTTTTAACTGTTTATCGGTAAACGGCACCATTGTTTTATCCTAACACAAAACTGCCCAAATGGGCAGTAGAAAAGAGTCGGGAAAAGTTGGCAGAGGCCCGACCCGCTTCGCCGTAGGATCTAGCGAGGCGAGCCTCTCAAAGACCGGGCTCCTGCCTGCCGGCAGGCAGGCAAGTTTTCAAGAGGTACGGGCCTCTTTGACCCCCTCTCGGTCGGGTTGGGGGCGCTCAAGGTTGCTGCGGCGCTAGTATTCGAACCCGTCTCGGTCACCCTATCGCCATTGTTATTTAAGTTTCCCGGAGTTGTGATAAATCTCGTTTACTATTTTTGGTGTAAATTTAATCTTTTCATTTCGAAGAGATTTTTCTATGTTTCCATCAATATCCCTCATTATAAAAGTATCGGAGCCAATCAATTCGTAATGGTCCTCCACCTCTCCTATTCTGGCAAAAAATAAATCCCCCTTCTTGAGATCAAAAGTGGCCTTATTTTCTCTGACATCCCATCGTTTCCCCGTTTGCAAATCTTTCAATGCAATACTTTTTCCTATTTCTATATTTATAGTTTCAAAAAGTCCATATTTATTATTGAGTAATTTTCGATAAATTTCCATTTCCGCATCTTTCAAGCCGAGTGGGTTGTCGGCAATAAAATTTTCCAAAACGGTTTGCCCGCTACTCATAATAAAATCATATAAAAACCACTCGTTGAAGAATTCCCCTCCCTTTTCGCTTTCCATATTGATAGCGCCTCCTTCGCACAAATCCGGACAATTAAAAAACTCTTCGAGGGAATGCAATGCTTCGTTCTTAAAACGAGGTTCTGTAAAATAATATTCGTAAACTTTGCTGATTGATCCTTTGGGCAACATAACCTAATAAGCAGAAAGAGTTTCCAATATTGCTTTTGACAAACCGGTAAATTCTTCTTTCGATTTTTCTATGTTATCTTTAGTGCCTTGTTGATTATCAGCGACTAGTTTGGGATCAAGTTCAAAAATAGCAACGCCCAGCTCTTGGCACTTGGCAGGAATTCGCCCGTAGTCCTGAATAACCTGCAGGGGATTTTTCCAGCTTTGCTCAACTAAACCGTTGCGACAATGCTTTTCCGAAAGATACCTTTTTACACGTTCTGGAATTTTCTCCATCCAGATGCGATGATCCAAAATCGGCTGCTTACCGTAAACATTATAAGAATTGACTACATATCCAATAAAAAGCGGATCTCCTTGAAGCACAAATTTGGTCTCGGTATTCCCAGCCAAAGCTTTTGCTGTGTTTCGCCATTGTATTTTCCATTGCTCATATACCACGCCAAGATTCTCAATTCCTTGTACGCTAAATGCATCGGGCAGCATTGGAACAACAAAATAATCAGCTCCCAAAAGAACCATCTCGTTAAGAATTCCCAAGCTGGGGGAAGTATCTATAACAAAAATATCTATTTGATCGCTCAATCCCTTTTCCCGCAAGAAACGGTCTATTGCGCTTGTTTGGAAATACCCTATTTGAGCGCCAGATGCTGCCTGAACAAAAGCTGTCATCAAGATACTTTCGTATAAAGAAAGTTTGATGTCTCCCTTTAAAAGGAAAAGATTTTTATCCGCCTTTGTGGGTAAGAACTTAACATTCAAATCGATATCCGACCCTCCTTCTATCACTCCGCGCAAAACATCATAAATTGTTTTTTCAGAACTGGAAAATAAGTTCTTTTCGTAAAAATTCTCACCCATGGCAAGCCGAGTCAAGTTGCATTGCGGATCCAAATCAATTAAAACGGTTTTGTATTCCTGCTCAGCAAAAGAAACTGCACAATTAAAAGCCAATGTTGTTTTTCCTACCCCGCCTTTATTATTAACAAAAATTATTTTCTTGGTTCGGGGAAATTTCATATTATTATTTTAACATAATTACTCAATATCTGGTATTTCTAAAGCTTCCGATGGCTCTAGGATTAGAACCGATTTTAAATATAAAACTCGGTCGCAAGAACCATGCACAAGCTTGCTGCGGGACTAGGACTCGAACCTAGATACCATCCTCCAGAGGGATGTGTCCTACCATTAGACGATCCCGCATTATATCTTCAAATACTTTCTTACAGCTATCAAGCTGGAAGCAGTTCCCAGTATAGCCCCCGAAAGCAACTGAATCAAGAGCAATGCCAATAGATTGGAGCTAAATATTCCGAGAAGACTTACGCTGGGAATTATAGAGGATATGTTAGAATCAAGAAAGTGGGAGGCAACAAAAGTCAAAACAAAAGTAATTAAAGCGGCTATTGATCCTGCTATTAGCCCTTGAATTATAAAAGGACCTCTTACAAACCAGTTTGAAGCTCCCACAAGCCGCATAATTGATATTTCTTCTTTGGAGCTCTGTATAGCTATCTTTACTGTATTAAAAGCTATTATTAAGGCAATTATCCCAAAAACCATACTAAAAAAGAATGCTATATTCTTTACTCCTTTTGTAAACGCAAAGACTTTCTCAATAACAGGCTTTCTCTGGTGATAGTCTATTTTATCTACTAGCTCTTTGAAAGGGCCTGTTTCAAGAAAAACAGCAACTTGCTCATATCGGGAAGCTTCTTTGGCCTTGACGCTCAAAGAAGCAAGAAAAGGATTATACCCCACTTCGGCCAAAGAATCTATCAGAATATGGTCTTCTTTATGCCTGTCCATAAAGCTCTCAAAGGCCTCTTCTTTGGATATATAGTTGACTTCCTCCACTTCGGGAATCTTTACGATTTCGGATTTAACTTCTAGTATATCTTCGGGATCTGTTTCTTCTTTGAAATAAACGGAAACATCCACTTTCTCCTCCACATCTTTTACAAGCATATCTGAAATAGGATTTAAGAAATAAAGGATGGTAATGGTGGATATAACCAAAATCATCACAAAAACAGTCGCAAAGCTTAGGCCGAAACTGCCCGAGAAATTCTTCCACCCGTTTTTTAGTACTCTTTTAAATAAATTCATAAAACGAATCTTCCTTTTTTATCGTCTCTTACAACCCTGCCCTGATCTAAAGTAATAACTCTTTTACCCAGACTGTTAATCACTTCCTTGTCATGAGTGGCAAGAACCACAGTAGTGCCCATTTCATATATCTTAATCAATAGCTGAATTATATCAAAAGTATTATAAGGATCCAAATTCCCCGTAGGCTCGTCGGCCAGAATAACATCCGGCCTGTGCACGAAAGCCCTGGCTATGGCTACTCTCTGCCTTTCTCCTCCCGAAAGCTCCGATGGCAGATTAAACGCCTTATCGGAAAGCCCCACAAGATCTAAAACCTTAGGAACATCTCTTTCGATCTCCTCCCCCGAAGCCCCCATCACTTCCATAACATATGATACATTCTCATAGGCCGTTTTTGAGGGAAAAAGCTTGTAATCTTGAAAAACCACTCCCAGTTTTTGTCTTAAAAAGGGAAGCTTTGATCTTTTTATCTGCCCTATATCCTGTCCCTGGAAAAATATCTGGCCTTTAGTCGGTTCTTCTTCTGCTAAGATAAGCTTTAAGAGAGTTGTTTTGCCCGCCCCCGATTTTCCTACTATTGAAACAAATTCCTTCTCTTTTATATCAAAAGAAACCTCATTTAAAGCCACTGCGGGCACAGATGACTTTGAGGGATATATTTTAGTCAGATCTTTTACTGATATCATTTAACTTTATTTCAGATTCTATAAAGCGATTGATGTTTCCGTCCAATACTGATTCGGCATCAGAGGTCTCGATTTGAGTCCTCAAATCTTTTACCATTTTATAAGGATGAAGGACATAAGATCTTATTTGATTGCCCCAGCTGGCTGAAACCTGTCCCCCTTTGATCTTTTTTAATTCCTCCTTTTTTTCTTCTTCTTTCATAAGGTACAGTTTTGAATAAAGTATCCTCATTGCATTCTCCTTGTTTGTCCCCTGGAGTCTTTCGGACTGGGAAGCAACTGCTATTCCGGTTGGAAGATGGGTAATCCTTACAGCCGTCTCTCTCTTGTTCACATTCTGCCCTCCGGGTCCTGAAGATCTGAATACATCTATTCTTAAATCCTCGGGTTTTAATTCAATTTCGTCTTCTTTTTCTATCTCGGGCATTACTTGGACAGAAGCAAAAGAGGTGTGCCTTAAATCCTTTGCCGAAAAAGGAGATTGCCTTACAAGCCGGTGTATTCCCGATTCCTTTTTTAAAAAACCGTAGGCATACCTTCCTTTCACTTCAAATGAAACTGATTTTATTCCTATTCTTCCTTCGGGCCCCACTCCCTCCCCGTAAGAACAGTTTATAACCTTTGTTTCAAATCCTTTATTTGAACAATATCTCTCATACATTCTGAACAGCATAGCTGTCCAATCTTGGGCATCCACTCCTCCGGCCCCCGATGAAATTTCAATAACCGCGCTTCCTTTGTCATATTTTCCTGATAAAAAAGCTTTGGTTTCTTGCTTTCCTACATCTTTTTCAAGCTTTTCTATTCTTCCGGCCATCTCTTTTTCTATATCTTTGTCCTCTACCGCCTTAAAATCTTTTACCGTATCTAAATCTTTGCAAATCCTGCAGGCCTCTTCGGCCTCTTCTGAAAGATCGGCCATTTCTTTGCTCAAAGACTTTGCCCTTTCCTGATCCTGCCAAAAATCCGGACTTTCGCTCTCTTTTCTGATCTTAATTATTCTTTTTTTAATCTTTTCAACATCAAAGACAGTCCATTAAATGATGGATTCTTTTTTCTAGCTCCTCTATTTTCTCCAGATTTTCATCCATATTTAACAGGTTTAGTCTTTTTAATAGTTTAGCATGAAACCTTAAAATTTCCAAAACTATGAGCCGAGAGCGAGAGTCGAACTCGCAACCTACGGTTTACGATACCGTTGCTCTGCCATTGAGCTATCTCGGCCTATTCTTGAGCGGGATACGAGAATCGAACTCGCGTCTCTTGCTTGGGAAGCAAGCGTACTGCCGCTGTACTAATCCCGCAACGGCAAGAAATTTTCTTGGTAAAAATTTCAACGTTGCTGTCGCGTTTAAATTTGCAAAGTAAATTTATTACGCAACGCCTGACCTACTTTGAAAATATGCTCTTTAGCTTTTCCCACCAGCCCACCTCTCTCTCTTTATCCCCTGAATCCTTTTTATCGTCCTGTATAACCACAACTTCTTCTCCGGGGCGCTTCATATTTAACTGGTCTCTTGCAACCTGCTCCACATAATCATCGCTCTGAACATATGAAATTAGCCCGGAAAGCTCTATTTTTCTCTCTTCTAAAACTGAAATTTCTCCTTGAAGCTCCGCAATCTTTTCGTTCAGATTCGCTTTTCTTTGGTATATCTTCCAGTTTGTTAAAGAGAGGAAGATTATAGCTAAAACCATAATAATACCCGAGAAAGAATAAATCAATATGTGCTTCCAG
>MHMM01000005.1:127-6921 GCA_001821555.1 Candidatus Nealsonbacteria bacterium RIFOXYB1_FULL_40_15 | reverse complement strand
AAACAGTCTGGATAGTCTTAGTCGCCCTGGTTGTCATCAGTATGATTGTTTTCACCGTGGCCCCCTTGTTTTAACTTCTAAAAACTTCCAGAAAGACTTTTGGAGGAATTCTCACAGAACCCTTCTGTTTTAATTCTTTTTTCCCTTTCTTCTGCTTTTCTAGAAGTTTTCTTTTTCTGCTATAATCGCCTCCGTAAAGATACCCTGTTACATCCTTTCTTCTGGCCTTAATAGTCTCTCTAGCAATAACTTTTCCGCCCACAACCGCCTGTAAAGGAACAGAAAACTGCTGGGGCGGAAGGGTCTCTTTGAGTTTTGAAACAATATTTTTGCCCTCTTCATATGCCTTTTCTTCAGGCACAATTTTAGAAAATGCAGATTCAAGAGATCCTGCAATATATATGTCCATTTTCTTGAGATCTGCTTCTTTGTATTCTAAAAAAGAATAGCTCATTGAAGCAAATCCCTGGCTCACTCCTTTTACTTTCTCATAAAGATTAGTAATCACCTCCCTCAAGGGCACCTCGTAAACAAGAATCATCCTGTCAGTCCCTATGTACTTTGTTTCTTTGTAAACAGCCCTTATGGAATTAAATATGTCCATCAGTTTGCCCATATAGGAAGAAGGGGTTATAAGCTCCATCAAAACCCATGGCTCTTCTGATTTTTCGGGCTTTTGCTCCGGCCATTCTGAAGCCGAATATATAAGTTTTTCAGATCCTTTTTCTGCAATCTTATAAACCACGGAGGGCGTGGATATAATAAGATTAATATTGCTTTCCCTTAAAATCCTCTCTGAAATTATTTCAGCATGCAAGGTGCCCAAGAATCCGCATCTGAATCCCCTCCCTAGGGCTTCTTTGGTTTCGGATTCAAAAATCAATGCAGGATCATTGAGCTTCAGTTTAGAAAGAGAGTCTTTCAGCATATCAAAATCATTGGAATCTTCAGGATAAAGACTGGCAAACACCATTGGCTCGGGTTCTTTATATCCTGCCAAGGGTTTTGCGTCCGAGCCGGCAAGAATAATAGTATCCCCCACCCTCACTTTTCCGGGTTCTTTCACTCCCGTCGCTATATATCCTATTTCCCCGGCCGAAAGCTTTTCTTTAGAAACAAATTCGGGATTAAAATACCCCATTTCTTTTATATCAAAATCCTCCTTGGATGCCGAAAGCTTAAGACGGTCTGTCTTTTTGGCTTCTCCTGAAACTATCCTTACATAAGCTATCACTCCCTTGAAAGAATCGTACATAGAATCAAAAATCAAAGCTTTTAGGGGAGCCTTGAATTCAATAGAGGGCTCTGGAACTTTTTTTATAACCTCGTCCAAAAGCTGGCTCACGTTAGCACCGTTCTTTGCCGAAATCTTCAAGATGCTTTCTTTGGGAACATCAAGAAGCTTTGCCAGCTCCGATACGCATTCTTCTGTTTTGGCTTGAGGAAGATCTATTTTATTTATGGCAGGTATTATAGAAAGATTCTGCTTTTTTGCCAAATCCAGATTGGCCAGAGTCTGGGCCTGTATGCCCTTGCCGGCGTCAACTAGCAAAATAGCTCCCTCAACGGCTGCCAAAGATCTGGAAACTTCGTAAGAAAAATCAACATGGCCCGGAGTGTCCACCAAGTTTAAAATATAGTTTTTATAAACCATTCTTACGGGCTGCATCTTTATGGTAATGCCCTTTTCCCTTTCAAGATCCATGCTGTCCAGATATTGGGGCCTCATTTTTCTTGAAGAAACAGAACCCGTAAGCTCTAAAAACCTGTCTGCCAGAGTAGATTTCCCGTGGTCTATATGGGCTATTATGACAAAATTCTTTATATTCATTTCCCCTGTATCATAGCAGAAAAAGGCGAAAATTAAAATAAAAAGAGCTCCGGATGGGACATGTCCGGAGCCAAGTTTTTTTTGGGTTTGCTTTTTTTGGTTTTTTTTGGGTTTGCTTTTTTTGGTTTTTTTTGGGTTTGCTTTTTTTGGTTTTTTTAACCTCCTGTCCCGGGAGGGTGCTGATGTCTCTTTCTTAGCTCTCATAGAGCGGGGAGAGACAAAATGATTTGTGTCAGAAGCTCCTGTACCCCGTTGGAACCTCGTCAACCAGAAAATCATCTTCTGTTTAGATTATAGCATGCCTATAATTCCTGTCAATAGTCTTGGGACAGATTCTTGTTCTTGGGCAGTTTGCTGAAAACAAAGTCCTTTATAGCCGCAACCTCTCCTATTTTTAAAAAGAAAGAAAATAAGATGTAGGCGGCGCTTCCTGCGACAGCAGAGGATAATGTTTGCAAAAATACTCCCCAGAAAGTTTTCATATCCAATAATCCTACAGAAAAAATCCTTGCGGTTAAAGCAACAACAGACAATGCTACTCCCGCCAAAATAACTTTGAAAGAAAATCTTATCAATGCCTTAACTTCTATTTCTTTGCATTTCAAATCAATAAAGAAAAGCAACAGGATAAACTGAATTATCCCTGATATTGAAAGAGCCAAAGGAAGAGCCAATACCAAAACCCCCTCTACGCCTCTTAGATCTAAGAAGCTAATTACTTCCCTGCTGAATATATTTTCTGTTTTCATAAGCCAAATAAAAAGAAAAGAAAAAGCTGCATTCAATAATATTGAAAAAACAGCCACCAAGGCCGGTATTCTGGTATTATGAAGAGCATAGAATGTTTTTGAAATAAGGAGAGAAAGCCCGAAAGCAAATATCCCCAAAGAAAAAATACCCAAACTGGCGGCTGTGAGCTGGGTATCAGACCAGCTGAATCTTCCTGATCCCAATACTATCCTCACAATCTGGGCTCTTAGAATAAACATAAGAAGGCTTGCCGGAATGATGTAAAAAAGAATCTTTTTAAAAATAGATGAAAACTCTTCTGAAAACTTTTTTCTGTTATTTTCTGAAAAATAAAGGGAAAGGAAGGGAAAGGCGGCGACAGAAAAGGAAGATGCTATAAAAGTTACAATAAGCCCCTGCAGATTGTTAGCCAGATTAAAAACAGCTATGGATCCCGCAGAAAGAGTGGATCCTATGGCAGTTATGACTATTAGGTTTATCTGGGTAGCGGCCAGCCCCAAAGTCCTGGGAAGAGTAAGTTTTACAGTTTCTATCACTCCGGGATCTAAAAACCTTAAAGACTTTGCGGGAGAAAATCCTAATTTGAATAATATAGGAATCTGTATGATAAAATGGAGAAAGGCCCCCAAAACAACCCCCCAGGCAAGTCCTGAAAGCCCCCAAAAAGGGACAAATGCCAGTATTCCGATTATTATTCCTAAATTGTAAAGAATAGGGCTCAAAGAGGTGATAATGAATCTTTTGAAAACCCGTAAAACCCCGGAGATCATATTGCTTATCCCCAATAAAAGAGGGCTCAAGAACATTATTCTTGTTAAATCCACTGTTTTTCCTAGATCCTCCTCTGAAAACCCGGGGGCAATAATTTTAAGAATCTGGGGCGCAAAGGTTATAAGAAAAATAGAAAGAATCACAAGCAAAAAAAGAAAAGCATTCAGAAGATTTCCGAAAAATCTGAATGCTTCTTCTTTGGATTTCACCAAGTGCTTTGAAAAAAGAGGAATAACGGCCGCAGATATGGATCCTACTATCAAAACCATGGATATAAAATCAGGAATTCTGAAAGCTGTATAATATATATCAAGCTCTTTTCCTGCGCCAAAACTTGAAGCCAAGAGCCGGTCCCTAAAAAGCCCCAAAAGACCGGATACAAAAGAAGAGGCAGCTAGAATAACAGCTGCTGAATTTATAGTCTTTGTTTCCAGATGGAGAAGCTTTTTTATCATTCTCATATATTACCAATTTTAAAAGATATATGCTACTATGCCTTTAGCATTTGTTAGGAGACCCAAAGATGTTTGAAATGGTTTTGGGATTAACAGTTACGTTCGGATACTCTGTTAGTTCATACCTCCTTATTGTAGGAACCATAAAGGTTATTAGAAGGCGGAAAGATGGCAAAAACTGCCTCTTTTTGGGAATATTCATCTTTCTCATAACCCTAATGGTTCACATACCCTGCATAAGCCTGTTTGTCTAGAGACAGGCTTTTCTATTGATTTAAATCTTCTGCCATGTTAATTTACAACAAACAATAGCTCTTTTGAAAGGAGAGTACCATGCCAGCATTGAAAATTGTGGGCACAATACTAATCGTTTTTGGATTGTTCCTGGCTTACGTAACATATCGCCAAGCCAGATACAATCAGAACGTCTTGGATTGGCTGCTAACCTGTATGGCGATAGTATGTATTCTTGTCTTGATGGGATTATCAGTATACCTTATGTGCTTCAGCCCCCTCCTATGAGAGGGCTTTTCTATTCTCTCAAAATAACTATAGGGGTCTTTTGATCGGATTGGGTTGCAGGGTTTCCCTTGAGCTCTTCCAGAATGAATTTTTCCTTGTCTTTTATATCATAGCTCATTCCTAAGATATTCCTGCCGAGGTCGTTAACATCGGCTATGACAAAAGAAAAACCAAACCTGTTTTTCAAATTCTCGCAAACTTCGTCTCCTTTTTCGCATCCCAAAATACCCATGCTACTATACTGCGGAAAAGTTTCTCCGTAGAATCCGTCTATTCTGGATATTCCATGGCCTGCAACAATGTAAAATAGGCCGGGATACCGGATTAATTTGCCTATCCCCCCCATAAAAGAAGCAAAAAGAATCCTGGGAAGTCCCGCCAGATTTATAGCAACCTGCATTTTATAGGGATTCCCCACGGAAAAACCAGCAGGGGTTTTCTTGGCAAATTTAGAAAGATTCTTTGCCCACCATCCTAACTTCACATCTTTTTTAAAAACAACTCTTCCTTGGGTGATAGAAACTATTTTTTCGCACAAAACAACTATATCCCTTTCTCTTGAAACAGGCATGACATATTTAGAGACTATATCCTCTAGTTTGTCCGATACAGTTATAAAGTGGGTTTTAATCAGAATTTTTTGATATAACATTTCTAAATAAAAGAGTTTTTTGAATATATACTTTGCAGGACCCTGCGAGTGCGGTAGCGCGAGCACGAGGAATTTTTCAACAGAAAAATATCCGTGTCCAGCAAAGTATATATCTAAAAAACTTTATCGGTTAAATGCCACACATCGTTTGTCCTGCCTCCTCCGGTTTTCATCCCTCCCATAACCCAAATACTGTCCCCAAAAACAATGCATGAAAGATCTTCTTTCCCCGCCCAGGATGCCTTGCCCAAAGTTTTCCATTCTTTACCGTCTTCAGAGTACCATACATCATTAAAGCCCAGCCCGTTTCCATTCCATCCTCCGATAATCCACAAATTGCCCTTAAATTCTAGGAGGCAGTGTCCGTGTCTGCCGGCAAAAGGCAAATCTTCGGATACAAGCTCCCAGTCTTTTCCGTTTTCGGTGACCCAAATATCTTTTTCTCCCATTAATCCCGGGGTTACGCCTCCCGAAAGCCATAATTTTCCGTTATAAGATTCGGCCATAAGATCGTATCTTGGGCTCCAGGGAGCATGTTTTGCAGCCTCCTGCCAGTTGACGCCGTCTTCAGAGTACCATACATCATTTACTGCTCCATAGATATCAACTCCTCCCAAAATCCAAATCCTGCCGTTATAAACGGCGGAAGCATGCCCTTTTCTAGGCGTCCAGATGTTGTTGGTTTCTACTTTCTTCCAGTTTATTCCGTCTTCGGAATTCCAAACATCATTTCTGTATCTTTCTGATCCGTCAACTCCTCCCAAAATCCAAATCTTATCCTGGAAAACTACCGATTCATGGGCTCTAATCTTCCCAAAAGGAGGATTATCCATAATCAGCTCCCACTCCTTGCCATCTTCGGAAACCCAAACTTCATTTTTATTTTGGCTGTAATCCGGAGCAGTTCCGCCCACTCCGCCGATCAGCCAAAGCTTGCCCTCAAAGAATTCCACTGTCTGGGCGTCTCTTTTTGACCAAGCGGCGTTTTCTGTGGCCATTTTCCAATCCCAGTCATTAAAATTGATGTTTTCGCGAGTTTCAGGCAAATTAGAGTTTTCTGTTATTGCCTCTTTCTTATCTTTTGGAAGATAAAAGAAAATAGCCAGACCAGCCAAAGCAATCAAAATAATAATTATCAGATACTTTTTCATACTATTATTTTACTCTTATTCAAAAACCATTGCAATTTCCAATTAAAAAACCCTCTCTAGAAGGATTTTTAATGTCCCGCGAAAACCGTAAGCCGAATTCTGTTCTATGCGGTTATCTATCTAGGCGAACTACTTTTTCGCCTTCGCTAAACTCAGGCCAAGCGCCAAATTGGCATCTAGATTGGTCTACCCTGAGCATGTCGAAGGGTTTGTTCTTGCACCCAGCAAGGATTTAGCCGTTTCACTCCCAGCCTTCTATGCCCGTCGAATTCAACTAATCAATCTTCTTGTGCCTTAAACTAAGTTAAGGTTATTGCTTTATTCCACGAGCTTAGAAGGCTGGGCATCGTCACTGTTCGCACCTCTCCCCGCCCTCTAGGCCCGTTGAATATAGATTATACTATTTCCACAAGCTTAGAGGGCGGGGGGCAGTCTTATTAGGAACTGCTACTTTTTATCCGCCAAGGGCGGAGGGTGTTCGGACTTTCCTCCCCGCCCAAGGCGGGGCAACCGCTCGTTTTCTACAGGACACATATATTATATCAAAGTTTGGGGTCTTGAGTCAAGAGCCTTGACATATTATTATTAAAGCGTTAAAATTTAACATTGTTTAATCTCTCGGAAAATCACTAAGATACTGAAAGGAGATAAAATGAATCGAT
>MHMM01000005.1:0-101 GCA_001821555.1 Candidatus Nealsonbacteria bacterium RIFOXYB1_FULL_40_15 | reverse complement strand
GTGAAGGCCTGTATAAGCAAAGGCCAGATCGGGAACGCCAGAGAAGCGGCCAAGCTGGGAGCATCTCAGCAAGCAATTGACGAACTCGTGAAGGCCTGTAT
>MHMM01000004.1 GCA_001821555.1 Candidatus Nealsonbacteria bacterium RIFOXYB1_FULL_40_15 | reverse complement strand
GAAATATTTACATTTTTTGCTCCCTATGATAATTTTAAGGCAGTTCATATAAATAAACCGCCAGAACTTCTTTGCGAAAGGATATCTCATGAGAACGGTAAGAGAGATTGCAATGATGTTGATTGAAAGCAACCCCGGTTATTATGGCGAAGACCTTTTGGATCTGGTTCCTGAAGAACTGCTTGCCGCCGAACTGAAAGATGGGAATCTTCACACAATTGGAATTTTGGTGGACAAGCTTCGTTTTGAAAAAGAAGCTGAGTTTCCGGGCAGAGAGGAGGATCCAGAAAGGTTAGCAGAGCTCCTAAACAGCCCAATCGGAGAATTGAGTCGGGACCAGGAGGCGAAGAGGAGAGAAATCAGATTTCTCAACAATTTGGTTGGGGCTATAATTAATCAATAATAAAAGGAACCGATCAGATTCTCGAAAGGACAACCTATGGGTTATTGGGATGCGACAGACGAAATTATCCGAAACATAGGCTGCTCGCGCAGCCTTTTTCTATTTTCATGTTTTGTTGCGCAGAAAATGGTGTTAACTCTGAATTTCTAAGGTTTATTAAAAATCAGAACTGGCAGCCCTCGGGCCGGCCATTTTATTTTAACCCTTAATAATATAGTATATATTTATGAAAACAGTATTGGTTGCAATGTCCGGGGGAGTGGATTCTTCTGTTACAGCACTGCTTTTAAAAGAAGAAGGTTTTTGCCCGATCGGAGTCCATTTTAGGTTGCATTCAGGATATATTGAAAACGAAAAAAGGGTAAAATCGGTGGCAGAAAGAATTGGAATACAATTCTGTGTTTTGGATTATAGGAAAGAGTTTAAAAAAGAGATCATAGATTCTTTTATCAAGGATAATAAAGAAGGGTTTACCCCCAATCCATGCGTTTTATGCAATAAAATTGTAAAATTTAACCTTCTTTTTAAAAACCTTGATAAGTTTAATGCGGATTATTTGGCTACGGGCCATTATGTAAAGATTAAAGAAGGAAAGATCTTTGAGGCAGAAGATAAAGAAAAAGACCAATCCTATTTCCTCTGGAAATCAAGCCAGAATATTCTAAAGAAAACATTGTTTCCCTTGGGAGAATACAAAAAATCAGAAGTTAGAGAAATTGCGAGAAAATCAGCTCTCCCTGTCTATAACCAGCCGGAATCGCAGGAAATATGCTTTATCTCCTCTAATATAGAAGAATTCCTAAAAGAGAATTTAGGCGTAGATAAAGGCAATGTCGTTGATAAAGAGGGAAATGTACTAGGAGAACATCAGGGGCTTTGGCTTTATACCATAGGCCAAAGGAGAAGAATCGGGCTTTCTGGCGGGCCTTACTATGTTATAGAAAAAAACATTAAAGATAATTCGGTAATTGTCTCTAGAAACGAAGAAGATCTCTTTTCAAGGGAGCTGGTTTTTAAAAACGAAAATTGGATTTCAGGAAAAGAACCTAAGTTTCCCCTTAAAGTTGGAGCTAAAATAAGATACAGGCATAAATCCTCGGATGCTCTTTTGGAGAAGAATAAGATTATTTTCAGAGAGCCGCAAAGAGCCATAACTCCGGGCCAATCAGTTGTGTTCTACAGGGGAGAAGAAATGCTGGGAGGAGCTGTTATTGTTAAAAAACCGCTTGCCCCGTAGAGAAATTTTAGCTTAGCTTTAAGCAGATAAGATTCCTGATAAAATTCTTCTACGGGGCTTGACTGTCCTTCTTGCTTAATTTAAGCTATAATAAGGCATTAAAAAGATACCTTAATTCCTAAAAGGTCGATAAGAATGCTTAACCTATTTTTATATGGCAAAAGAAGTAATGGAATTTTATGATGTTCTTAGCAAGAAGAAATTCAAGACAGATGAGTATAGAATAGAAAAAAGAACAGCAAAAGGAAGGGACAGGTTCTTTGCGGTAGCAAAGTCCCAGGTAGGAACCCACGAATGCTGGAAAGTTTTAGGAAAAGACAAGGCCGCAGAATTACAGAAAGCAGCATAGAGCAGTTTGAAGCTCCGCCCCAAAAGGGCGGGGTTTTGTTTTGTTGACAATTTATCTATCGGGTGGTAATAAGAACAAATCGTTTAGCAGGTTCTTTTGACCTTTTAAAATTAAGGAGCAGAGAGATGGCACTACAGACGAAAAGACAACTCGAGATATTATTGGGAGAATCAAGGGAAGATCGGGCAAGGTTAGTGGCTGAAGTTTCAAAAGCTCTTGCTGACAATAGAGTATTCCGGGAGAGGGTTTTACAACTCGAGAGCGCTTATGAGGCTCAGAGAGTTAGGATTGAGCGATTGGAGAAAGACAATGAAAAACTTAATTCCCTGCTTTCGGCGAAAAGTAGAGATTTTTTAGAAGCCGATGGAAATCTCTCCAAGGCCCTGGAAGAAAGGGAGTCGGCAATGAGGATTGCCGACGCTCTCTTGAAAGCGTTCAATGAAATATGGGGGATTTGAGAGGAGCAATCTCTTTGAGGAGCTTAGCTTCGCGGCAGGACTGCGAAGCTTTTTTTGTGCTATCATAAATCAGATGAAGAAAAAGCTTTTGATTTCCTTGTTCTTAATTGCTTTATTTTTAGTTTTGCTGTTTTTTGGGCTCAAAGATAAAGAAGAGGAAATAGAGCTTATCTTTTTTGACGTAGGACAGGGAGACAGCATATATATTGAAATAGGAGAAACATTCCAGGTTCTCATTGATGGAGGACCGGATGCAAAAGTGTTGGAAAAGCTTTCTAACGAAATGCCTTTTTATGACAGAGACATAGAGCTTATTGTTCTTACTCATCCTGATTCAGACCATTTGTATGGGTTATTGGAAGTTTTAAGGAATTATAATGTAAAGAGAATCTTGTGGACCGGATTCAAGACAGAAACTGCCGATTGGCAAGAATGGAAAGAATTGATCGGAGAAGAAGGTTCTGATATTATTCTTGCAAAATCAGGCCAGAAAATTGTCCTTTCCCAAGAGAGCTTTCTTGAAATAATTCATCCCCTTGAAGAGTTAGGAGAAGATTCCAACGACACTTCTATCGCGGGCTTTCTTAAAATCAAAGAACATTCTATTCTTTTGACCGGAGACATATCCGGAAAAAAAGAAAAGGAGCTTTTAGAAAGATATAACCTCAAAGCTGATCTGCTAAAAATTTCCCATCATGGGAGCAAGACATCTAGCACAGAGGAGTTTTTGGAAGAAGTTTCTCCCAAAAAAGCCATTATTTCGGTAGGGGTGAATAAGTGGGGGCATCCTTCAGAAGAAGTATTGAAAAGACTTGAAAATTTTGGTATAGAAGTATTATTAACTAAAGAGTCAGGAGACATAAAGTTTACTTATTAAAATTAGCTCAACAATAAAAGTTTTCTTGCACCGATAGTCTAAAATCCCAGCGGATTTTCGCTATCTGCATTCTCGGCCTTTTGGTCGCCCTAGGCGACACCGTGCCAAAAAGCCTGCGAAAGCTGCCAAAAACTTTATTGTTTCGCAATTATTTTATGAAAGATTTGGAATTTCCGCTGTTTAAAACAAAGATTGAGGATTCTCCTAAGTTTGACCTTACTTTGGCCGAAGACAGGAAAAAGTATTTTGAGCTTAAAGCGGGGGATGAAATAGAAAGATTGAGAAAATATTTGAAGGATAAAACTTTTATAGCATATCTTTTGGGCAAGAAAAATTCAGGCAAGGGCACCTATGCAAAAATGCTTAAGGAGGTGGTGGATAAAGATAGAATAGAGCATTTTTCAATAGGGGATATGATAAGAGATATAGACAAAGAATTGCAGGACCCTGCCAAAAAAGAAGAGCTTTTGAACTTTTTGAAAAAGAATTACAGAGGATTCATGTCTTTAGAAGAGATAGTGTCTTCTTTGGAATCAAGGAGCACTTCAAAACTTCTCCCCTCGGAGCTTATTTTGTCTCTTGCAAAACGGGAGATAGCTAAAAGGGGGAAGAAAGCTCTTTTTATAGATGGTTTTCCCAGAGAGCTTGATCAAGTTTCATACTCTTTATTTTTCAGGGATTTGATTGAATACAGAGACGACCCTGATATCCTTGTTCTTATAGATGTTCCTGAAAATGTAATAGACGAAAGGATAAAGTACAGAAGAATATGTCCTTTGTGCCAAACTTCAAGAAATTTGAAGCTTTTGCCGACCAAGGAGGTGGAATATGAAAAAGGAGAATACTTTTTGAAATGCGACAATCCGGAATGTTCGGGCCCAAGATTGGTTCAGAAAGAAGGAGACGAGCTTGGAATAGGGCCGATAAAAGAAAGACTGGATAAAGACGAATACCTTATCAAGCAGGCATTTTCTCTTTATGGAATACCAAAAGTTCTGCTTAGAAATTCTGTTCCGGCAGACAAGGCAGAAGAGTTTTTGGACGGCTACGAAATTACGCCCGAATATGTTTATTCAGGAGAAGGAAAGGATATTAAGGTAGAAGAAAAGCCGTGGCAGGTTGGAGATGACAACGGAATTCCTTCTTACAGTCTTATGCCTCCTCCTGTCGTAGTCTTCCTTATAAAGCAGTTAGTTGAACAATTGAAAATTTGATATTGACTCCTAATTTGCCAGAGTTATAATTAAGTTGGCTCTGTGGATCTAGGATAGATTCTGGACTATACCAACAAAAAAGGGAATCTGAATTTGCGCTCGCCGTGGCGGACGCATGAAGAATCCCACTTGGAAATCTTTCCATGAATCTTTCCTGATACTGCAGAGTTTTAATTCATCACTGAAAAACAGCTTCCTGAAAGCTGTTTTTCTATTTGAGTCGGGGTACTGAGATTTGCCAGCCCGAGGCTGATCTCAGCCCAAGGCTGATGAGCCTCGGGTTCACGCCTTGGGCGGAAACTCTGGTCGGGGCACTGGGATTTGAACCCAGAAATCACACGCACCCCATGCGTGTATGTTGCCATTACACCATGCCCCGCATGATGACTTTAATTTCCTTTTCCGATAGCCTTTATGCATTCAGTGCAGGCCTTTATCCTTTTTCCGGCAAATTCTTTGAATTTTTTCCTATTTGTTTCCAACGGAATAAAAACCCACTGCAGGTTGGGGTATCTTCTATATTTTGCAGTAGGATTAAATTTCCCTCTTAGTTTTACCAGGGTGGTTGAGTTTGTATAACCTTTTCCGCAAACTATGCATTGTCTTGCCATAATCTTTCAAGTAATTTTTAATGTTTTGATAGTATCATATCTTTCTATTTTTTTCAAGACTATGATATAGTAAAAAAAGCATGCTTGTAATTTTTACCCTTATTATTCTGATGTTTTCCATAATGATCCATGAAATAGCCCATGGGGCTTTAGCTTACAGTTTGGGAGATCCTACCGCAAAATATATGGGACGGCTAACTCTGAATCCCCTGAAGCATCTGGATCCCGTGGGGTCCGTTTTGGTGCCTCTTTCCTTGGCTTTTCTCGGAGCTCCTCTGATAGGGTGGGCAAAGCCCGTTCCTATAAATCCCAATAATTTCAGGGATAAAAAATGGGGAGAGCTCAAAGTTTCTTTTGCCGGTCCCGGCTCAAATCTTTTTATTGCTTTATTTTTTGGAATCTTGTTGAGAATTCTTCTATACCTCGGGTTTTCGGGAACCTTTATCCAGGCTACAGGGTATATTGTATTTATTAACTTGCTCTTGGCTTTATTTAATTTAATTCCAATCCCGCCCCTGGACGGCTCCCATATTCTCTTCAGCTTAATTCCTTCTTCAGAGCAATTTAGAATTGTTCTTTCCCGCTACGGCTTCTTTATTCTTATATTCATAATATTTTTCTTTCCCTGGTTTTTTGACATACTTTTTTATATTATAAGATCTATATTTTTAGTTTTAACGGGAATTCCCTTGGTTTCAGCGCTATAAATTATTGACAGCAAAGTTTTTATTTGCTAAATTGCATTTAATAGCGGATTCGCTTATTTTTAATTTGTTAAAATGCCCACGATACATCAGTTGATAAAGAGAAACAGAAAGAGCAAGGGTAAAAAAGACAAAACTCCGGCTCTTGCCTTTGGTTTTAATGTCCTGCAAAACAGGCCCAAACATTATAATTCTCCCTTTAAAAAAGGAACCTGCTTAAAGGTTTTTACGGTTACGCCCAAAAAGCCAAACTCTGCTTTAAGAAAAGTGGCTAGAGTGCGGCTGACTAACGGAATGGAGGTGACAGCATATATTCCCGGAGAAGGACATAATCTTCAGGAGCATTCGGTAGTAGTTATCAGAGGAGGAAGAGTCAAGGATCTTCCGGGAGTAAGATACCACGTGGTGAGAGGCGTGCTTGATGCCGGCGGCGTGGAAGGAAGAAAGCAGGGCAGAAGCAAATACGGAGCTAAAAAAGAAAAGAAATAAAATATGCCGAGAGGAAAAATACAAAGAAGAGTATTAGAGCCAGATCCTGTTTATAACAGCGCAGTTGTTTCCAAGCTTATAAACTATGTGATGGAAGAAGGAAAAAAAACCATAGCTAGAAAAATAGTCTATGGGGCTTTTGAACACGTCAAAAAAGAAACCGGAAAAGACCCAATAGAAGTTTTTGAACTTGCTCTTAGAAATGCTTCGCCTCAAATAGAAGTAAAATCAAAGAGAGTCGGAGGGGCAACTTATCAGGTTCCGGTGGAGGTAAAAGGAGAAAGAAAGCTGGCCCTTGCTTTTAGGTGGATTATAACAGGAGCAAGATCAAAAAAAGGAAAGCCCATGGCCATAAAGCTTGCAGGAGAGTTAATGGAAGCCGCCAACGATACCGGATGGGCGGTCAAGAAAAAGCAGGATACTCACAGAATGGCCGAGGCGAACAGGGCATTCGCTCATTTTGCGTGGTAATTTCATATGCCGAGAATATATCCTATAAATAAAGTAAGAGACATTGGCATTATCGCCCATATAGACGCCGGGAAAACAACGGTTTCGGAGCGTATTTTATTTTACACCGGCATATCCCACAAAATAGGAGAAGTTCACGAGGGGGCCGCTGTTATGGACTGGATGGAGCAGGAGCGTGAAAGAGGGATAACTATCACTTCAGCGGCGACAACTTGCTTCTGGACTCCGACATATAAAGAAAAAACCAAGGAAAACGAACATAGGATAAACCTTATAGACACTCCGGGACATATTGATTTTACAGCGGAGGTCCAGAGATCTCTTAGGGTTTTGGACGGAGCTGTTGTTGTTTTTGACGGAGTTGCCGGAGTGGAGCCCCAATCCGAAACAGTTTGGAGGCAGGCGGATAAGTTTAATGTCCCGAGAATTTGCTTTATAAACAAACTGGACAGGACGGGAGCTTCTTTTGAAAACAGTTTCAAATCAATATTAGAAAAGCTTTCCCCTAATGCGGTTGCCATGCAAATTCCCATAGGGGAAGAGCAGGCCCACAAAGGGGTAATTGATCTTCTGAATATGGAAGCCATTTTATTTGAGGGCGATTTCGGACAAACAATGAAAAGAGAACCGGTCCCCGAGAATCTCAAAGACCAGGCAAAAGCATGGAGAGAGAAAATGATAGAAAAGATTGTTTCAGAAGACGAATCTTATTTAGAAAAATATCTGGCCGGAGAAGAAATAAAAACCGAGGATATAAAAAAGATATTAAGAAACGCGGTAATAAATTACAAACTTATTCCCGTGTTTACGGGAACTGCCCTCAAAAACAAGGGAGTCCAATTAATGCTTGACGCAGTTTGCGATTACCTTCCGTCGCCCATAGAGCTTCCTTCGGTAAAGGGAATAAATCCCAAAACAAAAGAGGAGGAGGAGAGAAAAGCGGATGACTCTGAAAAGTTTTCAGCTTTAGCTTTTAAAATAGCCGCTGATCCCTATGTGGGATCATTGACTTATTTTAGGGTTTATTCTGGAACTCTCAAGGCGGGCTCTTACGTTTTGAATTCTTCAACCGGAGAAAAAGAAAGAGTAGGAAGAATATTAAGAATGCATGCGGCGGAAAGGGAGGAGGTGCAGGAAATATATGCAGGAGATATAGGAGCTACCGTGGGACTGAAGAACACAAGAACGGGAAATACTTTGTGCGATGAAACAGCTCCTATAATTCTTGAGCAGATTAGCTTTCCTGAACCGGTTATTTCTATAAGAATAGAACCTAAATCCAAAGAGGACCAGGAGAAAATGGGAGAGGCGTTAAGGAGACTTTCTGACGAAGATCCCACATTTAGAGTAAAAACAGATATTGAAACGGGGGAAATTATCATTTCTGGAATGGGAGAACTGCATTTGGATATTTTAGTAGATAGGATGAAGAGAGAGTTTAATGTAGAAGCTTCGGTGGGCAGGCCCCAAGTTGCTTACAGGGAAACTGTAAAATCTTCAGCTGAAGCAGAAGGAAAATATATAAGGCAGTCCGGCGGAAGAGGGCAGTATGGCCATGTGTGGCTTAAAGTTTCTGCGAAAGAAAGGAGTTCTGGATTTGAATTCAAAAATGAAATAAAGGGAGGGGTTATCCCTCAAGAATTTATTCCTGCGGTAGAAAAGGGCATAAGGGAAGCAATGGAAAAGGGAGTGGTTGCAGGATATCCTATGGTTGACGTGGAGGCCGTTCTTTATGACGGCTCTTTCCACGATGTAGATTCTTCAGAAAACGCTTTTAAAATAGCAGCCTCTATGGCATTTAAGGATGCCTCCAAAAAAGCCCAAGCTGTTTTGCTTGAGCCCATAATGAAGCTTGAAGTAATAGTGCCGGAGAACTTCTTTGGAGACGCGATAGGAGACCTTTCGGCCAGAAGAGGCAAAATAGAAGAAACCAAAGACAGACTGAATCTGAAGGTTATAGACGCAAAAGTTCCTTTGGCTGAAATGTTCGGATATGCCACATCTTTAAGATCAATCACCGAGGGAAGAGGAAACTTTACAATGGAGTTTGATCATTACGAAGAAGTTCCATTCAATATTTCCCAGGAGGTAATAGAGGGGAAAAGAAGGTAAAAGGTCTTGACTTTTAGTTATAATCATTTAAAATACGATTAAAATAAAATTAAAGGAAATTATGAGTTCAGAATTAGGAATTAAGCAATTCTGATTCCTGATTCATTATTCATAGTTTCCGGATAAAAAAATGGCAGAAAAAGAAAAGTTTGAAAGAGGAAAGCCCCACGTTAACGTCGGAACCATAGGACATGTTGACCATGGCAAGACGACTCTGACTGCGGCTTTATTGCATTGTTTGGCTTTGAAAGGATTTGTCAAATCCGAAAAGAGCGTTGATCAGATTGATGCCGCTCCCGAAGAAAAGGCCAGAGGCCTTACTATATCGGTCTCCCACTTGGAGTACGAGTCGGAGAAAAGGCATTATGCTCACATAGACTGTCCGGGACACGCAGATTATATTAAAAATATGATTACGGGAGCCGCGCAGATGGACGGAGCTATTCTCGTAGTTTCAGCTCCAGACGGACCCATGCCTCAAACAAGAGAGCATATATTGCTTGCCCATCAAGTGGCGATTCCTTCAGTAGTTGTATTTTTGAATAAAGTTGACCAGGTTGACGATCCTGAAATTTTAGAGCTTGTGGAGTCGGAAATAAGAGAGCTTCTCAAGAAGTATGAATTTCCCGGAGACCAGACTCCTATTGTAAGAGGATCTGCCTTGAAAGCATTAGAGTCAAAGTCTGCGGATGACGAAGCCGCAAAGCCCATATACGAACTTGTTTCTTACCTTGATAATTATATACCCGAACCTGTCAGAGACACCGAAAAGCCTTTCCTTATGGCCATTGAAGATGTTTTCTCCATTGAGGGAAGAGGAACTGTGGCAACAGGAAGAATAGAAAGAGGGATTATAAAACAGAACGAGGAAATGGAGTTGATAGGAATAAAGCCCACTGTCAAAACCACTGCGGTTTCGGTAGAAATGTTCAACAAAATACTTGACGAAGGAAGGGCCGGAGACAATGTCGGAATACTTTTGAGAGGCCTTAAAAAAGAAGATGTGGAAAGAGGACAGGTCCTAGTAAAGCCGGGAACAGTTACTCCTCATACAGAATTTGAATCGGAAGTATATATTTTGACCAAAGAAGAAGGAGGCAGGCATACGCCTTTCTTTAAAGGATATAAACCCCAGTTTTACGTAAGAACCACGGATGTGACCGGAGAAGTTACATTGCCCGAAGGCACGGAAATGGTTATGCCTGGAGACACAATTACTTTTAAGGTAAAACTGATTTCTCCGATTGCGCTGGAGGAACAGCAAAGATTCGCGATCAGAGAAGGAGGAAAGACAGTCGGAGCAGGAGTCGTCACAAAAATAATAAATTAATGAAATCCCCGCTGGGTTAAAAGCTAAGCGGGGTTCTGCGTTCTTTAAAGAAAATGCCGATAAAAGAAGAAAAAACGGAGGCAAAGCCGAAAGTAAGAATAAAGCTGAAGGCTTTTGATTACAAGGTGATTGACAATTCAGCCAAGCAGATAGTGGATACTGTTTTAAGGCACGGAGCTGAAGTATCAGGTCCTGTTCCGCTTCCTACAGAGATCCATAAATATACGGTAAATAGGTCTACTTTTGTGCATAAGGACGCCAGAGAGCAGTTTGAAACGAGAGTCCACAAAAGGATGATTGATATTCTGAATTTGAATCCTTCCATAATTGAGGCATTGAGCAATCTTACCTTGCCCGCTGGAGTGGATATTGAAATAAAGTCATGAGTATAAGCTAATTTATTGTTTTTTTGCAAGATAGCCAATTGCGGGAAGCCGGGCTATTTGCCCGGTTTTCAAGTGATATGAAGTATATATTGGGAAAAAAATTAAAAACAACGCAGATGTTTGACGCCGAAGGAAAAATAGTTCCCGTAACTTTGGTTGAAGCAGGCCCCTGTTTTGTTCTCCAGCTTAAAGGAAAAGAAAAAGACGGGTATTCTGCTGTTCAAATAGGATACGAAGAACTGGTTCCTAAAAAAATAAAAAAGCCATTAAAGTCAAAGCCCTATAGGCATATAAGAGAGTTTGATCCTGAAAAAGAGTATAAAATAGGAGATATGATAGATATTTCCATATTCTCCGAAGGAGAGAAAATAAAAGTTTCAGGCATATCAAAGGGAAAAGGATTTGCCGGAGCAGTCAAAAAATGGGGTTTTAGGGGCAGATCATCTACTCATGGAACCAAACATGAAGAAAGGACGATAGGATCCACCGGATGCAGGTTTCCCCAAAGGGTGATTAAGGGCAGAAAAATGGCTGGAAGGATGGGTTCAGAAAGAGTGACTGTCAAGAATTTAAAAATTCAAAAAATAGATTTAGAAAGCAATATTTTAGCAATCAAGGGCGCAGTTCCCGGCAGGAAAGGAACGCTTTTGGAAATAAGAATATGATAAAGGCCTTAGTTTTTGATAAAAAAGGAGAAAAAGCGGGGGAGATTGAGCTTCCTAAAGAAATTTTCGGACTGGATTTTAACGCTGATTTAGTGCATCAAGTTGTTTTGAGTCAGGCATCCAACAGAAGGCAGGGAACGGCTAAAGTAAAAGATAGAGGGGAGGTGAGGGGAGGAGGCAAAAAGCCGTGGAGGCAGAAAGGAACAGGCAGGGCAAGGCACGGATCAAGAAGGTCTCCCATATGGGTAGGAGGAGGCGTGGCATTCGGGCCCACAACCGAAAAAGATTATAAAAAAATAATTCCTAAAAAAATAAGAAGAAAAGCTCTGCTTTCGGTTTTGTCTGAAAAAGCCAGGAATAAATTCGTGTTGGTTTGGGATGGATTTGAAGCAGAGAAGCCCTCCACGAAAAAAGCAGCTAATTTAATAAATAAGATAATAAAGAACGATTCGGGAATGCTGATTCTGCCCGGAATGGATAAGAACACCGTATTGTCTTTTAGGAATATAAAAAAGATTTCTGCCGTTCAGGCCAAAGATATGAATGCATTGGACTTGTTAAATAAAAAGTACGTGGTAATATTAAAAGATTCTTTGGAGGGAATAAAGAAAACTTTTGTTAAATAATTCCATGGCTATACTGAAAAAAAAGGTAAAAAAGAATAAAGAAGAAAAGCCGACGGCCGGAGAAAACTCTGCTTGGAATATTCTTTCTTCCCCGCATGTTACCGAAAAAGCAACCGGCCTTTCAGAAAAGAATAAATACGTGTTCAAGGTTTTTAAGCCCGCCACAAAACCCGAGATAGCCAAGGCAGTGGGAAGTCTTTATAAGGTTGAAGTTATTGATGTAAAGATTATAAACATTCCAAAAAAGAAAAGAAGATCAGGGAGAAGGCTTGAGGGATGGAGAAAGGGTTATAAAAAAGCAATAGTAAGAATAAAGGAAGGGCAGTCAATAGAGGTGCTCCCAAGATAAAATGAGGAAAAAAATAATAAGATCAACAAAGCATTTATCCAAAAAGAAGCCTCATAAAGGATTGCTTTTAACGTTAAAAAACAATGCTGGGAGGAATAATCAAGGAAGGATAACCGTCCGCCATAGGGGAGGAGGAGTCAAAAGAAGATACAGGATTATTGATTTTGCCCAAAAAAAACAGAATATTCCAGCCAAAGTTATTTCTTTGGAATACGATCCTTACAGAACGGCATTTATAATGCTTTTAGAATACGAGGATGGAGAAAAAAGATATGCTTTAGCTCCCGATAGAGTAAAACAGGGAGACACGGTTATGTGCGCAGAAAAGACAGATCTAAAAGATGGGAATAGAATGAAGCTTGAAAATATTCCTGTCGGCTCTTCCGTCCACAACATAGAGTTTATTCCCGGATCAGGAGGAAAAATAGTAAGATCAGCAGGTTCTTCAGCCAAGGTTTTGGCTCACGAAGAAAAATATTCCAATCTCCAAATGCCGTCAGGAGAAATAAGGAAAATACTAAAAAATTGTTTTGCAAGCATAGGATCAGTTTCCAATTCAGAGTGGAGGTATATAAACATCGGGAAAGCAGGAAGCTCAAGACTCAAAGGAAGAAGGCCTGCTGTCAGAGGAACTGCGATGAATCCATGCGACCATCCCCACGGAGGAGGAGAGGGACGCCAGCCAATCGGCCTAAAGTATCCGAAAACTCCTTGGGGCAAGCATGCATTGGGAGTCAAGACAAGGAAGAGAAAGAAGTGGACCACAAAACTCATAATTCAAAGAAGAAAGAAAATAAAGCAATAATATGTCAAAGTCATTAAAAAAAGGTCCCTATATAGATGAAAGGGTTATAAAAAAGATAAAGAATTTGAAGCCAGAGACGGCAGGCGTCATAAAAACCTGGTCCAGGTCCTGTTCTATCGCCCCTGAAATGGTTGGATTTACATTTGGAGTCCATAATGGGAAAGAACATATTCCGGTGAGAGTGACTGAAGACATGGTTGGCCACAAGCTAGGCGAATTTTCTCCGACAACAAAGTTTTCCAGACATGGAGGCAAAATGCAAAGAGAACTGGAGAAAACAGTATAAAATATGGCAGAAATAAAAGTAAAATTAAGTTATTTGAGAATAGCCCCGAGGAAAACGAGGCTGGTTGCGGATTTAATAAAAAACAAAAAGGTGGATCAGGCCCAGTCAATTTTGGAGTTTACTGTCAAGAAAGCATCCCTTCCTTTTTTAAAATTGCTTAATTCGGCTGTTGCCAATGCTAAAAATAATCATCAGATGGATCCTTCTAACTTAATGATTTCCAGGGTTACTGTCGGAGAAGGGCCTAAATTGAAAAGATGGATGAGCAGGTCCAGGGGAGCTGCCTACCAAATCCAGAAAAAGACTTCGCATATAACCTTGTTTTTGAGGGAAATAGAGGAGGGAAAGAAAATCAAAAAGGCAAAACCTTTGAATAAAAATGCGGAAAATAAAAAGGAAGAAAAAGAGGTAAAATCTGAAAAAAAGAAGGAATGGAATTTTCTAGACAGGAAGCTGCCCGAAGAAAAGCCAAAAGGCGAAAAAGGTTTGAATAAGATATTCAGAAGAAAATCAGTATAAATATGTCTCATAAAGTTAATCCAAAAGCATATAGAAGAAGAAGACTGGAAGACTGGCTTTCCAGAGGATTTTATAAGAATACAGCAGAACTTCTTGAGGAAGATTTCAAGTTGAGAAAGCTTATAATGAAAAAAATAGGAAAGGCAGGAATAGAAAAGATAGAAATAGAAAGATTCCAAGGCAAAACCAACCTTATAATCACCACGGCCAAGCCCGGAATAATAATCGGCAGAGGGGGAGAAGGAATAGAAATGCTTAAAAAAGAGATAGAAAAAGTCTTAAAGAAGGATAAAAAGACTGAAATAAGGATTGAAATAAGGGAAATAAAAAATCCATGGCTTTCGGCGTCTCTTTCCGGCCAATGGGTTGCCCAGCAGTTGGAGAAAAGAGTTCCTTTTAGAAGAGTCTTAAAAAGAGCTTTGTCTAAGATGATGGAGAACAAAGAAGTGAAAGGGGCGAGAGTAGAAGTTTCCGGCCGCCTCAACGGCGCGGAGATCGCCAGGAGAGAATGGCTGGCAAACGGAAGACTGCCTCGTCAAACCATAAGGGCGGATATAGATTATGCTTTAGAGCAGGCATTTACGACTTATGGAACGATCGGGGTCAAAGTCTGGATTTATAAAGGAGAGAAGTTTGAATCTTGAAAATAATTATTTTTCGTGTAATATATCTTGATTATGGTTTTAATGCCAAAAAAAGTTAAGCATAGGAAGTGGCACAGGGGAGTTTCCAAGGGAATTGACAGGAAAGCTTCGGTTTTGAGTTTTGGAAGCTACGGATTAAAATCTTTTGATACCAAATGGGTGACGGCCCGCCAGATAGAAGCTTCAAGAAGATCCATAATCAGATATCTTAAAAAAGGAGGCAAGCTTTGGATTAGAATATTTCCCGACAAGCCCGTTACAAAGAAAGGAACAGAAGTTCCTATGGGAGGAGGAAAGGGATCGGTTGAATATTATGTTTTTCCGATAAGGCCGGGAAGGATCATTTTTGAAATAGAAGGAATTCCCGAAGACCAGGCAAGAATTGCCTTGAGAAAAGCCGCCGACAAGCTTCCTATTAAAACAAAATTCATTAAAAGATAATTATGGAAGATTTTTCAAAAAAACCGGCAGAAGAGCTGAAGGGCCTTCTTAAAGAAAATAGGGAAAAGCTTAGACAGATGAGATTTGATTTGGCGGCCGGCAAGGTAAAGGATATAAGAAGCATAAGGTCTGTAAAGAAAAATATCGCAAGAATGCTTACATTTTTAAATAAGAATAAAAATGCCTAAAAGACAGTTAAAGGGAACAGTTGTTTCCAAAAAACAAGACAAGACCGCCATTGTGCAGGTTGAAAGGATTAAAGAACATCCAAAATACAGAAGGAGGTTTAAGGTGCATAAAAATTACAAGGCGCATGATGAAAACAATGAGTGCAAAGAAGGAGACGCGGTTGTGATAGAGGAAACAAAACCGATTTCCAAAGACAAGACTTTTAAATTTATAAGAAAGATATGATTCAAGAAAGGACAATGCTGAATGTCGCAGACAATTCGGGAGCGAAAGTCATTCAGTGCATAAGAATACTGGGAGCGACAAGAAGGAGATACGCGCAAATAGGCGATCTTATCATTGCGGTTGTAAAAACAGCAGAGCCGAGAAGACTGATTAAAAAACATAATGTTGTGAGGGCTGTTGTGGTAAGGCAGAGAAGATCCTTCAGGCGCAAAGACGGTTCTTATATAAGATTTGATGACAACGCGGCTGTCGTGGTGGATACAAACAATGCTCCCAGAGGCGGAAGGCTTTTTGGGCCTATGGCGCGAGAACTTAGAGACAGGGGATTTGAAAAAATAATTAATCTGGCCCCGGAAGTATTATGAAAATAAAGAAAGGAGACACAGTTTTAATAATGGCAGGCAAAGACAGGGGAAAGAAAGGAAAGATAATACAATCTTTTCCAAAGGAGAATGCTGTTCTGGTAGAGGGAGCTAATCTCAAGAAAAAGCATGCGAAGGCCAAGAGGCAGGGAGAATCAGGGCAGATAGTCCAAATTCCGGCCCCTATTTCAGTTTCAAATGTTTTAGCAATCTGTCCTAAATGCGGAAAGCCCTCAAGATTAGGATACAAAATAGAAGGAAAGAATAAATATAGATATTGCAAAAAATGCAAAAAAGAATTATGAAGCCGGCGCAGGAACAATATATAAAAATAGCATTGCCTTCTTTGAAGGAAAAATTCGGGTACAAAAGCGTTATAGCCGCTCCCCGCATTTCTAAAATAACTGTGAGCTCCGGAGCAGGCAAGCTTGTTGCCCAAAAAACATCGGACGAACAGAAAAAAACTATACAGCAGATTTCCGAGAATATTGCCCAGATAACAGGTCAAAAGCCAATTGTAACAAAGGCCAAAAAATCAATTTCCGCTTTTAAGCTAAGGCAAGGCATGCCCATAGGCGTAAAGGTTGTATTAAGGGGAAAAAAGATGTATGATTTCTTTTACAGGCTTGTGAATATCGCTATCCCTAGACTTAGAGATTTCAGGGGAATAGATAAAAAGTGTTTTGACAATCAGGGAAACCTCACCATTGGCTTTAAAGAACAGACGATATTTCCCGAAATATCTCCTGAAGAAGCTAGGATTCTTTTCGGATTTGAGGTAACGATAGCCACAACAGCAAAGAAAAAAGAGGAAGGAGTAGAGCTTATGAAGCTGCTTGGATTCCCATTGAAAAAAGAGAAATAAAATGGCAAAGAAATCCAGAATAGCAAAATCAAAGAAAAAACCCAAATTTAGCACCAGAATTGTGAGGCGGTGTTTCAGATGCGGAAGAAACAGGGGGCTTATAAGAAAGTTCGGGCTTTGCCGCATCTGCTTCAGGGAAATGGCAAATAAAGGAGAGATTCCCGGAGTTAAAAAATCAAGCTGGTAAAAATATGACAGACCCAATAGCAGACATGCTTAACAGAATAATAAATGCCCAGGCGGTTTCCAAAGAAAGCGTTTCGTTTCCTTTTTCAAAAATAAAGTTTGAAATGGTTTCTTTGCTTCAAAGAGAAGGATTTGTGCAGAATGTGGAGAAAAAGGGAAGGAAAGAAAAAAGGATAATAAAAATAGACCTGAAAAACAATGCCATAGCAGGAGTAAAAAGAGTCTCAAAACCGGGGCAGAGAATATATGTGCAGTCTAAAGAAATTAAGTTTGTAAGGGGCGGGCAGGGGCTTGCCATAATTTCTACTTCAAAAGGATTAATGACAGAAAAAGAAGCCAGAAAAAACAGACTTGGAGGAGAATTAATCTGCCAAATATGGTAAAATTATGTCTAGAATAGGAAAAAAACCAATTCAAATACCCCAGGGAGTGGAAGCTAAGATAGAATCCAACAGGGTTTTTGTGAAAGGCCCGAAAGGAGAATTAAACATGGAATTCTGCCCCGAAGTAAAAGTTGAACAGAAAGAAGGGTCTGTGATAGTTTCTCCCGCCCTAGAGAATAAAAAAACAAAAGCAATCTGGGGCCTTACCAGAACACTGATATCTAATATGATAGAAGGAACGACCAAAGGATTTGAAAAAAAGCTGGAAATACAGGGGGTGGGATATAAGGCGAATGTGGAGGGAAAAGATTTAGTCTTAATTGTCGGTTTTTCCCATCCTGTAAAAATGGAAAAGCCGGAAGGGATAGAATTTAAAGTTGAGAAAAATATCATTACTGTTTCCGGAATTGACAAGAGTCTTGTCGGGCAGACTGCCGCAAAGATCAGGGAGGTTAGAAAGCCAGAGCCCTACAAGGGCAAGGGTATAAGATATGTCGGTGAATTTGTAAGGAAAAAAGTCGGCAAAAAAGCTGCCGGAGCAGAAGGATAAACATATGCTGAAAAAACAGGAAAAAAGAATAAGAAGGCACAGAAAGATAAGATCCAGGATTTCGGGCACGAAAAAAATCCCGAGACTTTGTGTTTTCAGATCAAACAGCCATATATATGCCCAGATTGTTGATGACGAAAGCGGCAAGACTCTTGTTTCTGCCTCTGATTTAAAAGTAAAAGGAAAGAAGAATAAGACGCTTGTTGCCCAAGAAGTAGGCAAAGACATAGCCAAGAAAGCCCTGGAGGCAAAGTTTGGAAAGATTGTTTTTGACAGAGGAGGGTATAAATATCACGGCAGAGTAAAAGCATTAGCCGAATCGGCCAGAAAGGAAGGCCTTAAATTCTAATAAAATGGAAAAGAATACCCCAAAGTTTGAAAGAAGGAGTTTTGTTAAAAAAGATGAATTTGAATCCAAGCTTTTAGATTTGGCGAGAGTTACGAGAGTAACCAAGGGAGGCAAAAGATTGAAATTCAGAGCGAGCGTGGTTGTCGGAGATAAAAAAGGCAAAGTGGGATTTGGAGTTTCAAAGGGAATTGATGTCGCGCAAGCTTTGGATAAGGCAACCAGAGTAGCCAAGAAAAATATGATAACAGTTCCCATGAAAAACGATACCATACCCTTTCCGGTTGAGGCCAAATTCGGAGCCGCCAGAATAATGATGAAACCGCAAGTCCAGGGAAGAGGGCTTGTTGCCGGAGGAACAGTGAGAGCCATATGTTCTCTGGCTGGCATAAAGAATATTTCTTCAAAAAAACTAGGAAAAACTTCTAATAAGATAAATAACGCAAAAGCGGTGATGAAAGCCCTTAAATGCCTGAAATAAATGCAGATAAACCAATTAAAACCAATACATAAAAAGAAAGGGAAAAGGAGAATAGGAAGAGGGGGGAAAAGAGGCACCTATTCAGGCCGTGGCCTTAAGGGACAGAAGTCCAGGGCCGGGAGAAGAATGGAACCTGCCATTAGGCAGTTTATTAAGAAGTATCCCAAGCTTAAAGGATACAGGTCTCTTAGGGTTTTAAGCCGAGAATCTTCAGTCAATCTGAAGGATATTGAGAAATCTTTTAGGGCGGGTGAAACTATAAATCCCAGGATTCTCGCAGAAAAAAAGCTTGTCCGCAGGATAAAGGGCAGGACTCCGAAGATAAAGATTTTAGGATCGGGGGAAATAAAGAAAAAGTTCGTATTTGAGAACTGCAGTTTTTCTAAAAAATCAAGAGAAAAAATTGAGGAATCAGGGTCAGAAATAAAATAAATGTGGTATCAAAAAGTTCTTCAAATCTTTAAAATACCGGATCTTAGGAAAAAGATAATTTTTGTTTTGTTTGTTCTCGCTGTTTTCAGGCTTATGGCTAATATCCCTATGCCTGGGCTGGACGCATCCAATCTGGAAAGCTTTTTTAACAGATTTAAGGCTCTCGGCTTATTGAGCGTTCTTACAGGAGGAGCTTTGAGCAATTTTTCTATAATAATGCTTGGACTCGGACCATATATCACAGCAGTCATAATACTGCAGCTTTTGACTATGATATTTCCCCAGTTAGAAAAGATTTATAAAGAAGAGGGCGAAGCAGGAAAGAAGAAGTTTAACCAATGGGGGAGGGTGTTAACAATTCCTTTAGCGGTTCTCCAGTCTTATGCCATGCTAAGCTGGTTTCAGAGGGGCCCTAGCCCTGTAATATACCCTGCTTTGGGGCTTTTTGACACAATAACCGCCATAATAACGATAACGGCCGGAACTGTTTTTCTGATGTGGCTTGGAGAGCTGATAACCGAAAAAGGAATTGGCAACGGAGTTTCAATATTGATATTCGCGGGCATTATTGCCGGCTTTCCCATGAATGTTTTCCAGGCCTGGCAGGATATATCCACAGATCCCGCAAAAATCCCTAATTACATTCTCTTTTTCGTAATGTCTTTGGTTATAATAATGGCGGTAGTGCTTATCACCGAGGGGAGAAGAAATATTCCTATATCATACGCGAAAAGAGTCAGAGGGAATAAGATGTACGGAGGTGTTTCAACTTATCTTCCTCTTAATATAAATCCTGCAGGGGTTATGCCTATAATATTTGCAATGTCCATACTTATCTTCCCTGAAATGATAGTCAACTTCTTGGGATCTGCCGGAGGGAGAATGGGAGATATCGCCCAGAATGTTTCTTTGTTTTTAGCCAATCCGTGGGTAAGGGGAATACTTTACTTTTTGCTCGTAGTTCTCTTTACCTATTTCTATACCGCAGTTACTTTTGATCCTAAGCAGATATCCCAGAATCTTCAGAGAATGGGAGGATTTGTTCCTGGAATAAGGCCAGGAGACTCTACAGCTAAATTCATCCATTTCATACTAAACAGAGTGCTTCTGATAGGAGCTATTTTCCTGGGGATGATAGCTGTTATGCCCTCAATAGTCGGGGGCCTTACCGGAGTCCAGAACAACTTTAGCTTTCTTATCGGAGGGACATCTCTTTTGATCGTGGTTTCTGTTGTCTTGGAAACTATGAGGCAGATCAACTCGCAACTTCAGATGAGAGACTATGAAACGTTTTAAATTTGATAGTCTCGGAAGGTTTGATATAATTAAGCAATGAAAAATCCTTTGATAATAACGTTGCTTGGAAAGTCCGGATCGGGAAAGGGAACTCAAGCAAAGTTTTTAGTTAAAAAGTTCGGTTTAGAGTATATAGGTAGCGGTGATTTATTAAGAGCGAGAGCCCAAAAAAATGATTTCACTGGCAAAAAACTTAGCGAGGTTCTAAGAAAGGGGCAATTGGTTCCCACTCCTATTATAACAAAGCTTTGGCTGGATAGGGTAGAAGAGCTGAAAAATAAAAAAAATCTAAAAGGGTTTGTAATGGACGGCAATCCCAGGAAAATCCTAGAGGCCTATCTTATAGACGAAGTTTTCGAATGGTATGGTTGGAAGCTAAATGCTGTTTTAGTTGATATCTCAAACAAAGAAGCTATAAACCGCCTTACTAAAAGAAAAATATGCTCTGCCTGCAAGGAGATAATCCCATATATTGGAAGTTTTAAAAATATTAAAGAATGTCCTAAGTGCGGAGGAAAATTAGTCCAGCGTAATGATGATAAAATTGGGCCGACAAGGAAAAGGATAGAATGGTTTAAAAAAGAAGTTTCTCCTATAATCAATTACTATAAGAAGACAAAAAGACTCGCGGAGATAAACGGGGAGCAGGCAATAGAGAGGGTTTTCGAGGATATATTAAAAGTTATATGAATCGAATTGTGTTTGTGGTGGGTATGCCTGGCTCCGGCAAAAGCATCGCTTCTGATGAATTTGCGAAACATGGATTTTCTTTTTTGAGATTTGGACAGATAGTCTTAGATCTTGTGAAAAAAAGGGGATTAAGGCCGGGGGAGGAAAGCGAGAAACTGATAAGAGAGGAGTTAAGAAAAAAGCATGGAATGGCTGCGATGGCTTTGCTGAATATTTCTAAATGTGACGAACTTTTAAAAGCTTCCAATGTAGTGGGGGACGGGCTTTACAGCTGGTCAGAATACAAACTGCTAAAGGAGAAGTACGGTGATAAAATGCATGTCGTCGCGGTTTATGCGCCTCCGGAAATCAGATACAAAAGGTTAAGCGAGAGAAAAGCGGAAAATGATCCTGAAATGCGTTTCAGACCATTTTCGCCAGAAGAGTCAAAGAAAAGAGATTATAATGAAATTGAGAAGGTAGAAAAAGGAGGGCCAATTGCGATGGCAGATTTTACAATAATAAATATGGGAACAATAGAAGAATTGAAACTGAAGATTAAAGATATTCTTTTACAAATATTGTGATCAAAATTAAAACAGAAAAGGAAATAGAGCTGATGGCTGAAGCGGGACAGATACTTGCAAAAGTAATGAAACAAGTATCTTTAATGGTAAAACCCGGAATTACGACAAAAGAGCTGGATGAAACTGCCGAAGCCCTTATTTTGTCTTATGGGGCAAAGTCATCCTTTAAGGGGCACGAAGGGTTTCCAGCAACTCTCTGTACATCCGTAAACGAAGAACTGGTGCATTGCATCCCTTCGGACAGAAAGCTCAAAGAAGGGGATATAATCTCTCTAGATGGAGGGGCGCATTACAAAGGCTATCATTCGGATATGGCAATTACTCTGCCCGTGGGCAAGGTAAGTCCTGAAGTCCAGCGTCTGATCTGGGTTACAAGAAAAGCTCTCAAGAGGGGCATAAAGAAAACGCGTCCCGGAGTCACTTTTGGAGATATAGGCAATACTATCCAAAGGTATATTGAAAGCCAAGGATACGGAGTTGTCCGGGATCTCTGCGGACATGGAATAGGAGAGAACCTGCACGAAGAACCCGAGGTAGCCAACTATGGCAAAAGGAGATCGGGAGATGTTGTAAAAGAAGGAATGGTTTTTTGCATAGAGCCCATGGTGGCCATAGGAGATTACAATATAAAAAGAGCTAGAGATGGATACGGATATCAGACAAAAGACGGATCTCTCTCTGCCCATTTTGAGCATACTATCGCCGTTATCAAACAAGGCGTGAAAGTATTGACAGAAATACAGGGAGGATTATCCTGAAATTAGAGTTCTTATATTGTTCCTTTTTTCAAGGAGGCCCGCTATGGAAGAAGTGACATTGGTGTTGGATGCAGGGAAAGCAAGCATTTGTGCAACTGAATGCCGGCTTTTCCGTGACAACGGCGGTTTTGGAGATTTCTGCATAGGTTGTCCTCCTGAATACAGAGAAGACCGTCGGGACTTGGATCTTGCGACTGGCTTTGAGGAATGAGAGTCAAAAAGGGGCAGGATCTTTCCTGTCCCTTTGGATTTTTGTATAATAAAATAATGAAACCTATAATTATCGCAAATTGGAAGATGAACCCAGCTTCTTTGAAAGAAGCAAAATCTTTGTTTTCTGCTGTTTCAAAAAAGATAAAGAAGACTTCTTCTGAAATTGTTTTCTGCCCTCCTTCGGCCTACCTTTTTTTATTTCAAAAAAAGCAGGGATTTAAGCTTGGAGCCCAGAACTGCCACTGGGAAGAAAGAGGCGCTTTTACAGGGGAGGTTTCTGCTTTGCAGTTATCTTCTTTGGGATGCAGTTATATTATCTTAGGGCACTCTGAAAGAAGAAAACAGGGCGAAACGAGCGAGACGGTAAAAAATAAAGTAAATTCTGTTCTTGAGTCAGGCCTTATGCCGGTATTATGTATTGGCGAGAGCAGGGAGCAGAGAGACAGAGGAGAAGAGCAAAAAGTACTTGAACAGCAGATTTTAGAGAGCTTGGAGGGTATTTCCCAAAACAAATTAAAGACAAAGGGCCTGTGCATTGCTTATGAGCCTGTTTGGGCGATAGGAACCGGTATGCCGTGCGATCCCGAAGAAGCTCAAAAGATGATGCTTTTTATTAAGAAAGTTGTATCGGGAATATATCCTTTGGATAAAATCAAAATACTTTACGGAGGAAGCGTAAATTCAAAAAATGCAGAAGAGTATATAAAAGAATCCGGATACGACGGCCTTTTGGTCGGCGGATCCTCCTTAGATCCCGAAGAATTTTCAAAGATATCAAAACTCTTCTGAATTGTAAATTAAACTAGGATTGTATGCACTGTATCAAAATGAGCCTGGCTCATATGAGCCAGGCTCATGGGGAAAGATTTGAAGAAATCCGTATTTTTTGCTATAAAAGTAGCATGAATGGTTTTTGGCAGGAAAAATTCTATAACCCTACGAAAGGAATGCTTTCAGCAGAACAGGTGCTTGAAGAAATGGAATCCTATATGGAAGAAAGACCAGAAATGTCTTACGAGGTCATAGTCGGATGCGATTCTGCTTCAACTGCAGAGCCGTATTTTCCGGTTGTAGTGGCTGTTTTAAGAAAAGGAGAGGGTGGGAGGTATTTTCTTAAAAGAACGCGATATTCTGAAGACTTCAACAAGAGATTTGTCAATTGGAGAAACAGGATCCTCCAGGAGATTTTGCTTTCCTGCGATCTTGCATTATCCCTAAGAGAACTTTTGGAAGACAGGTTGAAAGGACAAAACCTTAGCTACGAATTTAATTACATACACGCCGACATAGGAGAAAAAGGAGCCACAAAGAATATGGTCAAAGAACTTACCGGCCTTATAAGGGGCAATGGATTTGAACCGAAAATAAAGCCTGAAGCCTGCATAGCTTCAGTGGTCGCACACAGATATTCATGAATCCAAAGGAGATTAGAAACAGATTTCTGGAATTTTTCAAAGAAAGGGGGCATAAAATTGTTCCTTCTTCATCTTTGGTTCCAGAAAATGATTCCACCACCCTTTTTACCGGAAGCGGAATGCAGCCGATGGTTCCTTATCTTCTAGGTGAAAGCCATCCGTTGGGGAAAAGGATCGCTGATTCTCAAAAAAGCTTTAGATCCGTGGATATTGAAGAAGTGGGAGACAACAGGCATACCACTTTTTTTGAAATGCTTGGAAACTGGTCTTTTGGGGATTATTTTAAGCGCGAACAGCTCTCTTGGATTTTTGAATTTTTAGTTTCAGAATTAAAGTTGGACCCCGAAAGGATTTACACGACGGTATTCATGGGAGACGAATCAAACAGTCTGCCTAAAGACAATGAATCCGCGGAAATTTGGAAGGATCTTTTTAGAAAAAAAGGCATTGAGGCGAAAGAGCTTTTAATCGGTTCAGAAGATGATGGAAGCAAAACCGGCATGCAGGGAGGGAGGATTTTTTACTATGATAAAAATAAGAATTGGTGGAGCAGATGGGGCTGTCCGGAGAATATGCCCGGAGGAGAGCCGGGAGGGCCTGATTCTGAAATATTTTATGATTTTAAGACAAAGCATGACGAAAAGTTTGGAAAGCATTGCCACCCTAATTGCGATTGCGGAAGGTTTTTGGAAATAGGGAACTCTGTTTTTATGGAATATGTAAGAAATGCAGACGGATCATTTGGAAAACTGCCCAGAAGAAATGTGGACTTCGGAGGAGGTTTAGAACGCATGGGCATGGCTTTGCGCGGCATCCCCGATGTCATTGAGGTCAATCATCGGCCCATATTGGACTATATAGAAAATGTTTCCGGCAAGAAATACGGAAACAATGCCGAGGAGACGAAATCTTTCAGAATTATTGCTGATCATATAAAAGCGGCTGTTTTTCTTATTGCCGACGGAGTTTATCCTTCCAATACAGATAGGGGCTATTTTGTCAGGCGCCTTATACGCAGAAGCGTGAGATATGCTGATTCTTTGGGAATAATGAAAAGCACTTTAGCGAATCTAGCAAAAACAGTGGCCGAAATGTATTCGGATGCGTATCCTGAATTAAATTTGAAAACAGAAGAGATTAAAAAAGAAATATCCGAAGAAGAAAAAAGATTCAGAAAAACTCTGACCAAAGGACTGAAGGAATTTGAAAAAGGCGCGGATCCCTTTATTCTTTTTACAACCTACGGTTTCCCTTTTGAATTGACCCAAGAGCTTGCCGCAGAAAAAGGGCTGTCCGTTGACACAGCGAAGTTCAGAAAAAATCTGGAAAATCATCAGAGGATTTCCAGATCCGGAAGCGAGCAAAAATTCAAAGGCGGGCTTGGCGGCCACAGTTACGCGGAAATTAAATACCACACGGCTACTCATTTGCTTCATAGGGCTTTACGCGAGGTTCTGGGAGAACATGTAAGGCAGAAAGGGAGCAATATTACCTCTGAACGCTTAAGATTTGATTTTATTCATTCTGCGAAAATGACCGAAAAAGAGATAGAGAGAGTGGAAAAAATAGTAAATAAAAAAATTAAAGAGGACCTGGCCGTTGAATCAATAACCCTTTTGAGGGAAGAGGCGGAGAAAACCGGAGCTCTGCATTTTTTCGGAGAAAAGTACGGCGAGAAAGTAAATGTTTATTACATTGGCGGTTCTATTGATTCCGCCTGGTCCAAAGAATTTTGCGGAGGCCCGCATGTTAAAAGGACTTCAGAACTCGGGCATTTTAAAATCCTCAAAGAGGAATCGTCTTCGGCTGGAGTGAGAAGAATAAAAGCCGTTCTGGAATAGAAAAGCCGGAGCAACTGCTCCAGCTTTTTTCAGGGGCCCCTCCTATCACCGGAAGTATCTTCGCAATTGGTTGAGACTCTTCCGCAAGCCCGAATCGCGGATAAGTCCGATGCCGCTGGCCGTTAAACCGATAGCCAGAATCACTGCTATAAGGGGCGGAATAGGATTGGGCATAAATACCATATAAAAGGACAGAAAGAGCAGGCCAAAACCTAGCGTTGCCAGAACAATTCTCATAACATTCCCTTCAGAAGAAGTTAGTGGCGATTAGTTTTTATTAACAAATTGAACCCTGCCAGTCAAGATGGTATAATATCTTAATGAAAAGCTTTTTTAATAAAAAGGAGCAGATTTTTCTGGTTTTGGATGTAGGAACAGAAGCTGTGAAGTGTCTAATTGTTTCAAAAAAAGAAGATAAAACAAATATTTTATCTTCGGGCATAAGTTATATAGATGAAACCGGATCATTTGAAAACCCTATAAACCCCGAAGATTTTGAGCTGGAAAATTTTAAAAATGCTATTAAGAGCTGTCTTGAACAGTCCTTCGCAAAATTTGCCCTTTTGTCAAAAAAAGATAAAATAGAAATAGAGAAGCCAAAAATTATCGCTCTTCTTTCTGTGCTTAAGGCCTCAACTGCAGAATGCTCTTTTGAAAGAAGCAATCCAGGGAAGAAAATATCTGAAAAAGAAAAAGATTCTATTTTGGAAAACGCTGTTGGATCTGCCAAGAAAAAAATATCAGAAGCATTTTTTAAAAAAACAGGCATATTATCTCAAGATATAGAATGGACCAGATTGGATGTAATTCGGACCAGCATAGAAGGGTATCCTGTTTCTTCTATGAGGGGGCGCAAAGGAGGGAAGATTGATTTTAAGGTTAGAGCTGTTTTCGGGCCAAAGAATCATCTTAAGAAGATAAGGAAGATATTTGATGACCTGGATGCTGATGTCGCAAAAATCTTGCATATTTCCGAAGTTTTGCCCGAAATGTTCAATGGAAAGATGAAGAACGCCTTATTTGTAGATATAGGAGGAAAGACAACCCAGCTATTTTTTTTCAGAGAAGGGAAAATAGATTTAATTCGGGAGGTAGAAATGGGGGGGCTAAATTTCTCGGAGGTCCTAGCCAGGGTTATGAATTTGGAAAAAGATCAAGCCAGATTATTGAAAGAGGATTACGCGGACAAGCTCTTGAGCCCCGAATCAGAAGAAAGAGTAAAAAACGCTTTATCTTTTGGAAAAAGAGATTGGCGGGAAGAATTTAAGAATTTGAAGAATCCCGGCTATCCAGCATATTTTTTTGGAGGAGGAAGCATGCTTAAAGAAGCAAGAACAATTGTAGCGAAACGCAAAGTGATGCTTCCTAAAAGTTTCAAGAAATTATCATCCATAGAAGCGGGCATTAAAAGCTCTCAATTTGTTCCGTGTATAATAGTTTCATTATTTAAAAATGACTAAGAAAATATTTGATATATTGCCTCCGGAAAAGAAAATAGATCAAGGGCGGGATTTGAAAAAAAATAAAAAAAGCAAAACTCCCAAAATAGTGTTTTCTTTGATCATTCTCTTAATCCTTTTGGGGGCTGCTCTTTTTTCAGGATCTTTTGCCTTTTCGTCCGCAGAAGTGAAGGTTTGGCCTGAATCGGAGCATATAGAAATAAAAGAAAAAGCAATAATCAGCATAAATAGTTCTGCCTTCAAGATTTTTTCTAAAGGATTGTCTTTAGAAAAGGAATTCGCTTCTTCGGGAAGAACCCAGTCAGAAACCAAGGCAAGAGGGGCGGTGACGGTTTATAACGAATATTCAGACACCGCAAGAAGCCTTGTTCCTTCGCGAATTGTTTCTTCTTCCGGAAAGCTATTTTGGACGCTTGAAAAGATAACAATTCCCGGAAGGACAAAAAAGGGAGGCAAGGTGATACCAGGAGAAATAACAGTTGAAGTAGAGGCCGCAGAAGCAGGACCAGAGTATAATATAGATACTGCGACATTTGCTTTTCCCGCCCTGGCGGGCACGCCCATGTATACCACAGTGTATGCAAAGTCATTTGAAAAAATGGAAGGGGGGAGCATAGGAGACGCTCTTATGGTAACAGACCAGGATTTGGATCAGGCAGAATCAATCCTTAAGGAAGAATTGAAAAAAGAAATAATTTCTTCTTTGAAGGAGGGTCTTGAAGAAGGATTCGTTATTTTAGAGGGAGGAGACAATCTTAGAATTCTGGATAAAAAAGAATCCAAGAAAAAGGGAGATGTTTCTAATGAGTTTAACGTAGAGATGTCAGCATCCTTATCAGCTGTAGCTGTTTCGGGCGAAGAGCTTGAAAGAATATCCCAAGAATTTTTGTTGAAAAATAAAAAAGAAGGCATGGAATTAGGAAGGCAAGAAAAAGAATATTCTTTTGAATCAATAGACTTTTCTGAAAAAACAGCTGTTTTGAATGTTTTTATAAAAAGCGTCCAGTACAGGCAGCTGGATAAAGAACAACTTAAGAATGCTCTTTTGGGCAAGAGCTATAAAGAAGCGGAAATCTTCCTTAAAAACCTTCCAGGGATTTTAAGAACGGAGATTGAGGCGAGGCCATTTTTCTCGAAAAAAGTGCCAGAAAATGTAAATGTTTTTATAATCCTTGACTGATAAAGCTTTATTTGCTAAACTGTTTAATTAGTTAATGAATAAAGAAGAGAATAAGAAAACGGGCGTTATCATAGAAGCTTTGCCTAGTTTGAGTTTCAAAGTGAAGCTTGAAGAGGGGAGCGAGGTTATAGCCCACCTGGCCGGAAAGCTTAGGATAAACAGGATAAAAGTTATGCCTGGAGATAAAGTTCTAGTTGAACTGAGTCCCTATGACAACCACCGGGGAAGAATCGTTTATAGGCTAAAATGAAAGTAAGGCCTTCTATCAAGAAAATTTGCAAAGATTGCAAAATCGTCCGGAGAAAAGGACGAGTTTATGTTATCTGCAAAACAAATCCAAAACATAAGCAAAGGCAAGGATCTTAATTATGCCAAGAATTGCAGGGATTAATATCCCCAACGAAAAAAGAATAGAAACGGCTCTAACCTATATCTACGGGATAGGAGATTCTTTAAGCAAAAAAGTTTTAGCGGAAGCTAAGGTTTCTCCCGCTAAAAAAGCTTCAGAGCTTGCTCCCGAGGAAATTAATACATTGAAAGATATAATTGAGAAGAAATATAAAATAGAAGGAAACCTTAAAAGGGATATAATAACCAACGTAAAAAGACTTAAAGAAATAGGATCCTGGAGAGGCCACAGACATTCCAAAAACCTGCCGGTGAGGGGGCAAAGAACTAAAACTAACAGCAGGACAGTAAGGGGAAATGTAAGAAAAACAGTAGGTTCGGGAAAGAAACAGGCCCCGGGCCCAAAATAATAATATATGGGTAAGAAGAGAATAATAAAACCAACAGAAGAAGAGCTAATAAAAGATCAGGAGAAAGTGGATGCGGGAGTAAGAAAAGAGACAAAGACCAAGAAAATGCCTAGGTCGCGAGATGGCAAGGTTTTTATTTCCTCCACGTATAATAACACCATAATGACTTTAACCGATAAGCAAGGACAAGTTTTAGCTTGGAAATCGGCAGGCGCAATTGGTTTTAAAGGAACAAAAAAAGCTACTCCCTTTGCGGCCTCAAAAGTAGCTGAAGCCCTTTATCTTTCAGCCGAAAAATTGGGAATTAGCCATGTTGACGTAGTGGTGAAAGGCATAGGGTCGGGGAGGGATTCTGCTGTAAGGTCGTTGGCTGTAAAAGGAATGGAAATAAGTTCAATAACGGATATGACTCCTGTTCCGCATAACGGATGCAGGCCTTCAAAACCGAGAAGAGTTTAATTATGAATACGACACAATGCAAAATTTGCAGAAAATTAGGAGCTAAGCTTTTTCTCAAAGGCGATCGTTGCAATACCCCGAAGTGCGCAATTGTAAGAAAGCCCTATTCTCCCGGAGAAAAGCCGAAAAAATCAGTAAGAAGATCCGGTTCGGAATTTTCAAAAGAGCTCGCAGAAAAACAGAAGCTTAAAAGCTGGTACAATCTTAGAGAAAGGCAGTTTTCAGGATATGTGAAAAAGGCATTAAGCAAAAGATCCAAAGAAGAAGATTCGGGTGTTCTCCTAATAAAAGAACTTGAAACAAGATTGGATAATGTGGTTTTTAGAATGGGCTTTTCAGAATCAAGGCGACAGTCCAAACAGCTTGTCGGACACGGACATTTTCATGTTAACGGAAGAAAAGTAGACATACCTTCTTACCAGGTAAAAAAGGGAGACAAAATAACAATAAATCCTTCAAAAAAGTCAAAGACATTCTTTAAAAATACAGAGCCCCTTGTCAAAAAAAGACAGTCTCCGGGCTGGATCAAGTTTAATAAGGATAAAATGGAGGCCGAAATAGCCGGTATGCCCACAGTGGAAGAGACAGCTCCTCCAGCAGAACTTTCAGCAATATTTGAATTTTACAGTAAATAATTAATTAAGGTTTTTGTTAAATATGATACTTTTACCAAAGCCACCTAAAATAATAAGCAAAAAAGACGACTGGGCAGTTTTTGAAATAGAAGCCCTTTATCCCGGGTACGGAGTTACGATAGGAAATTCTTTAAGAAGAACGCTTCTTTCTTCGCTTTCGGGAGCTGCGGCGACGCATATGAAAATAAAGGGCGTTCAGCATGAATTTTCGCCTGTTAAAGGGGTTTTGGAAGACGCTATGACAATAGGAATGAATCTAAAGCACCTAAGATTTAAAATGCTTGTGTCAGAACCCCAAAAAGCTGTTTTGAAGGTAAGGGGCGAAAAAGAAGCAAGGGGTGCTGATTTTGATATGCCAAGCCAGGTTGAGCTTATCAACAAGGATCTTCATATAGCTGATGTTACGGATAAAAACACAGAACTTGAAATAGAGATTCAGATTGAGCAGGGGCTTGGATACGAATCCGTTGAAAACAGAAAAAAGCAAGGGAAGCTTGAAATAGGAGTTATTCCTCTGGATGCTATATTTACCCCCATAAAGAAGGTAAATTATAAAGTTGATAATATGAGAGTGGGTGATAGAACCGATTTTGACAGACTTCAGATAGAGATAACGACTGACGGAACTATTTCCCCTGAAGACGCTTTTAAGCAAGCCGCGACAACCTTAGTAGATCATTTTTCTCTTATCGCGGGGAAAACAGAAGAAATTAAAAAAGAAGAAGAACCCAAAGAAGAAGACGCGCTGAAAAATAAAGTTGAGGAGATGGACATTTCAGCAAGAACTCAAAACGTTTTAATAGAGAACAATATCAAGACGCTGGGAGGATTATTAAGGAAATCAGAATCTTCTCTGACTGAACTTGAAGGAATGGGGGATAAAAGCATGGAGGAGATAAAAAAGGCCCTGAAGAAGCTTGGTCTTGAGTTAAAATCATGAAGAAGCTTAAAAAAGGAAGAAAATTTTCAAGAAAAGCGGATCCCAGAAGGGCATTGATAAGATCCCTATCCGAATCTTTATTTCTAAAAGATAAAATTAAAACAACCGAAGCGAAAGCAAAAGAACTTTCTTCTGTCGCAGAAAAGTTAATAACAAAAGCTAAAAAAGGCGATCTCTCTTCAAAAAGGTTTCTTGCGGGCAGATTTTCTGAAAAAGTTTTCAAGAAGCTAGCAAATGAAATAGGCCCAAGGTACAAAGAAAGGAAAGGAGGGTATACAAGAGTTGTAAAGATTCCTCCCAGAAGATCAGACGGAGCAAGAATGGCTTTTATAGAGCTTGTTAAATAATATGGAAAGGCAGACTCATACAATAGACGCAAAAGGAAAAATATTGGGAAGACTGGCTACTGAAATAGCGGTTTTATTGAGAGGAAAAGATAACCCGTGTTTTGCTTTAAATAAAGACGAAGGAGGCGTGGTTGTTGTTCAGAACGCGGATATGATAAAGGTGACGGGGAAAAAAGACCAGCAGAAATTGTATTACAGGCATTCAGGATACCTAGGGGGCTTAAAATCTGTCCCTTACAGCGAGCTGGGGCCGAAAAACGCCCTTAAAAAAGCCGTTTACGGCATGCTTCCTAAGAACAAGCTTAGGGCGGAACAGATAAAAAGATTAAAATTTGAATAAAATGGAGGAAGAAAAAGAAATAACAATAGACGAGCTTATAGCCGAAGATAAATCGGGAAGATATTACGAAGCCGTAGGGAGAAGAAAAACATCTGTAGCCAGGGTGAGACTTTTTACCCAGGGGGACAAGAAAATACTTATAAACGAGACTGATTATAAAGAATATTTCCCGACTAAAGAGCTTCAGGGGATCATAGAGTCCTCCTTAGAAAAAATGAAGGCCGAGAATAAATTCGGATCATCCGTTCTTGTGAGGGGGGGCGGGATGCATTCCCAAGCCGAAGCTGTCCGCCATGGCATAGCCAGAGCTTTGGTTGAGTTCAATGCAGATTTCAGAAAAAGATTAAGGCGGGCAGGGTATCTTACAAGAGATCCTAGGATGAGAGAAAGAAAGAAGTTTGGCCTAAAGAGAGCCCGCAAAGCTCCGCAGTGGGCAAAAAGATAAGATTTTTCTCAAAAACAAAACTGTCAGCTATCTTAGCTGGCAGTTTTTCGTTAGCAAGCTCTTCAGGTGGCAAGTAAAAAAATCCTAATTCTTTAGATCCTGGCAGGAATAAATGCTTCCTTTGGAAAGAATATAGAGATTGTTCTGGCTATACAGCATTTGAGGGTTTTCCATCTCAAAGAATTCAATTGAATTGAATTCGCCCCTGTCGTCTATTTCCGATATTTTTACTTTATTTTGAGAAGTATACGCAATATAGTTATTTATGTGCCAAAAAGCGTCTCCTATTATTTCACTTGATACCAAAACCTTGTCTCCTGCTTCTTTATGCGGTTGTTCGTGCTTTTTCTCCAGGAAAAGTATCCACAATTCATTATCATTGAAATAGAGAAGCTGTTTTGAATTAGGGGATAATCTGTATCCTTTTATTCCGTCCAAAAGCTTTTCAAAGGACAAGGTCTTTTTATTAAAGATATATAGGGATTGTTCTGACTCCATAAAAACTTCAGATCCCTCTGTTTTGAGTGTTAAATTTTTCTGGACTGTTTTTTGCACATTCATTCTCCTGGGATTTTTAAAATCAAGCCCCGATTTTAAAAGAAATCCTTCTTCATCAATCCAATAGGCGTCTCTGTCCGAAATTGTAAAGTCGGATATGTTTTTAGCCAATGGCCCAGAAGTTATTTTTTTAAGAAGATCCACTTCGTAAATATTTTTTTCTGGAACAGAGTTTTTTGTTTTCTTTTCCGAAAAAGCAACAAAAAGCTTTGTTTTTTCTGACGGATGGAGAATTATTTTATCCAAAACATTGTTTCCGAAATCTGCTTCCGTAAACTTTCCATCAGCCAGTGAAACTATAAAGTAGCGGTTTTTCGCCTGGTATTTTGTTTCAAGAAGGATTCTTTCAGAATCTTCAGAAAAAGAAATATTTGAAAACTCATGCTTTATCTTCCCAAGGTCTTCTTCGGAAAGAAGATTAGTTTTTGAATTCTTGGCTGTATCCAGTATCTTTAGACTCCATTTTTTCTTTACTTCGTCATATTCTTTAATCACTATTTTTCTCCCGTCAGGAGCCGGATATATATATTCTGCGCTCTCGGAAATTAAAGAAAAATTCGGGTTCAGAGGAAAGAGTATAATATTCTTCGCCTCCGTTACCTCTCTTTTTTGGATGGCAAGCTTCTTCTTCCATCCGTGATAACCGTCTTTCTTTATTTCAATCTCGTATTCTTTGGGTTCGAGGTTTTCTATTAGGATTGACCCAAAAAATATGTCAGTTCTTTTTTGGAGCTTTCCATCCAGGTAAACATCTGCTGTTTTGGGGCTTGCTTTGAAATAAAACATGCCGGGCTCTGTGATTCTCCCGTTTTTTAAATCTAGTCTCCACCCTAAGCAGTACATAACAGCGGCAGGAGCTGCCACCAGGAATAATATTAGAAGAGCAAGAAATATCAGAATTCTTTTTCCTTTAGCCATATAATACTATATATTATTCTAAAAAACGGCGTTTTGCAATACGCTTGCCAAGCCCGCCCAATTAATCTATTATGGACTATATGATGGAGGAGAAATTCATAATTCAGGGCGGAAAACCTCTTAAGGGAGAGGTAGAAATAAGAGGCGCGAAGAATGCGGCCTTTCCTGTTTTGTCAGCTACGCTTCTTACAAAAGAAACCTGTGTCATAGAAAACATCCCTCTGATAGAAGATGTTTTGAAAATGATAAAGATAATGGAGCAGATGGGGGCCGAAGTCAGATGGACGGGTGAAAGGGCAATAGAAATAAATTCAAGCAAGGTAAAGGCCTCTAATTTGCCCCGAGATCTTGTTAAAAAGTTCAGGGGATCTATACTTTTGGCAGGATCTCTTCTCTCAAGATTCAAGTCTGTAGAAATGCCTCCTCCCGGAGGATGCGTTATAGGAGCAAGGCCTATAGATACGCATTTGGACGCATTTAGGCAGCTTGGCGTGAAGATTTCATCTGAAAAAGGGCTATATTCTTTTTCTAGAAAAAGTCTAGCAGAGAATAAAAGAGAAGTAGTGTTGAGAGAAATGAGCGTAACGGCCACTTTGAATATGATGCTTTTTTCGGCTGGTTTTCCGGAAAAAACAGTGATCAAAATAGCAGATTATGATTACCAGGTTCAGGACCTTTCGTCTGTTTTGGAGAAAATGGGCGTTGAAGTAGAAGCCAACGGAGCAAGAGAAATTACAATTTCGGGCAGAAGCAAGCTTAAAGGGTTCAAGCATAAGCTTGTCAATGATCCTATAGAAGCGGGCACTTTCATAGTTGCTGCCTTAGCCACCAAAGGAGAAGTTCTAGTAAAGAATGCGGAGCTTTCTTTTTTAGACCTTTTTCTAAAAAGACTTAAGGATTTTGGAGCAGATTTTCAGATTCTGGACCAAAAGACAATAAAAGTAAAATCTTCAGGCAAGCTTTGCATGGATAAAGTCCAAAGTCTTCCTTACCCCGGCATCAGCTCGGATTTGCAGCCAGAGCTGGGGGTTCTGGCCACCCAAGCAAAAGGACCTACTTTAATACATGATCCTTTATTTGAAGGGCGCTTGAGATACTTGGATCAGCTGAATAAAATGGGGGCCAATATGGTCTTTTGCGATCCCCACCGGGCGATTATATACGGACCAAGCCAGCTTATGGGAATAGAAATGCCGAGTTCTGATCTTAGGGCGGGATCGGCCATGATAATAGCCGGACTGGTTGCAAAAGGAACCACTACTTTACATAATATTTATCAAATAGACAGAGGATATGAAAAGATAGAAATAAGACTCCAGAAACTCGGAGCTGATATCAAAAGAAGAATAAAAACATGAGAAGTTTTTTAAATAAAAAAATAGGAATAGATCTCGGGACGTGCAACTCTGTCGTTTATACTTTTCCAAAAGGAGTTGTTTTGCAGGAACCCTCGGTGGTTGCAGTCACTCTGGCTGACAATAGGATTCTGGCCGTGGGAAAAGAAGCCAAAGAGATGACAGGCAGGACTCCGGACACAATAAAGATTTATAGGCCTCTTAGGGATGGAGTTATAGCGGATTATCGAGTTACCGAAGCAATGTTAAAGCATTTTATAAAAAAAAGCCCCAAAGCATTAGGATTTATCAAGCCGGAGCTTTTGATAGGAGTTCCGGCAGGAATTACTTCCACCGAAAAAAGAGCTGTGATAGAAGCAGGAATGTCTGCCGGGGCAAAAGGGGTATATGTAGCCAAAGAGCCCATTTTAGCCGCCATAGGCGCTGGTATTCCCATTAATTCATGCTCGGGGCACATGATAATAGACATAGGAGGAGGAACTTCGGAGGTTGCGGTAATTTCTCTTGGAGGCGTGGTGACTAGCTGTTCTTTGCGGGTGGCAGGGGACAAGTTTGACCAAGCGATATCCGCTTTTGTCAAAAAGAAGCATAATCTTGCCATTGGAGAACAAACAGCAGAAGATATTAAGATGAAGGTAGGAACTGCTGTCCCCGAGAAAGAAGAAAAAGAAATGGAGATAAGGGGCAGAGATCTTATCTCCGGAATGCCTAAAAATATAAAGATAAAATCAAACGAGATCTGCGAGGCTCTTTCGGACAGACTCGCAGAAATGGTCCAAACCGTAAAAGCGGTTTTAAGAGAAACTCCGCCGGAGCTTTCGGCAGATATTATGGATAAAGGAATGATTATTTCGGGAGGCGGGGCTTTGCTTAGGAATATAGACGAGCTTATAGCTCGCTCTACCGGTGTGCCTTGTTTTATAGCCGAAGATCCTTTGCTTTGCGTAGCCAAAGGAACAGGAGTTGTCCTGGAAAACCTTGAAGCTTATAAAAAAAGCATAATGGCCAAAAGATAATGTTTGAAAAACAGCTTAAAATGCTGGTTGCGGCGGAGAGGCTTCCGCATGCTCTTCTTTTTTGCGGACAAGAAAAAATAGGCAAGACTGAATTTGCTTTGAGGTTTGCCGAAAAGCTTGCTTCAGGCCCCGACCTTATTGTTGTGGAGCCCGAAAAAGAAGTTATTTCTATAAAGAAAATAAGGGAGCTTTTGGAGAAATTAATCTTTAAGCCCTATAATTCTGAAACCAAAATAGCTGTTATCAGGGATGCGCACTTGATGAACAGGGAAGCCCAAAATTGCTTTCTTAAATTCATGGAAGAACCCTTTGAGAAAACTAACATTATATTGGTGAGTTCTTATCCTTATCTTCTTCTAGATACTATTTTGTCCAGAGTCCAGAAGATAAGGTTTTACGCTAAAATAGAAGAAGATCCTAAAAACATTGAATTAATCAAGCTAATTCAATCTGATTTGTCGGACCGGTTTAAATTTGCCAAGGATTCAGAAGAAAAAAACATAGAAAAAATACTGGATGACTGGGTGTTTTTTTTGAGGAACGCAATGTTAAAAAAAATAAAGGGCGAATCAATGACCCTGGATGGATATCCTGCCGGGAAGATAAAAGAAATTATTGAAAATATCCAAAAAACAAAAACCTTGGTTGCCTCAACTAATATAAATCGCCGCCTGGCCCTGGAAACGTTGCTATTAAACATATAACTATCGGAGGACTTTCTCCCTGTTTTTTATAGGATTGGTATTTGAATAACCATGTTTGCTTGATACGGACGGGAGATTTTGGTATTGTAAAGACAGTATAACAAGATAACAAAATAATAAGATGAACTATAAACAGATAACAGATAAAATAAAGCCAGAATTGGACAAAGTTATTATCTTTCTGGGAAAAGAAGCGGAGAAATTAAGAGCGGGGAGAGCTTCTGCTTCTCTGGTAGAGGATATTACAATAGACTGTTTTGGACAAAAGATGCCCCTAAAACAGCTGGCTGCGATATCGGTCCCCGAGCCCAAACAGATAATCATCCAACCTTGGGATAAATCTTATCTAGAACCCATAGAGAAGGGGCTTTCCAGCTCATCAATAGGAATAAACCCGATTGTTGATAAAGATACTATAAGACTTACTTTGCCTCCTTTGACAGACGAATACAGGAAGGGCTTGTTAAGAATGCTTTCAGAAAGGCAAGAGGAAGCCAGAAAAACGATTAGGCACTGGAGAACCCAGGCTTGGGACGAGGTCCAAGAAAAGGCAAAAACTGGAGAAATCAGAGAAGATGATAAGTTTAAGGCAAAAGATGAGCTTCAGAAAATCGTTGACGAATACGGAAAGAAAATAGACGAAATAGGAGAAAATAAAAAAAGAGAAATAGAGTTATAAAATTTTCAATTTTCATTTTTCAATTTTAATTAAATTTATATTTATTTAATTTTTAAACATTAATTCAATTAGAAATTTGTTAGAAATTAAAAATTAGAAATTATTTTTTGATGTTAATCTTTATTGCCGTTTTAACTTTAATAGCTTTGATAATTATCCACGAACTGGGCCATTTTACAGCGGCCAAAAAGCTTGGAGTAAAAGTTGAAGAATTCGGGCTGGGGTATCCTCCTAGGATATGGGGCAGGAAGATAGGCGAGACGCTCTATTCTTTGAATATTATTCCATTCGGCGGATTTGTTAAGATATACGGCCAAGAAGAGCCCGTGAAAGACTCGGGCAGTTTTTCCGAAAAGCCTTTTTGGAAAAAGTCTATAATCATCCTTGGAGGCGTGTTTTCTTTCTGGGTTATTTCTGCTGTTATCCTAACGGTTGTTATGATGATAGGATCTCCCACTGCCGTGGAAGATTCTGTTTCTTCGGGGATTTTAAATCCTAAGGTGCAGATAATAGCTGTTTCTCCTGAATCTCCCGCAGAATCCTCGGGGCTGAAACCAGGGGATATCATCAAAAAAATTGAGGGAGTTGAAATAGACAAAGTCGGCCAAGTCCAAAAAATATCGCAGGAAAATCTAGGCAAGTCCTTGGCGCTGGAAATCCAAAGAGGAGATCAAATTATCAAAAAAGATCTTTCAGTAAGATCCTCTTATCCTGAAGGTTCGGGTCCCATGGGAATTTCTTTGGCCAGGACGGCCTTAAAAAAATATCCCTGGTATCTGGCTCCGTTAAAGGGCGTACAAGCTACTATAGGTCTAACTGTTGCCATAGTCCAAAGTTGGATATTTGTATTTTCAAGTCTTTTTTCTAGGGGAAATTTGCCTTCTGGGGTAGAAGTAACCGGAGTGATCGGGATATTTCAGCTTTTCGCCCAAGTAGGCGGAATGGGTATAAGCTATTTCCTCCAGTTTATAGCCATAATAGCAGTCCATTTGGCCCTGATTAACTCTCTTCCGATACCGGCGCTAGACGGAGGATGGTTTATGTTCTTAGTAATAGAAAAGATAAGAGGGAAAGCCCTAAATCCCTTGGTTATCCAAAAGGTCTCAAGTGTTTTCTTCTTTGTTCTTATCGCCCTTATGGTTTGGGTAACAGTGAGGGATGTTATAAGGATATTTTAATGCTTCAATCAACGCTTTTTTATAGTTCCAAAAAAGAAGCCCCGAAAGATTCTGAATCTGTTTCTCATTCGCTTTTGACAAGAGCAGGATATATTGACCAGATATCGGCAGGCGTTTACGCCTTTCTTCCTTTGGGCCTTAAAGTCCTTAGGAAAATAGAAGGGATTATAAGGGAAGAGATAGAGAAAGAAGGGGGCCAGGAGCTTCTTCTTCCGGCGCTTACTCCCAAAGAAAATTGGCAAAAAACAGGAAGATGGGATGCTTTTGACGCCCTTTTCAAGCTTAAGGGAGCTAATGGGAAAGAATATGCTTTGGGGGCTACCCACGAAGAAATAATTTCTCCTTTGGCAAAGAAAGTCATTTTTTCATACAAAGACCTTCCTTTGTATCTTTTTCAAATACAAGACAAGTTTAGAAATGAATTAAGAGCCAAGTCAGGCATTTTGAGAACGAGAGAGTTTTTGATGAAAGATCTGTATTCTTTTCATTCAAGCCAGGAAGATCTGGATAGTTATTATAAAAAACAAATTAAATCCTATAACAGAATATTTTCAAGATGCGGGATAAAGAAAAAAACCTATTTGACCTTGGCGTCGGGAGGAAGCTTTTCAAAGTATTCCCACGAGTTTCAGATGGAAACAGAGGCAGGAGAGGACACAATATATGTCTGCGGCAAATGCGGGATAGCCCAAAACAAAGAGATCAAAGCGGACAAATGCCCGGAATGCCAGAATTCTGTTTTTATTGAAAAGAAGGCGGTGGAAGTCGGGAACATATTCAAGCTCGGGGACAAGTATTCTTTGCCCTTTGATTTAAAGTTCAAAGATAAAGACGGAAAAGACAAAACCGTATTGATGGGATGCTATGGCATAGGGCTGGGGAGATTAATGGGGGCTTCCGTAGAAATCAATAACGATCAAAAAGGGATTATCTGGCCCGAAGAGCTTTCTCCTTTTGACATTCACCTGATACAGCTTAACAAGGGCAGTGAAGCAAAAGAAATATATTCTCTTCTTAAGAAGAAGGGCCTGGATGTTCTTTATGACGACAGGGATATTTCTGCCGGCCAGAAGCTTGCGGAAGCCGATCTTATAGGAATCTCAAAAAGGATAATTGTTTCAGAAAAAACTCTGGAGAAAAAAAGCGTGGAGGTAAAAGAAAGGGGAAGGGATAGGGCAATACTGGTAAAGATAAAAGATTTGGTTAAATAGAATAGGAGCAGTCGTGTTGACTGCTCCTGTTCTTTCAAGCGCTTTTTATGTCCCTTTTGGCCTAACGATGCACAGTTTGATTTTATGCTGGGCCTGTGATAAATTTAAGCTATGATAGACAGGATATTTTCTTATCTCTCAAGCAATATAGCAATTGATTTGGGCACGGCTAATTCTCTGGTGTATGTACAGGGCAAAGGCATTGTTATCAATGAACCCTCCGTTGTCGCTATAAATCAAAAGACAGGCCATGTTCTTGCCATAGGCGAAGAAGCCAAGAAGATGGTCGGAAGAACTCCTGCCTATATCGTCGCTTCAAGGCCTTTGGTTGGAGGAGTTGTTTCGGACTTTGAAATAACAGAGCAAATGCTCAAGTATTTTATAGAAAAAGTCCATAAAAGAAAGTTCCTCATAGGCCCCAGGCCCAGGGTTATCGTCGGAATACCCTTTGGCGTCACGGAGGTGGAGAGAAAAGCAGTAAGAGATGCGACTAGAAATGCCGGAGCGAGAGAGGTTTTTCTCATAGAAGAGCCGATGGCTTCTGCCATAGGAGCTAGATTGGATGTCCAGGAAGCTGCCGGAAATTTCATTGTTGACATTGGCGGAGGGACTACGGAGGTCGCCGTTATTTCTTTGGGTGGAATTGTTCTTGCAAAAAGCTTGAGGATAGCCGGAGACAAATTAAACGAAGATATTATTTCTTACGCTCAAGAAGAATACAAACTTTTGATCGGGGAAAGAGCCGCAGAAGAGATGAAGATAGGAATCGGCTCGGCATATCCTTTAAAAGAAAAAAGAGAGCTTCCTTTAAGGGGCAGGAATTTGATTACAGGTCTTCCCGAAGAGATAATTGTATCTGACGAGGAGATAAGAAGGGCGATGGAAAAATCGGTAAAAAGAATAATTTCGGCTGTAAAAACAACAGTGGAAGAGACTCCTCCGGAGCTCTTGGCTGATATTATGACAAAGGGAATTTTCCTTTCGGGGGGAGGGAGTCTTTTGAAGGGACTTGATGTTTTGATCCAGCAGGAAACAAAGATGCCGGTAAGAATAATAGAGGATCCTATGACTGCAGTAGTGAGGGGCGCGGGCATGGTTCTAGAAAACCTTGACGCTCTTCAGGACGTTATTTCAGAGGATCGCGAGCTTTCAGCTCCTAAATAATGAAAGTAGAAAATATAGCAAAACTTGCAAGGATCGGGCTTTTGAAGGAAGAAACAGAAAAACTGGAGAAAGAGCTTTCTTCTATTTTGGACTATTTTAATGTCCTTAAAAAAGCAAATTCCAAGAAAGATCCTACATTTCATCCTTCAGAAAAATTCATTGGAAATGTATTCAGAGAGGATATTCCTTCAGGGGAAAGTCCAGAAAGAGTTGAAAATATAATCAGTCTTTTTCCCGACAAGGAAGGAAGGCATATCAAAGTCAAAGCAATTTTAAATGGATAGCTTAACCATAAAAGGAATAAGAGAGGGGCTTAAGGGGAGGAGGTTTTCAGCTAAAGAATTGTCCGATTTCTATTTTAAAAAAATAGAAAAAGAAGATTCAGAGCTTGGATGCTATCTTGAGCTTGCAAAAGAAACTGCCTTAAATCAGGCGGATAAGATAGATAATTTAATTTCAGAAGGCCTGGATATTCCTTCTTTGGCTGGGGTTCCTGTGGCAGTTAAGGATAATATTCTAGTGGAGGGGCTAAAAAGCACTGCATCCTCTTTTATGCTCAAAAACTATATTTCTCCTTATGACGCCTCTTGTGTCAAAAGAATAAAAGAAGAAGGAGCTGTTGTTTTAGGAAAAACAAATCTGGATGAATTTGCAATGGGATCTTCTACCGAAAACTCCGCTTTCAAGACCACTAAAAATCCCAAAGATAAATCTAGGGTTCCGGGAGGGAGCTCGGGAGGATCTGCGGCAGCAGTTTCGGCGGGACTTTGTTGTTGCGCCTTGGGATCTGATACGGGAGGATCTATAAGGCAGCCAGCTTCTTTCTGCGGAGTTTTTGGACTAAAGCCGACCTATGGAGCTGTTTCTAGATACGGCCTTATCGCTTTTGCTTCTTCTTTGGACCAGATAGGCCCCTTGGCAAAGAATGCTGAAGACGCAAAAATCCTTTTTAATGCCATAAAAGGAAAAGATAAAAAGGATTCTACAAGCATAGAAATGGAAGAAAATGGAGAAATAGATTTCAAAAAGCTTAAAATTGGAATTCCTAAAGAATACTTTGGTTCCGAAGCAAAAAAGGGGATAGAAAGGGAAGTAGTCAGTGCGATAGAATCAGCAATTAAAAAAATAGAAGATATGGGAGGCAGGGTGGAGGAAATAAGCCTTCCTAATACCAAGTACGCCCTTTCTGTTTACTATATGGTATCTACCTGCGAAGCTTCTTGCAACCTTGCAAGATACGACGGGATAAAATACGGGCTTTCTGAAAAAGGGGAAAATCTCTCGGAAGTTTATTTTAACACCAGGGCAAAGGGATTTGGAGCTGAAGTAAAGAGAAGAATAATGCTTGGAACTTTTGCCTTATCTTCAGGATATTATGATGCTTATTATCTAAAATCCCAAAAAGTGAGGACAGGGATAAAAGAGGACTTTGAAAAATCCTTTAAGAAAGTGGATGCGATATTTACGCCCGTTTCTCCGACAGTCGCCTTTAAAATAGGAGAGAAAACGCAGGATCCGCTTTCAATGTATCTTTCGGACATATTTACTATATCTGCAAACCTTGCGGGCATTCCTGCCCTTTCTGTTCCCCTCAAGACAAAGGGGCTTCCTGTGGGGCTTCAAATATTGGGAAATTATTTTGAAGAATCAAAGTTGTTTCAAATAGCTAAATTATTAGAATGACAGAGCAAGAGCTTTATAATCTGTTTGCTTCTTATATGCCCGCAGCCCTAGGATTTATTCCCGTTGTGAGGAATATTTTTATTGTTTTATCTATTATTCTTCTTTCGGCTATAATAATACTTATTCTAAGAACTAACTGGTTTAAATTCCGTTTTACGGAAAGGTATACTGAATTTTTTTCATCAAGGCCGTTAGGAATGAAAACCAAGTTCAAAAAGCTTGAATCAGCGCATAAGAAGCTTTCTGCAGGGAAAGAATCCGAATACAAGATGGCTGTGATTGAAATAGATGAGTTTCTGAAAGAAGTCCTTCAGAAAATGGGCTACGAAGGAGAGATGTTGAATGATATACTCAAACAGATTGATTCAAAAATTCTTCCAAGCATAGACAGGGTCAAAGAAGTCCATGAGATAAGGAACAGCATAGTCCATGATCCAAGCCGTCATCTCACAAAAGACCAGGCCGCGAATATGGTGAGGGTTTATGAGCAGGCGTTGTCAGAACTTGAAATGATATAGCTTGTTGACCTAAAAGCCAATCTATATTAGAATGGGTTTGCGGGATGGAGAAGTAGTATCTCGCGAGGCCCATAACCTCGAGACCTGGGTGCAACTCCCGGTCCCGCAACATTAGTATGCCGGCGTAGCTCAGCGGTAGTAGCAAAGGAATCATAATCCTTGGGTCGGGGGTTCGAATCCCTCCGCCGGCACCACGTAATAAATTTTGCTTTAGGCAAAATTTAAACGTGGTAGAGCCGTTAAATTTTCTTATAAGAAAATTTTTACGTCTCACTTTTTCAATTATTGGGCCCGTGGACAAGCCTGGAGTTGTCGTCTCCCTGTCACGGAGAAGATCGTGGGTTCAAATCCCATCGGGCCCGCCACGTAATAAATTTTGCTTTAGGCAAAATTTAAACGTGGCTGTCGCGTTTAAATTTTCTTAAAGAAAATTTATTACGCGACGCCCGATTATGTTTTATACGTATATTTTGCAAAGCAAGATTGATAATAGCTTTTACATAGGCTACACCTCTAATTTAAAAAGAAGATTGAATGAGCATAACAAAGGCAAAAGCTTAGCAACAAAACTTAAAAAACCATACAAATTAGTTTTTTACGAAGCTTTTTTAAATAAAAATGATGCCGAGAATAGGGAAATTTATTTAAAAAGTGGTTATGGTAGAAAGACTATAAAGAAGCTTCTTAATAAATATTTTGGAGGGGTCGCATAGCGGCTATTGCACCGGTCTTGAAAACCGGAATCCCTTCGGGGATTCGTGAGTTCGAGTCTCACCCCCTCCGCATATTATTTCAGCGTATCCTTCTGGACACGTTGAAATAATGATAAATGGAAAGACTCGAAGGGCGCGAGAGCGCGCAGCGCCCCGGCTCGAGTCGGAGCGAGAGGAGTCTCACCCCCTCCGCCACGTAATAAATTTTGCTTTAGGCAAAATTTAAACGTGGCTGTCGCGTTTAAATTTGCAAAGCAAATTTATTGCGCGACGCCCCAAAATAAGGAACTCCAAGGTGTTGCTAAGTTGCCGTAAGGTATTGACAAATAATATCAAAATTATATAATAAAGACATTAAACAGAGAAGTCGCCTAGCGGGCTTCAACAGAAGGATGACAGCTAGGTTCTGCGAGAATGCGTCCACGGCCTTCGCAGGAATGACAGTGGATGACTGGAAGTAGCCGCCTAACGGGTTTCCAGCCAATAACAGTTAGGTCTCTTAGAAGACGGCTCCGGTCTCTGAGAGGAAGGACAGAGCACAGGGGTCCCGAATAGCTAATGCGGGACCCTCTTTATTTTTCTCTCAAAGGATAATCCACATTTTGAAACAGAACCAGTACAGAGAAGTCTCCAATTCATTTTAATAACGTTCGCCGCGCGTTCAGGGATGAGCGCTTTTTTATTTCCCGCCCTTGATTGCAGGTCTTTTATTTTCTGTCAAAAAAAGCTAAATTAAACAAAAGATTAAAAATAGGAGAGCAAGAAGTATTATGAGAAAAAGGGGTCAGGTACTTTTTTCGAGAGGAACAAACAAGGTAATATGTTTTTTCCATATGGAAAAAACATATTACCAAATTTAAAGATGGAAGTGTAAAGAAAATTAATGAGAAAAATGGCACTAGGAGCCATTTTTAAATGATAGATTATGGAAAAACTAAGTAAAAAGAGGGTGGCAGTATTTGATATTGACGGGACGATTTTTAGGTCCAGCTTGTTGATAGAGTTAACAGATGCTCTTATCCAAGAAGGGGTTTTTGCTTCCAAGGCAAGAGAAACATACAAGCGGGCTTTTGATAACTGGCTCAACAGAAAGGGCTCCTATCAAGAGTATTTAAACGCGGTTATTGAGGCCTTTGTTAAGAATATAAAGGGAGCCGGGTATAAGGATTTTTCAAAAATCAGCAGAAAGGTTATCTCTTTTCATGGAGAGAGGAATTATAAATATACAATAGACTTAATTAAAAAACTAAAGAAGAAAAATTATTTTGTTCTGGCAATTTCGGGCTCGCCTTATAGTGCTGTCAAAGGATTTGCTGAAAAATTGGGTTTTGACAAAGCTTATGGCCGGGTTTTGGAGATTGAAAACGGCAAGTTTACCGGAAAGGTTTTGTACGCGGATCTTATTGAAAATAAAGATAAAATTTTGGAGCGTGCCGTTGAGAAAGAAAACTTGACCCTAAGAGGATCAGTTGGCGTGGGAGACACCGAAACAGATATTTCTTTTTTGAAAATGGTTGAGAAACCGATTTGCTTTAACCCCAACCAGAATCTTTATAACCATGCCAAACGGAATGGATGGGAAGTTGTCGTGGAGAGAAAAGACGTTATTTATAAAAACATATGAAAGGAAAAAGGAAAAAGGGGTTAGAAAAAGAGAAGCAGGGATCGGGTGCCTTTTTCTAAAAATAGCGTCGGGGCTGAGAAGAATAATGGCTTTGACCCTGAATTTCTCTCAATTTCCACAAACCATTAATAAATCGTTTGCGCGACAATGAAGATTCTAGTTGGAACTAATAATGAGAATAAATTAAGGCAGTTTAGGAGGATTTTTAACAATCTGAATTTTGAATCAGAACTTTTGTCTTTAAAAGATGCGGGAATAAAAGATGATATTAAAGAAGACGGCAATACTTTGATAGATAATGCCAAAAAGAAAGCAAAATATTATGCAGAAAAATCTAATCTTCCTACTCTGGCAGACGATACCGGATTATTTATTGATGCATTGAATGGAGAACCGGGTGTTCACGCCAAGAGATGGCATGCAGGAACAGAAAAAGACAGGTATATGATGATTCTGGAAAGAATGAGAGGAGAAGATAAAAGAAGTTGCAGATACATCGGAGCCCTGGCTTTCTATAATCCAGAAAATAAAGAATTCTGGACATACGAAAAATCAATAGAAGGTAAAATAGCTTATGAGCCCAAAGATGTTGGGGGATTTGGCTACGACGCCATATTTATATCCCTGGATTTTAACAAGTACTATTCTGAATTGACAGATGAAGAAAAAGACAAAATTCTTCATAGAACCCTGGGAGCTAAAGAATTAGTAAAGTATCTTAAAGAATCTTAAACATGCAAAAAGGCAAAATTATATGCCGTTTGGCATATTCATTTTGTTTTCAGGAGAACGGATTTAGAATGGCGGTATGTTGAAAATAAGCGTTATAATCGCCAGCACTAGAAAAAACAGGTTCAGCGAAAAGCCGGCGAAATGGATATATGACGCAGTTCGAAAAAGAAATGACGCGGAGGCGGAGATCCTTGATTTGAGGGATTGGCCATTGCCTTTTTATAGCGACGAATTTCCTCCGATCGCCCTTGCCGGCAGGTATAAAGATTCCATAGTCAAAGAATGGTCTAAAAAGATAGCGTCCGCGGACGCGTATATTATTGTTACTCCGGAGTATAACCATGGGTATCCGGCAGTTTTAAAAAACGCTTTGGACTGGCTTTATTTTGAATGGAACAATAAACCGGTCGGATTTGTAAGTTGGGGAAGCGTAGAGGGGGCACGTTCGGTGGAGCAGTTAAGGCAAGTTTCTATCGAGTTGCAGATGTTCCCGATAAGAAATTCATTGAACATCAAGGATTTTTCGGATAATTTTGATTTAATTCAGAAGCCGGCCGATTTGTTTCTTAATCAGTTGATCTGGTGGGGGAACGCACTGAAAGTTGTTCGGAGCCAAAACCCTCCTTCCTTCGTCTGATATAGGTTTTTACACAAATCCTTACGAACAATAGGGTTGTCGACTAAACTCACGATCGTGGGTTTAATCGCCGGCAAGTTTTTTTACTCGCCATTTTTTATGCTGTTTCTGTCTATGTGTTTTACGTTATTGCCTCGCAGGGCTTATTTTGCTAAAAGGAACTATAGTGTTCGTTGTTCTTTAAGCACGTTAAAAACTGAAAATCATAGATTGGAGGCTTGATATGAAGGGTATAATGCTAGGCGATAGGGGGCCGTACAAGTATTTTGCGGCAAGCGGGGCATTGGGAAACTGGGGAACCGGCTGGCTGTGGGACAGGCCTTTGATCTGGGCGGACATGATCAGGCCGGACCTTTTTGTCGTTGTTGGCAAAACGGTAACGCTTTTCCCAAGAGAAGGAAACTTCCGATGGCGGAAACCATGGGAAACAATCAAATTCCTGGATTATAACGGCAATGCCGGGTTACGGGGTTTCTTGCAATGTGCGGGAACAGTCAATGCTTACGGGTTGAGGAATGGCGGGTTTATTGAGTGGATGGCTGATTTTGGGATCAGGGGATGCCCGCTTCCCATAGTTCCGTCTATTTTTTCGGACTCTGGAGATGCTCCGAAACAAATTGCTATTATGGCGAGAACTCTAGAAATGCTTTTTTCCGGTAAGCTTTTAGGGCTTGAGTTAAACGTCTCATGCCCGAATACTTTGTCCGAGCTTGCCAACGCAAGAAGAGTGGTGGAAATTTGCGAAGCGGCAAAAGAAGCAACAAGCTTGCCTCTTATACTTAAACTTTCTACTGCTCATTATACTCCGGAAATTCTGCCGAATATCAGGGGGATAGGAATCGGCGCGCTTTCCATTAATAGTGTCCGGTGGGGGAATATTTTTCCGGATCGCAAGAGCTCTCTAGATAGGTTTGGTGGAGGCGGAGTCTCGGGCAAGCTTGCCCAAAGGCATACCTGGGATTTTGCATGCCATCTGAAGAATTCAACGGATATTCGCGTGATATTTCCCAGTATGTGGAAACTCGGGGATATTGAGGCGGCAGAAGAAATGGGGGCTGACGCGGTGAGTTTTGGCGGCTTATTTCTTCGGCATCCCTGCCGGCCAACAAAGTTGGTTCTGCGGGATATGAAAAGAAGGGCTTAGACCCGAAGGTCTTAGGGGCGGTGATTGATTTTACCGCCCCTTTTTATTAACAATAATAGTTGAATTCGGTTTTGTTTTGGGGTAAAATGAGGCATAGGCATGAGAGAGATTATTTCCATACAAAATTCCCAAGAAGAGGAGCTGACAAGGGGCTTAAATCAAAGAAAAGACGTCAAAGCCGAAAGGATCAAACGGCTTTTGAATTTGCCCGATTTGACCAAGAAAGAAAATTCTCCCATTAAGATTATCGTGGATAGAATTTTAGATTTGCCTGATTTTTCAGATTTTGATCTGGTTGATTTTCCCAAAATAGTGGCGGTTCAGGATAATTTCGATGTTTTAAATACTCCCAAAGACCATCCCAGCCGGAGAGAAACAGATACTTACTATTTTTCAGATGAGCACGTTTTGAGGACCCAGACAACCGTAATGTGGCCTTTTTATTTAAGGAACAATGATGTTTTGAATAAGCTTGAAGAAAGGGGCTGGATCGGAGCTTTGTCGGCCGGCATAGTTTTCAGAAAAGATGAAATAGACAGGAACCATTTCCCGGCCTTCCACCAGGTGGACGGACTGTATATCTGCAAGAAATCCCAGAAAGTCATAATCCAGAAGGATTTGGAGGATATACAGGTGGAGATTGCCAAAAGCATTTTCGGCGAAGATGTGGAATGGAAGTTTTTGGTTGATTCGTTTCCATTTACAGATCCTTCCGTGGAATTGGATATTAAGTTCAAGGATGAGTGGATGGAAGTGACCGGGGCCGGATTAGTGCATAAAAAGGTTTTGGAGAACTTCGGATTGGATCCTGAAATATACAACGGATGGGCTTTTGGCTTTGGCATAGACCGGCTGGCTATGGTTAAAATGGAAATACCGGATATAAGGATACTGTGGTCGGAAGACCCCAGGATCGCAAGCCAATTCAAAGATGTAAACAGCAAGTTCAAAGAGGTGAGCAAATATCCTAAAATAGCCAGGGATGTCTCTTTTGTCGTTGAAAAAGACATGAACTTGAATAATTACTATGAGATTGTCAGGGATTTTGCAAAAAATCTCATAGAAGAAGTTAAGGTCATAGACAGTTATGAAGATGAAAATAAGTTTGGAGAGAACAAGAAGAGCTATACTTTCCGCATCGTTTACCGCTCTCCCGAAAAAACCTTGACCAACGAAGAAGTGAACGAAATCCAAGAGAAAATCCGTGAAAAAACAAAACAGGAACTAAACGCAATTCTGCGTTAAAATTATGGCAAAAGAAAACCAAAGTTATTCAGCAAAAGACATATACGTTTTGGAGGGCCTTGATCCTGTAAGGAAAAGGCCCGGAATGTATATAGGATCCACAGGGCCCGATGGATTGCACCATCTCGTTTGGGAGGTTACCGACAACTCTTTTGACGAGTATATGGCAGGATATGCAAAAAGCATATACATAACGCTTCTTCCCCAAAACAGAGTTAAAACAGTGGATGACGGAAGAGGCATTCCGGTGGATAAGCATCCCCAAACGGGCAAGTCCGCCCTAGAAACAGTATTGACCACTTTGCATGCCGGTGGAAAGTTTGGAGGCGAGGCCTACAAGGTATCAGGCGGATTGCACGGAGTGGGAGTTTCTGTAGTTTGCGCCCTTTCAAGCTGGATGAGGGCTGAAGTTTGCCGGGATGGATTTATCCATGCCCAGGAATATTCAAAGGGAAAGGTAAAGACAAAAGTTAAGAATGAGGGGAAATGTTCTAAGAGAGGAACTACGATTATATTTGAGCCTGATCCTGAAATATTCAAGGAAATAGAGTTCAGCAAAAAAAGAATACTTAACCACTTGAGACAGCAATCTTATCTAAGCAAGGGAATAAGGGTTTTTTTTAGAGACGAGAGAGAAAAGGGCAAAGAAGAGGATTACAGTTTTTATTTTGAAGGAGGCCTCGGATCTTATGTCAAATACCTTATAGGAAACTCTGCTTCTAGGCACGAAAATATATTTTATTGCGAAGGAGAAAAGGACGGCATATTGGTTGAGGCGGCGTTTCAGTATACCGAAGAGTTTGAGTGTCTTGAAGAAAGCTTTGCTAATAATATAAATACGGGAGAGGGCGGAATGCATCTTACCGGTTTTAGATCCGCTTTGACGAGAACCCTGAATGATTATGCCAAAAAGAACGATATGCTCAAAGGAATGGAGGGCGGGCTTTCGGGAGAGGATATAAGGGAAGGGCTCACAGCTGTTGTCTCGGTAAAATTAAGGGATCCTCAATTTGAGGGCCAGACTAAAGCTAAGTTGGGGAATGTAGAAGCAAAGACAGCCGTAGACCAGGTAGTCTCGGAGAGGCTTTCAGATTTCTTTGAAAGAAATCCGCAAGACGCAAAAGCAATAATTGAAAAATCAATACTTTCTGCAAGAGCAAGAAAAGCGGCAAAAGCAGCCAGAGAAACAGTCTTGAGAAAAGGAGTTCTGGAGGGATTGGCTCTGCCGGGAAAACTGGCAGATTGCTCTTCAAAAAAGCCGGAAGATTCGGAGCTTTACATCGTAGAGGGAGAATCTGCAGGAGGATCCGGCAGGCAGGGAAGAGATAGAAGATTTCAGGCAATTCTTCCTTTGAGAGGAAAAATATTGAATGTAGAAAGAGCAAGAATAGACAAAATGCTGGCCTCAAAGGAAATAAGGGCCTTGGTTATCGCCCTAGGAACTGCGATAGGGGAAGATTTCTCTTTGGAAAGATTGAGATATCATAAGATTGTTATTATGTCTGATGCCGATGTTGACGGAAATCATATAAGAACGCTTCTGTTGACCTTGTTTTATAGGTATTTCAAGCCGATAATAGAAAAAGGATACTTATACATAGCCCAGCCCCCATTGTATAAAATACAGATCGGCAAACAGATAAATTATGCCTATACAGAAAGGGGGAGAGAGGATATTGTTAGGAAAACAGAAAAATCAGGAAATCCTATGATTCAGAGGTACAAAGGGCTAGGAGAAATGAATCCTGGAGAGCTTTGGGAAACTACGCTGAATCCCGAAAACAGAACCCTTATAAGGGTTAATATAGAAGATGCGCAATCAGCAGACAAGGTGTTTGATATGCTTATGGGAGGGGAAGTCCTGCCGAGAAAAAAGTTTATTCAGGCATATGCGGATAAAGTGAAAAACTTGGATATATAGCAATCTTCTGATAAAATAAGATTATTGACAAGGGCAAGGGTTTGGAGTAATATTACAGGCAACAGGCCCTGAAGGCCTTTTTAAATAAAAGCATGAGCATTATAGATAAATCAGCATCCTTCATCAAAGAAGCAAGGCTGGAAACCAAAAAAGTCAATTGGCCCACCAGGCAGGAGACTGTTAAATATACTTTAATTGTTGTTTTGGTTTCTATTTTTATAGCCGCTTTCTTGGGGGGGCTGGACTATATATTCCAACTCCTAATTAATTATTTCATAATCTAATGCCAAAACAGCAGCTTCCGCAGGAAAAGAACTGGTACGTTATTCATACTTATTCAGGGTATGAAGATGCAGTCGCAAAAAGCTTAAAACAGAGAGTTGATTCTTTAGGAATGGAAGATAAGATATTCAGCGTTGTAGTTCCTAAAGAAAAAAAGATTAAAATAAAGTCCGGAAAAAGAAAGATAGTTGAAGAAAAAATATACCCCGGATACGTGCTGGTTGAGATGATAGTAACTGATGACTCCTGGTATGTTGTGAGAAATACTCCTAATGTGACAGGATTTGTCGGAGTCGGAACTACTCCTGTGCCGGTTTCAAAGGGAGAAATTGATAGTCTTCAGAAAAGAATGGGATCTGAAGAGCCGCAATATAAGATAGAGGTCAAGCCCGGAGATAATATAAAAATTACAGACGGGCCTTTCAAGGATTTTGACGGAAAGGTTTCAGAAATAGATCAGGAGAGGGGAAAGATAAAAGTTCTTGTTAATCTTTTCGGCAGAGACACTCCAGTAGAACTGGATTCATTACAAATAAAAAAGATTTGAGCAGAGCGAAAACCCCGCCTTCTAATTTATCGCATGAAATTGTTTGTTTGAATATGTTTGCAATATTATCAAAATTTAATAAATTTAATTATGAGCATAGAGGGCGGGGTGCTCATTTCATTCGCATATGGCTAAAAAGGTAAAAGTAAAAATTAAACTTCAAATCAAGGCCGGGCAAGCAAATCCTGCGCCTCCGGTAGGGCCTGCTTTGGCTCCCCAGGGCATCAATATATCTGAATTTTGCCAAAAATTCAACGAAGCCACTAAGGACAAAATGGGATTTAAGATACCGGTGGAGGTGACAATATATGAAGACAGGACATACAGCTTTGCTTTAAAACAGCCTCCCGCTTCAGAGCTTATAAAGAAAACCCTTGGGATAGAAAAGGGTTCGGGGGTTCCCAATAAAAAGAAAGTGGCTGTGATCACAAAGGCCCAGTTGAAAGAAGTGGCCGAAAAGAAAATGGCTGACCTTAACACTGATGATATAGGACAGGCAATGAAAATTATAGAAGGAACAGCCAAAAACATGGGAATAGAAGTAAAGTAGGCCCATTTTTCATGGAGAAAAAATCTCTTATTCTTTATATCCCCGTTATTCATCGGGGATATTTAGATTTTTTAGAAAATTATAAAGAAAAAGTTTCCGAAGTTTTTTTAATAAACAGAAACTTGCTTAATGGTCTTTCCGAATGGGAGCCGGATATTGCCTGTTTGAAAATTGATGAAATTAAAAGTTTGCTTTTGAGTTTGGGATACGAGAATATCTCTGTTCTTGATTTGAATAATTTTAAAGATAAAAAAGTAATTTTAGTAAACGACGAGATTTCCCGCAACTTATACAAAAAATACTTGCAAAGTATGGAAATTGAATGGGCCAGCGTTTTCTTGCGTTGGGACAGAGATAGCATTCTTTGCGAGAAACCGCTTGAGGATATAGAAGCTTCAAAAGATGAATTTGATATAAAAATGATGCAGGAAGCGACAGAAGAATCTAAAAAAAGCAGTGAATGGTGGAGGAGAATAGGGGCGGTTCTGGTTAAAGACGGGAAAACCTTGATTAGAAGATATAATAAAGATATTCCTTCTGATCACACCCCCTATCAATTAGGAGAGCCGAGAGATTTTTTTAAGCCGGGAGAGAGGCACGATATTGCCAGCACAATACACGCAGAGCAGGGGATAGTCGCAGAGGCGGCAAAAAGCGGCATTTCTTTAGAAGGTTCTTCAATTTATGTTACCACTTTTCCTTGTCCTGTTTGCGCTAAAATAATAGCATGCTCCGGTATAAAACGAGTTTACTTTGCAGAGGGAGGTTCAAACTTTGATGCTAAAAAAGTATTGGAATCTGCTGGGCTAAAGATCATACATGTGGTAGTATAACTTTCAGCGTATTTGAGCCAGTTCTTTAACATGTAGGAAGGGACCCGAAGATGGAAAGAAGGATTGTGGACACAACATATGCGAATCAAGATGATAGTAGTGGTAATTATCTACAACTCCTAGAGGAGGCGGAAAGGGATCAGAAGTGTCCTTTCTGCAATTTACCGGGGGACAACAAACTTGTAGCTACTACGCACTGGTGGACAATGATAGAGTGTCGGTGGCCGTACGAGAACGCCGAAGTTCACCTTATTCTTATTCCCAATCGGCACATTGAAGACATTATGGACGTTGGACAGAACGATTGGGGTGAGGTCAACAGCCTGATTTTTATGGCTATGAAAATCTATCCAACCCTGAAAATTGGCGGAGGATTGGCAGTGAGATTTGGGACGAATTCTGGAGTTACGATCAAACACCTTCATTTTCACCTCATTGCTCCAGTTACCGACGAACAAACAGGGAGGGTTATTCCCGGGAAACACGTCAACTTTCCCATCGGATAACAAATCAAGATAGAGTAGTGCCCCCTTTTGAAAGAGGGGGCTTTTTTTACCCCCACTTTTTTGTTATAAAAGATGTATGAAACAATACTTAGAGCTATTAGATCATGTTTTAAAAAATGGAGAAAGAAAGGGCGATCCCCAGGGAGTGGGCAACATAGCTGTTTGCGGCTACCAGATGAGATTTAGGATGGATGACGGTTTTCCGTTGATGACAACCAAAAAAATGCCCCTTAAATCTATAATTATAGAATTACTCTGGTTTTTAAGGGGGGATACTAATGTTAAATTCTTGCAGGATAACAAGGTTACTATCTGGGACGAATGGGCCACCCCTGAATCCTGCGCAAGATACGGCTTACCTCCGGGAGAGCTGGGCCCTATATACGGAGAAAAATGGAGGAGATGGAAAAAAAGAGACGGCGGGGCCATAGATCAAATTAAAAATGTCGTAGATGAAATTAAAAAATTTCCGGATTCAAGACGGCTGGTAGTAACCTCATGGGATCCGGAAGACGTGGATAAAGTTTTTGTAGCTCCATGCCACTGCTTTTTTAAATTCTTTGTGGCTAACGGAAAATTATCTTTGCACTTGTTTCAAAGGAGCTGCGATATTTTTTTGGGAGTGCCATTTAACATTGCTTCTTATTCTCTTCTTTTAACGATGATGGCACAGGTTACAGGATTAAAAGCCCACGAATTTGTCCATACGTTGTCGGATGCTCATATATACCTGAACCATATAGAACAAGTAAAACTTCAACTGACAAGGGAACCCAGGGTCCTGCCCAAAATGACTCTCAACCCCGATATAAAAGATATCTTCAATTTTAAATTAGAGGACTTCAAATTAGAAGGATATGATCCCTATCCTTCAATCAAAGGAGATATAGCTGTCTAACCTATAGGGAAATTTACGCTCCTTTTTTTCTGAGGGGAAATTATATGGAAGTGGATATGGCTGACCGAAGCTCCCGTATAATTTGTATCTCCAAAACGTGTGGCAACGGCCCCGCCCTTGATTTTAAATTTTTTTATTGCCCAGTTGGCCAAAAATCTAATCGCCTCCAAGTCTTTTGAAGTTATTTCAGAGAAGTTTTCTTTATGCTCTTCTCCTAAAATAATGAGATGAGTTTCAGAATTTTTATACGGCCAGCTGTTATTTGTAAGCAACCAGGATCCTCTTCTTTTGTAGATGGGTTTTTTATGGTATTTGAAATTTTCTTTGCAAAACGGGCATTTACCGGTTTTTTGGATTTCTTCGATTACTTTGCTATATTCTCCCCTGCGTGCATTTTTGAGATTGACAAAACCTTTTTTCATTGACTTTTTTTACCATTTAACTGTCCCATTATGGCATCCAAGTGTTTTTTCATAGTTCTTTCAATTATATCTGTAGTGGAGGTGTTTTCCGCTTGCCTTTGGAAGACGACAACATCTTTTGAATGCTTTCTTATGTCCTCAATTTGTTCTTGGGTGTAGCTGTAATCGGTGGTTATGAATATATCAGGATTTATTGTCTTAATAAGGTCATATTGCCATTTTCCATCGTTGTTGATATCATCAACTAAAGTAACGTAATCTACGCAGTCTTGGTAGCTTAGCATTTCCATTCTTTCTTCCTGCGGAATCACCGGCCTTAGTTCGTTTTTATACAGCTTAATGCCCCTGTCGCTGTCTACGCCGACTATAAGAACATCTCCCTGATCTTTTGCCTTGTTAAGATATCTCAAGTGGCCTATATGGAGCATGTCCCAAGATCCTACGGTGCAAACTACTCTATGGCCTAAAATCCGGTGCGCGTCTACAATTTCTTTGAGCTTTGCGTAATCAAGAACAATTGACTTCTCGCTATTCTTTTTCATAAATTCTTTATTTATACTCTATGATAAATGATAAAAAAGAAAAAAACAAGCAAACGATTTCTATTATTGCTGCCATTGGAAAGAATAATGTTTTAGGTGTAAAAAATTCACTACCTTGGCATCTGCCCGCCGATTTTAAACATTTTAAGGAGATTACAATGAGGAAACCCGTTATAATGGGTCAAAGGACGTTTGAATCCATAGGCAAGGCTTTGCCTGATAGGATTAATATAATCCTAACTATAGATAAAAATCTTAAGTTGGAGGGCTGTATTACGGCATTTTCCATAGACGATGCTCTTCAAAAAACTGAAAATGCGAAAGAGGTTATGATTTGCGGAGGAGCTTCGGTGTATAAGCAGTTTTTACCTATGGCAGATAAAATGTATTTGACTCTGGTGGATGCAGAGATAAAAGAAGCCGATGTTTTCTTCCCAAAATTTAATTGGGACGATTGGAATGAAATGGAGAGGATTGAGAATAAATCAGACGAGAAAAATAAGTATAACTATACGTTTGTTACCCTAGAAAGAAAATGAAAGAAGATGAAAAAGTTTTGGTAGTTCCAAGGGAAAAAATATTTGAGAAAGAATACTGGCAGGGGCTGAAAAGAGACGACCTCGGACACTACATTAATATTATAAAAAACAACTATTCTTTTATGAGAAGGGGGGATGTAGAGGAAGACCCTTCTTTTCAGCAGATAATTCCATATATTTTGTTCAGCTTCCAAAAGAAGTTTTTTCTTTATAAGTATATTCAAGGAGCAGGAGAAAAAAGATTGGTAAATAACTATCAACTAGGGGTGGGAGGGCATATAAACGAGATAGACGAAATGGGAGAATTCATAGAAAACGCTGTCCTGAGGGAGTGGTCTGAAGAAGTGAAATTCAAAGGAAATATACTCAACAAAAAATTTGTCGGAATTTTGAATGACGACTCTAGGCCAGTGGAGAAAGTCCACCTTGGGATTATTTATCACTTTGAAGGAGACAGTCCCGATATAATTGTAAGGGAAAAAGATAAAATGGAGGGGGAACTTGTTGATTTGGATAAGATAAGAGGTCTTGCGCAAGAAATTCAGGGGTGGCCTCCTATTGTTTGGAGAGATTATTTAGCAGAATTGCTGTAGAAAAGACCGGACTTTCCGGGCTTTTTTTGTGGGGAAGGATATGATATATTGTAGTATGGCAGGAAAATTTATTGTTTTTGAGGGAATTGATGGAGCCGGAAGCAGTACGGCGGTTGAGGGTATAAAAAACTATTTGATAGAAAACGGGACGGATGTTTTTACAACAAAAGAACCTACAACTGAGTCTGAAGCCGGAAGAAAAATAAAAAAAATTCTCAAGGAAGCAATTAAAATTGATCCTATTGAATTTCAAATATTGTATGCTAAAGATAGAAAAGAACATTTGGAAAAGCAAATAATCCCTGCTCTGAATTCGGGGAAGACAGTTCTTTCTGCCCGGTATTTTTTTTCAACATATGCTTTTGGCGTGGCAGACGGAGCTAATGTGGAATATTTAATGGAGCTGAATAGAGATTTTTTGTACCCTGACCTAATATTTCTTCTTAAGGTAAGAGCAAAAACTGCAATTAAGAGAATAGATAATAGGGGAAATCCAAAGGAATTATTTGAAAAGGAAGAGATTCTTATAAAAGTAGCCCAAGCTTACGATTCGCTTGCACAGAGGTTCAGAAACTTTAAAATTATAAATGCAGAAAAATCAAAAGAAGAAGTTTTAGAAGAAATTAAAAAATATGTATAAACCTACAATAGGACTTGAGATCCACGCAGAACTAAATACAAAATCCAAAATGTTTTGCTCTTGCAAAAACGATCCTTTAGAAAAAAGACCCAATTTTAATATTTGCCCTGTTTGTACTGCCCAGCCGGGGACTTTGCCGGTTGTCAATAAGGAGGCCGTAAGAAAGGTTATAAAAACAGGGCTTGCCTTAGGATCAAAAATAGCCAAAGAGTCTAAATTTGACAGAAAGAACTATTTTTATCCCGATCTGCCGAAAGGATATCAAATATCCCAATATGATATGCCTTTTTGCGAGGGGGGATTTTTGGAGATAGAGGGGAAAAAAGTGAGGATTAAAAGAATTCATCTTGAAGAAGATACGGGAAGACTTATTCATAAAGACGGAGAGTCTCTGGTTGACCTCAACAGGGCAGGCGTTCCTCTGATGGAAATGGTGACAGAACCCGATATTTATTCAGGAAGCCAAGCCAGGCAATTTGCCCAAGAACTCCAGCTTATTTTAAGATATTTGGGAGTTTCTAATGCAGATATGGAGAAGGGCCAAATGAGAGTAGAGGTGAATATAAGCTTGAGCAAAACAAAAAAGCTGGGGACTAAGGTAGAAATTAAAAATCTTAACTCCTTCAGAGTCGTGGAAAAAGCTGTTGATTATGAAATTGAAAGGCAAACTGAAATTCTGGAAGAAGGAGGCAAAATAGTCCAGGAAACCAGGGGATGGCACGATAAAAAGCAAAAAACATTAAGCCAGAGAGAAAAAGAGGAGGCGCACGATTATAGGTATCTGCCGGAGCCGGATCTTCCGACTTTTCATATAGAAAAATCTTTTGTAGATGAGATAAAAAGAGAGATTTCCGAGCTTCCTTCCGAAAAAAGAGAAAGGTTTAGAAAGGAATATGGGCTTGAGAATATAGAAATGTTTGTTTCGGATAAGGACCTAGGATGTTATTTTGAGCAGGTAATGTCCGAATTGAAAGAATGGGTGAAAACAATAGAGCAGAAAAGAAAAATTGCCGAAGAAGATCTTCTGAAACTTACAAAACTTGCCTATAACTATATTACTACTGACCTTCAGGGGTTGCTGGCCGGCAGATCCGCAAAAGAAATTAAGGTAACGCCCGAAAACTTCGGAGAATTTATTGCTCTGATATACGGAGGTAAAATATCTTCAAAAACAGCAAAGCAGGTTTTAGCAGAAATGATGGCGAAGGGCAAAGATCCATCCCACATTATAGAAGAAGGGGGATTAGGGCAAATTGAGGGGGAGGGGGAGATAGAATCAATTGTAAAAGAGGTGATTGGTAAAAATAAAAAAGCAGTAGAGGATTATAAAGGAGGAAAAGAAGAATCTTTGCAGTTTTTGGTGGGCCAAGTTATGGCCGCCACTAAAGGCAGGGCCAAACCTGATATTGCCCGCGACACGCTTAAGAAGTTGTTGAAGTAAAGTTTTTTAAGAGGTTGCGAGCCTGTTTCTCGTTTTTTATCCAATGTATTCTTTTATCTCTCTTAAACCAAGTCATCTGTCTTTTGGCATAATGTTCTATTTCTTTCTGGAGTTTTTCTATCATTTCTTTTTTTGATATTTTGCCTTGCAAGAATAGGGCGATATATCTATACTCTAAACCGAACTCTTCAAGGCGTTTCCAAGAAACTCCTTGTTTGCGCAGTCTTTTTACTTCGGCTATCATTCCATATTTTAAGCGTTTAATAAGTCTATAATAAATAAGCTTATTCAGGTCCTTTTTATTTGTTCCCAGAATAAGGATTTCTGAATCAATCGGATTAGTTTTGAGCGGGGGAACGGGAGATTTGCTTGACATAACAATTTCCAGCGCCCTGACTAAGCGTCTTTTATTGAATTTGTCTATGTTCTTGGCCCTTTTAGGATCAATCCTTTCTAATCTTTTGAACAAGTCTTCGGCAGATTTTTGTTCTAGCCCCTTCCTTAATTTTAAGTCTGGTTTTACTTCAGGAATTATAATCCCGTCTATTACTGCTTGTATGTAAAATCCGGTGCCTCCTACCAGAAAAGGCAATCTGCCTTTTTTTTGGATATTTTTTATAGCTTTTTCGGCTAATTTCTTATACTGGGCAACGGTAAATCTTTTCTTGGGAGAGGCGACATCTAAAAGATGATGCGGAATGCCCTGCATTTCTTTTTTCGTTGCTTTTCCTGTTCCTATGTTCATTCCCTTATAAACCTGCCTTGAGTCTGCAGAAACAATCTCTCCACCGAATTTCTTTGCGAGTTTTATGGAAAGATCTGTTTTTCCGGAAGCAGTGGGGCCTAAAATAACAACTATCTTTTTCATTTTAATATTCCCTCAAGTCCCCATGAAAGGGCTCTTTTTATTTTAACTTGTCTAAAACTTCCAACCATTTCTTCGGAGCCTTCAATCCTTACTGTTTTGTAATTTTTTGATTTTCCATAAAGAAACCCCTTTCGGAACTCTGAAATCAAAACCTCAATTGTTTTTCCTTCATATTTTTTATTGTTTTTGAGGGCAGTTTCTTTTAGGATCTCATTCAGTTCTTTTTCTCTTCTTGATTTTTCTTTTTTGGATATATCATCCTTCATTTTCTCGGCTGATTCTGTTCCAGGCCTTTCAGAATACTTGTTTATATAAGCCATGTCGTATTTTATTTCCTTAAAAAGTTTTTTTGTATTTTCAAATTCTTTTTTAGTTTCTCCGCAAAATCCGACTATCACATCAGTTGAAATAGATATTTCAGGAATTTCTTTCCTTATTTTTTTTACTATTTCTTTATACTTTTTTATAGTATACGGCCTGTTCATTCTCTTCAAAACATTAGAATCTCCCGATTGGACAGGAAGGTTGAGATAGGGAGTGATCTTTGAGCATTCTTTCATCGTTTTTATCAGGTCTTCGGAAAAGTCCTTAGGGTGGGAAGAAGTGAATCTTATCCAAAACTTTCCGGGAATAGTGTTTATTTTCCTTAGAAGATCGGAAAACTCGTATTTATATGAATTGACATTTTGCCCCAAAAGCCATATTTCTTTGAATCCTTTTTCTACAAGAGTTTTAGCTTCTTTGATAATCTCTTTCTTTGGTCTTGAGATTTCTCGCCCTCTGGTATAGGGGACTGCGCAATAACTGCAAAAATTATTGCAGCCCGTCATAATCGGAATGCAGGCAGAAAATTTACTTGAATATTCCGGCTCTATCCTAAAGTAATCTTTTTCTTTGAAGGATGAGAATGGCCATTCTCCCAGCTCTTTTATATCCAAGACGTAATCAAAAAATTTAGAAAACCTTCTTCTTTCTTTTGGAAGAATACACCCCGTAAGAACGGTGGTTTTTCCCTTGAATTTGGGCAAAGAACCCAAAATCCTGTCAGAGGCGGATCGCCTTACAGAGCACATATTTATTACGGCAAGATCCGACTCCTCAAGACTCTTTGCGGGCTTTAACCCCGATCTTTTCATAGCCCCTGATATCCTTTCAGAGTCTGAAATATTCATCTGGCAGCCGTATGTGATAATAAAATATCGCATTGTATAATGTATTTTGTATAAAGTATTGCGTATAACACGGAAAATTTCCGAAAGTAATTTTATGCTTGATACTTTTCTTAGTGTATTTTCTCTTTCTTCTCTTTTATAAAATATCTCCACTGTTCTATGAATTCCACAAATACAGTGAAGGGCATATCTATCAGAGCAGAAAAAAATACCGCTATTATGTTATACTTTTTCCATTTTAGTGTAAGCCATTTGCCAAGCTGGATTATGGGAATTGCGAAAGGATCGGTAAAAAAATGCAGGAAGGATTCTCGTTCTTCTATTACCTGGAGCTCTTTTGCTCTTTGCCTTATCTTTGTTCCCGCAAAAGCAATTAATGCAAAGAATATTATGAAAATTATATGGGAAAGAGGAGGGAAGTTCACTTTTGAAAGCCCCCAGACGATTAAAGATATGATGAGGGCGGAACAGATTAAATAGATTGTGTTTATAATGCCCCAGAGGAATATATTTTTTTTCTTTCCAAAAGATTTAATCTCGTAGGTATTTAGCTCTTTTTCATAAACTATTTTCATCACTTCCATTATAACCCTGGGAAGATTCTCTTTGCTGGGGGGCCTTACTGTTGCGACAAGAAAAAACATTAAGAAAGTCGGAACAAATATGTCTATGAGCATGGCAGACATATTGAAATAATATCCCGTTATCCATTTATTAAAAGGAATTTCAATTATGAAAAGAGAAACTATATTTGTAAGGAATATTGACAGAGTAGAGTAAAGGGCCGCCCTCCCAAGTCTTTTTTTAAGAGTAGACACTCTTTTTTTATAAGCTCTGGAAATTTCCTTTTCAAGATTTTCAGGGCTTGAAAATAAGTCTTCGCTTGCCGATAAAGCATCTCCTAAAAGAAGAAAAGGAGTGTCATATTTTTCAGCTATCTGATAAAACTTATCAGAAATAGGATGTTCAAGAACTTTATCCATATTTTCTTTTATCTCGTATATATTCTCTGCTATGTCTGAAAGTTTTTCTCTGGACATATTTTTCCAATCAGAGTAGGTTCTTTTCAGAATGTGATAAGTGATAACCGAAGGATCCAGCTTGAACAAAGCTCTTTGCGCAGCTATATAGGTTTGTTCTTTTTTCTCCTCCTCTGTTATTTTGGTCTGTTCTAAAATATTATCCGAGATCTTTATCCTTTCTTTCATTGCTTCGGTCATATAGTCCATCAAAGCCCTTTCTCTTATTGAGGGGGAGAGAATTTCTTCTATTTCGCAGGCGGCTATTTCGGTGAGCCAGCTATATAGCTCTATCTTTGATTTTTCTTCTTTCTTCTGGCACACTCTTATTATAAAAATATACTTATTTATAGCATCCTGGACTTCTTTTATTTTGCTTTCTTCTATCTTATCGTTCGGGAAGTGCCCGCCTCTTATCAGTTCCATAACAAAAGGCTCCGCAAAGTTGCAGTTTCCGGATATGCCTTCTTCCGTAAGAGCCATTTTAGAAAATATCCTTCTTTTTAAAATCCTTTCTATGGCTCTTCTTTTCAGCAGATGCTCTTCTTTCCAATCTATTATTCCTCTTATCTTTTCATAAAATGCCGCTACCCTTGAAGCAACCTCATCCACATGAATTGTTTGGGAGTTTTCTTTTGTTTCAGTTGAAATCCTGTATTTTTCTGCCAGCTTTTGGGCTGGAAGGGAAATCTTATTCATTTCCTCTTTTCAATATCTTCTAAAATCTTTTCTATAGCTTTTTTCAGTTTGAAATTTCCTATATCTCCCTTTTTTCTCTGTCTTACGCTTACTGTTCCTTTCTTCTGCTCTTTGTCTCCTATAATGAAAATATATGGAATTTTTTGCATTTCAGCAGCTCTTATTTTTTTCCCTACGGTCTCATTTTCCTGGAATATTTCTGCCCTTATTTCGTTTTCTTGGAGCTTTTTATAGATATCTTTTGCGTATTTTAAGTGTTTTTTGCTTATAGGTATGACAGAAGCCTGAACCGGAGAAAGCCAGACGGGGAAAGCCCCGGTAAAATGTTCTATAAGAACCCCGAAAAATCTCTCAAATGATCCGAGAAGCGCCCTGTGAATCATAAACGGCTCCTTTTCTTGACCGTCTTTGTCCACATAGCGTATCTTGAACTTCTCGGGCAGATTAAAATCAAACTGAACAGTTGTGCATTGCCATTCTCTTCCCAAGGAGTCTTTTATTTTGATATCTATCTTTGGCCCATAAAAAACTCCGCCTCCTTGATCCACCTGGAATTTCAATTTTAATTTATTTAAAACCTGTTTTAATGTTTCGGTTGCCTTTTCCCAGCCTTCGTCTGTTCCGGCTGAAACCTCCGGCCGGGTAGAAAGATATATGTTAAACTCTTTAAAGCCGAAATTTTTAAGTATTTTTATGCCATGTTTTACCAGTTTTTCCAATTCTTTCGGCATTTGCTCTGAGGCGCAGATAAGATGGGCATCGTCCTGGGTAAATCCTCGGACACGGGTCAATCCGTGCAGGGTTCCCGATCTTTCATATCTGTAGACTGTTCCAAACTCCGCGTATTTTATCGGCAATTCTTTGTAGCTTCTTTTCTTGGAGTTATACGCCTTGAGATGAAACGGGCAATTCATGGGTTTTAACAGATACTGTTCTTCGTCTATCTGAATGGGGGAGTAAAGATTTTCTTTGTAAAAATTCCAATGCCCGGATGTTTTCCAAAGATTTAACTTTCCTATATGAGGAGTATAGAGCCAATTATAACCTTCAGCAGTTAATTCATTATAAAGGTAATTTTCTATTAACCTTCTGATTAACGCCCCCTTCGGAAGCCACAAAGGAAGGCCTTGGCCGGTTTCTTCGTCTATTGTAAACAGGTCCAGCTGGGCGCCCAGTTTCCTATGGTCCCTCTTCTCGGCCTCCTCCTGAAACTTTAAAAAATCATTTAAAGCATTTTCGTTTTCAAAGGCGAGGCCGTATATCCTGGTAAGCATGGGATTCTTTTCGTCGCCCTTCCAGTAAGCGCCGGCAATCCTGGAAAGTCTAAAAGAGTTCTGGGCTATTTCTTTTACCGATTTTATATGAGGCCCAGAACAAAGATCCCTAAAATCTCCTGATTTGTAAACAGAAACTGTTTCAGGGAGTTCTTTCAGGAGATCCAGTTTGTAGGGCTGGTCTTTGAATAAATCTTTGGCTTCTTGATTTGATATGTCAGACTTTTCAAAGAGAATATCTTTGGCTATAATCTTTTTCATTTCCTTTTCTATTTTCGGAAGGTCTGAATCTGAAATCTTGAGATTGCCAAAATCATAGTAAAAACCGTTTTCTATCGCAGGCCCCATCCCGAACTTAACATCAGGATAAAGATTTTTTACTGCGAAAGCCAATACGTGGGCTAAAGAATGCCTCTTTTTTTCCATATATTACATATTAGTACAATTAGTCCAAAACAGCAATAAACATTGGTAAGCTATATAAATTTGACAATTTATATATTTCTGGTAAGTTTTAATCAGTTGTTTTAAATTTAACGCTAAATTTGGAGATGGCGGTATGGAAAAAGAATTCAGGCGTATGACGCCAGAGGAAATTGCAGAGTGGAGAAAAAGAATAGAAAAAATCATAAAAGAAGGTGCTGAAAAGAGGCGACGAGACAAAAAAAGACCCGACCAGAGTGTCAGTACCAATCTTCAAGGATAGCGGATTTTGAAATCGCCGAGAGAGGATTCTTCTCGGCTTTTCTTTTACGACACGATTATTTCTTCGGCAGAATCCGCTATTACTTTCGGAGAATTATCCCTGTGATCTACGGTTCCTGAAATAAACACAATTTTATTCTCTTCAAAAGCTTGAGGGTATTTTTCTAGAGTGGAGGGAAAGACAACGACTTCTGCTTTTTCGGAAACATCCTCTAGCTTTACGAAAAGCATCGGCTTGCCTGTTTTTGTTATTATCTTTTTAACGCTTGAGATAACTCCTCCGACTTTTACCCTCTGTTTCATAAAACAGTTTTTCAGCTCTTTTAACGCAGTCGTTCCTTTCATTGCTTCTTTAAAATCTTCTAATGGATGGGAGCTGACGTAAAGCCCGAGCAGTTCTTTCTCCCACCTTAACCTTTCTAAATTAGAAAGCGCGGGAGCTTCTTCTAGAGAAACAGAAACTGCAAAGCCCGAAGACTCAAAGAGCCCTTTCTGCCCCATAGCTTTATTTTTCTGGGATTCTTTTGACCATTCTAGAAGTCTTTCTAAATTTTGCAAAAGCTTGTTTCTTTCTTCAAATTCGTCAAAAGCGCCCGATTTTATCAATGCTTCCATTGATTTTTTATTCAAATCCTTAGACTGAACCCTCTGGAGAAAGTCTGCTATTGAGCTGAATTTTCCGTTTTTTCTTTCCTCCACTATCACATCCACTATATTTTCTCCGACATTCTTAATTGCTATAAGGCCGAATCTTATCTTTTTACCTTCTTCTACTACAGTAAAATTTCTTAAACTTTCATTTATGCTGGGAGCTAAGACTTCTATCCCCATCTGCCTGCATTCGTCTATCAAAAAGGCGACTCTTTCTATATCTCCTTTTTCGGATGTCAGCACCGATGCCATGAATTCTACGGGGAAATTGGCTTTGAGGTAAGCTGTCTGGTAGGCGATTGTAGCGTATGCTGCCGAGTGGGATTTGTTAAATCCATACTGGGCGAAAGGCAATACCCATTCCCAAAGTTTTATTGCTATCTTGCCGTCAATGCCATTGTTAATCATCCCCTGGATAAATTTCTTTTCCTGTTCTTTCAGAAGCTCCGGTATTTTCTTTCCGATGGCTTTTCTTAATACATCGGCTTCTCCCAGGGTAAACCCGGCCAAGTCTCTAGCTATTTGCATCAATTGTTCTTGGTATATGCAGATACCCTGTGTTTTTTCTAAGATAGGTTTTAACTTCTGGTGGAGGTATTCTATTTCTTTTTTCTTATGCTTTCTGGCTATATATTCGGGTATGAATTGCATGGGGCCTGGCCTGTACAGGGCGACCATGGCGACAATATCTTCAAATTCTGTTGGTTTTAATTCTTTGAGATATTTTTTCATCCCGTCCGATTCTAACTGGAAAACGCTTGTAGTTTGAGCTTTTTGAAAAAGCTTGAAGGATTTAGCGTCATCAGGGGGAATATTATCTATATCTATTTTCAAGCCGTTTCTTAAAACATAGATTCTGGCTAAAGTATCTTCAATAATTGTGAGATTTTTAAGCCCCAAAAAATCCATTTTCAAAAGTCCTAGACTTTCTATGGAATGCATTTCAAACTGGGTGACGATGCTGTTGTCATCCTGGGTTGGACGCTGAAGGGGGGTCAGATCGGTGAGGGGTTTTGCCGAAATTACAACTCCGCAAGCATGGGTGGAAGCATGTCTTACGACTCCTTCCAGCTTTAGGCCTAAATCTATAAGACGTGTTGCTTTTTCATCAGCTTCATAAAATTCCCTGAATTCGTCTACTTTTTCTAAGGCGTCTTTCAAAGAAAATCCGAAAGGGATCATTTTGGCGGTTTTGTCGCAATAACTGTATTCGTATCCCAACGCTCTTCCTACGTCTCTGATAACAGCCCTGGAAGCCATTGTGCCGAAGGTTATTATCTGGGCAACGTGGTCTTTCCCGTATTTTTCAGCCACATAGTTTATGACCTCGTCTCTTCTTCTGTCGGTGAAATCCAAATCAATATCAGGCATTGAGATCCTTTCCGGATTCAGAAATCTCTCAAAGAGAAGATTATTCTTCAAAGGATCCACATTTGTTATATTCGTAAGATAGGCGACTATGGAACCTGCCGCAGATCCTCTCCCTGGTCCCACCACTATTCTTTGGCTTTTTGCCCAATTGACAAAATCCTGCACGATTAAAAAATAGGATGCAAATCCCGTCTGCTTTATGACCGAAAGCTCATATTCAAGGCGTTCTGCCACTTCTTTCCCGGGCTTACTGCCGTATCTTTTTTCAAGATTTTTAAAGCAAAGATCTTTTAAATAAATATCGGGTTCTTTTGCTTCTGGGACCTCGTAATGGGGGAGCAGAGTTTTTCCCAACTCAAGCTCTAAATTGCACATTTCTTTTATTTTCTGGGTATTCTCTATAGCTTCCGGCGTTTCTTTAAAGAGATCCGCCATTTCTTCAGATGACTTTAAGGAAAAATCATCTGATTTGATTGTGGCTCTTTCGGGATCGTCCGGTTTTGCCCCTGTGTTTATAAGCATAAGAATATCCTGGGCTTCCGCATCTTCTAATCTTAAATAATGGGCATCGTTTGTGGCGACGAGAGGAATGCCGTATTTCTTTGAAATTGCAATGAGTCCTTCATTAACCGGTTTTTGGTCTTGAAGATTCGGATGATGTTGTATCTCAAGATAAAAGTTTCCAGGCCCAAAGATCTCCTGATACCTTAGGGCTAGTTTTTCAGCTTCGTCAAATTTCTTTGAAGCTATCAAGCGGGGAATTCTCCCTGCGATGCAGGCAGTCATTGCAATAAGTCCTTCGGAGTGCTTAGCTAAGAGTTCGTCATCTATTCTGGGCTTGTAGTAAAATCCTTCAAGGTGGGCTTTAGTAACAAGCTTTACCAGATTTTTGTATCCGGTTTCATTTTTTGCCAGAAGAATAAGATGGTATTTCTTATCGTCTATCTTTGGCCTTTTTTGATGCATTCTTTCCTGGGCCATATAGACTTCGCATCCTATTATTGGTTTTATTCCTGCTTTTTTTGCTTTCTGATAAAACTCAATAGCTCCATACATTACCCCGTGGTCTGTAATAGCCACAGAATCCATTCCGAGCTCTTTTACTCTTTCTAACAGAAGGTCTATTTTGGGGAGCCCGTCTAGAAGAGAATAGTGGGAGTGGACATGCAAATGAGTGAACTTCATAATAGGCCATTGTAGCTTTTTAGGCTTTTTTAGGCAAATAAATAAAAAATAGCCCCCGCTTTTAGATGAATTTGAATTCACCCAAAACTGGGGGCTCATTTTTGTCGGGCTATCTGTATAGCCCATCCTGTGCTCAGCACAGGGAAAAAAATTTGAGTTCTCAATCCTCCTAGGGCGGTGGCCTCTCCAATGGTGACCTCTTCGCGAGTTGACGACGTCGACGGCGAATGGCTTGCTTCATCCTATCTCCTTGTGGGTTTCGGATGATTCTACCGAACGAGATCGCTGTCCCTGTTTTACGCTAGACGAATCCAGAGTAATACTGCATATAGGCCCTTTCATAAAATGGCTCTACGGCCTCTGTGCTGCGCGTGTCAGGTTGAGAACGAAACTGTGCTAGTATTATAGTTATCACCTTCAAGCGCCCCTGTCAATACCTCCTGTGCAAAACTAATCCTAGCATAAGTAAATTTAGCTTACTTTTCTTGCTTGTGTTAAAATCCAAGTATGAAATATCCCACCCTAAAAGAAGAAAAGAAGCTTTGGAAAAAAGGGCATAGAATAATCGGGGGAATGGACGAAGCGGGAAGAGGTCCTCTGGCTGGCCCTGTCATTGCTTGCTGTTTCTGCATACTTGACCCTGTAAAATTCAAGCCAGGGGCTGTTATAAGAGACTCAAAGCAATTATCTGAAAAACAAAGGGAGGAAGCCTTTGAGTCTTTGAAAGAAGACAAGAATTCAAGATGGGGGATAGGCATTGTTTCAGAAAAAGTCATAGACAAAATAAACATTCTTGAGGCCTCCAAGCTTGCGATGGAAAAAGCAGCAAAGAATCTTGAAAAGAAGATTGCATTTCCTTTGGACTTTATTCTTCTGGACGGGAACTTCAGTATAAAATCCGAAACTATGCAAAAAAGCATAATAAAGGGGGACGAGAAGGTTTTTTCTATTTCCTGCTCTTCAATAATTGCCAAGGTTACAAGAGACAGGATGATGAAATTATCGGGCAAGAAATATCCTGAATACGGTTTTCAAATCCACAAAGGATATCCTACTTTGTTCCATAGGCAGGCGATTAAAACTTACGGGTTGTGCAGAATCCACAGAAAATCTTTTTGCAGAGGGCTTGATTTATTTCACTAGTTAGTGTATATTAACAATATTATGGCAGTACCAAAACAGCATCGTTCAAAATCCAGACAGAGGAATAAGAGAATGCATCTTTATCTGGAAAAGCCCGCCCTTTCAGTTTGTCCTAAGTGCGGCAGGGCTGTTTTGCCTCATAAGCTGTGCAACTGGTGCGGGTATTACAAAGGAAGAGAAATGATAGATGTGATGGCAAAGCTTACGAAGAAAGAGAAAAAGGCCAAAGAAAAGGAGATGGCCGAAAAAGAGAAAGAAAAGCCCCTTGGAGCAGAGGCCTTGTCTCAAAAGCAGTAAACATATGGCCTCTCGACACCTTTCAAGATCAATAGTAATGCAGAGTCTCTATGAATGGGACTTTAACGGGAAAAAGCCGCAGGTCCTTGAGGGCATTGTAGCGAGAAACATTGAAGAATTCGGCCCCGGTCTTGAGAATAAGGATTTTGTCTGGCAGCTGGTCAACGGAGTAGTGGCCCATATGAAAGAAATTGATGATATAATAGTGAAGGCGGCTCCAGAATGGCCGCTGGAGCAGATAACCATAGTTGATAGGAATGTGTTACGGCTGGGATTGTTTGAGCTTATCTACGAGAATAAAGAAGAAGTTCCTCCGAAGGTAGCTATAAATGAGGCCATAGAGCTTGCAAAGAGCTTTGGAGGAGAAAGTTCCGGCAAGTTTATAAACGGAGTATTGGGCACAGTTTACAACGAATTAACCAAAGATCAGAAAATAGAAAATAAAGAATAATTATTTTCTATTCTTTGCTCTTTTGCGAAATGAACAAAGAAGATTTGAAAGAAAAATTCAAAAGTCTTGAAGATTCTTTAAGGGTATGCTTTAGCAACAAAGATCTTCTTATCCAGGCTTTTATCCACAGATCGTTTTTGAATGAGAACCCGGAGTTTCCGCTAGGAAACAATGAAAGACTTGAATTTTTGGGAGACGCGGTCTTAGAGCATATAGTGACAGAGGTCCTTTTTAAAGAAAATCCGGAGAGATCGGAGGGCGAGCTCACAAGCTGGAGAGCGGCTCTGGTAAACGCTAAAATTCTCTCAGAGAAAGCCAAAGAGCTTGGATTCAACAGTTATCTTCTTCTTTCTGCGGGAGAAATAAAAGAAGAAGGAAAGGCAAGACAGTATATTCTTGCAAACACCTTTGAATCGTTTATAGGAAGCCTTTATCTGGATCAGGGAATGGAAATATGCAGGAATTTCATTTCTGAAAACTTGCTTGTAGAGCTTCCGAGGATTATAAAAGAGAAGCTTTTCAAAGACGCAAAGTCAAAATTTCAGGAAGAAGCCCAGGAGAAAAGAGGAATTACGCCCGCTTACAATGTTCTTGAAGAATGGGGTCCGGATCACGAGAAAACCTTTATAGTCGGAGTTTTTTTGAACGAAAAGCTCGTGGCCAAGGGAAAGGGATATTCAAAGCAGGAAGCAGAAGAAAAAGCAGCAGAAAAAGCATTAGAAATTAAAAATTGGTAATATGTTGGAAATAAGATTGTTGAGAATAGGCAGAAAAAACCAGCCTTCTTACAAGGTTGTGGTGACAGATAGGAGAAATGCTCCCAAGGGAGGGCGTTTTGTGGATGAGGTTGGATCCTGGAATCCATTGACGAAAAAAAGAATTCTTGATCAGGAAAAGATAAAGAGCTGGATTTCAAAAGGGGCTAAGGCCTCCGACACTGTCCATAATATGCTTGTGGAGGAAAAGATAGTTAAGGGAGAAAAGATAGAGTCTCATAAAAAAAGCAAGAAAGAACAGCCAGCATCCCAGGATTCTGGCAAAAAAGAATCGCCCGCAAATGATCAGCCGAAAGAAACACCCGAAAAAAGCGAAGAAAAAAAAGATTGACAGGATGTTTTTAGAGAGTATAATCACAAATAGTAGCTTTCCATCGGGAAAGGTCGGGCTACTCTAATGGAATTGATTTAACACCGAAATGGCAACAGAAAACGACAAGGAATTTCTTGAGTTTATCATAAAGGCATTGGTTGATCATCCCGAAGATGTCAAAATCGACAGAAAAGTCGATGAAATGGGAGTATTGCTTTCTTTGAAAGTAAACCCAGAGGACATGGGACAGGTTATCGGCCGATCCGGTTCTACCGCTAGAGCAATAAGAACTTTGGTTCGCATCGTGGGCTTGAAAAATCAGGCCAGAGTGAATTTGAAGATCGAAGAGCCCGAGGGCGGAAGACCTTCTCAAGAAAAGAGAGCTTCTGAAGGGCTAGAAGACCTTAAGCTATAAGATTTACGAATCTCAAAAACAGTGCTACTATTTTAAAATAGTAGCATTGTTTGTTTATGAAGATAGATATTATAACCATATTTCCAAAAATATTTGATTCCTATTTTTCAGAAAGTCTTATCAGGAAAGCGGTAGAAAAGGGGATTGTTGGAATAAACATCCATGATTTGAGGAAATGGACCGAAAATAAGCGCAGAACAGTGGATGATAAACCCTTTGGAGGGGGGTTTGGAATGGTGATGAAAATAGAGCCCATTTTTAAAGCAGTCAAAGATCTTAAAAGAAAAGAATCAAAAGTGATTCTATTTACTCCTCGCGGGAAGAAATACGATCAAAAAACGGCAACAAAGTTTTCAAAGTTAGATCATCTGATTATGATATGCGGAAGATATGAGGGAGTAGACGAAAGGGTGGCTAAGAAAATAGCTGATATCGAACTTTCGATAGGAGACTATGTTCTTATGGGGGGAGAAATTCCCGCTATGGTGGTGGCAGAATCTGTCCTAAGGCTTGTTCCGGGAGTATTGGGAAAACAGAAAATGATAAAAGAAAGAACGACGAAAAGCAAGGGATTTATTGAGTGCGCCCAATATACCAGGCCCGAAGTGTTTGAAATGGGAAAAGAGAAGTGGATGGTTCCAAAAGTTCTTTTGTCCGGAGACCATAAAAAGATAGAAGAGTGGAGGAAAAAGCATTGCAAGATTATTGCTGGCTAGCAATCTTTAAATACCGTGAGCTTGTCTGAAAAAGCAATCAAAAAACTGTATTACCAAGAAAACCTTAGTGCTGCGGATGTAGGCAAGAAATTGGGGGTTTCGTCTTGGGCCGTTTTGAGCTTTATGAAAAGAAAAAATCTTCGCAGAAGAAGCTTTAGCGAAGCCAACGCGGTTGTTTTTAATAGCAAGTCTTTATCTTTTTCAGCGAAGAAAAAGTTGTCTTTTTTCGAAAAAGAATTGAAAATAGCTGGGATTATGCTATATTGGGCGGAAGGGAGCAAAAGCTTGAATGGGTTTTCGTCAGTAGATTTTTGCAATAGCGATTCTAGAATGATAAGATTATTCTTAGAATTTTTAAGGAAAATATGTGGCGTGGACGAAGAACGTTTAAGAGTTCATTTATATTGTTATGCGGACCAAGACATAGCGGAAATAAAGAAATACTGGGCTAATTTGACAAAAATTCCTTTGTCTCAGTTTGTTAAACCATATATTAGAAAGGATTTTTCTATAGAGAAAAAAAGAGAAATGAAGTATGGGTTGGCGCATATAAGGTATTCGGATAAAAAGTTGCTTCTTCAAATTAATAAATGGATAGAAGAGATGGTTAATAATAGGGTAGGTACGGAAGTAGACAAACCGGACTCTCTGTAAAAGAGTCGGCTTCGGCCTTCGCAGGTGCAAATCCTGCCCTGCCCACATCTTGCCTGGGTAGCTCAGACGGTTAGAGCACGTCATTGGTAATGACGAGGTCGGCGGTTCAACTCCGCCCTCAGGCTCAAAATTAATAAAAATAATATGGCAAAGAAAAAGAAACCGTTTACAAAGATGCAGTGCAAGGAATGCAAAGAGATAAACTACTTTACTAACAGGTCAAAGGGTTTGGACGAAGAAAAGAAGAAGCTGGAGCTCAAGAAGTTTTGCAATACTTGCAGAAAGCATACCCCGCACAAAGAGGCCAAGAAATAAGTTCCAAGAACAGTCTCTTACCTTGAATTGTTGAAAAGTAAGGGGCTTTTGTGTTATATTTACAATACGGGGATGTGGTGAAATTGGCATCATACAGGTCTCCAAAACCTTTGTTCTAGGTTCGAGTCCTAGCATCCCCGCCTTCGCCTCGCCGAAGCCCGCCAGGGCGTAGGCGGGCTTCGCTCGGCTTCGGCGAGGCAAAGCCCGCCAACAGGTTTGTGAAGGCGACTAAATTACATTATGAAAAAAGAAGAATTCAAAGTTTCAGGGCAGGAGGTTCTTAAGAAAATCAAAGCTCTTGTAAAAGAGGGCAACGTAAGGAGAATTATAATCCAGAATGAAAAGGGGAATACTCTGATTGAAATTCCCTTGACTATAGGAGTCGTGGGAGCTGCCTTGCTTCCAGTGTGGGCGGCAATTGGAACAGTTGTTGCATTAGTGGCCAATTGCACTATAATAGTAGAAAAAAGAGATTAAAATATATGGTGCCTACAAAAGTATTCTTTACCAAGGGAGCTGGCGTGAATAAAGATCGTTTGGCTTCTTTTGAATCTGCGTTAAGGAATGCGGGGATAGAAAAGTTCAATCTGGTTTCTGTTTCAAGCATTCTTCCTCCAAATTGCAAAACAGTTTCAAGAGAGGAAGGATTAAAGCATCTTAATGCCGGGCAGATAGTCTTTACGGTAATGGCCAGAAACGACACAAACGAACCAAACAGACTCATATCTTCGGCCATAGGAGTAGCTGTTCCAAAAGAAACGGATAGATACGGATATCTTTCAGAACATCATGCTTTTGGAGAAAAAGCAGAGTTATCTGGAGAATATGCCGAGGATCTGGCAGCTACAATGCTTGCAACTACTCTGGGAGTAGAGTTTGATTCTGCCAAGGCCTGGGAAGAAAGAGAGCAGATTTACAAGGCATCCGGGCACATCTTTAGGACCACTAATATCTGCCAGTCCGCTGAAGGAAATAAAGACGGGCTTTGGACTACTGTTGTTGCCGCCGCAGTCTTCGTTGTAGAATAAAACAGTCCTTGCTAGGGGTTGTTTTTTGTTTTAGAATAGAAGTATGGAAATAAGGAAATTTAATGATCCTGTCTTGAGGAAAAGGGCCATAAAGGTTAAGAAAATAGACGAAGAGATAAGAAAAATCGCTTCGGATATGTTTTCTATTATGAAGGAAGGGCAGGGAGTCGGCCTGGCAGGCCCCCAAGTCGGAATTCTAAAAAGAATCATAGTCTTTGAGTCAGACCACCTAAAGGAGTCTGTTTTGGCTTTGATTAATCCTAAAATAATAAAAAAAAGCAGGGAAAAAGCAGAGGACGCAGAGGGATGCTTGAGCTTTCCGGGAATATACCTGGAAATCAAAAGATCCAAAGAAGTCTTTGTTAAAGGACTAGACCTTGGAGGGAATATAGTTGAGATAAAGGCGAAAGGGCTTTTAGCAAGGATTTTACAGCACGAGATAGATCACTTGAACGGAACACTTTTCTTTGACAGACTGAATTTATTAAAAAGAATAAAGCTGAAATTCAAGAATCCCTCCCTTAAAGTCTGATGATCTTTTGGAAAGAAAAATGAAAAAATATCTTATTCTGGTTTTAGCGATAATACTTTTTTCTTTTATTTTTGTTTTTCAGGGAATATATCTGCCCCAAAACGCTTCTTCTAAAGAAGAAGAACCTTTTTTGGTTAGAAGGGGAGAAAGCTTGAGCAGAGTGGCTGAGAACCTTGAAGAAAGAGGTTTGATAAAAAACAAAATGTTTTTTATTCTTTACGCCGTTATTATGGGAAAATCGGAAAATATCAAGGCAGGGGAATACGCAGTTTCTTCTTCAATGGCAGTCCCTGAGATCTTAAATAAATTCTCTCTGGGAGAAAGAATAAAGAAAACCATAACAGTGATTGAAGGATGGAATCTAAGGGATATCTCAGAGCATCTTAAGGAAAAAGGGATAGAGGGAGAGATAGATCCCGGCCTCGAGGGCTACCTTTTTCCCGACACATACGAGATAAGCCCGGAGGACGGGCTGGAAGATATTGTCCTGAAGATGCAATCTAATTTCAACTCAAAGTTTTCAGAAGAGATGAAAAAAGATGCAAAAAGGCCTCTCTCTGAAATAGTTATTATGGCCTCGTTGCTTGAGAAGGAAGTAAGAACTCTTGAAGATAAAAAATTGGTTTCAGGACTTCTTTGGAAAAGAATTGAAGCCGGAATGAGGCTTCAGGTTGACGCGACAGTATGCTATGCAACCGGCAGAAAGAGCAGTCAGCTTACCAAAGAAGAGCTTGCGATAGATTCTCCCTATAACACTTATAAATACAAAGGGCTTCCGCCCGGACCCATATGCAGTCCGGGATTAGAGAGCATTTTGGCAGCTGTTTACCCTGAAGATTCAGATTATTGGTTTTATCTTTCAACTCCGGAAGGAGAAACTATTTTCAGCAAGAATTTTTCAGAGCACGAGAAAGCCAGGAGGGCATATCTCAAGTAATTATTAACAGTGCTATTCTTTCTTTGTTTTGATATAATTTTCTAATGGCATCGGCTATTCTGGCTTTTATTCCTTTGTTTGTTTTCGGCCTGGCTCTTTTGTTTATTTTTGTCTACTTTCTTTGGGCCGCGTATATCTATTTGATACTTAAAGACCAGGAAAGGGGGCGGGAAACAATCTTAAAGTCTGTTTTTCAAATTATAATTCTTTCCTTGGCTTTTTTGGCATTCTCCGGCGTTACTTATCTGGTAAAAAAAGGTGAGATATTTAATCCGCCCCCCGTTTCGGGAGAGTTTCCTGAATCTCCGATGGGGAAATTTCCTGCTCCCCCGGAGTTTATAGAAATAGGCGGTTATTATTTTTCCGGCCCGTGGAACTTTAAAGATAAAAAAAGCCCCTCAAAATCTGTTATTTATTCTGTTTTGTGCGGGAAAGAAAACAGCTTTGAAGTATTGGATATCCAGCTTTTGGAAAACAGAAAAACATTAGACAAACAGCAGGGATACCCCTGCTGGAATGAAAACTGCCTCACTAAAGATCTTAAAATTGCTCTTTTTGAGTTTTCAAAAGATTATTCTGCTAGAGAGGCGGTAAATAAAATGCGGTCTTCAATAAATTTTACTTGTAAAAAATAATATGGATGAACAAAAAAAGTTTCCGTTTGAAAAAGGCCTATTCTTGATATTAATAATTGGGATTCTGGTTATCCTAGCCATAGCTTTCTATATCTTCTTTGGCTATGCTTCAAAAAAAGTCTTATTAGTCTCTCCTAACGGAAGGGAGGTTTTAGAGATAGGGAAGACCTACGAAATCAAATGGAGTTCAAGGGGAGTGGATAAAATAGGGATAGTGCTTTTTAACGGAGAGGAGCCCGAATGGATAGCTGAAAATCTCAATGCTTCAGATGGAAGCTATCAGTGGACTATACAGCCGGGACACGCATACGGAGCTAATTTTTGGATTGCTGTTTTTGACTATCCATGGAGAAAAGGAAGTAAAATAGATTATTCTGACGGTTCTTTGAGCATAACATATCCTGAACTTTCAAGCTGTGATGCTCTTTCGGTCCAGAACGAATGGCCTTATCTTCCCAGCGATTTGCCCGGCGTCCGGTTCCTTTTCATAACCCCCGAATCTTTTAGCGGTAATTTAGAAGGGCTTGAGGGGGCGGATAAGAAATGCCAGGAATCAGCTGAAAAACTGGGATACGAAGGCAAATGGGTTGCTTTTTTGGGAGGAGAAAAGGATGAAGAAACTGCGGTTGCAAGACTCAAGAGCAAAGATGGAATTTTCGTGGAGGCAAGTCCGTCTTCAAATCTTTTGAGGGGGGCTACTTGCCACAGGCTGATCGGAAATAGTTTTGAACAGTTTTTAGCCAGGATCGCAGGATCTGAAATTCTAAATAAAGAAAAGCTGGAAGATTCTTTTTATTCGGACCTTTCTAACGTTTGGTTAGGCAGGATTGATTCAAAGACCAAGAAGAATTGTCTTTTTGTAGATGCTAACTTTGCTTCTCTGAAGGAGAAATACAGCTATTCCAGCTGTTGCCAGAACTGGACCCAAGGAGCGAAAAATGTTCCAGGATATTCTCCTGAAATTAAGCTTGACAGCTCTTTTGCATCCTGCTATACGCCTACGGGAGAGTTTACTTATGCTGTAGCTCTCGGGGGGTTTGGAATAGGTATAAGCCAGGAATCCTTTTCTCCCTATATCGGAAAGTATTGTAATTCTGAACAGAAGCTTATCTGTGTCCAGGATTAAAGAGGGTATTGACAGAAGTTTTTGAATAAGTAATATAAGAACATAATAAAGAATCCATAGACAGCAGGCTTGTCTCGCCATAGTCCCGATATAATTGGGGCGAAGGCGGATAATTAAATATCCTGCCGAGGAGCCGCCTTCGCTAAAGCTACGGCGAGCCAAGTTAAAACTCGTTTTGTCTGTGGAAACACAGATTTTTTTATGCCCCAAACAAAAGATCAGAAGAAAAGCATATTGAAAGTTCTTAGCGAAAGCCTTGATAAGCAGAAATCAATGGTTTTTGTAGATTACAAAGGAATGAAATATCAGGACTTGAGCGCTTTTAGAAAGAAGCTTAAGGAAAAAGGATGCAAGCTTTCGGTGGCCAAAAAAACCCTTCTGGGGCTTGCTTTCAAGAAAAAGGGAATTGAATACAATCCCAGGGAGCTTGAGGGACAGGTTGCGTTAGTATTGGGATTTGAGGATGAGTTTTCTCCCTCAAAGGTTAGCTATGAAACATCCAAAGAAAAAGAGAATTTGAAAATCCTAGCCGGATTTTTTGAGAATAATATAATAACAGCTGATGACGTAGTGAATTTAGCAAAAATTCCTTCAAGAGCAGAGCTCTTGGCAAAGGTCGCAGGAAGCCTTTCAAGCCCTGTTTCAGGGCTTGTGAGCTGCTTACACGGAAATTTAAGAAACTTAGTTTACGCATTAAGCGCAATTAAGAAATAAATATGGCAGAAGAAGAAAAAGTGGAAGTTCCCGCAAAATTCAAAAGCTTAGTAGAAGAGATAGAGAAGATGTCTGTTCTTGATCTTTCAGAACTTGTGAAAGTTCTTGAGAAAAAGTTCGGAGTTTCAGCAGCTGCGCCTGTCGCTATGGCAGCTCCCGCCTCCGCTGGAAGTTCCGGCGAGGCAACGGAAGAGAAATCGGAATTTAACATTGTCTTAAAGGGAGTAGGAGACAAAAAGATAGAGGTTATAAAGGTAGTGAGGGATATAACCGGAAAAGGATTAAAAGAAGCAAAAGACATGGTTGATGCCGCTTCATCTGCCCCTCAAACAGTAAAAGAGGGAGCAAAAAAAGAAGAAGCGGAAGAATTAAAGAAGAAATTTGAAGCTGCCGGAGCATCTGTAGAGCTGAAATAAACAAAAGCCCCTTGCAAGGGGTTTTTTGTTTGATATAATTGCCCTATATATGTGTTCATTCCTCCTGTTTTTTTCAGGAATTCTGCTTTTGATATTTTTTTATTCCGTTAAAAAAGGATTTATTGAAACGAATAAGGCCTGGTGGGCTGTGCTGGTTTTTTCTTTGATATCAATGTATGCATTCTTAGGCCAGTGCCACTATTCAAAAATAATTCTCCCTGTTTTTTTCTTTTCTATGCTCTTGATCTATATTGCGATGGTAAAAAACGCCAAAGGATATTAAATATCCGTAGAAAAGACTTCAGATCCGTTGAAAATATATAGAGTATTTCCAGAAATAGAGAAATCAACCAAACTCGGCATTGAAACCTGTTTTGAGATCCGCCCCGAAGATTTTTCAACAAAGATAATCCTTTCTTTGTCTGAAATCAAAAGATAGGGGAGAGAAGAATTTGTTTCTATTTTAGATATTTGGTTTATAAAAGGATAGATATCAAGGTATATCTTCTGCTGAAACGCTCCTGCGTAATATTTGTCTATTGTATTGTCTTCATTCAGGATCCATATGGATCCATCTACCGCAAATGATTTGGCAGAGCACGACTCAAGATTTTTATTCAGCCAATCTTGAGGACTAGACCATTCTAAATTTCCCAGGTAGGAGTATTTTTTGATTTTGCATTTATCAATAAAATAAAGGTTGGAAAAATAGGAGAAGAAAAGCCCGTTTTCCATATTTTCTAATTTTCTTTCCTTCCATAATCCTTGGTCAGGATAGACAAGAGTTTCAGGACCCGAAAAAACAAAACCATCGCTCATTCCGGAAACCGATTTTAATAGTTCAATTTTTTCTTTTCCATCCCTGATTATTATATCAGAGCCCTTCTTATAAAAATATATGCTTTCTGAACAGAATATTCTATCAAGCCCAAGGCCTGATTCTTCTAACTTTAGCTCTAATTTTAAATCAGCTTCTTCTAAAGGATTTAATGTTTCAAGATGTTTTTTTACCTTTTCTCTTATTGGAATATCAACGTCTGAAATTTCTCTTAAAATTTCCTTAAGCAATGCATTGGCTTTTTCGGGCTCTTTTATCACTAGATATCCCTCGGCCTCTCTGAACTTTTGTTCTAAGGTTTCATAAGTTTTATCTTGCCTCGCAGGGACATTTTTAAAAAGAAAGAACCCCGATGCCAAAAGAACGATTAATAATACTATCAGCCCTGCTTTATTAAACTTTTTTCTGGGCTTAAGCTTCTCTATGGCGGGATTTTTCAGAGAAACAAAAGGGTTACTTATTTTGGGAATCTTCAGCGATTCTTTCTGAAAAAAATCTCTGAAAGCGTTCTTTTTTTCTTCTCCGAAAATAAATATTAGGCAAGCTCCGGATATCTTTGATCCTTGGCCCTTGGAAAATAAGGAGTGCGGAAGGAGCTCTTTTATTTTCTTTTCGCTGATGCTTCCCGACTTAGCGATACTTGAAAGGACTCCATTTTCTTTTATAAATTCAAGCAGGTCTTTGGTGGATATAATTAAAATGTCGTTCTGGGCCGTTTTGCCCGAAGCTACATTAAGAAAGATTTTTAAGGGATAAGGATTCATTCCTTCAAGATTAAGGTTCTTTCCTATATTTATTATCTCTCCCTGTCTTATCAGTATTATTTTTATATCTCCTGCAAGAGTGAAAGAAAGATCGGAATCTTTTAAGGAGCAGGCGGCGAAGTTCAGGTTTCCAAGCCAGTTGACGTTTTCTTCTTTTATTTCTTTTCCCAGATGCTCGTTGGCAGATTTTAATGCAAAAGAGAGGGCCTTATCCGGTGTTTTTCCCGAGTAATAGCTCTTTTTGACAGTCTTTGCTAGTCCGTTAAGAAGCTCAATGCTTTTTTTGGGCAGTCCGTTCTTGATTTCCCCGGCCATATATAGGCCTCCGAGCTTTCTTTCCAAAGCATTTTCCGGTTCAAAAATATATGTTTCAAAGCTCTTATTTTTCGGATTGAAATGAAATTCAAAAATTTGCATTTTGATGCTTTTATTATAATATGATAGCAGATAGAGAGAGACAAATGAAGTGGAAAAGGGGCAGTTAGCTCAGCGGCAGAGCATTGCATTCACATTGCAGGGGTCACAGGTTCAAATCCTGTACTGCCCACAAATTAGATCTGTGGATAACTTCCTTAACATTTCCCTGTTTTTGTTTAGAATGAATAGAATATAAAGTAAAATAAAAAAATGTTCTATCAAATACATGGAAAAGTTTTCTTCGTTAAGAAAAAGCACTTGAAGCTTTTTATAATTATTTTGTCGGTAATTGTTTTTATCGCGCTTTTCGCCGTGATTCTTTCCTATAACTACAATCTCTCAAAGAAAATATCAGAGATAGAATCCCGGCTGGGCTCTGAAGTAGTTTCTGTTAAACCGAAAGTCACCCTTCCTAAAGTGCTGTACAATCTTACAGGAGTCATAGAAAAGATAGGACAGAACGCGATTGTATTTAAGGCCCGCATACCTTATTTGGGAGACGAAGGAGAACCTCTTCAAAAGTCAGAACAAAGAAAAGCATTGGTGAATTCTGCAACAAAGTTTACTATGCTCTCTCTAAAGAATACGGGAGAAGAGAACAAGAAGGTAATCCAAGAAACCTCTATAAGTTTTACTGATCTTAAAGTGGGGGATTCGGTTGAAATAGTATCAAACAGAGATATATCCCAAGATGCGGAATTTGAAGCCGTAAGAATAAGAATTATGCCTTCAAGCTTGTGAAAAACAAAAGCATTCTTATAACCTTTATTCTTTTTTTTCTCTGGCCCTTCTTCGTATTTTCAGCAGAGACAATAAATTTTGATACTGCACAGCCAGAATGTTTTGGTTCTTCGGCTCAAGCAATCCTTTCCTGGACTTCTGATTTGCCCCAAGGGAATTCTTTCTCTATTTTTAGAAAATCCCAAGATTCTCTAGTGTTTGTTGAATTAGAGGCAACTCCTAATTTATCCTATACAGATGTTTCGGCTGAAAGCGGAGAAAGTTATACTTATCAAATTAGATCGGGAGAGATCTATTCTGAAGAGAAAAGCGTATCTCCTATTTTTTGCGCTCCGGCTTTAGAGATTTCTTCTTCCTGCCAGGATTCGGGTCCTGAAATTTCTTTGAGCTGGAACCAAGCTGAAGGAGATGTATTGAGATATGATATCTATAAGAACGGCCAGAAAATAACCGAAGTAGAGGAAACTTCTTTTTCGGACGGACCTAATCTGGAAGCGGCTTTGACATACTCGTATCAGATAAAAGCTATTTGGGACCAAGGATTAGCTTCTTCAAACCAAGAATCTGCTCCTGCGCCAGCTTGCGCTCCTATTTTAAACGTATCTTCAAGCTGTCTTTCGGCGTCTCCGGGAGGACCTTCTGTGTCTCTTGCATGGACCAGTCTTTTTGGAGTCCAGCAGTATCAAATTTACCGAAAAAATCCTTCGGCTTCAGAATATATTCTTTTGGGATCCACTTCTCTTAACTCCTATACGGATAACCTGTCTTTGAGTTTGGAAAATTATTGGCAGGAAGGATCTCAAGCATCTTATTTTGTGAGAGCTGTTTGGGCGGGAGCTGCAGAAAATTCAAGTCCAAGCGACCTTTTAATTCCAAGATGCCAACCCTTTTTGTCCATTCAAAATAATTGCGATGAATTCAGCTTTAGGCTTTCTTGGACAAAAACACAGGGAGCCAGCAATTATAATATTTATAGGAACAGCCAATTTATATATCAAGCAAGCTCTGAGTCTTATACAGACTATATGGATCTGGATCTTTGTCCCGGCCAGGCCTGTTTATATTCATATCAGGTGGAAGCTGTCGGAAGCAACTTCTCAAACTTATTTTCAAATCAAACTTCGGAAAGTATTGATTGCGCGACCATAGCCCCTCCTTCTCCGCCCCCATTTTTAGAGGAACCGGAAACTTATTGTGTAAACGGAATGTCAAATATAAGAAACGAATGGAGTTTTTCTGATAATGTAACCTACTACAGTATTTTTAGGAACGGGTCTGCATTGTCCAATCTTCTAGAAACTTCTTATATAGACAGCTCTGTTCAGAATGGATACGAATATACTTATTATGTTATTGCTTATGGTTCTGGAGGCGCAAGTGTTTTTTCTGATAACGCGCGTACTATTGTGGCTGCAGATTGTGACGATCCCTCCGATTCAGTTTTAACTTTATCGCAGGGTTGCGCGAGCGGTCTGTCTTATGTTGATCTTTCCTGGTCAGAAAGTTCAAATACTTTGTCTTATGAAATACACAGAGGCAGTTCGTCTGAAAATATGGCTTTGCTGGCCGCTTTTCAGCAGGGGTCTCCTGAATTCTCCAGCAGAGAATGGAGAGACTCAAATGTTTCCACCTCAACCCTATATTACTACAAAGTGATTTCAAGGGGCCCTTCAGGAACTGTTCCGGGAAATTCCGATCCGCAAAGCATATCAACATTATCTTGCCTCCCTACGCTTCCTATTCTTTCTTTGTCTTCTGCTTGCATAAACCAAAATCCGGCGGTAAATCTTTCTTGGATAACTGACGGCAACTATACTTTAAAATATGAGATATTCAGGGAGGATTACAGCTTGACCATACCTATTCATACTATAACTGATCCTGCAATAAAAAATTGGCAGGACCAGACAATAAATCCCTCTCAAACATACAGATATAAAGTAGATGCTGTGGGATATTTTGGAAGCCAAAGATCTTCATCGGGATACAATCAGATTGCTTCATATAACTGTGTTCTTCCGGGTAGCTATTCTTTGTCGGAGCCAGCGCTTTACTGCCAGGGTCCTTATCCTTATGCCGATCTTTCTTGGACGCAGAGCGCAGGAGCTATTTCTTATAATATTTTAAGAAACAACCTAATTATTAAAAATCAAGTCGTTTCTCCTTTTACTGAAGAAAGTTACGGAAGATCCTTGCAGTTTGACGGATACTACGATTATGTGGATATTCCGAATGATGACAGTCTTAATCCCCAGAGAATAACGCTGGAAGCGTGGATATACCCGACAGAATTCTACTATTATGGGAATATTCTTAGCAAGAGAAATCCGGATCAGTATATTTTGAGATTTGAGAATAATACCGGAAAAGTCCAAGGATATATTTACAGCGGAGGACTGAGATCTTGCACTACGACTAATTTGGCCGAACTGAACAAATGGAATCATATAGCAATGACTTACGACGGAAGTTATTTAAGGATTTATGTGAACGGAGTTCAGGGGTGTTCTCGTTCTTATGTCGGAAACATATCTTCAGGGACATCTCCTTTGAGAATAGGAAGCAGGTATGCTACCACCAACTATAACGAAAGATTTGAAGGAGCGATGGACGAACCGAGAATATATAATAGGGCATTAAGCGCTTTGGAGATTTCAGAGCATTACCAAAGAACTTATAACAACGAATCGGGTCTTGTGGGTTTTTGGCGGTTTGATGAGGGATCTGGCCAATCGGTTTCAGACAGTTCAAACGGAGGAAATGACGGTTATTTGGGTTCCTCCCTTTCTGTTGAAGCTTATGATCCTATTTGGATAAATAACGGAATACAATCGGGAATAAATTATTCTTGGCAGGTTAATGCTATAAATAACGGAGGAAATTTACTATCCAATATGGTAAATAGCCAAGCTCCCATTTGCCCCCCGGCTTCTCCTGGCCTGTATGCGGAGCCGTTTTGCCAAGACGGGACTCCTTCAGCAGAAATTACCTGGTCTTATACCATGAATACAGAGAGATATGAGATTTACGACAGCGTCAGGGGACTTATTAAGACAATAAACCAGCAGGATCCTGAATTTTATTCAAGAATATGGAATGATAATGGCCTAAGCCAGCAAACAGAATATAATTATCATATTAAAGCGATAGGGCCCGCCGGGGAGTCGCAATCTCAACTAGCTTCTGCTGAAACACCCCTTTGCGTTGCTCCGGACGCTTCTATTCTAACAGGGTCATTCGTATGTTCTGGAACGGGGAATTCCTATCCGAGAATAGATCTTTCTTGGACTGTCCCGGAAAATACTCTTTATTTTACTCTTTATAGAAGTCCTTCCGTCAGTCCATTTCCTATAACAACAGAATTTTCTTCCTATCAGGACAACGCTGTTATTGTAAATTCAAGCTATACTTATTATGTTTCTTCTTATGGGGCGGGAGGGTCAAGCAGCCCTTCGGTTCCGGTTGTTTTTTTGACAGGATATTGTTCTCCGTCTCTCCCCGCAGTTTATGTATATGCGGGATGTGATTCGGTTTTTCCTAAAAACACGATAGGGTGGACAGACAGCACGCCGCTTAATACTTTGAAATATGAGATTTACAAGGATTCGGCTATGGTAAAAACTGTTGATATCGGAGACCCGGAATTTTCTTCAAGAATTTGGAACGATTCAGAAATTTTACCCCTTTCCAGCCACTCTTATTTTGTAAAAACAATTGGGCAGAATGGAAATCAGCTGGATTCTTCTGAAGAATCAACGGTTGCATATAGCTGCGGTTTAGCTCCGTCCTCTCCCGTTTTAAGTTCTGAACTTTTTTGCCAGAATAATATACCTTACGCAGGACTTTCTTGGACAGAGCCCGAAAACGCTCATTCTTACAATATTTATAGGACTAATCCTGACAGCTCGGTTTCTGTTTACTCGGCCGAAAGAAGCATTTTTTACGACAGGGGAAGCTTTTCCCTTCAATTTGACGGAATTGATGATTATCTTTCGGTTCCGAATGCAAGCTCTCTCCAAATAATAGGAAATTTGACAGTTTCTTTTTGGGCGTATCCTGCAAATATTTCCAAAGGGAGGCAGAATCCTTTGGGCAAGGCCTACGGCGGGGAATTTAATTTTACAATGGAAACAAACGGGAGATTAACCTATTACCATGGTTCTGCAAAGAATAATACTTCTCCCTATATGAGCTGTAGCGCTTCTAATATATTTTCAAATAATACTTGGGTTCATGTCATGGCAGTGAGAAATATATCTGATAAAACAGTTAAGATTTATAAAAATGGAGTTTTGGCAACCACTTGTTCATATACAATAGATCCTTCAGCAAGTTCAAGGCCTTTGACCATAGGATATGAGTATGCTGGATACTGGCAGGGCCTGCTTGATGAAATCCGTATTTACAATCGGATTTTAAGCAATCAGGAATTGCAAAATCTTTATTCGGGGTTTTCTGAAAACGATTATGGATTGGCTGTGGATCTTCACCTTAACGAAGGTTCGGGCAGCGCTGCTTACGATAAAAGCGGATACGGAAATAACGCGGCCATTAATGGATCTGTATGGGTAGATTCAGCTTTTTCTGCCAACCGCATTCTGCCTCTAGTTAATCTCGGGAATTATGGTTATAAGGTTAAGGCATTTGGGGCTGACGCTGAAAGCGGATTTTCAAACGAAATTTTAATAACAGGATTTTCTTGCCTGCCAGCAAAGCCAGATCTTCAAATTACTTCAGGATGCGCGCAAGAAAGTTCTTTTCTTATGCTTTCGTGGCAGGCAGACTCAAATACTTCTTATTGGAGCATTTACCGGAGAAGGGCGGGGGATACTTCTTTTCTTCATTTAGCAGACACAGCATCTTCTTATTACGAAGATTACAATATTGAAAATGGAGTTAATTATGAATATTTTATAGAAGCTGTGGGCGTAGGGGAGAATGCGTTTTCTGATTCAGTGTCCGAAACCTCTCAGTTATGCCAGGATATTCCTTATGACGGACAGGTCTTTAATATAACAGTAGCTTCTGTTTGCTATGGTTATAGTTCCAGAATAGAAATAAGCTGGCCCCAAGATCTTTCCGGAAACACTATTTTTTATGATATCTGGAGAAAAAATCTAACTTCGGGGGAGACAGAATTTTCCGAGCTTTATGCCGGATTTTCCAGCATTACCGGACAATATGCCGACTTTAATATTGTAGAGGGAAGCTCCTATGTTTATAAAATAAAAGCAGTCGGTTCAATGGGGTATGTTTTTTCAAGCGAAAGCAGCCAGATAGATTCCCAGAACTGTTCTACGGTTCCTCCCAATCCGCCGCAGCTTTATTTTGAGGGAGTAAAATCAACCGGAGACGGCAGATTTGTATGGATATACTGGACCGACGCGGGAAACGAGGAGACCTACGAGATATGGAGAGCCTCAAGCCCCTTCTCCCAGGTTGACCAGCTTCCGGGAATTGAAATTCCCAGGAACATATCTTGGATTGATTCTAGCGGAGACAGGATTCTTTTAGACGAAGAAACTTATCAATATAAGATTGTCGCAGAAAATCCTTATGGCAGGACCGAATCCAATATCATAGCCATCAACATTCCGATAGCGACCCCCGGGAACTTTTCTCTTTCGGGAGAAAAAGTGAACGACGCTCTTTTCTATCTTTCATGGACAGAATCTTCAACTACTCCGGCTGGGGGGCCTGTGACATACGAGGTTTTCAAAGACGAAGATCCTAATTTCAGCAGTCCAGAAGTTATCTGTATAATAGAATGCCAGCAATTGGTTTGCGAGCAGGCCTTGGAATGTTCTGATACGAACCCAACCTTGCATCAGGCAAATTATAGAGTCAGATCTTCCAACCGCGGAGGGTATAACTTTTCAAGCATTATTTCCCAAATGTTCATTGTTCCTATCTGGCGTGAAATTGCTCCCTGGTAAAAGAAAGCCCCGTTTTTAATGCGGGGCAGTGTTCAGTCTAGTATTTCTTTCTCTTTCAGAGTACTCTGATATGCTTATATGCGACCAGTAAGCCATCAGAGACAATCCGAAATATATAATAGCCCAGAAGAAAGGAGCTATTTTCGGAAAGCTCAAAGAAATCAACCACAAAAGGACGACCATGTATCCGGTAAAGATCTTCTTCTTTCCGGCATTATCCGGCTGAAGCTTTTCTCCGATCTTTTTTCCTCTTATATACCACCGGTATCCTATCAGTCCTACCCGCGCTATTTTGATTTCAAAGAATATCAGAGTAGCGACGAAACCGATAAGAATTTCCGGCACCCAGACTTTATCCCAATGGAAAAATAAGAGGATGACAATTCCCGGGAAAATGAGAAGGTGATCCTTAATCCGATCCATGTAGGAGCCGAAAACACTCACTGCATTGAATTTTCTTGCGATTCTCCCGTCGCAAAAATCAGAAACTGCGGCAACTGTTGCCCAAAATAGCTGTTTTTGATGCTCATTCGGCTGGATAAGAGCGAGCGCCAAGAAAATTGAGGCAGATATTAATCCTGCCACAGTCACAACGTTAGCTGCGTTTTTTCGCGCCCATTCTCTTAGTCTTGTATTCATGGCCTTTCCTCTCAAATTGGATTCTTCTTGTTTTTAGGTACTGGGGATAATTTAACCTTTTTATTAAAAAAAGTCAAATATTTTACATGCTCTTTGGATATAGTATAATATATAAATGGCTTTGTCGTTAAATTTCTTTTCTTGGTATTATAAAGACCGGCTTAAGGGTTTTTTCGCGGTCTGGAAGAATTTTCTCTGGTTCGGGCTTAACTATTTTTCGGCGCCCTTTCTCTTGAGGACTCTTTTTTCTCCTTGGCGAAAATATCGCTTCAGATATGGCAACGTTTTTAATGTGTGGGAAAATCTTGAGACACTAGTTTTTAATGTAATGTCCAGGGTCATAGGGGCGGTTATAAGAATAGGAGCAATTGCCGCAGGATCATTATTAGAACTTCTTATCTTTTTTTTAGGAGTGATCCTTATTGCATTATGGATTCTACTGCCCATTTTAATAATAATCCTAGTAGTTTTAGGCATCGGCCTTTTAATATGAATTTTAAAAATTCCAGAATATATTTTGCCATAAGGATGGAAAAGATTTTCAGAGCAATTCTTTTTTTGAAAAAACTCTTTCTGATTCTGCTGGCCTTGTCGTTTGTCTTATTCCTATACGGATTCTTTTTGCAAAGATTTGAGTATGCTTTGAACAGGAAGATTTTGGGAATTCTTTTCATTTCTTTATCCTTTTATCTCATCTGTCTTATAAAAAGTTATTTCTTTGAAGAAAAAGTAAAGAATCCCCGGGTTTCATGTTCTCTAAACGAAGCCCTGTCAGATATACAACATTACAATATAGCTGATTATTTTAGTTTTGAGGCGGCCAGGGCTGTTTTTTCTGCCTTGAAATCGGCCAGATCTCCAGAAATAACCTCAACTCACATCCTTTATTTTATCTTAAAAAATAATCCGGAATTTAAAATTCTTTTTTCAAGACTGCTGGTGGATTATAAGGGATTTATGGATGCAGTGAGGGGGGAAACAAAGAGCTACCCTGTCATAAAAGAAGGTTTGCCGCTAGAATCGGAGGAGTTTAAAAAATCAATTTTGAATTCTTTGGAGCTGGCCCATATCCACGGGCATGAAAAATGTGATGTTGGAGATCTCCTTTACAGTCTTGCCAAAGAAGACAAAGTATTTAAAGAGATGCTTATTCAGAATAATCTTAAAGCAGAAGATATTGAAGATTTATCTTTGTGGATGGAGCGTTTGAGAGAAAAGGAAAAATTAAGAAAATCTTTTTGGAAATATGAAAATCTTGCCAAGAGGGGAACTTTGGCCAAACACTGGACATCAGGATTTACTCTTACATTAGACAGGTATTCTGAAGATATAACAGAGCAGATCAAGAAATCTAACATAGATTTTGCGGGGCATTCAGAAGAGCTGAATTCGGTTGAAAGAATACTTTCTATAAAAGGGAATAATAATGTGTTGCTGGTGGGAAATCCCGGCACCGGAAGAAGAAGCATAGTTTACCATTTGGCCAAAAGAAGCCTTTTGGGCAGCAGCATGGAAGAAATAAACTACAAAAGAGTGGTGGAGTTGGATATTTCTTCTCTTTTAGCGCAGATAGAATCCGTGGAGGAGACGGAAGTCGCACTAGATAAGATATTCCAGGAATCTTTGACCGCGGGAAACATAATTTTGGTTTTGGATAATATCCATGACTATATCGGGAGAGAACAGGGGCTTGGGATCATGGATATATCCGGAGTGATTTCTCCTTATTTGAGGCTATCGGGGTTTAAGATTATAGCAATAGCAGACTATGAGGGGCTTCATAGGAATATGGAAAAGAATCCCGGGATACTTTCACTTTTTGAAAAGGTAGAAGTTTCTGAAATATCACGGAAAGACACAATTACACTTCTCCAAAATATTTCACTTTTGCTAGAACAGCAGTATAATATTTTTATACCCTATCCCTCAATAAGAGAAGCAGTTTCTCTCTCGGAGAGATATTTTCCTTCTCTTTCATTTCCCGAAAAAGCTATAGAGCTTATGAGAGAAACGGTGGTTTATGTGGCAAGCAGGAAAGAGAAAGCAGTTCTTCCTTCTCATGTTTCAAGAATAGTCTCTGAAAAATCAGAAATTCCTGTCGGAGAAATAGAGCAAAAAGAAAAAGACATTCTTATAAACTTGGAAGATCTCATACACAAAAGGATTATAAACCAAGAAGAAGCGGTAAGGGAGGTTTCTTCGGCTCTTAGGAGGGCGAGGGCTGAAATAACAGTAAGACAGGGGCCTATGGGAGCATTCCTGTTTTTAGGTCCTACGGGAGTAGGCAAGACAGAAACCGCCAAAGCTTTAGCTGAAATATACTTCGGGTCCGAAAGCAATATGATTAGACTTGATATGTCAGAGTTTCAAAATTCAAAAGACATATCAAGACTCATAGGATCTCCTTCGGAGCAGGGGCTTTTGACAAGTCCTGTGAGAGAAAAGCCATTTTCATTGATTCTTTTGGACGAGATAGAAAAGTCTCATCCTAATATCCTCAATATCTTTTTACAAGTTTTTGACGAAGGGCATATTACAGATGGGCTGGGGAGGAAAGTTGATTTTAGGAATACCATAATTATCGCCACCAGCAACGCAGGATATGAAATTATCTTAAAATCAATAAAAGAAAAAGAGAAATGGGGGGGAATAAGGCAGAAGATGATTGATTTCCTTTTCCAGGAAAAGATATTCAGGCCGGAATTTCTGAACAGGTTTGACGCTTTCGTTGTCTTTGCCCCCCTTAGCCAGGAAAACCTAAAAGACATAGCGGGGCTGATGCTCGGAAAGCTTAAAAAGAATCTGCTTAACAAAGGAATTGAAATAGTGATTACAGAAGAACTCAAAGAAGAAATAGCCAGATTAGGATATAATCCTGTTTTTGGAGCCAGGCATATGAGAAGAGTTGTCCAGGAAAAAATAGAGAATCCTTTGGCCCAAGCCATTTTGAAAGGATATCTTTCAAGGGGCTCAAAATTAGAAATGAATCCGAAAGATTTCAATTTAATTGTAAATAATAGTATAATTAAAAATTAATAAATAAATTTAATTTATGGAAAACAATATTTTCCCAAGCCAGCCGGCACAGCTTCCTCCACCTAAGAAAAAGTTTCCTTTATGGGCAAAATCAGCGGTTCTTGCCGTTATTATAATTGTTTTGGCAGGAGGAATCGCTTTGGCTTCAAGAATATGGGATCCTTTATGGAATCCTTTCAGGCCGAGTCCTGAAGAAATAATGTCCAGAATGAATCAAGAAATGGACAATGTTTTAACTTCTTCTGTAAAGATAGAAGCAAATGCATCCCAAAAAGACCAGTCGTTTTCTGTTTTAGTGGAAGGAGATATAGATGGTTCAGATCCCGAATTGGCTGAATTTGACGGAAAATTTGATTTTTCTGGCAGTTTTAAAGGAATAAGCATATCTCTTTCCGGAAACTACCTAGTTTCCAAAGAGGGGGTTTTCTTAAAAATAAATAACATTCCGCCCCTTCCGATTCCTGTTGATTTAAGCGTTATTGAAGGCAAGTGGATAAAAGCGGGAGAATCCTCAGGCCAAGCCGGGCTGGAAGACATCTTTTCAGAAAAAGACATTTTCTATGTCAAAAAAGAATTAAAAGACGAAAAGATAGACGGAGTTTCAGCTTATCATTTGATCACAGGGATTAGAGCAGAGAAAATAAGGGATGTGTTTGAGAGCTCCTACATGATTCCTGTGGATTATTCAAAATTAACAGAAGCAGCCAACAAATTTGACATGGACCTTTTTATAGGAAAGAAAGATTATCTTTTGAGGGGGGTTAGGATAAGCCAGACGGCCGAAGAGGGCACCTTGATGTCCATAAACATTGATTTTACGGACTTTGGCAAGGAGTTTGATATAAAAGGTCCCGATGAATTCTTAGGGCAGGAGGAAATTCAGCAAATTCTTCTTCCCTTAATGGGATTGGGGGCAAACTAAGTCCTGCGATTATAAAAAGCAGTCTTTATCTGGACTGCTTTTTGGTTGTGGAAAAAGGGTGGATAAAGCAAGGGTTGACCGGGTGGGCTTAAGTGGGGTATAAAGGATACGTAGTGGATAATTGTGGAAAAAGGTGGGAAAACTATAGTAAATGGGGGATAACTCGAACGAACAATGGTGAGCGAAGAGTTATCCCGCCCTCTATGCTCTATGTATTGTGTATATGTGCTGGAAAGAAACAAGGAATTCTATATTGGTTATACCAAAGATTTAAAGAGACGTATTGCCGAGCACAAAAAGAATAATGAAGTTAATCTCTTGTATTACGAAGCATATTCTTCGGAGAAAATAGCAAGAGATAGAGAGAAAAAGTTAAAGTATTATGGAAGCGCATGGAGGGGATTGCGCAAAAGAATAGCTTAGAGGGCGGGATTTCACCACTCGCTAAAGCGATCAGTTCAATGTTCATAGGAGAATACAACCATTCAATAGACGAAAAGAAGAGACTGTCTCTTCCTGCCAAGTTTAGAAAAGAATTAGGAGGAAAAGTGATAGTCACGAGGGGTTTTGACAACTGCCTTGTTGTTTATTCTAAGGGTAAGTGGGGGCAGGTTATGGAAGAAATGAAAAAGATTTCAAGCAACAGGGCAGAAGGAAGAATGTTTTCAAGATTCATATTGGGGGGAGCCGCTGAAGTTGAATTGGACAAGCTTGGAAGAGTATTGATCCCTGATTATCTTAAGCAATACGCAGGGCTTAAAAAAGAGATTGTTGTCTGCGGACTGTCAGACAAGCTTGAAATATGGGATTCAGAAAAGTGGCAGGGGTATAAGTCTGGAAACGAAAAGAATATAGATAAGCTGGCAGAGAACCTTCCCGAGCTAGGAATATGATGAACTTTCCAATAAAATACTTTGCTCAACGCGTGTCTTCGCCTGCTGGCGAATCGCTTTGCCTCGGACCGTCGTCCTGCGAAAAGTCTCGCAAAGTAATTTATTGGAAAGTTTAAGGGCATGCACATTCCGGTAATGAAAAAAGAAGTATTGGAATATCTTGATCCTAAGCCGAGCCAGCATTTTATAGATTGCACTATAGGACTTTCTGGCCACGCAAATGCAATCTTGGAGAAAACGGCTCCTGAAGGGAAATTATTAGGAATAGAATGGGACAGAGAAGTTTTTGAGAAGATAAGGCCTTCTGAAAGGATGATTCTTGAAAACGATTCATACGCTAATTTAAAGAAGATCGTTGAAAAGCATAATTTCAAAAATGTGTCCGGAATACTCTTTGATCTTGGAATATCTTCATGGGATTTAGAGGGTTCCGGCAGGGGATTCAGTTTTTTGAGGAAAGAGCCCCTAGATATGAGGTTTAGCCAAAATTCGGAGCTAACCGCGCACGAAATAGTAAATTATTGGAATGAAAAAGAGATAGCAGAGATTTTAAAAGAATACGGAGAAGAAAGATTCTCCGGGAGAATAGCCAGAAAGATAGTGGAATCAAGGCCCATTAGAGACACGCTAGAATTGGCCGAAACAGTAAAAAGATCTTTTCCCAAGAGTTATAAATTTAGAGAACAGCATGTTGCGAAAAGAACATTTCAATCCTTGAGGATCGCAGTAAACGACGAATTAAATAATTTAAAGAAGGGGCTTGAGCAAGCAGGGGAGATACTGGATAAAAACGGAAGACTGGTAGTAATTTCCTTTCATTCTCTAGAAGATAGAATAGTAAAGAATTTCTTTAAAAATAATTTCAGAGTCTTAACCAAAAAACCAGTTACATCCTCTGAAGAAGAATTAAAAGAAAACAGGCGCGCTAAAAGCGCAAAATTAAGAGTAGGAATAAAATTATGAAAAAAATGCCTAAAAATCCATTTCTATCCAAGGGTTTTTGGGTTTTTTCCGTAATCATATTCTTTGCCCTTGCTTTTCTTTATATCCTCCAGATTAACGAAGAAACATCGGCTAGATTTTCAGCAGAAGATTGTTCTAAAAAAATATCAAAACTGTCAAAGGAGAACAAAGAACTTGAGCTTGCTTCCGGGCAGGCCTATTCTTTGGACAAAGCCATAGAGCAGGCGGGCAGGATGGGATTTCAAAAAGTAAAACAAGTGGAGTATATAAGGGTAATGGATAGCAGGGTTGTGATCAATTACGTGTCTGATGAGGAACTGGAAAATTAACATTGTTTTTCTCTTTCTTCTTCTTATAGGAGCGGTAATAATATACCGCTTGGCTTATCTTCAAATAGTTCATCATGATCTTTACAGGGCTCTAGCCCAGGGCCAGCAAGGACTTTATAAGCCGGTAAAAGGGGAGAGGGGGCGGATTTTCTTTTCGGGGGGGCAGATGGCCGGAATAAATGTGAAGACAAAGCAGATTTTTATTTACCCGCAAGATATTAAAAACAAAGACTCCGTTTCCGAAAGCATTTCTTTTATCTTGGGCCAGGACAAAGAATCTATTTTAGAAAAAATCAGCAGGGATACTTTGATTGAGAAAATATCAAACAGCATGTCAGAAGAACAGGAGAGAAAAATAAAGGAAATGGGTTTAGATGGAATCCATATAACGGATAATCTTCTTAGAGGATATCCTTTGGGGAGCATTGCTTCCAAGGTTATAGGGTTTGTTGGGGGCGAAGAATCTGGGCAGTATGGAATAGAGGGATTTTATGATAAAGATCTGCAAGGAAAGGAGGAAGTTAAAGGATTTTTTAAAAACTCATCCTGGGCTGACGGAAAAGACATATATCTTACAATAGACTACAACATTCAGTATATGGCAGAGCTTCTTCTCAAAAAATCACAGGAGAATCTGTCTTCAGAGGGCGGACAAATTATAATTATTGAGCCTTCCACCGGGAAAGTGCTGGCAATGGCCGAATTCCCCGCTTTTGACGCCAACTATTATGGAAAAGTAGAAAAGCTTGAAGATTTTCAAAATAGCTCGGTCCAAAAGCTTTATGAACCGGGATCCACAATGAAACCCCTGACTCTGGCCTCTGCCATAGATTCGGGGAGTATTTCTCCAGAAACAAAATTCAACGACCCGGGCTTTGTAAAGATAGGGGACAGGACTATAGAAAATTTTGGCAAGAGGGTTTTCGGGGAAAGGACTATGACCGAAGTCTTAGAAATGTCTATAAACACAGGAGCTGTTTTTGCTGAAAGACAAACAGGCCACGATTCTTTTTTTGATTATCTTTCCAGATTTGGATTTTTTGAAAAAACAGGAATAGATCTTCAGGGAGAATCTTATTCTGAAAACAAGAAGTTAAGAACAGGATCAGATATTGATTTTGCCACAGCATCATTTGGCCAGGGCATAGAAATAACCCCAATTCAACTGGTAAGAGCTTTTTCTGCAATCGCTAACGAAGGAAAAACTGCGAGACCCTATGTTGCCTGGAAAGTAGGAGAAGAAGAAATAAAGCCCGAAATTTCAGGCCAGATAATTTCTCCCGGTACGGCCTCAAAGGTATCAGCAATGATGGTGAGCGTAGTAGAGAACGGCTTTTCAAAATCAGTTAAAATAGACGGCTATTACATTGCTGGCAAAACAGGAACTGCACAGGTTCCTTGGAGTGCGTTGGGGGTAGATAAAAAAGGATATTCTGATAAAACATGGCAGAGTTTTATAGGTTTTTTTCCTGCTTTTGATCCGAAAATATTAATGCTTGTAAAACTTGATAATCCCGAAACCAGCACGGCTGAATATTCTGCAGCTCCTGTCTTTAAGGAAATGGCAAAATATATCATAGATTATTATTCAATTCCTCCTGACTATTAAATAAAAAAGTCCCCGAGACGTCCTTGTCTCGGGGGCAGCATCCTGCTAGAAATACTCCTCCTTGTACCATTTGGCGTTTTCAATTATGTATTGTAAATCCAGGCCTGGTCCGGGGCACTTTTCGTGGTGCCTCTGAACCGTTTTCTCGGAAGGCTCAAACCCATACTTGTGGCATAGAAAAGCCACGAGTATGAAGCAGTTTTGGATCTGCTTCTCTGTAAACTGATTTTCGCCGACAAGGCAGATTCCGACTGAATTTGAATTCCTGCCTCTAGCTTTAGCATGAGCCCCTATTTTTTCAAGAGAGCGGCCTATTTGTATTTGGCCGTCCTCTCCTCCCTTGCCATTGGTGACTACAAAGTGATAGCCGACATCCGGCCATCCATATTCATCTTTATGAAAGCGCCTGAATGCCTCCACATTTCCTTCTTCTGTGTCGGAGTGGTGGATAATAAGAACCTCCGTGTTCTTCCTATCCTTCATTTCTCCTGATGACACGAGAAGAAGAGGAGTAAGAAAGAACACAATCTTTTTCATGGTTGCCCCCACAAAAACAGTACTTTTAGAGCTTTTTCAAGCACATTGCTTAAAAAGAGCTAGTCTAATATTAGCACCTATTTTTCCTCTTGTCAATATCTCTTGGAAATGTTATTATCTGTTTAAGCTCCCATCGTCTAGTGGTCCAGGACGCATGATTCTCAATCATGCAACACCGGTTCGACTCCGGTTGGGAGCGCCACGTAATAAATTTGCCACAGTCAAATTTAAACGTGGCCGTTGCGAGTAAATTTGCAAAAGCAGATTTATTATGCGACTGCCGTAGCACTTTTTTGCACCTTATATATATAGGAGGTTTAACTATGTGCAAAAAGATTGAGCAAGCAGTAGGGGTCGAGGACAACCAAGCTATTTCCCTGAGCGTGGAACCTGAGAGAATCAGAAGGATCAATATTGAGGAAGGACTGACTGCCGATGAAATGACTTGGCTGGAAAGTTTTTGTGCCTTTACCTTGACGGAGGGCTACCATATGCCCATTCCGGCTTGAATCATGATCTCCTTGATGGGCAGCCCTGCTTGAGGACTGCCCTTTTTCTTTTCCACAGAGCTAATATGAGCTAAGAATGGTAAAATTAAATAATGTGGCATAGCATAACCTGGGAAGAAGCAGTCAGGGCGCTAGGGTCTGATTTTAGACAAGGACTGGCGTTAGAAGAGGCGGAGTTAAGAAAAGAAAAATACGGCCTCAATCTGCTCCCCAGAGAAAAGCCCCTGTCCGGGCTTCATATACTTTTTGGGCAGTTCAAAAGCCCTCTAATATACATTCTCCTGATAGCAGGAATTATTGTTTTGACGTTCAAAGATTATACGGATGCTTTGGTTATATTTGGAGCAGTGGTTATAAATACTTTTGTAGGATACCTTCAGGAAAACAAAGCCAATAAATCCCTGTCAAAACTTAAGGATCTTATAACCCTGGAAGCAGAAGTTATAAGGGAGGGGAATAGGAAAATAGTAGATTCATCAGAGCTTGTTCCAGGGGATATTATAATCTTAAATTCGGGGAGCAAAGTTCCTGCTGACGCAAGAATCATCAGTTGTGATAATTTTAAGGTCAACGAAATGGCTCTTACGGGAGAATGGATTTCTGCTGAAAAAAAGAACGATTCCTTAAAATTAAGCATAGATCTTGCGGACAGAGACAATATGGCCTATATGGGCACCGTCGCAGAAGATGGAAGGGCTAAGGCCATTGTCGTGGAAACGGGGCTGAATACCGAAATAGGGAAAATAGCCGAAATGGTTTCTTCCGAGAAAGAAGAAAAGACTCCGTTGCAGAAAAAAATCAGCAAATTCTCTTCAATACTGGGAATTGTCATAATCGCCCTCTGCCTTCTTATTTTTGTAGAGGGAATGATTGCAGGGAACAGCTTTATTGAAATGTTCACTATAGCGGTTGCGGTTTCGGTTGCCGCTGTTCCCGAAGGATTGCCAGTCGCGATGACTGTTATATTGGCTTTGGGAATGCAGAGGATAATGAAAAAAAAGGGCCTCGTGAGGAAGCTTTCATCAGCAGAGACCTTGGGTTCTTGTTCTGTAATAGCGACTGACAAAACGGGCACTCTCACCGAAGGAAAAATGGAGGTGGCGGAAATCTCCGCAAAGACGGAGGAGGATAAAAGAATTGTTCTTGAAATAGCGGTGCTTACCGCAGAAGCTTTTATAGAGAACCCGGATGATTCTGCTTCAGAATGGGTTGTGAGAGGAAAGCCGACCGACAAAGCCCTGCTTTTAGCCGGAATGCATGCAGGAATGGACAAGAGCCGCCTTGAGTCAAAACTTTTAAAAATAGCGGAGCTTCCATTCAACCCTAAGAACAAATATTTGGCTAAGGCGTTTAGCATATCCAAAAACAGAGATATCATCTATATCGCAGGCGCCCCCGAAAAGCTTTTGAGAATGGCTAGTTTTGTTTCCTCTGGGGGAGAAGCTCTGAAAATGACCTCTGAGCTAGAAGAAGAGATAAGAATAAATGTGGAAGACCTAGCTTCAAGGGGGCTAAGGGTTGTTGCTATGGGGTACAAAGAAATAGATAATCTTAAGAATCTTTTTGAAGACATAGTTTTTGCCGGATTAATAGCTCTTAGGGATCCTATTAGAAAAGAAGCTTATGACGCCATAAGGACATGCAAAGAAGCGGGAATGACCCCTATTATAGTTACAGGAGACCACATGCTTACAGCCGTCTCTGTGGCTAAGGAGTTGGGAATAAACACTGATAACGTATTAGAGGGGAAGGATTTGGATGAGATGTCCGATCAAGAACTTTCAAGAGTTGTCGGAAAGATCGGAGTTTACGCAAGAGTGGAGCCTTTGCATAAAATGAGGATAATCTCGGCCTGGCAGGAAAGGGGGGAAGTTATAGCAATGACGGGGGACGGGATTAATGATGCTCCGGCCCTGAAAAAAGCTGATATAGGAGTGGCTCTAGGTTCGGGAACAGAAGTTGCAAAAGAAGTGTCTGACTTAGTTTTAATTTCTGATAATTTTGATGTTATGGTTTCGGCTGTTGAAGAGGGAAGGGGGATAATAGACAATATCAGAAAGGTGATAACTTATCTTCTCTCAAGCTCTTTTACAGAAACTATTCTTATAGGGGCAAGCATTGTTTTTGGGTTTCCGATTCCCGTGACTGCGGGGCAGATTCTCTGGATTAATCTTATTGAAGACGGGCTTCCTAACGCAGCCCTTGCTTTTGAACCTAAAGAAAAAGACATAATGAAACAGAGGCCTTATGGGCATAATGCTCCGCTTTTAGATCTTGAAATGAAAATACTTATATTCGTGATAGGAATACTAACAGACATCTTCCTATTAGGATTGTTTTTTTATCTTTATAAGTTTACGGATTATTCTATGGATCATATAAGGACAATGATTTTTTCTGGCCTTGCCATAGATTCCATATTTTATATTCTCTCATGCAAGAGCTTGAGAAAAAACATATGGAAAATAAACCCCCTCTCAAACAAGCTATTGGTGGGAGCCTGGCTTTTTAGTATAATTATATTAATAGCGACGATTTATTTAGCCCCCCTGCAAAATCTTTTAAAAGTCGTTCCCCTGAACTTTTATGATTGGCTCATATTGGGAGGGTTAGGGCTTTCAAACCTTGTTTTGATAGAAATTACAAAACTAATTTTTATAAGCAGAAGATGATCTGGATATTGGTATTTATTATTTCGTGCCTTCTTCTGTTCTGGTCAGGATCCAGGCTTGTCGAAGTGCTGGAAAGAATGGCAAAATATCTGGGGTGGAGGGAATTTGTAGTTGCTTTTTTTATTATAGCAGTAGCAGGGTCCTTGCCTAACTTCTTTGTTGGATTAAATGCGGCATTACAGGGGATACCAGAACTTTCCTTCGGAGAAATAGTCGGCGGGAATGTTATTGATATGACTTTGGCTGTAGGGCTTGCTATTTTGGTGTCTGGTAGAAGTATATCCGTAAAAAGTAGAATGGTTCAAGCAAGCACGATTTTTACTGTCATTGCCGCTTTTCTGCCCTGGATTCTTATTTTGGATAAAAACTTAAGCAGGATAGACGGATCAGCTCTTTTACTTTTCTTTGCGATTTATGTCGTATGGCTCTTTTCGAAGAAAGAAAATTTTAAAAACCAAATTTCTAATTCAGTAAACCATAAGAGAACAAAACCGTTTTTGGATTTTAGAGTGTTTTTATGGGATTTTGTTCGGTCTCTTTTCTTCGCTTTGCTTATTCTCATTGGCGCCTGGGGCGTAGTGGAGTCAGCTAAGTTTTTTGCGATTTGTTTGGGCGTAGGCATTTCTTTTGTGGGGATTATCATAATAGGCCTTGGAAACGCCCTGCCCGAAACTTATTTCGCAACAATTTCCGCTAAAAAAGGAAGAACATGGATGATTTTAGGGGATCTGATGGGATCTGTGATAATGACTGCTACTTTTGTCCTGGGTTTGGTTGTTTTAATCCACCCGATTCATTTAGAAACCTTAAGCCCTTTTATTATTGCAAGATTTTTTCTAGTTTTATCGGCCTTATTTTTCCTGGTGTTTATAAAAACGGACAAAAAGATAACAAGATCAGAAGCCGCGATACTAATCGCAGTCTATCTTATTTTCGTATTTGCAGAGCTTGCTTTCCAGGCTTAATCTACTAATATATATTTATGGATTTAACATTGATAATCGGACTTATTTTCATAGCATTTGCGGTCGCGGTATTTTTTTTAATATTAAGGAGAAACAATTCCGGCCCTTTGTTGATGATGCAGCAACAGCTGAACAATCTTCAACAGACGATAGATTCAAAGCTTTCGGAGTCCAATAGGTCTATGCAGTCGCAATTTTCAGAATCGGCAAAAATAATTCAGAATGTAACGGAAAAACTCACAAGACTTGATGAGACAAACAAACAGGTTATAGGCTTTGCAGATCAGCTGAAAAATCTTCAAGACGTCCTTAAGAATCCAAAGCAAAGGGGAGTGCTGGGAGAGTACTATCTTGAGACGGTGCTTAAGAACGTGCTTCCTCCTTCTGCCTATCAGATGCAGTACGGATTTTCCGACGGGGTTATCGTAGATGCCGCTATTTTTGTTGGGAAGCTTGTTATCCCGATTGATTCTAAATTCAGCTTGGAAAATTACAATAGGGCGGTAGAATCTTCGGGAGAAGAAAGAAAAAGATTTGAGTCCGCCTTTATTTCAGATATAAAGACAAGAATAGAAGAAACTTCCAAATATGTAAAGCCCGAAGAGAATACGACTGATTTTGCGTTTATGTTTATACCCTCCGAAGCGGTGTATTACGACCTTTTGATAAATAAGGTTGGAAGTATTCCTTCAGAAACAAACAACCTGATATATTATGCCGGGAAAAAGAAAGTAGTTATAGTTTCCCCAACTTCTTTTTTGGCATATCTGCAGACTGTCCTTCAGGGGCTTAGAAATCAGAAGATTTCAGAGCAGGCAAGAGAGATAATCAAGCAGGTTGAGAGACTTGGAAAGCACCTAGGATCCTATTCAGATTATATGAAAAAACTTGGAAGCCATATGGGGGTTGCGGTCGGAACATACAATAAAGCATACAAAGAGCTTGCCAAAGTGGATAAAGATGTGGTAAAAATAACAGGTAGCCAAACTAATATTAAAGCGCAGGAGGAGGAATTAGAAACTCCACTGATAGAAGAATAATATGATAGCTGTGATAAAAACAGGGGGCAAACAGTACAAGGTTTCTCCCGGAGACAAAATAAGAGTAGAGAAGCTGGAGAAAGAAGAGGGAAAGGAGGTGGTTTTCAAGGATGTTTTGCTTGTAGAGAAGAGCAATAAGATCCAAATAGGGAATCCTCTGGTGAAAGGAGCTTCTGTTTCAGCCAAGGTGCTGAAGAACGACAAGGCAGACAAGGTCATTGTTTTTAGGTATAAGCCGAAGACAAGGCACAAAACCAAAAAGGGCCACAGACAGCCCTATACCGAGGTTGAAATTACCAAGATAGAAGTTTAAAAGACAGCCTGTGCATAAAACAGGCTGTTTTTTTTAAATTTTTAATCTACAATAAGAAAATGCTGGAAAAATTCCGAATGATTTTGACGGAAGGTTAATTAAAAATGCGTTGACCCCTTATTTTAAAGAATAAAAGTTATGGAAAATGAATATGACAATTCTCCCTTCCCCGTGCCGACGGAAGAAGGCGGACAAAAAGATAACAAGGAGGTAAACTATGTTTCTAGGCCGCTCAATTATAGGCTGATTACAGGAATTATTTTTTTAGTTGCAATAGCTGGCATAGGAATTTATTTCCAAGTTAAAAGGGCGGATGAAAAAAAGAAAATTGAAATCATGGTTGATTATACTTGCGCAACACAAGAAGTATTAAAGAGTGCATTTGGCTCGTATAGTTCAGATTTTTCCTATGACGAGTTTATGAAGAACGGAGAAGCAATGTCTTATCAAATGCAGATTAAGATGAATCAAATCGCAGAAAAGCACCGATTAACTTCGGACGAGATGGAGAAAGAAATTTTGGAAATTCAAATAATGATGAAAAATGATAAGTTTTACGATAAAGTTTATCAAGCTCTTAAAAAAAGAAACTGTGTAAATTAATATGAAAAAAATTCTATACCTAATTATTTTTATAACAATGGGCGTTATTTTAGTTATTATCCTTTTCAAGCCGAGCCAAAAAGAAATAGATATGGTTGCTAATCTTTATTGCGTTGAATTTCAAGCAAGAAATGATTCTGGCTTGGGCAAGCCTTTGGATATTTTGCATCCACGGATTATGACTATGGAAGAGGCGGGTTCCCCGGCAGGTCAGAAGTTCCAACAAATCATTACTTCCAGGATACTGCCACTTATGCAAGCGTATGGATGGGACAACCAAAACTTAAATAGCGAGGTTAAAGAAATTGAGGATCTGATGAGAAAAGAATCTTTTAGAAACAAAGTTTTTGAATCATTGCATCAGAAGAGCGAGTGCCATCCTGAATATTTAGATTAATCAAATGAGGATAGAGGAGTCTAAAAGAGAATTATTTTTTGAGATAGTGGGTTTTTGTTTTTACCTTTTTGAATTACGCTCTTTTCTTACCAGCCCCCAGGAAGTTTCTTTAATGGATAGTACAATTTTTATTTATTCTCTGAAGTCAATACTTCTTTTGATAGCCCTGCCATTGCTCTATATATTCAGGATTGCTTATTTTTTAGGGCTTGAAGAAGCAATCAGCTATGCTTTTTCGATCGCATTTAAATTCAAAAATGAAAATACCTACCTCCAGGTAAAAATATTTTATTATTTTATTTACATATTTTTATCAACCATTTTGGTCATAAGGTTTCTGGAAGTATTTTTATGAGGAGAATATTTAGCATAATACTGATTTTGAGCGTATTTCTTTTTATTTTCTCTTTTTTTAAGAAAAATGATTTGCCGGACAAGAACGAAATCTTGAACGAAATATATATTGCTCCGATTCAGTCAGAAACTATTCTTGAGCCTTTCTGCGAGGAAAAAGAAGGCTATGGTTACGATATAACGCCAAGATACGAATATGAGCTTAGAGGAGTGGTGGTATCCATGTATGACAGCGAAAACTGGCTGGACTACGCCCACAAAGCAGATCCTTTAAATACAAAAGATTTATGCGTTTTATGGGGAGATAATATAAAAAACGAAGTCTATCAGCAGATGAAATTTAAGCACGGAGAATTTACTTGTTATCCAATATTTAAAAATGGAATTGATAGAAACTGGTACCAGAAGTTTTCTTGGTCTTACGGATCAAACAACCATCTCTTGCCTGCTACCGACGAAGTGTATAAGGATATCAAAAAAACTCAAATAGGAGATCAGATCTACCTTAAGGGTTATTTGGTAAACTATCAAATAGGGGCAGGAACCCGCACGACCAGCACCATAAGAGAAGACACCGGAGACAGATCTTGCGAAGTCGTCTATGTGACTGAATTCAAGGTTCTAAAAGAAGGAAATGCTTTATACCGCCGGATGTTTACGGCTTCTGGGACAATAATTGTTTTGATTTTAGCCCTTAAGATAATCTTCTTTTTTACTTCTGCGATAAAGCTGGCAAAACATTAATTTATTTTCTTCCTTCAAAGGCAGAGGAGAGTGTCTCTTCGTCCGCATATTCCATCTCTCCTCCGACAGGCAGGCCTCTTCCAAGCCTGCTTGTTTTTATTTTGTATTTTTCAATCTCCCTTTCTAAGAAAAGAGTCGTAGTTTCTCCTTCGGGAGTCGGATTTATAGCCAGGATTATCTCTTTGAATTTCATCTTCTCAATCCTTTCTTTGAGCTCATTTATTCTTGCGCCGTTTTCTTTCTTTAGATTTATATTTCCCCCCAGAATAAAATAAAGGCCCCTATACTTCTTTGTTTTCTCTATTGAAAGAAGGTCTTGCTCTTTTTCTACTACGCACAAAGATTCTCTGCTCCTGGTTTTATCAGAGCATATAGGGCAGAGAGATTCTTCTGATTCAAAGGGGCAGAAGCAGAAAGAACACAGCTTTACATCGTCTCTTAATCTTTCTAAAGAATGAATAAATTCATTAAACTCTTTCTTTTCCAGTTTCACAAGATAATAGGCAAAGCGCGCCGCTGTTCTGGGGCCTATGGTTGGAAACTTTGAAAAGAATCCTATTATCTTTTGGATTGAATTCATTATTCCTGATACTCCTGTTGTTTTTCAAGATTTTTAAAGCTCACCGTTTGATCGTTAAAATAGAGGCCTACTTTTCCTACAGGCCCATTCCTGTGCTTTGCTATCATTAGATCGGCGATATTCTTTCTTGAAGTTTCCGGATTGTACCTGTCTTCTCTATATATGAAAAGCACCACATCTGCATCCTGTTCTAACGAGTTATGAGCTACTATGCCGTTTGGCAAAAAATTATGGACTCCCGGAACGGTTGCATCATAAACTTCCTCAACTTGCAGGGGAATAATGGATTCTATTTCATCCCAAAAAATATCTGAATCTGATAAATCTTTCAATTCTTGCGATGGCATAAATGAAATTATTTTACCTATTCTTTCCCTACTCACGCCGTGCTTAAAAAGGGCTGATCCGCAATAAGCCATTTGATACTGCTGAGCCCAGCGTCTCCAGCTTAAATTAAATAATTCTTTAAATTTTCCTATTTTATGCCAGACTTCCTTGGGAATAATATCTATATTTGTATTGGATTTTATCTTTTCTATATTTCTGATTAATTTAGGAATTAATTTTCCTCTTTTTCCATAACATCCCACAAGATTTAAAAATTTCAATTGTTCTTCTTTGCCCTGAATGCTTACATGATAACAAATTCTATAATTTTCTTTTTTGACTCCGCCTATCTTGCTTCTTATTCCCAATCTCAAAAGAAGATATTTAACCCCTTCAGCTAATTTATCGCTTGTTGTTGCATAATAAATATTCCCGCTGTCTTTTCTTCCCAGCAACTTTTTAATAGAAATATTTCCGTCAGTGGCCCAAAGATGCTTTAAGAACAAAGCAGTTTGTTGCTCGCTTAAAGAGAAAATCTTTTCCGGAATTTCTTTTTCATAAGAACGAACGGGGTGAATCTTTAACTCATTAAACCAATTTATTATGGGATGATGTTTCCCACGGGCCAGTCTGTACGGACTTGGAAGATAGACGTGCCACCAATTTTCTTGCTTTACGATTCTTGAATTGATTCTAAACAAAGTTTTCGCGGCGTTTTTAACAATCTTAATGTTTTCATGATCTGCACTTGTATAATGAATGGGTTGCTTTGGCAGCACGCAACCATCTCCCAATAAATGAGCCAGTAAAATAATTTCATTGTCATCCATCTTTAAAGGCGTCGAAATCTTTATTTGGCGCGGAGTGGCAATATGATCGCCGGGTCTGAGGTTGTTTAATTGATGCCAGCCATCCAGTTTTTTAAAGGGATGATTTGCAGAGGCTTTGATTTTAAATCCGCTTTTGGTTTTCAATTCATAAACCATTTTTTGCCCGCTCGAAAAAACTTTCGAAATAAAATGTGTTTTAATTTTTAAATTTTCATCTAAAGCATGTATTGGTATGTTTGCTTTGCCGACTAGGTTTTTAATGGGAGTTCTTTCTCCGGTATCGGCTCTGGTTATAAGGGTATCGCCTGTGAGACATCCTGATTCACGAAGATCGGCCAGTTTTGGTATTTGGGGCACCCTATGCTCTACGGCACGCGAAAGCTGGGATAGGGCCAGGACAGGGATATTCAGCTCTCTTGCAAGGCCCTTTAGGGATCTGGATATTTCAGAAACCTGCTGGACAGGGCTGGCGTTGGAATTTCTGGGTTCTACCAGCTGGAGGTAGTCTATAACCAAAAGGCCCAAGCCGTGCTCTGCCTGAAGCCTTCTTGCCATAGCCCTCATTTGCAAAACATTGGAAGAAGCCGCATCATCTATAAATATCGGAGTTGAAGACAGGATTCCCATTGCATGCTGGATTCTTTCAAAGTCATTGTTTTCTCCTTCAGAAGAAAGCTTCCCGGTTCTTAATTTCCATAAGTCTATATTTGCGATTGATGCTATTAATCTGTCTATTATCTGGTCGTTGGACATTTCAAGACTAAATATTCCGACAGGAAGCTTGTTATTTATTGCTATATTGGCTGCGAAATTAACAGCCAGGGCGGATTTTCCGATGGAGGGCCTTGCGGCCAGTATGATTAAGTCTGATTTCTGAAAACCGGCAAGAATATTATCCAGGTCTTTGAATCCTGTTGAGACGCCTCTTAGGTTTCCTTCGTGTTTTGAAAGCATATCTATTCTTTCAAACGCCTGTTCCAGGGAATCCTTGATCGGAAGGAACCTTTGGCTTAAGCTTCTTTGGGAAATGCTGAATATTCTTTGTTCTGCCTTATCCAGCAACTCATCTATGTCTTCCTGTTCTTCGTGCCCTAAAGTGTTGATTTCTTGGCTCGCGTCAATAAGCTCCCTTAAGATTCTTTTTCTCTGGACGATCTTAGCATAGTTTAAAATATGGGAAGATGTAGGAACCGAATTTATAAGTTCGGTCAGATATCCTGCTCCTCCCATACTTTCTAAAAGCTTTTTTTCTCTCAACCTGCTAGAGACAGCCAAAAGGTCAACCGGCTCTCCTTTTTCAAAAAGCTCTGCGACGGAGATATATATCTGCCTGTGGATTTCTTTGTAGAAGTCTTTATCTTGAAGAAAATCCACTACTTTTACAATCGCATTTTTGTCTAAGAGAAGACATCCTAAAAGGCATCTTTCGGCTTCCAGGTCCTGTGGAGGGATACTCATGCTTTTAAGATTGCTCGCCATTAATTCTTTGTATCAAATGAGATGTCTTTAAGCAATATTGACAGATGTTCTTAAAAGGTTAAAATAAGATTAACGTGTTCTTTTTTTTGGGTTTAGGGTTTTCAAGGAGGTCAGCATGGCAAAGAGTAGTGGCGGAACGGTGGTTTGCGACAACATCAATCTTTCAGAGGCAGCCAAGAGGGAATTGAGACTTATGGGGGCGAAGAGATTTGCTTCCAACAGGCTATTTCCTTTGGGAGCTTCGGATCAGCAGATAAAAGCATTCGCTGATCGACTGAAAGAGCAGTATCCTGCTGGGCCACCGGCACAAGGATCGAGTCCTCGTTTCTAGGACGAGGCTAAACCCAGAAGGGACTGTCTTTTCACCATGGAGGGCAGTCCTTTTTTATTTTGCCCTTGCATTTAATATAAAAGTATGCTATTATACTGACGGTACATTCGGTTTTTTCTCTTCCCGTAACTGAAAGGAGGTTTTTGTGGGAAGAATCAGGTTGGAGAAGGTAAGAGCGGCAAAAGGGGCAATAGCGAGAGGGAATTATCCCGATCGCCAGTTGGCCGGAACCGAAAAAGTTGTTGACAGCGTCTTAGCTGTCATCAGACATACTGCCCCCAAAGACTGGGGACAAAGGCACGATGCCAATGTCATTGCCCTGCAAGATCAACTTCCCGACTAAGCCCTAAACCCGGACTACTAAGTCCGCCTCCGGCCCCCGTAGCTGTTTCTACACGGCTCGGGGGCTTATTTTTTTTATGACAGAAGAGCCCTTCGCCGTGTCTTCAACGGCGTAGCCTTTTCTTTCAATTTCTTTTCTTATTAAATCAGCTTTTTCCCATTCGCTTTTTTTTCTGAATTTTTCTCTTTGTTTTACCATTTCAATAATCTCTTCCGGAATTTCTACTTCTTTGATTTTATTCAGGCCGAGCCCAAAAACTCTGTCAAAATCAAAAAGCAGTTCCTGCGTTGCCTTCTCTTCTTTTACAATCTTCCATACAAAAGCCAATGCTTTTGGCATATCCAGGTCATCATTTATATATTTTAGGAATTCTTTCTTTTTTTCTTCTCCCTTGTCTTTAAGGCCGAAGATTCTTTCTCTTAAATTTTCCAGGGATTTCTGGGCAGATTCCAGGGCTTTCCAGGAGAAGGTAAGCTTTGATCTGTAGTGGGCAGTCAGGCACAAGTATCTGAAAGACAGGGGATCGAATCCTTTTCTGATTATGTCTCCCAACAGAATAACATTGCCTTCTGATTTTGCCATTTTCTCTTTTTTGAGATCCAGGAATTCTCCGTGTAGCCACAGCATTGCCAAATCTTTTTCAAAAGCAGCTTCCGTTTGGGCAATTTCATTTGTATGATGAACGGCAATATGATCTATCCCTCCGGTGTGAATATCAAACGGAACTCCCAGGTGCTTTTTGCTCATGGCGACGCACTCGGTGTGCCATCCGGGAAAACCGATGCCCCAGGGGGAGTTCCATTCCATCTGCCTTTTTTTATCTTTGGGGCTGAATTTCCAAAGGGCGAAATCTTGAGGGTTCTTCTTCCCTTCGGCCATTTCCACTCTTGCTCCGGCCATGATGTTCTTTTTCTTTTTTCCCTCTAATTTGCCGTAATCTTTTATTTTGGATGAGTCAAAGTAAATGCCGTCTTCTATTCTATATGTAAAGCCCTTTCTCTCCAGTATTTTTATAACCTTTATTTGCTCTTCAATATGGTCTGTCGCCTTGGCCCAGATATCCGGCTCTTCTATATTCAGCTTCTTTAGGTCTTTTTTGAAAGATTCGGTATAGAATTCTGCTATCTGCCACGCTGTTTTCTGTTCTCTTTCAGCTGCTTTCTCAAGTTTGTCTTCTCCAGTATCTGCGTCAGAGGTGAGATGTCCTACATCAGTCAGATTCATCACATGCTTTACTTTTAGTCCGTTATATCTCAAAACTCTTTTAAGTATGTCATTAAAGATGTAAGTTCTAAGATTTCCTATGTGGGCATAGTTGTATACGGTTGGGCCGCAGGAATAAAATCTGACCTCCTTATCTTTCAGTGGCCTAAAAACCTGTTTCTTCTTTGAGAGAGTGTTATAGAGTTTGATCATTACTCTATAATACATAAAGCAGAAAAGAAAATCACTATTGACACAATCAACATCTTGTTATATTCTTTAACCAGTTCTTCTTATCTCTGATTTAACTCAACCGAAAGGAAGCGCGATGCTGTTAGCCATATTCTCAAAAAATACCGTAGTTCTTCTGCCGCTCTTGGTCGCTTTGATTGTTTGGGTTGCCCATAGGGGCTTCAGGCATAAGCATTTGACTGTGAAAGTTCTTCGGGGGTGGGACAAATTTGACGAGGTGAGGAAAAGCTTGATTAATGAAGGAGCAAACGATTGTCCCACATGCCGTCGCAGACTGAATAAGTTTTTGTGTAACCACTTTGGAAGGGATTGAGTCATGATGGTGGAAATCTGTCTCTTTGCTCTGGGCGTGGTCACACTTGTCGCCTTGATGGAAGCCTGGCGACGGTGACTCCAGCGTCCCGATCAGGGATTCCCTTCTCGGACGCTGTGATCGGTAATCTCCGCTTAGCTCCTGCAAACAAATGTTTGCAGGAGCTTCTTTATTTAAATCAGCCAGTTAAAATGAGCCAGGCTCATATGAGCCAGGCTCATGGTTTCTCATGGTTTTGGCGATAGGCCAGGCCTATTTTTTTAAGGTTTGATTTTGGCATAAGGATAATATATTATGAAATCATGGATTCTATCTTAAAGGTATTTTTTCTTGCAATGGTTCCGGTGGGCGAATTGAGGCTGTCTCTTCCCACTGCAATCACTATCTATAATCTTGACTGGCAAACAGCTTTTTTTATTTCCTTTCTGGGAAATATTGTTCCTGTGGTTTTAATTCTTCTTTTTTTGGGCCCTGCTTCTAAATATCTTTCTGGAAGATCGGCCATAATGAAAAAGGGCTTTGATTGGGTGTTTGAAAGAACAAGGAAGAAGAGCGGTTCAAAAATTGAAAGAGCGGGGGAGGCAACTTTGGTGGGTTTTGTTGCCATTCCTCTTCCTTTTACGGGGGCTTGGACAGGGGCCATAGCCGCCTTTCTTTTTAATATTCCGTTTAAAAGAGCTTTCCCGCTTATTTCTTTAGGAGTTTTCATCTCGGGTATAATTGTTTTATTTCTAACCACACTAGGATTATGGATAATCTAGCATTGTATAGAAAATACAGGCCACAGTCTTTTTCAGAGATTATAGGGCAGGAGCATATAATACAGACTTTAAAGAATGCCCTTTCCTCAAATAACGCATCTCATGCATATATTTTTTCAGGTCCCAGGGGATCAGGAAAGACCACCACTGCTAGACTTTTGGCAAAAGCTCTAAACTGCAGAAACAGAAAAGAAGGGGAGTCAGAACCCTGCAACAAGTGTTCCTCTTGTCTTGAGGTTAAAGACGGCAGATCTCTAGACCTTATAGAAATAGACGCTGCTTCCCATAGAGGCATAGACGAGGTGAGAGAGCTTAAAGAGGGTATAAGATTCTCTCCCAATAAAGAAAAATACAAGGTGTTTGTCATAGACGAATGCCATATGCTTACAAAAGAAGCCGTGAATGCGCTTTTGAAGACTTTAGAAGAGCCTCCTTCCCACGCAGTTTTTATTCTTGCTACTACCGAAATCCATAAAATGGCGCCTACTATAATTTCAAGATGCCAAAGATTTGATTTTAGGAGACTTGAATTTCAGGAAATACTCAAGAGATTGGAACATATTTCAAAAAAAGAGGGAGCTAAAATAGAAAAGCCCGCCCTTGAGCTTATAGCCCTGCATTCGGAAGGAGCGGTCAGAGACGCAGAAAGTCTTTTGGATCAGGTTCTTACTTTTTCAGGGAAAGCAGATATTACAAAAGACAGTATAAAGGAGATGCTCGGATTGGCTGACACCGCATGGGCGTCTGAATTTTCCTGGTTTCTCTCAAAGAGGGATATAAAAGGAGCGTTTGAATTCTTAGAGCAGAGCTTAGAAAAAGGGTATGATCCCATGGAGCTTTCTAAGACGCTTGTTTCCTATTTAAGGCATGTTCTTATCTTAAGCATTAATCCTGAAGTTGTTTCAGGATTTTCAAAAGAAGAAAAAGAAACAATGAAAAATCAAGCCGAAATTCTAGGATATGGAGGACTTCAGAAAGCATTGGGTTTGTTTATGGATGCTGAAAACAGGATGAAGTATTCTTCAATTCCCCAGCTTCCTTTGGAATTGGCCATTGTTGACTTTCTGAAAGAAAATCAGTAGAATAAATTTGTTCCGGGGGTCGCCTGCCTGCGCAGGCAGGTCTAACGGTAGGACAGTGGAGAATATCTATTCTATTATGCTTTGGCATGTATATATTCTTAAAAGTTCAAAATGTCGATGGTACTATGTAGGAAGCACCAATAGGATTGAAGAGCGTTTAAAGGAGCATAATAAAAAACAAGTTATTTCTACTAAATGTCATGTTCCTTTGAAATTAGTATTTTTAAAGAAGTTTAATTCAGAAAAAAATGCAAGAGCTTACGAGAGGAAAATAAAAGAAAAAAGAATTGAAAAAGAAAGAATAATTAGAGAAATTGAAAAATAAACATTCCGGGGTCGTCTAACGGTAGGACAGTGGCCTTTGAAGCCATTAATCTTGGTTCGATTCCAGGCCCCGGAGCAGTGTAAGATTCGAATTTTAAATTTTCTCTCTATAGATTTTAATTATAAACCCAATAAATATTGGGATGTTAGATGTTAGACCCCGAGGGTCTATCACTTTCTATAGATTTTAATTATAAACCCAATAAATATTGGGATGTTAGATGTTAGACCCCGAGGGTCTATCACTTTCTTCAGCGGGTCAATAAGGATTTTGAATATAGGATAATTTTTGACGCTTCGCTCCAAAAACGCCAGCAAGAATTGTTAGAAGAAATCAAAAAGATATAGTGAGTAGTGGAGTAGGGTAGAATTGAGTAAAAAGAAAACCCCTGTCAGCTACGAGTAGCTTTCAGGGGCTTTTTGTTTTGAGCATTTTTTGAGGGCTACTTCACGCTGCCACCCTCGTAGAATGCCTTCTGTTGACCTCTGGTGAACACGAGCGAGCCGTCTCCGAAGTGCAATCTGTTGCACTTCTTGCAGGGGTAAGCATTTCTGCTCGCCCTGCAACCCACTTGCAGAGAAACGGGTTTGTTCATATCCACCTCGCCACCGCAACCTTCCTCTTTGCATTTCATTTTCTTGCCTTTCGTTTCTCTGATGGCTTGAGTCCGTGGCTTGGAATAGGCGATGGCAATCGCTCTTGCAGAACCCTCGTCTTCTTCCAAAACTTGCCGAATGCCAGCAAGTTTGGAGGAGTCAACGACATCGTCTGCATACGCAATCAAACGGATTGCCTCCAGCTTATCCATAAGGATTCTCCTTTTGGTTAGGGGTTGAACTTACCGTCTGCGAGTGATGCACCATCCAATTGTGTTGGTGATTCGGATTGGCTCAACCAGACCATCGGTGGTGAACTGAAGTCCGCCAGCGTGATGAGGATAAGAACTCAACCGAATCGTTGTTTCCGACGCCTTGTCCTCAACGAAGACTTTGTTGCTCGGATTTTTGTAAATCCGAATTTTGTCATCTTCATAGAGGATGGGGAAGCTTTCGCTTCCGTACATATACTTTTGTGTTGTCGCTTTCTGTGCCATTAAGCACCTCCTATCAGTGTGGGTTGATGTCAATGTGCAACGACTTATAATGGCAATGATATCATATTACAAAATAAAAGTCAATAGATTGTCAAATTAAAATAGTGAACGGCGAGGTAGGGTAAATACTATACATTGATTGTTTTGGGGTTCAGGTCTAAGATATAAATATACTCATTCTGTTGCTGAATTATAGTTCTAACGTTGTCTACGATGGTCAGCAACCTTGAGCGCCCCTAACCCGACCGAGAGACGTCAAAAACTGCCCATTTGGACAGTTTTGTGTTAGAATTAGAAAAAGTACTTGCCCCCTTTTTTAAATTGAATTATCAGATAATTAAATTTATGAAAAAAATTAACAAAATATTATTAGTAGTAGGGATTTCCTTGGCATTGGTCGCTATTATTGGAATTGTCATAGTCAGTGTTAAAAACAAAAGCTCGTTTGAAAAGGATGTTTTTAATGCAACCGAAACGGTGAATACATCTGATAAAAATTTATCCACAAAAGAAGATATCGGAAAGGAAGATGTTAGCATGCCCACTATTGTGTCTACCTCGTTGAGCCCAAAAGATATGTACTTAGAATACAAAAGTGAATATGAAAAAATGAAAATTTCTGCCGATTACAAACCGATTGTTCTTAAATATGGTTCTTTATATGCAATTAAAGATTATGAACAAAATCAGCAACAGATTAGAGAAACGCCTTCCAATCAAGTAGAAACGATATTTCTATTAGGTAAAAAAATGAATCAATCTTTGAGTGATATCACAAATGTTGAGCAAGAAATCCGTGGCAATAGAGCTATATTGTTAGTAACCTCAAAAACAGTCAATAATTATAAGGGTGGCATAGGAATGATAAGGGAGAGCGGAGAATGGAAAATAGATCATGAGGTTTGGCTTATTTCAAACAGTTATTTTGACGAAAGTGGCAAGCCAATTGTTAATTTAGATTTTAATTGGTGGTTTAATGATTGGCCTGCGAATAGAATGCCAAAATGACAGAAAGTCTCGAAAAGCTTATTCTGAAAGACCATAGTCCCATTGGAGATTGTTGGTCTAGTCGCGAAGCATTTAACGCTGGCGTAATTTCTCTTATTATACCAACAATTTTTATTTTCCCTTGGTTCACCAATAAAGCAACTTATCAGAATCCATCATCTTCATTAGTTGTAATTAGCGCTCTTATAATTTTTGCTGTGATAGGATTTTTTCTCATAGGAAAAGGATTTTATAAAATATATATAGCAGAAAACAGAAACAAGAGAAAATCAAAATTTCCTTATGAACCATGGCAGTTTGATTATAACTGGAATCAAGATGGTATAGAATTTAATGATTACAAAAATTTATACAAGATTGTTTTATATTTCGGCTTTGCGGCTGTTTTTTCTTTGCCCCTCTATTTTTTATTTATTAACAATTTTGCTACAAATAACATAAAAATATGGTTTATATTAATAGCAGCTTCAGGCGTGATTATTTGGGCATTAGGTTCTGCTATCATTGGATTTAGTTATTTTTTAATCCGACAATTTAAATATGACACTTCTTATCTAAAATTTAAAAAATTTCCTTATTTTTTAGGAGAAGAAATTGAAGTTTATTTTTCTAACAAAAAAATTATAAAAAAAGGAAATAAATTAATAGCAACATTGCGTTTTATTGAAGAATCTATCGAATCTGTGAAGCGAGGCAGGCAACATATTCAGGATATTATCGTATATCAAACTTATAATGATCGGAAGAATATAGAAATATTAGAGGAAAAACCCCAAATGGTCAAAATAAATTTTTTAATTCCCGAGAATTGCAAGAGTAATAACATGTCTAAAAATTTTAATAAGAGTTATTGGGAATTAGAAATTTCATCAACCGCAAAGGGTATTGATTTTAACGCAAGATTTTTAATACCAATTTATTCAATTTCCAAAAAACGAAAACCTGCGGAGAGGGCGGGGCGGGCAGTTCCGTCAGTTTAGGTTTCGTTTCTTGCATTTATGAATCAAATTCGGCAAAACAATTTCAAAAGTTAAAAATTCTGATTTAGGAGCCAATAAAATTGAATCTAGCGAAAGACGAATTGATATTGCGAGCTTAAAAAGATTGCGGATAAATAAAAGGGGTCAAGTATCTTTTCTCTGCCATCGAGGCAAAACCGCCATATGTCCGTGTACATTGCCCACTTGGATGAATTCTAATCAATAGCCTCTGTCCGCCTCGGGAGGAGTCCTTCCATGCCCCGGAGCCTCGAAAGAAAATTTAACTAAACTTATGCTTTTGAATGTGAAATAAGGTTCGGAGGTGGTTTTAGTATACTCAAAAGAATAAATTTTTGTTAGAATAAAACAATGGAAAATTACTCAAGACTCTTAACCGATAAAGAATTATCCATATACTCATTGGAGCATATTTTTAGCATGTGCTCTTCTTGGTATGACGAGGGAATGAATAACACGATTGCCACTTTTGACTTATTAGTCAGAGACATGCCAAAACATAGAAACTTTCTTTTGGCTGGCGGATTAGAAGCTATTATAAACTACCTTATAGGTCTTTCTTATGACGAAGGACAAATAAAATATCTATTGGACGAAAAAAGAATAAGTGCTAATTTTGCTGATTACTTAAGAAAATTTTCTTTTAGCGGAGATGTCTATGCTATGCCGGAGGGAACTGTCTATTTTCCAGGCGAACCTATGGTTAGAACTACTGCGCCTCTTGTAGAGGCTAATTTAATTACCGATATCCTTATTTCTCTTGCCACGATTGATACAATGCTTTTATCAAAATTAGCAAGAGTAAGGATAGCAGGAAGAGATAAAAGAATCGGTGTAGGATTCGTCAGATCTCAAGGAATAGATGCTGGTTGGAGAGCTGGGCGCAACAGTTATTTTTTTGAAAATATGGGTGTATCAAATGCTGCAATGTCAAAACGATTAAAGACAAAATCGTTAGCCGTTATTGTGGCTCATCATGCGTATATAAAATCATTTCCAAGTGAAATTATAGCAATGAGGACTATAGCCAACAAATTTCCGGGCGTAGCCTCCTTGATGATTGACACTTATGACATTGATCAAGGAATTGAAAATGCAATAAAAGTTGCCAAAGAATTAAAACAGCAAGGAAAAGAATTAGGAGGAATAACGGTAGATAGCGGAAATTTGGCTGCTATTGCCAAAAAGGTAAGAAGGAAATTTGACACCGCTGGATTTAATAAAGTTAAAATATCCGTTGCGAGCAATCTCAATGAATATAAAATAGATAAAATGTTAAAAGGGGGCGTTCCGGCAGACAGCTTTTTGGTGGTAACCGAAGTAATAACTTCTGCTGATGCTCCGACTCTTGAAACGGTATATAAGGTTTGCATGCTGGAGAAAAAGGGAGAAATAACTTATACGGCAAAGTTTTCTCCCGGTAAATTAAGCTTACCTGGCAAAAAACAGGTTTTTCGCATAATTAAAAATGGCAAGATTAAAAAAGATATCATTGGGTTAGAAGATGAGAGCTTGGGCAATCCTTTGCTAATTCCTGTTATTAGAAAAGGGAAGCAAGTCTATAAGGTGCCTTCTCTTGAAGAATCTCGTACTTATACAACCAATCAGTTGGCAAGCCTGCCCGATTTCTATAAAGATATTTATTCGGACAGATCGGCTCCGCTTTCAATAAGTAAGAAAGTTAAGGATCTTCTCGAGACAGTTAGAAAACAACACAATGCTCACAAGGAATAGGCATCTATTTTGCCAGGAGCAGCAATTCTTTTGTTTCTTTCAATGCTAGGTCGGGCACTGGTATTGCTTTGAACCAATCGTAGGCTCGAAAGCTTCTGTCCGCCTCGGGAGGAGTCCTTCCAAGCGATTTATCCGATAGTTTTTGAGAAAATAGCTGATTTTGAATGAAAAACAAAGTTCGGAAGTGGTTTTAGTCGCACCGGCCTTGATTTTTCAAAGTAAAAAATGCATAATTGCATTATCGTTTGAATTTGTACATTTCATTTACCCATGTTGAAAGGAGGGCTAATATGCCCGTGATCAAAGTGTGGTGTCTTCCTCCGAATCAAAACGAGGAAGCATTGAACCGGTTGCATCAAACCATAGTGGGTGCCGTATGTAAAATACGGGAGCTCGGTTTTCGCGGCCAAGAAGATATGACTTGCCTATTCGTTCCCGATCTCATGCAATACGGGCTAGGTGGGAAAATCATCATCGAGATCGGAGGGTTTTTTAATAAGGCCGAGCGGACTCCTGGGTTCTGTCAACGTCTTGCTCTCAGCGTAGGGACCAGCGTTTGTAATCTCTATCGCAACGCAAGGGTTGAATGTTTTGTCCAAACATTTGACCCAGTTCAGGGATTCTGGGCTTCACCAGAACCGGAGCGCTGTCCAGAATGCGGAGGGAGAGTGACCAGGAACGGAACCTGCGTCAAATGCTTCAGTTGTAATTGGTCGCAAGGATGCTCGTAGCAAACGATCATCCCGCAAGCATACGTTCACGCACTTAAGGAGAATGACATGTTAATATTGATCGGAACGCTCGCGGTTATCATTATCTTGCCGATCGCAGTTGCAGTTTCGTTCTACCTCGATCTTCGGAAGTTGCCGGAAGTCGAGCGTCGCCGCAAGACGCCGTGCCGAGGTCCGGGCGGACCCAAGTAGCGTCCGAAGGTGCTTTGCAATTAAAAGGCTCTGCAACAATAAGTTGTAGAGCCTTTTTACTTAAACATTAAATTGGGAATATTGCTCTTGTTTTACAGTGTTGTATAATTATTTAATGAAAACAAAAATTATTAAGTTCATAGTTTCTCTGGCTATTCCCCAAATAGCAGGCCTTGCTGGCGCCTTCTTTACGGCATCCTCGGTAAAAACATGGTATCAGGAATTGCAGAGACCTTCTCTTGTTCCTCCCGACTGGACATTCGGAGTTGTTTGGACCATATTGTTTATTTTAATGGGAATCGCCTTTTATCTTATTTGGAAAAAGAATGCAAAAAATGCAATGATTTTATTCTTTGTTCAGCTATTTTTCAACTTTCTTTGGTCAGTCATATTTTTCGGATTGAAATCTCCCTCCATGGCTTTTATTGATCTTATTGTCCTCTGGATTTTAGTCCTCCTTACAATAATTTATTTTTACAAGGCTTCAAGGCCGGCGGCTATACTCTTGATTCCGTATATTCTCTGGATAAGCTTTGCCGGATATCTTAATCTCTTTATCTGGATATTGAACTAGGGTATTGACATATAAATATTAGGTATTAAGCTGGCCCTAGAGTCAAACCAAGCACATTTTAACTATATCGAAAGGAAGGATTATGTACAGAATTTTTGTTCTTTTGGCCGTGCTTGTTGCGGGGTGCAATACGAAAGTTTCCTTCCAATATTCTCGCAGTTTCGTGGAAGGAAGCCTTCAGACTCCCTGCGGAGGAAAAGAAGGCACGAGCAGCAGCGGAAGGCCCACGTTAAAAGAGATCGGGATCGAAGATGTGGAGACGTATGGAGGAAGTGTCTATCTTAACAAAGGAAGACACACAGGGTTTTTCAAAGGAACAATGGGAAGGGCTTCGGGAGAGTGTTTTCTCGGAGATAGCCTAATAAGCCAAAATAAGAGCTTTTTGGAGGGAGAAAAGCTCTTCTCGGACCTCGCCTTTGATACTCTAGCATTCGGATATTTGTATGATATCCGAGAAGGAAAGGTAAGACTGTCGCCCGGGGCAGATCTGTCAGTCTTGATGTTCCACTACAAGTTGAGCGACGGAGTGGGGCTGGTGGATCGATCGTACTCCAAGGCCTCTGTCAGGGTGGGCGGAGTTGCTGGAATAGAACTGGGCGATTTCACGTTGGAACTTGAAGGGTTCTATTCTTTTCCCTTGGATAACTCGCCGGAGATAAACGAGATAAATCTTAGTCTTATCTATCCGGTTGTCCAAGGGGACGATTTCACGCTTGAGGCATCTGCGGGCGTGGGGTTGAGGGAAATCAAATACGAGGATAACCAAGATTTCCCAAACAAGATTGAGATAGACCAGTGTCCCATTATTGTGCTGGGGCTTCGGCTAGGGTTCTGAACAAGGGTTTTTGCAGGATATTCCCGACTGCAGGCGAAGAGAGAGGGCTTGCCATAGACAAGCCCTTTTTTATTACAGTTCTTTGATCACCCTCTCTTAGGCTATGGGGACTTTCGGCTTCTCGGATCCCTCCTAAAACATTTTTAAAAAGCCAAAAGCTTGATTTGGTAAGAAATACTGCTATAATACGATTGTGGCTGTTTTAAGCCACGTAAATAGTACATTCAAAGAAGCTTGCTCTTAACAAGGAGCTTGCTTCTTATAACTGAGCTGATGAGAAAACCTTTCATCAGCCCGGCGGGGGACAACCTATGCCCCTCGCTTTTTTTTATAATAATTGTATTATAAATAAAAACTATGCATATAAATGAAACTCCTTCTATAAACACGCAGTCTGAAACAGGATGCTGTCCGAAATTTGATCCTGCTCCTTGGGACAGCCAGGTTTTTATATTTGAAGAAAAGATTTTCTTGGTCGGCAAAACTTTTAATTTTTTCCATATCCCTCTAAATATGGGTAGAATGATGAAAAAGACCTGGAAAAAGATAAATGACAACCAAGCTGTCTCTAACAAATTCTTGGTGCTTTCTTCGGATGGATTTTGGAGGGGAATACATTACTTTGCTTTGGAGAAAAAAATAGAAGGCGAGAATATTGTAGAAATAACAGGAACCTTTCTCTCCAGGGTTTTTGAGGGGGATTATAAGGATATGGGGAAGTGGGTCGAAGAAATGAAAAGGTATTCAGAATTAAAGGGCAGAGAAATGAAAAACATTTACTTTTTCTATACTACCTGTCCTAAGTGCGCAAAGCATTACGGCAAGAATTATGTAGTTGCTTTTGCTGAAGTATGAAAGAATATATCCACCATAAAAATTTTAAAATCCTTTCCAATTTAAGAGAAATAACTTTTGGAATTGAAGACGGCATAGTTTCAACCTTAGGGGCTCTGACTGGCATTGCGGTGGGTTCTAAGGCGAGTTCTTTTGTTATTTTTTCAGGCATAATAATAGTTTTGGTGGAGGCTTTCTCAATGAGCATAGGCTCTTATTTCTCCACAAGATCCCAAAAAGAGTTCCATAAAAAGATTCTTTCCGAAGAAAAAAAACAGCTTGAAACCGATCCCGAATCTGAAAAAAGAGAACTTTTCGATTTTTACATCAAAGATGGGTGGAGCAAAGACATGGCGACAAGGATGGTCCAGGAAGCTTCTGCAAAAAATAGTTTGTTTCTAAAAGAAATGTCTTACAGAGAACTTGGAACAGTTCTGAAAGACAATGAAAATCCAGTAAGGGCAGGCATATTGATGTTCTTTTTCTATGTTTTGGGAGGAGTATTTCCCGTTTTGCCTTATGCTTTCCTGCCTATCTTTTATGCCATGTTTGCGTCCGCAGCCATTTCCTTGGCGAGTCTTTTTCTCCTGGGCGCTATTACGTCTCTCATAACCGGAAGAAACTGGCTGAAATCGGGAGCCGAACTTTTTCTAATTGCGGGCATTGCGGCCTTGGCTGGCTGGGGAGTGGGAATTTTAGGCAAAAAAATAATAGGATTATGAATTTTAAGGAAAAGGTGTTTGAAGAAGTCAAAAAGATCAAGAAAGGGGAGACTGCGAGCTATAAAGAGGTGGCTAAAAAAGCTGGCAGGCCTAGGGCATGGAGAGCTGTCGGAAACATTCTGAAGAAGAATTACAATCTTGAAATTCCTTGCCACAGGGTTATAAAAAGCTCCGGAATCCCGGGAGGGTATAACAGGGGAAAAGAGAATAAAATAAAGCTTTTGAAAGAAGAAAATGATAAACTTTGAAGATTTTAAGAAAATAGACATAAGGGTAGGAGAAATATTGAATGCCGAAAAAATAGAGGGGTCGGATAAGCTTTTGAAGCTTCAAGTCGGATTCGGAGAGGAAACAAAGCAGATAGTGGCCGGAATCGGCAGGAGCTATGACCTTGAATATTTAAAAGGAAAGCAGATTCCGTTTGTCGTCAATCTGGAGCCGAAAACGCTTATGGGTATTGAAAGCCAGGGGATGATACTGGCCGCTGACAACCAAGGGGAGCCGGTATTGCTGGTTCCGGACAAGGAAGTTTTGAATGGATCCATAGTCAAATGAAAATATCCGTGAAGGCAAGGGCAGGGTCAAAAAAAGAGTCAATTGAAGAGAAAGAAGGATTTTATATAGTTTCAGTGAAAGCCATGCCCGAAAAAGGCCTTGCAAACGAGGCTATTCTAAAAGCGTTGAGGCGCCATTTTAAATCCGAGGCAAGGATTATTTCGGGTTTTTCCTCAAAAAAGAAAATAGTTGAAATTTATTGAATTTAAGTTATGTTGAAGGATGGTGATAAATCTGCTTTTTTAACCGGTCCCAGTTCCGCTATTTACGGATTTATTGTATATTAAATTAATGATTGAAACACAGAAGATAAGAAATTTTTTTCCTGCTATCAGGGCTGGCAGGATTATTTCTAACAATGCGGCGAGCACTCAAGTTCCGATTCAGCTTTTAGAATTATTAAATAAACTTGTAGTTCAGTATGATAATGTTCATCGCGGACAATCTAAGTTTTCTATATTGACCACCGAACTATTCGAAGCTTCCTATGACACAATCGCTCAATTTATCAATGCTCCTTCGCGAAAGAGCATTGTTTTATATCGAAATGCTACCGAAGCGATTAATTCGGTCATGTATTCTTTAATGACAGAATTTAGAGAAGGGGACAATATTGTAACTACTTTTATGGAGCATAATTCAAATTATGTTCCATGGTATGGATTGTGCAAAGAGATTTTACCAAAGTTTGGGATTAAGGTTGAATGCAGATTGGCAAAGTTTGACAAAGAAACAGGAGAGCTTGATCTGAATCAATTAAAATCTCTGGTAGATAAAAAAACAAAGATAGTTTGTTGCTCTGGGGCTTCAAATTTTTTAGGAACCAAGAATCCGATAAAAGAAATAAGAGAAATTGCAAATACTTCAGGATATATTCAGCCAAGCGGAGAAAAAAAGTCTTACTTGCTAGTTGATGGAGCGCAGATGGTGCCAAATTTTTTAACCGATGTTAAAGATTTGGATGTAGATTTTCTTGTTTGGTCTTTTCATAAAATGCTTGCTCCCTTCGGGGTAGGAGCGTTATATGCGAAGGAGGAATTGCTTTCAAATATTAGGCCGTTTCTTTATGGTGGAGATATGATTGCAGAGGGGGAGGTTTCCCCGGATAAAGTCGGATACAATAAGCTTCCATGGAAATTTACAGCCGGAACGCCAAATATCTTAGGAACAATTCTTTCAGCCCAAGCCGTGAGATTGATAATGGATTTTTCTTTGAATCCTGGCAAATTTGTTTATTTTATGACCGATAAAAAATTAGAATTATCGGATGTAAAAAGGGCTATGGAAAAAGTGGAAAACCACGAAAGAATCTTAATCGATGAGGCACTAAAGATTTTAAAAGGAATTCCATCATTAAAAATTTACGGTCCCGATACGGCCGGAAAGAGAACGGCATTGGTAGCTTTTACTTGTGAAAACAAAGATCCGTTTAAAATTGCCCAAGATCTAAGCATTATGAATGTAGAATCAAGGGCCGGCTGCCATTGCGCCACATTGGCGCATCATTATTATGGATTAAACCCTGCCGCAAGTTGCAGGTTGAGTTTTTATATATACAACAATATCAAAGACGTTAAAATTGCCTGTTCGTGCGTTAAAAAATGTGTTTATTCGGTCCAGCCGAAAGAAAAGAAAAACCTTTTAAGCTATTTACGAAAAAGTTTTAAAAAATAATAATTAAATATAAAAAGATAATATGAAACAATGCTCAATCCATAACAGTTCCCTTAGATTCTCTCGTGCTATTTACGGACTAATGGTTTTAGTAGCCTTTTTTATACATAATGAATGGCTGGTTTTAACAACTGCTGTTCTAATGATTTTCGGAGTTATTTCAATAAAACTCAATATTCCATATCAATTTCACGCCCTGATTTTAAATAGAAAATCTATATCAATTCAGAAGGAATTAGCGGAACTTAATTTTGTTGCAGGGATGACGGCGCTTCTTTTACTCATCGGATTCCTGCTTATTTATTTAGATAAATTTGTGAATTTCGCTTGGATATATCTTTTGGTTGTAGATTTTTTAATATTTTTGGCTTGCTTTGCGGGGTTTTGCATAGCTACTTTAATGTATGTTTTTTTCAAAAGGGTTTTTATTAGAAAATGAAAATAGAAACAAAAAATTGCTCTAAATGTTTCAACAAAAACTGCTGGCTGGTCAATGCTCTTGGATATGCTCCTTATGGCCGTTGTCAATTTTGTGATTTAAAGTTTCGTAATTGTTTGTTCCTGCATTATCAGATAATAAGCATAGTTTTAATTATTATTTTCTTTGGCGCATCTTTTTTAATTTATGGAAGAGTCTCAGAATTAGTGATTATTTCCGTTTTTATATTATCCGTTGTTTATGGCTATTTTTTTAATAAAAGCACAGATAAAATTATCCGAGCTAATTTTTCTGAAAAAAAAGCAAAAGAAGCGCTGGGGGAATTGAATAAAAATCTTGAAAAAAGGGTTAGGGAACAAACAAAAGAAATCCGCAAGGCCTACGAGGTGGAAAAAGAAGCCCGACAAACGCTGGAAAAAACAAACGATGCCAAGAACCAATTTATTATGGCTACCCAGCACCATTTAAGAACGCCATTGACTTCAATGTCAGGATACTTGGATTTATTAAAAGGCGGAAGTTACGGAAAGATTCCTAAAAAGATACAAGATGTGATAAACAAGTTTACTGCCTCAACGAGCAATGAAATAAAGATAGTAAATGATTTATTGGATATTTCCCAATTCCAGTTGGGCAGGCAGGTAGTATTACCCAAGGAAAATATCAAAATAGATAAAATGATAAAAGAGGCCATAGAAGATGTAAAATTGGAAGCCGAAAAGAAAGGAATATCCCTAACCATGGAAGTTCAGGATAATCTTCCCGATATCAAGGCAGATCCCCAAAAATTAAAAGTGGCTGTCTACAACATAATTGACAATGCGGTAAAATACACCCAGCATGGTAGTGTTGCGGTAAAAATTCAAACTAAAGCAGATAAATTATTGCTTACCATCCAAGACACGGGAGCCGGTATTCCAAAAGAATATCAAAAAGATTTATTCAACAAACTTTTTGAAAGGGGCGAAGGAGCGATGAAGATGTTTGCCACTGGCAGGGGAATAGGGCTTTGGATCACTTCAAGAATAATAGAAGGCCACAAGGGAAAGATTTGGGCTGAATCCGCAGGCGAAGGCAAGGGTTCAACCTTCTTTATTGAATTGCCTTTAAATGTCGTCCTTGGGAACAGAGCCCTGAACTTAAAAAACCTGCCCCCCGAATTCAGAGGAAGCGGGGTGGCAAAATCTCATTAGAGATATATTATGTTCTATGTTTATGTGTTGCAAAGCTTAAACCGAAACTATCTCAACTAAATTAGCCGAAATAATAAAGAATAAATTGGAAAAGTAGCTACTTTTCCAATCTCAAGAAAGAACCAAACATATACTTTTGAATGCATTTGAAGAAAATAGTTGAAATTTATTGAATTTCAGCTATAATCAGCTCTATTATTGAAAGGAGAAGCTATGATTCTTTGTCTTTCTGTGGTATTTGTTCTTTGGGGGTTTCCTATTGTGGTGTGGCTGTTTCGTTCTAGGCGGTGATAAATATCCGCCTTTTTAATTAAACTCATGCTTTATAAATCCTTTTCTTTTTGGTATTATGGACTAATGATAAAAATAGGCCATAGGGGGGCCATGGGATATGAAAAAGAGAATACTTTGGCATCTTTTGAGAAGGCCATAGAGCTTGGAGCTGATATGATTGAATTGGACGTTCATTCTAAAGACGGCTTAATTTATGTTGTTCATGACATAGAAAACATGGACGACTCTACTCCTTTGCTTGAAGAAGTGTTTGATCTTGTAAGAAAGAGAGCCGGACTGAACATTGAACTCAAAGGAGAAAATACGGCAGAGCCCGTTGCTTTTTTGATAAAAAAATATATTAAAAGGGGGTGGAAAGAAGAAAATATTTTGGTATCTTCTTTTAATTTAGAAGAGCTTAAAAGATTCAAAAAATCCCTTCCTTCAATTAGAATAGGAGTCCTTATTAAGAAAGATAAAGGAGGTTGGCTTGAATTTGCAAAGAATGTCGGAGCATTTTCAATTAATATCTCTTTAAAAATTGCCAGCAGAATTATAATAGAGCTTATACATTCTCAAGGGTTAAAGGCGATTGCGTGGACGGTGAACAAAGAGAAAGATATAAAAAGAATTAAGGAATTCGGAATTGACGGAATAATATCCGATTATCCCGAAAGATTATGAAAGTATTGAGCAAGGTAATAAATTCTTGCCATATGGTAGAAATTTATTACCATAGATATTCGTTTTGAAGCGGGGATATTAAATTTCTTTTCCCGCCTTTTTTTGTTTTTAAGATTTGGTATAATAAGAGTATGAAGATATCAAGAGATCTTACCCAATTCAAAAACTTCAAGGCCCTCTTTATAGTCACTGGAAGGCAGGAGGCCGATATATATGTGGCAGAAAATGGAAAAATAGATAAGATAGAAGAAATAGAAATACCCAATTCTAAATATTCTGACAAAGAAGGATTCTTTAAGACCAGGACAGGCGGGAGGGTTATAAGATCGGGCTCGGTTCTGGAGTTTCCTAAGGAAAAAATTATGAAAGACTTCCTAAGAGAGCTTAAAACTGCTATGAAGGATATAAGGCAAAGGCATAAGTTTGATTCGGTCTATCTTTTTTCCCCCGAATTTTTCCACAACCAGGTTTTTGAAGCGCTTCCCAAAGACTTCCAGAAAAAAACAAAAGAAACAGTTTTTGGGGACTATTGCCATAGCCATCCCTTTGAAATATTAAAAAAAATAAAAAAAGATGCGCCGGAAGTCATTCTTAAAGAAGAAGCAGCAAAAATCCTTAAAAAAAAGAAGTCCTAGGAAAAAGACTCCCATAGTCGCTTTGCAAAAAGAAGATATATATAAGGGAGTGCATGACGCAAAGATAAGGATAATAGGAGTGGGGGGGGGAGGAGGATCTATTATTTCAGAAATAGCTTCAAGAATAAGGAAGGCTGATTTTGCGGCGGTTAATACCGACGCAAGAGCCCTAAGAAGTCTTAATTCTAAAATAAAGAAAATCCAGTTTGGGCAAAACCATACAAACGGGCTGGGTACTGGCATGAATGTGGAGCTTGCAGAACAGGCCGCTCTGGAAGATAAAGAAAAGCTAAAGAAGGTTTTTGAAGGGCAGGATCTTTGCATAATAATCTCGTGCCTTGGCGGAGGAACAAGCTCCGGAGCCACTCATATTCTTGCGAAGATGGCCAAGGCAGCGGGTTGCATGACTTTCGGTATTTTTACCCTTCCTTTCAGTTTTGAGGGCGAAAAAAAGGCGGAGATAGCCGATCAAGCGTTGATTAAGTCAAAGCCTTATTTTAATGTCTTTGCGATCATTCCGAATGAAAGAATATTCCAAATAATAGATAAGAATACGCCCCTTCAAGAAGCACTCTCGGCTATAAACAGGAGGCTTGTAAGCAATCTGGAAGGGCTGATGGAAATGATTTATTCTACCGGCCTTATAAACATAGACTTTGCGGACCTGAAAACTATTCTTTCGGGATACGGTAAGCTTTGCTATTTGAATGCTGTTGAGATAGAAGAATCTCAAAAGGAGGAAGCCGCCAGGAAAGTAGTTTCAACTTCTCTCTATCCTTATACCCTAAAGGGAGCCAAAGGAATTCTTTATAATATTACAGGAGGAAAATCATTATGCCTCTCCGATGTTTCAAAGCTTTCCACATTTATTTCAGAAGCTATTAATCCTTCGGCTAAAATCATATTCGGGATAAATCAGACCGAAAAACTAAAGAACAGGATAAGAATAGCTCTTCTTGCCGTCGGATGCGGATCGGGGCATGACTTGCTCAAAAAAGAAAAACCTGATAAAAATAAAACCGTGAAAAAAAAGGCAGAAAAACAAGAGCAAAAAATAATCTTGAAGCCCAAGAAGCCCGTTGTCGTTCCGGCCAAAGAAGAAAAACCCGAAGAAAAGCAGCCGGAAAAGGTAAGGAGGACAGCCCTTGAGGTCAGAAAGGTAATCCAGGAAGAAGAAAGGGAGCTTCTTGATAAGGAAAGCGCTTGGGAAACCCCCGCAATATTAAGAAGAAAAGATAAATGATGAATAAGGCAATTCTTCCGATAGCAGGACTGGGAACAAGATTTCTTCCTTTGTCAAAAGCTGTTCCAAAGGAGCTTTTGCCTTTGGCTGACAAACCCCTAGTCCAATATGCGATAGAAGAAGCCAAAAACTCGGGAGTAAAAGAGATTATTTTTGTTGTAAGACAGGATAATAAAAAAGCTCTTGAGTATTTAAAGCCCTCTTTAAAGCTTGAAAAAGAGCTCAAAGAAAAAAAGAAAGAAGATATTTTATCAGAACTGAAAATCCTTGAAGAATCGCTTGAAGGAATTTCTTTTTCATATGTTTTGCAGAAGAAGCCCTTAGGGGATGGACACGCCATACTTCAGGCCGCAAAATATGCAAAAGACGAACCGGTCGCCTGTATGTTTTCGGATGATGTTTTTGACGCAGAAGAGCCCGTGATCCAACAGCTGTCAAATGTTTTTAAAACATGCCAGAAGCCGGTAATCGCTCTTTACCCTGTTTCAGAAAGCAAGATTTCATGCTACGGAATAGCAGGGGTTGAGAAGATAGCGAATAAGATATATAAGATTAAGAGAATAATTGAAAAACCTTCTTTGCAAGAAGCGCCGTCAAACCTCTCAATATGCGGAAGATATATTCTTACCCCGGAAATCTTTTCATATCTAAAAAAAGCAAAGCCGACAGCAAAAGGAGAAATAATACTAGCCGAGGTTATAAGCAATCAAATGATAAAAGAAGGCAAGCTTATCTATGGATGCGAAATTTCAGGCAATTGGCTGGAATGCGGAGACAAACCCAAATGGATGAAGTCTAATATATATTTTTCTCTTTTCCACCCCAAATACGGAGCCGAAATAAGGCAATTTGTAAAAGATCTCAAGATAAAATAATGAAAATGCAGAAAAGCCAGCGCTTGGCTTTTTAATTTCCAAAAATTTCTGTATAATTGAGATATGAAGTATGATTTGATTATTATAGGAGGAGGTCCTGCCGGAATTACGGCTGGTATCTATGCTTCAAGATTAAACTTAAAGTCATTAATTATAACGAAGAATCTCGGGGGGCAGATATACAATAAAGCTGTTGCTATAGAAAACTGGCCCGGAATAAAATCTGCGGAGGCGGTAAAACTCGCAAAGCAGATGGAAGATCACTTAAGAAGTCTTAATGCTGAAATTCTTCAAGGAGAAGTTATAGGAATTGAGAAAAAAGAAGATTTTTCCGTTTTTACTAAGAACAAGGAGTTTCAGGCAATATCGGTGGTTGTAGCCGCAGGATCTGCTCCCAAATCTCTCAATATTCCGGGAGAAAAAGAATTTTTAGGCAAGGGCGTAAGCGCCTGTTCTGTCTGCGACGGGCCTCTTTTTAAGGGAAAGGACGTAGCCGTAATAGGCGGAGGAAACGCCGGATTTGAAACAGCTGTTTTTTTAACTAATATAGCAAGAAAGATATACATTCTTGAGTTTTCAGAAGAGCCAAAATCTTTTGGCGAGCTTCAAGACATAGCCAGATCTTCCAAAAAGGTTGAGGTAATAACAGGAGCAGAACTAAAGGAGATCAAAGGGGGGAAATTTGTTGAATCTATTATTTTTAATCAAAATGGAGTCAAAAAAGAGCTTCTAGTCCAGGGAGTTTTTATTGAGACAGGATATATCCCCGCATCTAAGTTTTTATTAGGAACAGCTGATTTAAACGGCAACGGAGAAGTGATAGTTGATTCTAACTGTATGACAAGCCAAGAAGGGCTTTTTGCTGCAGGAGATATATGCGCCTCTTCTTTTAAGCAGATAATAATAGCCGCAGGCGACGGGGCCAAAGCTGTTTTATCCGCCTATCACTATATCAAAAAGAAAAACATACGAGTATGATAAAGAGCTTAAGGGCAAAAAGAATTCTTGATTCCAGGGGAAAGCCAACCGTAGAAGCAATATTGAAAACCGACAAAGGAGTTTTTAAATCTTCCTGTCCTTCTGGAGCTTCCACTGGCAAGAACGAGGCTTTTGTCGTGGAAACTAAAAAAGCTTTGGAAAATATATCAAAAATTATAGGTCCTGCAGTCAGAGGTTTAGATGAAAAAAAGCAGGAAGAGCTGGATGAGCTCTTGATAGAGCTTGACGGAACCGAAAATAAGAGAAAATTAGGCGCAAACGCCATCCTTCCTGTTTCAATAGCTGTTTTAAGGGCAGGATCTGGATCCGAAAATCTTCCGCTTTTTTCTTATATCAGCAAAATATACCGGGGAAGAGTTTTAGTATCAATGCCTAGGCCCTGCTTCAATATTATAAATGGAGGAGCGCATGCCAAAAACAGCATTGATATCCAAGAATTCATGGTTATTCCCTCCTACGAGAGCTTTTCAAAGAACCTGAAAGCTGCTAGAAAAATATTTAAAAAATTAGGTAAAAAGCTTGATAAAAAGTTTAAAGCCGTATCGCTAGGAGACGAAGGAGGGTTTTCGTGCAATCTTTCTTCTGCTGAAGAAGCGTTGGACTTTGTAATACAATCAGCGGGAGATCTTAATTTTGAAATAGGTCTAGACGTTGCAGCCAGTCAATTTTCAAAAGATCAAAAGAATAGATATAATGTGGAATACTTTAAGGAACTGGTCTCAAAGTATCCTATAATCTTTCTTGAAGATCCTTTTGGAGAAGAAGATAAAGAAAGCTTTAGAAAAATAACAGAAGAATTGGGGAGCCGGGTCAGAATAATCGGAGACGATTTTCTTACTACAAATATAGAAAGGATAAAATCATCCAAAAAAGACTGCAATGGAGCTATAATAAAGCCGAATCAGATAGGCACTGTTACGGAGACTTTGAGAGCCTTAAGAATGGCCAAATCCTTTGGATGGAAAACTATAGTTTCCCACAGGTCGGGAGAAACCATGGATGACTTTATAGCCGACCTGGCGGCCGGAACCGGCTCTGATTTTATAAAATCAGGGGCTCCTTCCAAAAAAGAGAGGATGGTAAAATACAAACGGCTTTTAAGGATAGAGAAATATTGCAAAAGCCATAGATTATAAAATAGAGAAGGCCGGATAATTAGCTATCCGGCCCTGTCTTTTACTTTGTCTGCGACCTGAACCGCATTCCTCCCAGTTGGTCTTCGAAAATCAGGATCCCCTGTTTTTCAAAAATCCTGGCCTCCTTGTCTGAAATTTCATGGTCTCTGTTCAGGTCAGCGGCCACATAGACAGGCAAGATAATACTGTCCGGCAAGGGAGGCTCTATGCCAGTCTCTCCGTAGGACTGTTCCAGCAGACTTACGATGTTCCCGACGGACTGCTGGGCTTCGGGGGTGAGAGTAAAGACAATTTTCCTCTGAAAGAAGCCCTTTTCAAACTGAGCTCCTGATCCGCAGCCCCCCAGGAGGATTGCCAAAACAATCAGCAACGCGACACTTAACCTTTTCATCTGTCTCTCCTTTCGAGAAACGGGTTAAAGAAACGTTCTGATTTTAAGATTAGTACTTTTTGCCTCTGTGTCAAGATTTCACTTCAGCGGTTTATTTGCTATAATATCTTAATGTCTAAATTATTTCTTTTGCGCCACCTGAAGTCCCAATGGAACGAAGAAAATAGATTTACCGGCTGGGTTGATGTTCCATTGGCTAAGAATCAGGGAAACAGGGCTAAAATATGCTCCGAAGAGATTTTTAAGAATAGGATAGATGCGATCTATTCTTCTTCTTTGTTTAGAAATATGGATACAGTAGCCGAAATTCTAGAAAAAAACAATCAAAAGTATCCTATTTTCATTCATTTTAATAAGGGAAAGATGAAAAGTTGGGGCAAATTTACGGATTTAAACAATAATGATGTTCCCGTTTATGTCACCGAAAAACTGAATGAAAGATTTTATGGAAAACTGCAGGGCCTTGATAAAAAAGAAACTATTGAAAAGTATGGAGAGGAAAAAGTTAGATTTTGGAGGAGAAGTTATAATGTGAGGCCTCCAGGAGGAGAGTCTTTAAGAGATGTTTTCAAAAGAACCATTCCTTTTTATAAAAAGCATGTGGAAAAAGATCTTATGAATAGTAAAAATATCCTGGTGGTTTCAAGTCATAACTCTTTGAGAGCTATTGTAAAATATATAGAAAAGATACCCGATAAAGATATTATTAATCTTGAAATAGCGTTCGGGGGGCTCATTGAATACAATTTTGACGGTAAGCTGAATTTAAAAGAAAAAAAGATAAACGAAATGGCCTTGTAAAAGGATTTTCGTTTGGTATAATCAAAACATTATTACTAAAGCATAATATATGAATAAATTCATTATACCTCTGGTTGTTATATTAGCCGCCTTGATTATAGGGGGAGCTTTAGCGTATAACAGCTATTCAAAGTGTACGGTGAGTTCTGGCGGGGCGAATATCATATCTTCTGCAGACGCAGGGAATAAGCTAATTGATTTTGTAAATAATAATATATTAAGGGGACAGGCGACAGCTTCTTTGATAGACACTTTTGAAGAGAATGGGGTGTATAAGGTTAAATTTGATGTTTCCGGCCAGCAGGCAGAGTGGAGAATTACTAAAGACGGTTCTTTTATCTTTCCCCAAACAATAGACTTGGCCGAAGTTGAAGATCCAGCGGACAACACCGGAACTACTGTAGGAAACTTCTCGGTTTCTTCGGAAGAAATCTGTTATGAAGACGGAAAGCCCGTTGTATATTTCTTCGGATCGGAGTCTTGTCCTCACTGTGTATGGGAGAAGCCAGTGATAAGGGGTGTCGCATCTAAATTTGAAGGATTGATTGCTTACCATGAGAATATAGACAACGATGCAGACCAGGATATATTTAAGAAGTACAGCACCGGAGGTATTCCTACTTTGGTTATAGGGTGCAAGTATTACAGGGTAGGGTCGGGAGAGCAGTCCGGAGAAGAAACGGAAGGGAAAAATCTAGCCGCCTTGATGTGCAAACTTACTCAAAACCAGCCCGAAGAAGCCTGCGAAGGATTGGAAGACTTAGTTAACAGCATAAACTAATGGAGAATCAGCCTAAAGTTAAGATCTACAGCACTCCTGCCTGTCCTTACTGTGTTACTTTAAAAGAGTATCTGAAAGAAAAAGGATTTGAATTTGAGGATATTGATGTTTCTCAAGACCAGAATGCTCTTAATGAAATGATAGAAAAATCTGGTCAGATGCATGTTCCTGTGCTACAGATAGGAGAAACTATCGTAATTGGATTTGACAGGGAAAAGATAAACGGATTATTAAATATAAAAGAATAATTTTCAATTTATAATTTTCAATTTTTATAAAATTTTTATTTGATTAATTTCTAGATAAAATTTTAAATCATTAGAAATTCATTAGAAATTAGAAATTAAAAATTAGAAATTCAGTTTTTATGTCAATAAAAATTGGCATCAATGGCTTTGGTAGGATCGGGCGTCCTGCTTTTAGGCATATTCTTGAAAACCCCAACTTAAAACTAACAGGAATAAATGATCTTACGGACACGAAAACCCTAGCCCATTTATTGAAATACGATTCTAACTATGGGATTTATAGCAGAGAAGTTTCTTATGACGATCAAAATTTGATTGTGGACGGAGTAAAATACAGGGTATTTTCGGAGAAAGATCCCGAAAAGATTCCCTGGAAAGCAGATATTATATTAGAATGCACAGGAATCTTCAGAGATAGAAAAGGAGCCGGAAAGCACCTTAATGCAGGAGCAAAGAAAGTGATAATTTCAGCTCCTGCGAAAGGAGATGATATCCCTACCTTTATCTTGGGGGTGAATGAATCTGAATATAATGCCGAAAAGGCGGATATTATGGATATGGGTTCCTGCACCACTAATTGTCTTGCTCCTGTTGCAAAGATTTTGAATGACAACTTTGAGATTATAAAAGGATTTATGACTACCATTCACAGCTACACCAATGACCAGAGAATACTAGATCTTCCCCACGAAGACTTAAGAAGGGCCAGGGCTGCGGCTTTGAATATGATTCCGACAAGCACTGGAGCCGCAAAAGCGATAGGAAAAGCCATCCCTTCGCTTAACGGAAAATTAGATGGAATAGCCGTGAGGGTTCCGACTCCGATTGTTTCAATTCTGGATTTGATAGTTGAGCTGGGCAGGCCAGTGTCAAAAGAAGAAGTCAATAATGCATTCAAAGAATCTGAAATTGAAGGTATATTCAGAACAGAAAAACAGCCCCTTGTTTCTTCTGATTACAAGGGGAATACCTATTCTTCTATAATTGATCTTTCAGAGACCATGGTCAATGGAAATCTGGTGAAGGTATTGGCCTGGTATGATAACGAAGCAGGGTATAGCAAGAGATTGGTTGAGTTCGCAGAATTCATAGGAAAGAAGCTAAAATAAATCAAGAAAAATATTTAAGCTAAATACACTTTAAATCCGCCCTTGGCGGATTTTGTTTTCCACAACTTAAGAGCTTTTTTGATTAATCTAAAAAAGGTATAATGGCTGAATGAGAATACCTGTTGAAGTTTCAGCTAGGCATGTTCACTTGTCCAGAAAGGATCTGGAAAAGCTTTTTGGGAAAGATTACAAGCTAAGAAAATTAAAAGACCTTACTCTTCCTGGAGAATTTTCCGCTAAAGAAGGGATAAAGATAAAGACCAAAAGGGGAGAGCTTTCTTTGAGAGTGGTGGGGCCAGAAAGAAAAGAAACCCAGGTTGAGCTAAGCATTACCGATGCTTTTTGTTTGGGCATAGATCCTGTTGTCAGAGTTTCAGGGAGCATAGAAAGTACGCCAGGAGCTTTTTTAATAGGCCCCAACGGGAAAATAAGAATCAATAACGGAGTTATTGTTGCCCAAAGGCACATTCACTGCAATAAAAAAGAGGCAGAAAAGCTAAAGCTGAAGAATAACCAAACAGTATCCGTGGAAATCCCGGGAAAAAGAGGATTGGTTTTTAAACAAGTTAAAGTAAGGATAAAAGATAATTATATCCTTGTTATGCATCTAGACGCTGACGAGGGGAACTCGGCCGGAGTTGATAAGAAGACTTTCGGCTATTTAATATGATTTTAGTTTTAAACTGTGGAAGCCAATCAATCAAATGGAAAGTATTTGATGAAAATCTTAAATTAAAAAAAGAGGGGTATATAAGTTTCAAGAGATCTGAGGAGGAGATTATAAACAGGATAAGATTCAAGGGGATTCTTAAGAATGAATTGAAGAAAGTAAGATTTGATATAGATCTTGCCGGCCACAGGGTAGTCCACGGCGGGCTTAAATTCAGAAAAACCAGTGCGATTTCAGAAGAAGATTTAAAAGAATTGGAGAGGATTAACAGATTGGCTCCGCTTCATAATCCATATAATATTATGGGAATAAGGGTTGCGATGAAAATGTTTCCTAATGCTGTGCACAAAGCAGTTTTTGATACAGAATATTATAAGGATTTGCCGGAAAAGGCCCGCTATTATCCTATTCCTGAAAAGTTTGTAAAATCTTTGGGTTTGAGAAGGTTTGGATTCCATGGAATCTCCCATGAATATGCAATTCAGGAAACTATATCTAGGATCAAGAAACAGGATTCCAAAATTATATCCTGTCATTTGGGCGGAGGGTGCAGTATAACTGCGGCAAGAAACGGACGTCCGGTTGACACTTCAATGGGATTTACTCCGATGGAAGGATTGATGATGATGACTAGGGCGGGAGATATTGATCCTGGAATTGTTCTGGAGCTTTCCAGAAAATATCTTGACTCAAGTGTTAGAAAAATGCTCAACAACGAAAGCGGGATGAAGGCTGTTTCTGGAACTTCAGATATGCTTGAGATACTAAGAAGAAAAGATAAAAAAGCCAAGCTAGCTCTGGAAATGTTTGTTTACAGGATACAAAAATATATAGGATCCTATTACGCTGTTTTGGGAGGAATAGATGCTATTGTATTTACCGGAGCCATAGGATCGGGAATTCCCAAAACAAGAAAAATGATTCTTAGGGGCCTAGATTTTCTAAATGGCGCAAAAAAAATAGTCGTAAAGTCAAATGAAGAGCTTATGATAGCTAAAAAAATCCTTATTCCATAAACTATGTTTAAAAAACTAAAGCATATTCTTTGGTATAGAGAGATCAATAAATCAGACGGTCTTTTGGTCGGGGGCAAAAACGCTTCTTTGGGAGAAATGTACTGCAATTTAAAAGGCAAAGGAGTTAATCTTCCGGACGGATTCGCTTTAACTTCTAGGGCATTCTGGTATTTTCTTAGAGAAAATCAAATAGATGTAAAAATAAAAGATCTTTTCGGGAAGTTTAAGAAAGACGATATAAACAGTCTTACGGAAACAGGCAGAGCTGTCAGAAAACTTATCATGGATTCTGAAATTCCAAAAGACCTGGAAAAGAAAATACTCAAGTCCTACAAAAAACTTTCCAAAAAATATGGAGAAGCCAATACGGATGTGGCAGTAAGATCTTCTGCTACAGCCGAAGATCTGGCTACGGCCTCCTTTGCCGGGCAAATGGAAACATTCCTTAATGTGAGAGGGGAAGACCAGCTCTTAAGAGCAGTTAAAAAATGCATTGCTTCTCTATTTACAGATAGATCCATAGCATATAGAGAAGAGAAGGGGTTTGATCATCTTAAAATCGCTTTGTCAGTGGGAGTCCAAAAAATGATAAGATCCGATCTTGCTTCTTCGGGAGTAATGTTTACCCTAGATACCGAAACCGGATTTGAAGATGTGGTGCTGATAAATTCTATATGGGGAATCGGAGAACTTATAGTCAAAGGAAAGATAACTCCCGACGAATTCTACATCCATAAACCAACTTTTAAAAAAGGATTTAAGTCTATTATTTTAAAGAATCTCGGTAGAAAAACTGTAAAATACATTTATTCTAAAGACGGAGGATTGAAAGAAGAAAGAGTTAAAGAAAAAGACCAGATAAAGTTTTCATTGACAGACAAAGAAGTTCTTATTTTAGCCGATTGGGCGTTGAAAATACAGGACCACTACGGCAAGCATCAAGATATAGAATGGGCCAAAGACGGAAAAACAAAACAGCTTTTTATAGTCCAGGCAAGGCCTGAAACGGTGCATGCTCCCCAGACTGGCAGAAAGTATATTGAATATAAGATAGAAACAAACAAAGATCCTATTTTGAAAGGAATAGCCATAGGGGATAAGATCGGATTGGGCAAGGTAAGAATAGTATCAGATGTTTCAAAAATAAATGAATTCCAAAAAGGAGAAGTTCTTGTGACTAAAATGACAGATCCTGATTGGGTTCCGATAATGAGGATAGCTTCTGCAATAGTAACCGACGAGGGGGGAAAGACAGCCCATGCCGCCATTGTTTCAAGGGAGCTGGGAGTGCCTGCTATAGTTGGGACAAAGAATGCAACCGAAATATTAAAGACAGGCCAGGAAGTGACTGTGGATTGCACTCAAGGGCTTTTAGGGAGAGTTTACGAGGGAAAGCTGCCTTACAAAGTTAAAGAATATGATTTGAAGAAGATTCCCAATCTCAAAACCAAGATTACTATGAATGTCGGAGCTCCAGAGATTGCTTTTAAGACTTCTTTTTTGCCTGTTGACGGCATAGGATTGGCAAGAGAAGAATTTATAATAGCCGAAAAGATAAAAATACATCCTTTGGCGCTTTATCATTTCAAAACATTGAAAGATAAAAAGCTCAAGAAAAGAATATCAGAACTCACTTTAGAGCACAAAGACAAAAGGGAGTATTTTGTGAAAGAATTAGCTGAGGGAGTTGCCCAAATAGCTTCTTCGGTGTATCCCAAAGAAACTATAGTTAGATTCTCTGATTTCAAGACCAACGAATACAGGAATTTGATAGGAGGAGAGCTTTTTGAGGGCGAAGAATCCAATCCTATGCTTGGTTTTAGGGGTGCTTCAAGGTATATTGATGAATCTTTCCAGCCGGCCTTTAAGATGGAATGCGAAGCGATTAAGAGGGCAAGGAAAGTTTTCGGATTAGATAACATTTCTGTCATGGTTCCTTTTTGCAGGACAGTGGAGGAAGGAAAGAAAGTTTTGAACCTTATAGCCAAATTCGGCCTCAAAAAGATAAAAGTATATGTAATGTGCGAAATACCTTCTAATGTTATTCTGGCTGACGAATTTCTAAAGATATTTGATGGAATGAGCATCGGAAGCAATGATCTTACCCAACTTGTTTTGGGATTAGACAGAGACAATGGAGGCATATCGTATATTGGAAATGAAACCAACCCCGCTGTTAAAAAAATGATATCAGATGTCATAAAGGCCTGCAAAAAGAAAAACAAATACTGCGGAATCTGCGGCCAGGCGCCTTCAGATATCCCTGAATTCGCAGAATTTCTGAAAGAAGAGGGGATAGAGAGCATATCTTTAAACCCTGATACGGTTGTTAAAACAATAATGCAACTTTCTAAATAATTATGGTTGACATAGCAACATTTGGATCGGCAAGCTGGGATGTGTTTATGAGATCTAAGAACATATCTGCCGTAAGGAGCAAAGAATTTATTTCTGAAAAAGGAATTTGCTTTAATTTAGGATCAAAAATAGACATAGAGGAAATATTCTCTTTTTCCGGGGGCGGAGGGACCAATACGGCAGCCACCTTTGCTCTTCAGGGATTTAAAACTGTTTTTTGCGGAATGGTCGGGAACGATATTCCAGGACAGCAGGTTTTAGAAGAATTAAAAAAGAAGGGAATTTATGCTCTTGTTCCTAAAACAAAAGAGAAGCCGACTAACTATTCAGTTGTTATTAAGATAAATACCGGAGACGAAAGAACAATTCTTGTCTATAGGGGAGCGTCAGAACTTCTTAAGAAAAAGGACATAGAATGGGAAAAAATCAGAGAAGCCAAATGGTTTTACCTGGCCCCTTTATCTGGAAACCTGGCCAGGATTACTAAGGATATAGTCGGGTTTGCCCATAAAAACGGCATAAGAATATCCTTTAATCCCGGCAATTCACAGCTTTCTCTGCCTAAAGAAGAGCTTTTAAAAATAATAGAGAAGGTTGATGTTTTGATTCTTAATCAAGAGGAAGCTTCTATTTTGACTGGATTGCCGTATAATAAAGAAAAGGAAATCTTTAGAAAAATAGATGATATTTGTCCCGGCATCGCCATAATGACGAAGGGCCCGGAAGGACTTTCGGTTTCGGACGGAAAGCTTCTTTATTCAACAGGGGGGACAAAAGAGAAGATAATAGACAATACGGGAGCCGGAGATGCTTTTGGATCAGGATTCGTTTCGGGGTTCATCCGTTCTAATGGAGACATAGAAAAATCCATTCAGCTTGGAATGGCTAACAGCGTATCTTGTCTAAAGATGTGGGGAGCCAAAGAAGGCCTTTTAAGAAAGGGACAGCCGTTCAAAAAAGCAGAAATTAAAAAAGAATTGTGCCTGGGAGAAAACTGCAAATGCAAAATCTAAAATATTATCTTAAAAAAGCTAAAAAGGAAAAGTGGGCCATAGGGCAGTTTAATTTTTCCACGCTAGATCAGCTTAGGGGCATTTTGGTAGCTTCAGAAAACATGAAAAGTCCTGTCATATTAGGCACTTCGGAGGGGGAGAGCAGATATTTGGGGCTAGAGACAATATCTTTTCTAGCTAAGAATGCTAAGAATGCTTTTTTGAATCTTGATCACGGAAAAAATTTGGATTGGATAAAAGAGGCGGTAAAATGCGGGTATTCTGCAGTGCACTTTGACGGTTCAAAACTTTCTTTTAGTGAAAATATAAGGATTACGAAGAAAGTTGTAGGATATGCTTCTAAAAAGAAAGTTCTTACCGAGGGAGAAATAGGTGTCATATCCGGAGATTCTTCCGTTCACAAAGAAATCTTAGTTGTGAATAAAGAAAGTCTTACTGATCCTGAACAGGCCGAAGAATTCGTAAAAAAAACAAAAGTGGATAGTCTTGCGATTGCGATAGGTTCTGCCCACGGGGTTTATGCCGGATTACCCTCATTGGATTTTGAAAGACTTGAAAAGATCGCTTCTTTGACGGATGCATTTTTGGTTTTGCACGGAGGATCAGGAATAGATGAGCAACAGCTCAAAAAAGCTATAAGTTTAGGCATAGTGAAGATTAATGTAAATACTGAAATAAGGTCTGCATGGGCCGAAGAAATATCCTTAAGGATAAAAGAAGGAGAGCAAAAGCCGTATAATGTATTAGAATTTGCCCAAAAAGCGGTTCAGAAAAAGGTCGAAGAGAAAATTAAAATATTCGGCAGTTTTAACAAAATATAATGGAAAAGAAAGATTTCTACATCATTCTTTCAGGCCTTGCATTTATCATTATTCTTGTTGTCGTTTCTTTTTATCTTCCCAAAAAGGCGGAAGCAGAGAATGTTCTTATCCTAACAGATAAATCTGAGTATTCTGCGGGAGATTCTCTGAAGATTAAAATTGAAAACCATAAGAAAGATAGAATATGCTTTTCGTCTTGCTACCCCTATATGTTGCAAAAGAAAAATGGAGACTGGCTCAATTACAATTATGAGGAATGCAATAAGGAGGATATGGTTGAAAAATGCATAGATCCTGATGATAAGAAAGCTTTTGAGATAGTTCTTCCCAATATCAATTCCGGCCCCCATAGGATCCAAATATCAGCTTGTCTCGGATGCTCTGTAAATGAAAAATTCAAAGAACAAGAAAGCTTTTTTTCAAATAACTTTATAGTAAAGTAGCAAGATGAATAGAAAGTCAGCTTTTACGCTAATAGAATTATTAGTAGTTATTTCTATAATCGGGCTGCTTGCGGCTATTATCTTTGTTTCTTTAAGATCGGCCAGGGAGAAAGCCGAAATAGCCAAACTTCAGGTATTTCACAGAAGCGTTCATAGTCGCATCGGATCAGAATCCATTTCAAATTTAGGGTTTTCAAATGATTCTTTGATAGATGAATCTGGAAACGGGATAGTTTTTTCGGGGACGGGCATAACTTATACAAATGGAATTTTTGGAAGAGCCCTGAATATTCAAAACGGAAGAATTTATGCAAATCCTTCTTCCAAGCTGGACTCTAAAACAGGCGCTCTTACGATTCAGTTTATGATAAATATTGATTGGATGGGCAATACAACCCCCGTTTTAAGATGTAACCCAAATTCTCAAGTCCATATAGATTATTATATTAAAAATGATGCCGGATTGCTTACTTCGTTTTTATACACAGCAAACAATGAAGTATGCTTTATACAATATTCTACTACTCATTTAGGAAGCGGAAAATGGCATCATTTTCTTATGACTTATGACGGCGTTAATATTTTTAAAATTTTTATAGACGGAAGGGAAATAGGATTTAGCAGTAGTTGTTCGGGACCGATAAGAAATACTCCTAATTATAGAATCTATTTCGGAGGGTTCTCTGTTTTTACTGGAAAATTAGACGAAATTATGGTATATGATGGAACTATAATAGATTAGAGATTATATGAAAATAAAACAAGAACATAAAAAATGCATAGGATGCGGAGTATGCGTTTCTGTCTGCCCTAAAAGATGGGAATTTGCAGAAGACGGAAAGGCAAGGCCCATAGGAGGGGAATTAATGGGGGATTTTTACGAATTAGTGGTTGAAAAAGAAGAAGAATGCAATAAACAAGCTCAAGACTCTTGCCCAGTCCGTTGCATTATGCTAGAATAGCCCTATGCTTAACATAGAGGCTGAAAAAAGAGAGCCGGGCATGAAGAGGAAGCAAGGCTTCGTTCCTGCTGTTTTGTATGGGCCTGAAGTTAAGAATATCTCTTTGGAGATAAACGCCAAAGAATTTGAAAAACTTTATAACGAAGCGGGAGAAAGCTCTCTTATTAATGTGGTTGTTTCGGGAAAAGAATACCCAGTTCTTATATACGGAACAGACCTTGATCCCTTGACAAACAGCTTCATTCACGTTGATTTTTACCAGCCGATATTAACCGAGGAAGTAGAAGCTTCGGTAGAAATAATCTTTGAAGGAGAATCTCCGGCAGTCAAGGAGCTAGGAGGAACCTTAGTCAAAGAGATTCAGGAAATAGAAGTGAAAGCTCTCCCCCAGAATTTGCCCCACGAAATTAAGGTGGATATTTCAAATCTAAAGACATTTGAAGATGAAATCTTGGTAAAAGACTTGGCTTTGCCCGCCAATGTTTCTGTTTCAAAAAATCCCGAAGACATAGTGGCGATGGTGGCAGCCCCCGAAAAAGTAGAAGAAGAGCTTGAAAAGCCCATTGAAGAGGATGTTGAAAAAGTAGAATCTGCTGAAAAGAAAGAGGAAGTTTCAGAAGAAGAAAAGCAAGAGGGAGAAAAATGAGGACAATAATCAAAAAAACAGTATTATTTTCAATAGCCCTGGCTTTATTCTTGCCGGGTTTTTCTTATTCTCAAGAAGATCTTTCAAAAACCTGCGAAATATCGGCTATAGAGAGTAGCTGCAAGACTTTAAGTTCTGCTGACTGCAGGAAGCTTCTTGAAAAATGCGAATCTTATTACGCAAACTTAAGCAGTGAAATAGCAGAGGATTTAAGTAAAACAGGGGAAGAAAAGAAAACTCTCCAGAGCAAGATATCCTCTTTGCAAAAGAAAATACAGAATCTAAATTATCAGATAAAGCAAAGCAACCTTATAATCACGGACCTGACGATTCAAATAGGAGACACAGAGCTTTCAATAGAAAAAACCAATGAAAAAATAGAAGAACAAAAGAAGAATCTTTCTGCTGTTTTGAGGCAGATTAACGAGGAAGACCAGAGACCGATAGTGGAAATTATGTTTGCAGAAGATAATCTTTCAGGATTTTTTGATAACGTCGTCGCTCTAGAGAGATTAAACCTTAAGGGAAAAGAGTTTTTATCCACCATAAAAATGCTGAAAGGAAATTTAGAGGGGCAAAAGACTTCGCTTGACGAAGAAAAAGGAGACCTAGAAAGAATGGTTGAAATACAAACTCTTCAAAAGCAAGAATCAGACAAGGCAAAAAAAGAACAAGAGCAGTATTTAAAACTGACAGAGCAGGAATATCAGAAATACCTTTCCCAGAAACAGGAGGTTGATAAGAAGGCGTCTGAAATAAGAGCCAGGATATTTGATCTTATAGGCGTTTCCAAGGCTCCTACATTTGGAGAGGCCTATGAAATAGCAAAGCAGGTAGAGCAATTAACCGGAGTGAGGCCCGCTTTTCTGCTGGCAATACTGACCCAAGAATCAAATTTGGGTAAAAATGTCGGACAATGTTATTTGAAAGATCCTGCCACGGGATCGGGAATTGTTATCAAGTCCGGAAAGGTGGTTTCAAAAGTAATGAGTCCGACTAATGATATTAAGCATTTCCTCACAATAACCCAGGAATTGGGAAGAGATCCTTACGCCACTCCCGTCTCTTGCCCTATGAGCTATGGCTGGGGAGGGGCTATGGGGCCTGCCCAATTTATACCTAGAACATGGATAATATACAGGGAAAGACTCGCAGAAATAAACGGAAAGCCTGCCGATCCATGGAATATTAGAGATGCTTTCTTGGCCGCGGGCCTATATCTCTCTGGCTACGGAGCCAAGAAACAAAACTATGAGGGAGAATTGAATGCCGCTTTGAGCTATTTCGCCGGTCCCGGATGGTATCAATCTAAGAATAAAAACGTTTATTTGAGAGATTATGGATACCCGGTTATGGCTTTGACCAAGCAATACGAGGCGGATATCCAGAAGATAAAGTAGCTTTAAGCTTCTTATTCTACAGTTCTTCGGCTGCAGTTTTTTAATTATATGGAAGATATAAGAAATATAGCAATAATAGCCCATGTGGACCACGGAAAGACAACTCTCGTGGATTCTTTGCTTAGGCAGTCAAAAAGCAATTTAAGCAAGGATTTAGTCGGAAAAGAATGCATAATGGACAGCAACGAAATAGAAAGGGAAAGAGGGATTACAATATTTTCAAAGAATGCTTCTGTTATGTATGGAGATGTAAAAATAAACATAATAGATACGCCTGGCCATGCTGATTTTGGCGGAGAAGTGGAAAGAGTTTTGAATATGGCTGACGGATGCCTTCTTTTGGTTGACGCCAAAGAAGGTCCTATGCCCCAGACAAGATTTGTTTTGAAGAAAGCTTTGAAAATGGGGCACAAGATAATAGTTGTTATAAACAAAATAGACAAAAAAGGAGCAAGGCCTGATTATGCCTTGAATGCAACAATGGATTTATTCTTAGACCTGGGAGCAGGGGAGAATTCTTTGAATTTTCCTGTTGTTTACGCTTCCGGAAAAGAAGGAAAAGCAGGAAAAGATGCTGATATTTCCAAAATGAAAGACATATTTCCTGTTTTTGAGGAAATCATGAAACATATTCCTGCTCCCTTGGGAGATCCTAAAGAACCTCTCCAGCTCCTTATTACTTCTCTGGCAGGAGATGATTTCAAGGGAAGGATTGTCATCGGGAGAGTTCATAACGGAAAAATAAAAAAAGGCCAAGAGGTAGCCCATATAGACAGGAATGGGGTTATAAAAAAGCGCAAATTAATTTCTCTTATGACTTATTCGGGACTGAACAGGGTTGAAGTTGAAGAAGTTTCAGCGGGAGACATAGCGGCTTTGGCCGGAATCCCCGAAGCAAACATAGGAGAAACGATTGCAGACTCTTCAGATGCTAAGCCATTGCCTCTGATAGATGTGGAAGAGCCCACAGTGAAAATGGTTTTTATGGTCAATGACTCTCCTTTTAAGGGAAAAGAGGGGCAGTATACCACATCTCGCCAGATAAAAGAACGGCTGTTCAAGGAATTGGAAACAGACGTGGCTTTAAGAATTGAAGGAATGCCCGATGGGAAATGGGCAGTATCGGGAAGAGGGGAGCTCCACCTTTCAATTTTAATAGAAAGAATGAGGAGAGAGGGTTATGAGTTTCAGGTTTCTATGCCTAAGGTCATAGAAAAAGAAATAAAAGGGGAAAGGACGGTTCCTTTTGAGAAAGTTTTTATAGAAGTTCCTGAAATATACCAAGGAGTAGTTCTTGAGAAGCTAGGAACGAGAAAAGCAGAGCTTAAGGATATGAAAACTCAAGACGGCATAGCTTTTTTGGAGTTCTTAATTCCTACAAAGGGCTTACTCGGCTACAGGAGCGATTTTCTAACGGACACCAAGGGGCTTGGAATTATAAATACATGCTTTCACGAATATGCAAAAGATCCCGGAGGATGGAAAGATAAAATTCACGGTTCTCTTGTGGCTCATGAAACAGGGCCTACCAACCTTTACGGTTTAAGAAACGTCCAGGACAGAGGAATTCTCTTTTTCGGGCCGGGAGTCAATGTTTATGAGGGGCAGGTTGTCGGGCAGAATTCCAAAGGAGGGGATATAAGGGTAAACGTCTGCAAAGAAAAGCATCTCTCAAATATGAGATCCAAAGGAGAGGGAGTGTCGGAGCATTTTAATATTCCCAAGACAATGGAGCTTGAGGATGCTTTAAAGTTTATAGGAGAGGACGAGCTAGTTGAAGTGACTCCTAAAAGCATAAGAATAAGAAAGCTTTATCTGACTGAAATAGAAGCGAAAAAAGCAAAAAGAGATAACCCATAGTTCTTTTAAGGAGAATTTTCTATGGATGATAAAACCTGTCCGACCTGCAATGGGTCCGGAAATTGCAGAAACTGCAATGGTCAGGGGTGCTCCGTATGCAAAAACGGAAAATGCCATAAATGTAAGGGAAAGGGGAGAATAAACGAGTATCTCCATGAGAGGGTGAAAAAATAACAGCCGCTATTGACTAAAACATTGTGTTGCGGTATAGTAAGATCAGCACGACGCGTATTTTCCCTGTGATTGCCACAGGCCTCCATAAAAAGCCGCAATGTTGCACAGGCGTTGCGGCTTTATATTTTTAACCTGCTGCTTTACTTTTTTATCAAAAAAGATAATGTATTATCGTATGAAAAAGTCCATTTTCTTAATATTCTGTCTTGTTCTTCTTTTGTCGGCAGGCTATTATGCCAATCTGGCAGATCCTGAAGAGCTTTTTATATATATAAAACCCGAAAAAAATCAAGAGAAACCAAAAGAATCTCCGAAAGATGAAAATCCTCCGGAAGTTTTACCTGAAATAGTATGGGGAAATAGGAATAAGAAACAGGTTATATTCACCTTTGACGCGGGCTCTGGGATTCAATCTTTGGACAGAATTCTTTCTGTCCTTGAAAAATATGAATTGAAAGGCACATTTTTCATAACCGGGAAATGGGCTGAGCAGAACCCCGAATCTTTAAGGAGGATTTCTTCTGCTGGACACGAGATATTCAACCATACCTACAGCCACCCTTATCTGACCAGAACAGAAGACGAAAAGATTATAGAGGAGCTGAATATGGCAGATGAAATAATATATCAAATAACAGGAGTTTCCACTAAGCCGTACTTCAGGCCCCCTTACGGAGACAGAGATGCTAGGGTTTTTGAGAAAGCTTTCTTTGCAGGATACAGAGCTGTTTACTGGACAATTGATGTTCTGGATTGGAAAGAGGATCAGGGATTTACAAAAGAACAGTCAAAAGCCAGGATTATGGATAATTTAAAGCCCGGAACCATATATCTGATGCATATAGGGGATGATATAACGGGGGATATACTGGACGAGGTATTCTCTGAAATTATTTCTCAAGGATATTCCATAGTTTCCTTAAGCGAAGGCGTGGAATAAAAAAGCTGGAGTATTGACTCCAGCTAAGCCGATCGCAGAGCTTTCTGGCTTTTGTATCTGGCTTTTTGTTTTTCCACAGATTCCCTGATCTTCGAAGAGAGCAGATCCATCTTTTCCTTTATTCTTGTTGCTGCCATTATCGAATCCATGGGGTCTTGCTGGCTACGGAAACTAAACATGCTATCATAGAATTCTTGCGTTCTCTGCGAATGAAGATTAATGTCTCTCTCCACTCTTTTTAGGAAGCTTGAAAGAACCCTGTACTCATCATCGGGCCTTCTTTTCCTTCTTTCAACGCATGGAGCTCCTGCTTTATCCGCTTCGTCTCGGATGAAATTTCTTGCCGCTGCCAGCTTCATTTCGCGAGACATAATTATCCTAGCTGCATTAAATTGAAGTTTTTTTGGCAGACACGCCAGCTCTATTGCGATAGAATAGGTCAGCTGTTCGTCTTCGGGAAGCTCGGGATCCATTAGCTCCAGGACTTCATCAGAAAGCTGTAAGATTCTTAAATGCTGCGAAACCCATGAAATCGACTTAACGAACCTGCTTGCAATCTGATCCAGGGTTACGCCCCAATTCTGGAATTTTTTTATGGCGGCGGCAATCTCTAAAGGTGTATGGTCTTCCCCGCCGAAATTGGAAACTATTGAAGCGGTGAATTGGCTTTGTTCATCCACTGCCACTTCTGAAATTACCAACTTCATGTGTTTTCTGTTAATCATCTGCAGTGCTCGCCATCTCCTTTCTCCATCAACCAATTCAAACCTATACTGTCCATCATGTATTCTCTTGGCTATCCCAGGTTGAATTTGGCCGTTGGTCCTTATGCTTTCAGCGAGTTCTGCTAACTTTTTCGGACTAAAAAAAGTTCTTGGCTGGCTTAAGCATCTCCTTATCTGTGCGATTGGCGCTAAAATAAAATCTCCAGCTCCTTTTTCTTGTTCCGCTGTCGCAAGTTCTTGCTTCTCCATATCGGCCTCCGTAAGAAAAATTGGTTAGGAATGTTGTTAATGTGCAATTATTCCACCATACTCTTAATTAAAAAATATTTCAACAGGGACATTTGAAAACAGTTGTGGTAATATATTCTAATGGACAATATTATAGAGCCAAGCCCAAAAGCAGCCAGGATTTTCTTTTTTTGGACCGGAATAATAGCTACAGTCGCTTATAGGATAATAATATTCTTAAACATTTACAGTTCTTTGTGGGTGGATATAGCATGGTATATTGGCACCGCAGGATTTGTTCTTTATTTCTGGCACAGATATCAGGTGGCGAAGAAAAGGGCAGAACTGGTAAAGAAGTATAATCTTGTGGAAGCAGTAGAAATTTCTCAAATAGAGAAGAATAGAAAACAAGCTCTTCATTATCTGGTTGAAACCAGCTTAACATCTAAATCCAGGTGGAACTCGGGCCTCATATTCCTTTTGTCTTTAATAGCTTTGATATTGGGAGCAGTTTTGGACATTTATAGCATCCTCAATTTATAAAAGGTGCTTCTTTTTGAGGCAGTTTTGTGGTATAATTAGATTAAATGAACAAGAAGATTTCTTTGAATAAAGAGCTTTTCTGGGATGTGAATTCTGATGATCTGGGCTATTTGAAAGACTCGGATTTTATAATCTCAAGAGTTCTGAATTACGGAGATGTAGAGGACTACAAGACCATTAAGAAGATTTATGGAATAAGGAAAATAAAGGAAACATCAAAGAAAACCTGTTATACAAGCAATAAAAACTTAAGTTTTTGGAGCAATGTATTCAATATACCAATAAGCCTATTTTCATGCAGGAAAAAGCTCTTGAAGCAAAAACAAAGCATGTTTGGGAGAAGATAGCCGAATCCGAATGCTTAAATGATTTTTATCTCGCCGGAGGCACCGGCCTGGCTTTACAGTTCGGCCACAGAAAATCCATTGATTTGGATTTTTTCAATCCTGCGCCTTTTTCAACAGCAAAGCTCACAGAAAGATTATCGGCTTTGGGGGATTTGAAAATTAATAGTAAAACGGAAGAGGACACCCTGAATTGCAGTTTGAACGGGGTCCTGGTTAGCTTTTTTAAGTATCCATACAAGCTTTTATTTCCGTTAGCGGAATATAAGGGGGTAAAAATAGCTGATTTCAGGGATATCGCCTGCATGAAAATAGATGTGATCTCATCCAGAGGAAGCAAAAAAGATTTTGTTGACTTGTATTTTATTTTAAACAAGATTTCCCTCAAAGAACTCTTGACTTTGTTTGATAAAAAGTATGAAGGGATAAAATACAACCGCATGCATTTACTGAAAAGCCTTTTCTATTTTGATGAGGCGGAAAAAGATCCAGTGCCAGTGATGCTGGAGGATATAAAATGGGAAGACGTGAAAGAAAGAATAAAGAGAGAAACAGCTGAATATTTGAAAGATAATGATTGAAGTAGAAGTAAAAAGCAGAATAAAAAACATAGAATTATTAAAAGTTTCTCTGAATAAGATCGGAGCTGTTTATATAAATACTCAAAAACAAACGGACAAGATATTCGGGAACCCCATTTTTTTAGATGAAAATACAAAAGTTATTGAAGGGGGATATAGCGCAAGAATAAGGCAGGTTGATAACGATATAGAGCTCACTTTCAAGGAGATTATAAGAAAAGGGGGAGGACTGGAAATAGAGTCAAGACTAAACAGTATAGAATCAGGAACAAAATTTCTTAGCAGGCTAAACTTTAAAGAAGCTTTTACTCTTTCAAAAACAAGGGAGAATTATAAGCATAGAGATTTCTCAATTGCAGTTGACAGAGTTGATTTGTTGGGAGACTTTATAGAAATTGAAAAACTTATTGTTTCAGATTCCGAAATAAGAAAAGCCAGAGAGGAATGCATCAGTCTTATGCAGAAGATCATGCCTGATTTTGAAATAGTTGATGCCAAGTACGGAGACCTGATGCAGGACATGATAAACAAAACAAATGCTTAAACTGGAAAAAATAATAGACTTTTTTATTGAAACCGAATCTCTGAAGAAAACTTTCAGATACAGCACTTGCCCGGAATATGTAAGGGATAGATCTGCGGATCATTCATGGAAGGCAGCTTTTATAGCCCTGGTTATTTCAGAAGAGGTAAAAGGAATAGACTCTCAAAGGGCTGTCCAGCTTCTGCTTGTTCATGACCTTGCAGAATCAATTACAGGAGATATTGATGCTTATAGGATTAAGTTGGGAGAAATAACCAAGTCTGAAAAGCAAAGAACGGAAGAAGATGCAATGGCCAGCATAAAAGAGAAGCTTCCTGCGGGTTCTTTTTTGTATAATCTCTGGAAAGAGTACGAAGAAGGAGCAACAGAAGAATCCAAGTATGCAAGAGCATTGGACAAGATAGAAACTCTTATACATCTTCTAAGCGTTAATTTTGCTTCCGAAAAAGATGACCAAAGAGCGGAGCTAGTTGCTAAATACGCAGACGAAGCAGTGAACGCTTTTCCTCCGCTAAAACCTCTTTTAGAAGCAGTTAAGGGCAGGATAAGGGCGATGTTCAAAGAAAAAGGATTCCAATGGAAAGAGCATTATGAGATATAGCTCTATGATTAAAAAAGGCAAATACAGACACTTTAAGGGAAATGTCTACGAAGTAGTGGGGGAAGCTAAGCATTCTGAAACCTTAGAATGTTTGGTTTTGTATAAAGATGAAAAAGGAAAAATCTGGGCAAGGCCCGAAAAGATGTTTTTAGAAAACGTTGAGCTTAACGGAAAAATTGTCCCGAGGTTTAAGTATTTGGCTTAAGTTCTTCGGCAACATCATTGAGAAGCTCATCCAGTCTGCCTGCCATTGTTTCTTCAATATTATGCCAGGATTTCTTGACTCTGTGGTCGGTAATCCTGTCTTGGGGAAAATTGTAAGTCCTAATCTTTTCTGCCCTTTTGGCAGAGCCAATTTGCTCGTTTCTTTTTCCTCCTAGTTTTTTGGTTCTCTCTTCTTCTTCCTGCTCCATCAGGCGGGCAGAGAGTATGGCTAGGGCATTTTCTTTATTTTGGGCTTGGTTTCTTTCGGTTTGGGAGCTTACAACCATTCCTGTCGGAACATGGGTTATTCTCACGGCGGTTTCTCTTTTGTTTACGTTTTGCCCTCCGGGCCCCGAAGACCTGTAAACGTCTATTTTAAGTTCATCCGGCTTTATTTTGAATTCTGATTTCTTTGGCTTTGGAAGAACGGCAACCGAAGCGGTGGACGTATGTATTCTTCCCTGCTTTTCTGTTTCAGGAATTCTTTGGACTCTATGGACTCCTCCCTCGTACTTGAGTTTTGAAAAAGCCTCTTCGCTGTTTATTTCAAATATTATCTCTTTGAATCCTCCCAGCTCTGTAGGGTGGGATTCTAAGACTTTGTGGGGCCACCCTTTAGATTCAGCGAATCTCGCATACATTTTGTAAAGGTTGGCGGCAAAAAGAGACGCCTCATCTCCTCCTGCCCCTGCTCTTATCTCCAATATGGCGTCGTATGAAGACGCAGAAGAATCCTCTTTCAAGAGGTTTTCTAGGTCTTTCTTCAGTTCGGATTCTCTTTTTTCAAGATGGGGGAGTTCTCCTTCTGCAAGGATAACCAGTTCTGGATCTAGCTGGGAAGATATTATAGCTTTGTTTTCTTTAATTTTCTTTTCTATATCTTCAATTTCTTTGAATTTCTCAACTAATCTTTCCAAGGATTTCTTTTTTTTGGAAAGTTCCTCAAACTTTTGCCAATCAGAAACAACCTCTGGATCAGAGAGTTCTTCTATCACAGAATCGTATTCTTTTTTTATCTCTTCAATATCTGCCATAAGGATATAATAACAGAATAACCTGTGTCAGTAAACTATTGACAAAAAGATACAATATGCTATAATTAAAGTATCGTAGAAACGGAAAGTTCATTGTTTCCCGTATAGAGAAAGGGACAAATCATGACTGGCTGTTCGGTGCAAGTTTGGACTGTGAATGATGGCTCGGCTAATACGCCGATCATCATTGGAGCGAGAAGGGACATCCTTCTTAGTCATAACGCAATCGCGCAGGGGCGCGTTGTCCATGGCAACGATCGGCTCCAGCCGGTCTATAATTGGCCGGATGATCTCGATCCGAGTGAGATGATGGATCAAGAAATCCGCCAAACACTGATCCGGATTGGTTTCTGGGACAGTGTATATGGCGGGACAATCGAGAGAGTTGAGAGGGTGTGATATCTCTCCCTCGTCTACAACAAAAGGAGTGCGTTCGCGCACTCCTCTTCTTTTATTTTTTTGCTTTTTTTTCTGCTTTTTTCTTTAATTTTGCCTCTTTCTTTTCTCTCTTTGAGACCTGGATCTTTGACTTTTTTTCCAGCTTCTTCCTGAATTTCTCCACTCTTCCTAATGTGTCAACTATTTTCTCTTTGCCTGTGTAGAATGGATGGCAGTTTGAGCAGATTTCCACATTCAGATGCTCTTTGGTGGATCCTATTTCAAAAATCTTCCCACAGGCGCAGGTTGCAGTTGCGTTCTCATAATATTTGGGATGTATGTCTTTTTTCATAATTCTTTAAACCCCGTCTATGTTAATATTGCCATACTATCATATGCTATGGAAAAATCAACCCTTTTGGCCAAAAAGGTTGACATAAGAATCTTTCCGTGCATAATATGGAGACGTCGATAAAACATCCCCTAAACAGTCCTTTTTCTAAATAGCTCTTTGGTTCTTCATAAGTTCTTTCTCGACAGTCCGCCTAAACAAAGCTATGGCGAGACAAGGGGAGATCATTAAAATAGTCTGAAATCAAGCTAAAAACTATTAGTCTGTTTTAGATTATTTCTCAAATGGTCGAATTATTAACAAAGAACTTATTTATGACCAAAACAAAAAGCATACTTATTTTGTTCGCATTTGTTCTGTTGGGCATGGTTTTGTCCTTTCAGCCAGCTCTAGCTAATTGTTGTCCCGGCAAAATCACTGTCTGCAAGATAGTGGACGGAACAGCCCCTGCAGGATCTGTATTCTCTCTGGATCTAGGATTTGACACAGCAGTCTTTACCACGCCATTAACCTTAAATGCAGATTTCTTGGGATCTGACGGAGTAAACGATGCACAGTGCATTTCCTACGACAATCTTCCTTACGCAGAATACGCCTACCTTCAGGAGGCCTATCCTTCAGGATGGCAGACTCCTCTGTACAACGACCAGTGGGACACTCCTGTTTCTTCTCTCTCTGACTTCTTTGAATTCGGAGCCAATGAGAACTCTAACGGGATAATCAAGGTGGATGAGGCCAGACCGGAAAGGACTTTGGCGCTTTTGAACTCTTTTCAAGGAGCAGAAAGTTTCAATGTTTCAGGAAAGATCTTCCATGATTTGAACGGAAATATGGTAGATGATTCTGAAGCGGGAATCCAGGGTAGGACACTTGTGTTAAAAGACGGAGATATTCTTAAAGATACAGCCATAAGCGATGAGTCGGGCAATTATTTGATTTCCGGCATTGTTCCGGGAAACTATCAGGTTTGTCTTGACCCTGTTTCAGGATGGGAGCAAACGTATCCTTCAGCATGCCACTCAATTTCAATAACCGATGCTAATCTTTCAGGATACAATTTCGGGACTAAAGAGATTCCTGCTCTTCCAGGCAAAATCACTGTCTGCAAGATAGTGGACGGAACAGCCCCTGCAGGATCTGTATTCTCTCTGGAT
>MHMM01000003.1 GCA_001821555.1 Candidatus Nealsonbacteria bacterium RIFOXYB1_FULL_40_15 | reverse complement strand
AAACAGAGAAAGAAAGGACTGATCCCTCGTAAACAGTTTTGTTTCCTATAAACCTTAAGATTGGCGGATTATTATAAGAACTGGAGCAACCAGAGGTAATAAAGCTTAAGCAGTCTTTAGAGCAAGACAGATTCCCCCTTGAAAATCCCAGGGATTGGCAGGTTTTAGAATTCAGGTTGCCTGCGTCACAAACCTCGGATCCTTGGATTATTCCGTCTCCGCAGAGCGATGATGCCAAAAGCATACTGTTTAATTTTGTTATTGTGGAGGGGCCTACATATCCTGTTCCTTTTGCAAGATTATAGGGCGTGAGAATTTCCGCCCTGTATTTTTCCTGAAATTTTTCCACTGCATAGAAAGTTTTTACTCCATAAAAGTTTGATTCCTGCCCGGGAGATCCGGGGCCTGTCACTGAAACCCTCGTTTCAGAATCCCTGTTCAGGAGTATTTGAAGATACTTTACGTCTTCTCCTGTCATATTCAACTTGAGATTCCGAGTAAAAGAAAAGCCGGATGGAATTTCCCTCAAAATGCTTAACTCGCTTTGCAATCTTTTTATTTCTTCTAAAAGCTGATTTATCTGATTTCTTATATCTTCTGCCGTAGCGCTAAAAGAAAAAACCGGCAGAAAAAGAAAAACAATAGAAAAAAACAGGATTTTTGATTTATTGCTCATAAATCCATTATATCTTCATTAAAAAAATCCAAGAAGTGGAAAACTAGGATTGTTCCAAAATCGCCTTTTTTATTTCCGTTATTACTTTCGGGTTTTCTTTGAGATAATTTTTTGCCCCTTCCATTCCTTGGCCTAATTTTGTTTCTCCGAACTGAAACCAGCTGCCTGATTTTTTGATTACTTCCTGCCTTATCCCAGTGTTCAAGAGATCTGCTGCATATGAAATCCCTTCGTTATAGTAAATATCAAATTCTGTTGTTTTGAACGGAGGCGCCACTTTATTTTTAATTACCTTAGCCCTCACTCTGTTCCCCACTATAATTTCCCCTTGTTTTATCTGGGCAGCCCTTCTTACCTCAAGCCGAACCGAAGAATAAAACTTTAAAGCCATCCCCCCGGGAGTTGTCTCCGGGTTCCCGAATAATACGCCTATTTTCATTCTTGTTTGATTCAAAAACAAAACGATAGTTTTAGTCTTTGAAACAATTCCGGCAAGCTTTCTTAGGGCAGAAGACATGAGTCTTGCTTGGAGTCCGATTTGGAAGTCTCCTATTTCCCCCGCTATTTCCGCCTTGGGAGTTAAGGCTGCGACCGAATCCACGACGATTACGTCTACTTCCCCCGAACTAACAAGAGTCTCCACTATCTGAAGGGCCTGTTCTCCTGAATCAGGCTGGGAAATTAAGAGCTCTGAAATATTGACCCCTATTCTTTTCGCATAATCAGGATCAAGAGCGTGCTCGGCGTCTATGAAAGCCGCCACCCCTCCCATTTTTTGAGTCTGACTGCATAAGTGCAGGGCAATCGTCGTCTTTCCGGAGCTTTCAGGTCCAAATACCTCTATTACTCTGCCTCTGGGAAACCCTCCCACACCCAGTATTTGATCCAAGGAAATAGAACCTGTAGATATGGATTCCACATCCATGGCTTTTGCGTCTCCCAAATTCATTATCGCGCCCTCTCCGAAACGCTGTTTTATTTCCTCTAACGCTTCTTGCAAATTTTCCCTGCTATTTTTAGTTTCTTCTTTTTTATTCATAATTTTAAAAATTAGAAATTAGAAATTTTTTAGACTTTCTCCCATCCGTCTTCCGTTGTTCTGGGAGATTCTTGTTCTTTTGAATAATTCATTGTTTCGGCTTCAACTTCTCCATAAACTTCTCTGGGCTTAGCTCCTTCGCCAGAACCCACGACGCCCCTTTCTTCAAGCATATCTATCAGGCGGGCGGCTCTGGCGTATCCTACCCTCAATCTCCTTTGGAGCAAGGAGGCGGAGGCTTTTTTGGATTCTATCACAAGCTTCTTGGCTTCTTCGTAAAGAGTATCCTCTCCGGAAGAATCTTCTCCGTAAAAACTTGCTGGATCAGGAGACTCTGTCTTATTAAGCTCCTCAATAAGGCCTTCGTCCATTTCAAAACCCAAACTTTCAGATTGATCCTCTATATGCTTTACTATTCTTCTCATTTCCTTGTCAGAGACATAAGCGCCTTGAATTCTTTTCGGTTTGGGAGTCTGTGCTGAAACGTAAAGCATATCTCCTGCGCCCAGAAGTTTTTCGGCGCCCGAAGTATCTATAATCGTTCTTGAGTCAATTTGAGAAGCTACTTGGAAAGTTATCCTGGAAGTTATATTTGCTTTTATAAGACCGGTTATGACTTCTACGGACGGCCTTTGAGTGGCGACAACCAAATGTATCCCCACGGCCCTTGCCATTTGAGCCAGTCTTACTATCCCCGCTTCAATATCCCTGCCTCTTGCCATCATAAGATCTGCAAGCTCATCAATTATAACAACTATGAAAGGAAGAGGATCGGACCCCTGGCCCAAGGCCTTTTCGTTGAAAGATCCTATATCTCTTGATTTCCCGTGAGCCAAAACATCAAACCTTCTTTCCATTTCCATAGTAAGCCATTTTAATGCGTTGACGGTCTGGTTTGCATTGTATATAACAGGGCAGAGAAGATGCGGAAGATTGTTATAAACAGGAAATTCAACTCTTTTAGGATCAACCATTATAATCCTTAGGGTTTCAGGCCCGGCTGATTTTGTCGCAGTACTCGGCTGATAAAGAAGACTGGCGATTAAAGAATTCAAAAATATAGTTTTTCCTGTTCCCGTAGCTCCGGCTACAAGAAGATGCGGACACTTGGCAAGATCTGCGTACATAGGATTCCCGGCCACATCTCTTCCTAGCGCCAGAGAAAGATTCATATACGATTTTTGAAACCCATCGTTTTCAATCAAATTCCTTAGTCTCACTTCTGCTCTTCCCTTGTTTGGAACCTCTATTCCCACCAAAGACCTTCCGGGTATCGGAGCTTCTATTCTAATAGGATGGGCAGCCAAAGACAAAGCCAGATCGTTTGAAAGCCCGGTTATCTTAGAGAGCTTTATGCCTTCTGCCGGCTTTAAGGTGTATTGGGTTACTGTCGGCCCTACGTTCACTTCAGACATCGCAACTTCTATCCCGAAATTCTGGAAGGTTCTTTTAATAACCGCTGAACTCAAATTAGTGTCTCCTGAATTAGGCTGGCCTTTTTCCAAAGATAACAAATCAAGGGGGGGCGGATTATATGCAAATATTTTTCCCTGTTTTAAAAAATCTTTTTCCGGCTTTTCTTCTCTGGGCCTTTCCTCCCTTTTTAAATCTTCTGTATGAGGAACAGATTCAACCTTAAATCTGGGAGCAAAAATCTTCTTTATAATAGAAGGCTTTTCCGGCTCTTCTTCTAAATCGTCCTCTTTCTTATCTTCTTTGGTTTTTCTTTTCGGAACCAGATATATCCAGAAAATAACAGCCCCTATCAGGACAATGGCCGAGAGAATTATTTCGGCCGCCCAAAATCCGAAAAAAGAAAGAAATGGCCAACTTATCAAATATCCTATCCATCCTCCTTTCATAGTCTTAACGTCAAAACTCCCCAAGATTCCGGTAAGCCCTAGAAAGACTGTGAAAGAAGCTATGACAGACGGCCAAAAAAGCTTCTGGGTTTTTTCCGTTAATCCCTCTTTCCTCTCTCTGGGAACCACCAAGACAAGCCCGGCGAGAAAAAGAATGGCCGGCGTTATAAAAACAGTGCTTCCCGCCAAAAATAAAGCAGACTTCATAAATAATCTGCCTGCCTCCCCTGATTTTCCGAAAAAGGCGAGAACAATCAAAACAGACGCTAGTATTAATCCTATCCCGCAAATAATTTGCTTTACCTCCGAAGGGATTAATGGCTTCCTATCCTCTTTTTTCTTTTTCCTGCCCATATAGATATTATAGCAGAATTAAAAAAAGCCCGCCAATTGCGGGTCTTTTTTATTTCTTGAATCCGGTTCCTGCGGGTATAAGCTTTCCTATTATCACGTTTTCTTTCAATCCCCTTAACTTATCTTCTTTCCCCTCTAAGGAGGCTTTTATTAAAACACGAGATGTTTCCTGGAAAGATGCTGATGAAAGGAATGAGTCGGTGGTAAGAGCCACTCTAGATATTCCCAAAAGCATATTTTGATACTTTATCGGCATCTTCTTGGCCTTTTCAAGAATTTCATTTTCTTCAAGGACCTTGGGCAGTTCCATCACTTCTCCTGCTAAATAAGAGGAGTTTCCCGAATCTTTTATTTTCACCCTTGAGAACATCTGTTTGATTATAATCTCTATGTGCTTGTCATGAATGACAGCTCCCTGGGAAACATAAATCTTCTGGATTTCTTTAGCTACATATTTCTGAACATCTTCCTTGCCTTTTATCTTAAACAAATCCTTCAAGTCTATGCTTCCTTCGCAAAACTGCTGGCCCTTTTTGACTTCGTCGCCCTCTTTTACAAAAATACCGGTTTTTTCAGGAATCTTATATTCTGCCACCTCATCTTTTTTCTTAGGATCTTTGACTTTTATCCTGATTACTTTTTCGGGCGTGATTTCAATCACCTTTCCGTCCACTTTGGATATTTCGGCTTTTCCTCCCGGAGTTCTGGCTTCAAAAATCTCCTGGACCCTCGGAAGGCCGAAGGTAATGTCGGATCCTCCTGCAACTCCTCCTGTATGGAAGGTTCTCATTGTAAGCTGGGTTCCGGGCTCTCCTATCGCCTGGGCGGCTATGACTCCGACAGCCTCTCCCATCTCCACCAGTTTGTTGCTTCCCAAATCCCAGCCATAGCATTTCCGGCAAATTCCTCTCTTGGATTTGCATGAGATAGGAGATCTCACGATAATTTCTTCTATTTTATGTTCTATTATTTCGTCCGCCTTGTCCCAATCTATTATTTCTCCTTTCTTTACTATAGTTTTGCCTTTGGATTTTATGTCATAAAGAGAAATTCTTCCTGCTATCTTATAAGAGAAATCCTGCCCGAGCTCGTCGGCTTCAGATCTTAAGATTTTAAAACCTTCTTTGTCTCCGCAATCCTCTTCCATCACAATGACTTCGTGGGCTACATCAACAAGTCTTCTCGTAAGATATCCTGCCGTAGATGTTCTTAGAGCCGTATCTGCGGTTCCCTTTCTTGCTCCATGGGTTGAGATAAAGAATTCCAAAACGTCAAACCCTTCTTTGAACGAGCTTCTCACAGGAAGCTCTATGATCTGGCCTGCAGGGTTTATAACTAACCCTTTCATTCCAGCCATCTGGACCGGCTGGCTCCATGACCCTCTTGCTCCTGAATCTATAATTGTGTAAATAGATCCTTTTTTTGATAAAGTCTCAGGAACCAGCTTTTCTATTTCGGACTTGACTCTTGTCCAAACTTCTATAACTTTGGAGCTTTTCTCCTCTCTTGAAAGAAGGCCTTTTTTAAAGTGGCTTTCTATCATTTCAATTTCTTTCTGGGCCTTTTCTAATATCTCTTCTTTTTGCGGAGGAACTATCAAATCATCCATTCCCCAAGAAACTCCGGAAATAGTTGCGTATTCAAACCCAAGATTTTTTACTTTGTCTAGAGTCTGCTCAACTATTTCTGAAGGATATTTAAGAATTATGCCCGACATTATCTTTTCAAGTTTTTTTGACTTCATCAGATCGTTCACAAAAGGATAGTCTTCAGGGAGAGCTTCGTTAAATATGATCCTGCCTACAGAAGTTTCAACCATCCCTTCTTTCATTCTCACTTTTATTTTGGCTCTTAAATCCACGGCTTCGGCGTCGCGGGCGATCAGGGCCTCTTCTTCCCCGGAGAAGACCTTATTTTCCCCTTTGGCCCCTTCTTCTATTCTAGTAAGCCAATAGCATCCTAAAATAATATCCTGGGTTGGAGAAACTATGGGCATGCCCGTGGCGGGCTTAAGCAGATTCCTTGAAGAAAGCATTATTTCTCTTGCTTCTTTTTGGGCTTCTTCTGAAAGAGGCACGTGAACTGCCATTTGGTCTCCGTCAAAATCCGCATTGAATGCCTTGCAGACCAAAGGATGGACTTTGATTGATTCTCCCTCTATCAAAACTGGCTGGAATGCCTGTATACCGAGCCGGTGCAAAGTAGGAGCCCTGTTCAAGAGGACTACTTTTCCTTTTACCACCTCTTCTAATATGGCCCAAACCTCGTCTATTCCTTGATCTATAAGTTTGGAAGCGCCCCTTACATTGTATGCAAGTTCTTTTTCAAGTATCTGCTGTATAACAAAGGGTTTAAAAAGCTCCAGGGCCATTTTCTTGGGAAGCCCTGTCTGATGAAGCTGAAGCTTGGGACCGACAACAATGACCGACCTTCCCGAATAATCCACTCTTTTTCCGAGAAGATTTTGGCGGAATCTGCCCTGTTTTCCCTTAAGCATATCTGCCAAAGACTTAAGCAGCCTTCTGCCTCCGGTAGTTGCTGTCGTCAAAATCCCCTTTCTCATACTGTTGTCTATCAAAGCATCTACTGCTTCCTGAAGCATTCTTTTTTCGTTTCTTACAATAACCTCTGGAGCTGAAATTTCAAGCAGGTATTTTAATCTGTTGTTTCTATTTATGACTCTCCTGTAAAGATCATTCAAATCAGAGGATGCGTATCTTCCTCCGTCCAGCTGAACCATAGGCCTCAAATCAGGTGGGAGTACCGGAATCTTCGTCATAAACATCCACTCCGGCCTTATTCCAGCTTTATGCATTGACTGCAAGAATCTTAATCTCCTGAAAGATTTTCTTCTTTCAAGGACATTTTCTTCCTCTTTCTTTCCCTTGAGATTTTCAAGCTCTTTTTTAAGATCTACTTTTTCAAATATTTTTCTTAACGTTTCGGCTCCCGTTCCAGCTTCAAAGATATCGCCATACTTCAAAGAATAATCGTAATATTCCACTTCAGAAAGTATCTTCAATAGTTTTATGCTTTCTATTTCCTCTTTTGCCTTGCTCTTTGCCTCTTTCAGCTCCTCAATCGCTTCTTTCAACTTTTCATCTTTGAGCTCCGATCCCCTTGCTTTCTTTTTCATATTGAACTCTTTTTCTATCTCTTCAAGAGTTCTTTTTTTTGCTTCTTCGTCAATCTTCGTTATTATGTAAGCGGCAAAATAAATAACCTTTTCAAGCTGTTGCATAGGAATATCCAAAACCATTCCTATTCTGGAAGGAACCCCCCTTAGAAACCATATATGCGAAACAGGGCACGCCAATCCTATGTGCCCCATTCTCTCTCTTCTTACAGAAGACTTAGTTACCTCCACTCCGCATCTATCGCAAATTATACCTTTATAGCGGATTCTTCTGTATTTTCCGCAATAGCATTCGTAGTCTTTTTCCGGACCAAAAATTCTTTCGCAAAAAAGCCCATCCTTTTCGGCTTTTTGAGTCCTGTAATTGATTGTTTCTGGCTTTGTCACTTCCCCATAAGACCAAGAAAGTATGTCTTCCGGAGAAGCGATTTTTATCCTAATTGCTTCAAGATCTGTTACTCTCATATTTTTTTAATCTTCCTGGTCCTTAGCTCTCCCGTCTTTCTCTTTCACTTCAATGCTAAGCCCTAAAGATTTTAATTCTGAAACTAAAAGATTAAATGATGCAGGAACATTGGGAGTCTTGATCGGCTCACCTCTTAATATAGCTTCGTAAGTAGAAGCTCTGCCCATGACGTCGTCGGATTTTATCGTAAGCATTTCTTGCAAAATATGGGCTGCTCCATATCCTTCTAAGGCCCACACTTCCATCTCTCCGAACCTTTGGCCTCCGAATTGCGCTTTCCCTCCCAATGGCTGTTGGGTAATCAAAGAATAAGGGCCTATGGATCTCATATGGATTTTGTCTTCAACCATATGGATAAGCTTTATCATATACATATATCCCACTGTAATTCTTCCTGGAAAAGGAAGGCCCGTTCTGCCGTCATAGAGCGTAAGTTTGCCGTCTTCGGGAAAACCGGCTTCCTTAAGCTCCTTTTTGATATCTTCCTCCGAAGCTCCCGACATAGGCGGAGTTACAGCTATATAGTTCAGCTTATTGGCTGCAAGTCCTAAATGAGTTTCAAGTATCTGGCCTATGTTCATTCTGGAAGCAACTCCTAGAGGGTTAAGAATAACATCTACGGGAGTTCCGTCTTCAAGAAAAGGCATTTCCTCTTCAGGCACTACTCTTGATATTACTCCTTTGTTTCCGTGCCTTCCGGCAAGCTTGTCTCCTGCTTTTATTTTCCTCATCACCGCGATTTCAACTTCTATCCTTTTTATTATTCCAGGCTCAAGCTTGTACCCCTCGTCTCTTGAAAATATTTTAACTCCAATAACTCTTCCTCTTTTTCCATGCTCCATAACCAAAGAGCTGTCTTTTACATCTCTGGCTTTTTCTCCAAATATGGCTCTCAAGAGTCTTTCTTCTGCCGTAAGGCCAGACTCTCCTTTTGGAGATATTTTTCCAACCAGTATGTCATTTGGTCCAACTTCAGCTCCTATCCTTACCACCCCTTCTTCGTCAAGATCCTTCAACTTTTCTTCTGAAACATTGGGAATATCACAAGTAGTGACTTCAGGACCAAGCTTCGTTTCTCTCACGTCAGAAGTAAAGTTTTCAATGTGTATTGAAGAATAATAATCCTCCTTGACCAATCTTTCGGATAATATTATGGCATCCTCAAAATTAGCTCCCTGCCATGGCAGAAAAGCCACCAGCACGTTATGGCCCAAGGCAAGCTTTCCTCCGGATATAGCCCCTCCGTCAGCCAGTGCTTCTCCTTTTTTAACTTGCTGGCCCTTTTTGATAATTGGCCTCTGGTGGAAGCAGGTATATTGATTCGTTCTTATAAACGTCCTTAAATCATATCTTTTTGTTCCTTTTTCTCCTTTTACCGTTATATGTTCTCCGTCAGCTTCTGTCACTTTCCCGGCTTCTTCGGATAACACTTCTTGGCCTGAATCCCTGGCTACCCTTTCCTCAACGCCTGAACATACATAAGGAGCGTCAGGCCTCACAAGGGGAACCGCCTGCCTCTGCATATTGGAGCCCATTAAGGCTCTATTTGCATCATCGTTTTGCAAAAAAGGTATTAAAGAAGTAGCAATTGATATGCATTGCTCGGCCGCGACATCCATATAGTCTATTTTATCCCTATCAATAAGCCCTGGCTCTGACTTGATCCTCGCTTCCACTTTATCGGGGATAATCTTCCCTTTTTCGTCAACAGGAACTCCTCCATGAGCTATATTGTGCCTTTCTTCTTCAAAAGCATTAAGGTAATGTATTTCGGATGTTACTTTTCCTTTTTCAACTTTAAAATAGGGGGTTTCTAAAAACCCGAATTCATTGACACGCGCAAATCCCGCTAAATGGTTTACTAGCCCGATATTCGCTCCTTCAGGAGTCTGTATGGGGCAGACTCTTCCGTAGTGGGAAGGCTGGACATCTCTCACCTCAAATCCGGCTCTTTCTCTGGTAAGTCCTCCCGGCCCCGTAGCCGAGAGCCTTCTTTTGTGCTCAAGCTCCGCCAAAGGATTTTCATTATCCATAAATTGGCAAAGCTGTGAAGAAGTAAAAAACTCTTTTACGACAGCCATAACGGGCCTTGGATTCACTATCTGGCTTGGAGTGGCTGTAGCCAAATCCAAAGTAGACATCCTGTCTTTTATTATCCTTTCCATTCTCATAAGACCCACCCTCATTCTTCCTTGTATTATTTCTGCTATTGTTTTTACTCTTCTGTTGCCCAAGTGGTCTATTTCATCAGGCCTGGCCGAAGGATCATTATTCAATCTTATAATCTCTTTCATTACTTCTATTATGTCCTCTGGTTTCAACACTCTGTCTTTAGGAGTTATTTCCTTTTCCTCCGCAGGTTTCAAAGCAGGAAGTCTCTGCCACATTCTCCATCTTCCAACTCTGGAAAGATCATATCTTTCAAAGTTAAAAAAGGTGTTTTCAATAAGCTCTTTTGCCGTATCGGGCGTAACAAGATCGCCCGGCCTCATTCTTTTATAAATTTCAACCAGAGCTTCCGGCTGGTGTTTTGCAGGATCTTTTTTAAGCGTTTCTTCTATGTATTTAATATCGGGGTCCGTATCAACAGAAGCAAAGATTTCCTTGATCTGATTTTCGTCAAGGCCGGAAAGAGCTTTTAAAAGGGTTGTTGAAGCAACCTTTCTTTTTCTGTCTATTTTGACTCCGATAAATCCTGATTGGTCGGTTTCAAATTCAAGCCAAGCTCCCCTGTTAGGAATTATTTTTGCCCCAAAGCAGTTCCTCATTCTTGAATTCTGAAGGCTAAAAAAGGTTCCAGGGGATCTTATAAGCTGGGAAATTGTCACTCTCTCCACTCCGTTGACAATAAAAGTGCCCCTTTCTGTCATTATCGGAAAATCTGCAAGATAGATTTCCTGCTCTTTTATTTCTTTGGTTTTGATGTTAACCAGCTTCGCCTTTACTCTCAAAGAAGCTTCGTAAGAATCATTGTTTTTCTTAGCATCAAGATCCGTCTTGTATTTGGATTCGTCAAGTCTATAATCTGTAAACCACAATTCAAGCTCATCTCCAGTATAATTTTTAATGGGAAAGATTTCCTGAAAAAGTTCTTTCAGGCCTTGCTTCCAAAACGAATCCCAGCTTTCTTTTTGAAGAGAAAGCAGGTAAGGAAGCTTGAGCGAATTTTTTGTCTTTGAAAAATTCTTTTCTTTTAACATAAGCATTATTTATAAAGTAAAAGAGACCCTAAAAAAAGGGTTGGCGTATTTAAAATAAAGCTAACGATTAAATTTATGCAAAAAAATATGCAAAAGAGATCGGCTCTCTTTTTGATTATCGCTGCTGGGAACTATTGTAATCTATCAAAGGGCGAAAGTCAAGAGCTCTCTTCCGGAACATCCTCTTCTTCAAGTCCGCTCAAAGCTTTCTTGCCATGTTCCATATTATCCAGGACTTTCGTGGCAATGTCATTTCCGGGATTAAGCTCCAATATTTTTCTAAAAACAGCTATCGCAACATCTTTATTATTCAGTTCATAATAGCATATTCCAAGGAAATACAGAGCATTTGAATAAGCAGGCCTTAACACAACCGCTCTTTCTAATTCTTTTTTGGCTCTTTCGTAGTCCTTTTTCTGGTAATAAACAAGTCCGAGCTGGTAAGCGAGAACGGGATCGTTCGGATCAGATCCTCCGGCTTTTTCCAAAGAGGATATCATTTCGGCTGTTCTCCCCTGCTCCGAAAAAATCCTAGCCATCTGGAAATGGGCTTGGGCATAATCAAGTTTCAACTCTATTGATTTTTCAAAATACATCATAGCTTCCGCCAAAAGCTTTTCTTTATTATCTTTAACCAGTCCGGCCTCTTTCAGCAAAGAGATTCCGGCTTGTGATGGATAGTAAGGATTAACAGGATCAAGCTCTATAGCTTTTTTATAAGAATCTTCCGCCCATTGCCTAGTGTCCGGAACAACTCCTATAAGACTCTGGTAGGCGAACCCTCTGGCAGACCAATTCGCAGGATTATTAGGATTGGCATCCGTCGCAGATTTTGCCGAATTGACTGTTTTATTGACGTAAATTTGAATTTTCTTGGCCTTCTCGTCCTGAGAAATACCCGACTGGACGGTTTCGGTTATCCCTTTAAGATAAGCTTGGGAAAGTTCCCTCAAATAAATATCTGTCTGGGGGCTGATGGAAGCCGCCCTTTCTATGTTTTTGATAGCATTTTCTGTTTTCCCCTCCTGCCACTCTTTCATTCCATTAAAATAGCTGGCAGAAGAAGCGTATCTCTGGCCTTCCAAAACAAGTATCCCCAGGCCAAAAACAAAGATGACTGTCACAAGAAAAGTAAAAATCAAAGTTGAAAGAGAGGAGGATTTCAAAACAAATTCTTTTTTATTCTGCCAGACAAATCCCGCCAAAATAGCAGCCAGAAAGAAAAATAAGAATTCTAGCACGGTGGCAGAATTGAAAAGAAAAAATCCTGCAGACAAAGCCAAAAAGGATAATGCGGCTGCTGATCCCGAAAAAGATCCTTCGTCCCTATTTTTTATAATAAGAAGTATTCCTGCATAAGCAAAGAAAACGATAAAGACAAGAAAAGCCAAAGCTCCGGTTATTCCGACTGTAGTAAGCACGGTTAAGAATTTGGATCCTGACCATTCAAAACTGTAATCCCATAAAGATCCTTGGTTAAATCCCGCATCCCTATATTTGGAAAAAGCGTAAGTGAATGTTCCAGGCCCTGTTCCAAAAACAGGGTTGGATTTTAATGTCTCTCTTGCTATTTCAATGCTCGGACCTTGTTTCAAGAAAAATTCTGCTGGCCTTAACGGAATACCGGGAATTGAAAATTTGAAAAAAGCGAAAAGAAGAGAAACCGCCAGCAGAGTCATCGGAAGAACAGCCCATCTGCTGTCAAAGATATCCCTTCTTTGGACCGCAAAAGCAAAAACCAAAGCGCACCCTCCTGCGACAAGCCACCAGATTGCAGGAAAGTTGAGAATCAATATAGAAACAAAGGAGGCCGCCGCGGTTAGTCCGGCCAGAATCATGTATTTTTTCTTTGAAAGCGTTAACAAAACTATTGAAATAGGAAGCATAGCGGAAGCGAATACCCCTGCCGCCAAAGGCCCTCCTACAGTATTAAAAGAAATTGATTTAGTGAACCCGATCGGGATTAGAAACATTCCCAAAAGCTGGAGAATGAGATAAACAAAAGCAACAGAAGAAGAAATCATCAAAGCATAAATAAGGTTGTGAAGCTCTTTTTTCTCAAAAACATTCATTATCAAAACAAAAAGCAAGAACAGGAAAATTATATTTACCAAACTTTCTGCTGTGACCAATGGCCAGCCCCAAAAGCTCCCGAACCTCCACCGGGAGAAAATAGAAGAAGCTCCGTAAACCACCATAAGAAGGGCTGGAGGGATATAGGCAATAGTCAGATTAATCCTCGCTCTTCCTGAAACAAGTATCTTAAAAAGCCAGGAAAAGAAAGATATCAGCACAAGAACTATCAAGAGAGCTTGCTTATTGAATTCAAGGATATTTGCTGTCCACGGAAGGAAAAGAATAGGGAGCAGAAAAACCAAAAGATAAATGCTTATCTTTGATATTCTTTCTGCAGAATCAGCCAATGACGAACTGTCGGTTTTGATTACATTTGTCTTCTTCATTTTCTTATTTTAACCTCGTTAACTGATTAAATCAATTATTAATAAAAATTAAGATTTTTTCTTCTTAAAACAAACTTTTTATCCTGTTTATTGCTTCTTGAATGGCATCCAGTATTGAAGCGTAGCTAGATAATTCTGTTTGATTTTGATTATTCGGATTAATTATTGCTAGCCCTGCCGGCTTTTGAAAGTCGTATATCGCCCGTATCTCCGCCTCGCTTAACGCTCTATTATATAGCATTACATCGTCTATCCTACCTGGAAAATCATAGGTATTAGAGGTCGCCCACGCCCTTCCAATGTAAAAATCCTGATTTACAGAATCTGTGTATGAGTTTGCGTTAGAATTAGACTGCCTGATTCCATTTACATATAAATAATCTGTCCCGCTATCTCTTACAGCAACATAGTGATACCAAACTCCTCTTGTGAGCGCGTTATTAGAAGTGACGCTTCCAAAAGAAAGCTTATTATCATAACTTCTCCAACTTCCGCTTATTCCGCTCACATTCTTTACTGCTTTCCCCCAAATTGCGCCTGTTAATGCTCCATCTGCATTAAATCTTACCCATGCAGAGACAGTAAAAGAATTATCACTTTTAATTGTGTTTTCTATGCTTGGTGCGTGACCGCAATTAACATAACTCACGCCATTTCCACCAGGTAAGCTTAGGACACTTCCCTTCTCTGAATCACTGGCAAAACTGCCACTTCCTATAAGAGTTCCGCTATTCGCTTCCGTTTCATCGTTAGCATTGCCTTCAAACTTCCAATAGGAAATATAGTCTGCTGGCAATCCTACTGGATTGCAGGCTATATCTGAAAAGCAGTTTGAGTCATCGCAGTCTATTATCCCATCACAGTCATTGTCTAAAGAATCGTTGCAAACTTCTGCTGAAGATTGGATGTTTTGAATACAGGATCCCCAAAAACCATAAGACTGGCACGTTTTAGTTCCCGCATTGCATACCCCCTGCAAACCCATAGAACAAGATTGAGTCTGCCCTAGGGTGCATTCTGTTCTCGCGCTTGCATAAGGAGATTCATAAGCCCCTATGTCGGGAGCATTTCCTTGGGGAATTGGATTGCCTTCTATATCTTGGATTAAACCCAAATTTATTCCTGCATCTACAGCCCAGCTTGAAGATTGAAGATGAAAATCCTTACCGGAAAGATTTACAAAATTTAAATTTGCAGAATCTGTAAAGTTATTGGATGCGACCCCTTGAGTTCCGCTGATTTGAGTTACTGCAGACGCTATATTATTTTTAATATCTAAATTAATAGGACCGCTCACTTTAATTATAGAATTTACGCAGGTATTATTATAAATTTTATGGTTTGTCGCGATGCTATTTGCTAAAATACAAATATCCGAACTAGTGAAATTTTGATAATCTACATCCCAAACTATATTGTGATGGACATTCATATTAGAACAACTATTATCAAAATAAATGCCTATTGATCTTAAATTATGCATCTTGTTGTAGGCAATTGTTGTCCCGGCTCCATCGGTGGCTATTGCATAAGTAGCTCCCAGATCTGTTAACCTGCTAGTCCATCTATTGTAAGCCAAATCATTGTAAGTAATAGTTGCATTTTGAGCTTGGGTATGTTCTATAAGATCGCGCCCGGCATATCGCAGAGTGTTTCCGGTCACAATATTATTTACTGTTTTTTGCAGCCCCATACAGATGTTGGCAGCTTGTGTATCCATATAATTACAGTAAGTTATTGTGGATCCCGACACAGTGTTATTATTCCCAATCAAAGAAACTCCGTTGCCTGCGCTATGATATAGGGTGCTATCGCGCAGTTCGTTATAACTTCCATCCAAAATTATACCTGTGTCTCTAGTGCCCTTTTGCCCCTCTCCCATGTCTCCTTGATCTATTACGGTATAATGGGATAGGTATTTAGCATTAATACGGTTGATAAGGATATGAGTAGAGTTCTGATTTGTAGTGATGTTCCCTGCAAACATATCCAGGTCTTCAATATTAATATATGACAATCCATCTAAAATAAATGCTTTTTGCCGCCTCCTTGCCTGAACTGTATGGTTGGCAGGATTATCTCCTGCGGGAGTCCAGAGATATAGCGTAGAGGTGCTGCTATCGTAATACCATTCTTTTGAACGATCCAAAGCATTATAGACACCTGAAATAAAGTAAATAGAGTATTCATTTGCATTGCCCCTGCCTGCTCCAGAAGAGTCTACAGTAGCCGTTAAAGTCCCGTAGCTTTCGTATGGAGTAGAAGATGTTATTAATCCCGATAAGGCATGGTATCTTTGGTCCCAAGTAGCATGAACTGTTCCTCCAACCCAATAGTTCGCAGGAAAAGCGTTTAATGCCCCGTCTCTAAGACTTAAAGTAGTACTGGTATAACTACAATCTGTTCCGCTTCCCGTTGCAAAACTTCCATGAGCCACCGTTGAGCCTTCCATTACTTCTTCAACGTTCGGCCATCTAGCTTCTATCATTACAGCATTGTCAACAAAGATCTGGTTTTTGCCTCTGCCAAGATCCCAATCCATAGTAGTCTTGTAGATAGATCCTTGATGTTGGGTCCAGGGTCCTGCAAGAATATCGGCTCCCGAAATGGTAGCTCTCTCTCCAGGATAAGATTTGAAGGTAATGGGAGCTGTGGAGTTGCCGGAGTGGGCAGGAGTGACTGTTTCCCTGTAGGTGCCTTGCCGGAGATAGCAGGTTCTTCCTGGCATTGCTATATCTGCGCATTTTTGAATCGTCTTAAATGGTTGGGCAAGAGTGCCAGGATTGCTGTCATCTCCAGAGGGTGAGACATAGTAATCATTTTCTCCGGAGACAGGACAGCTTCCGCAGTCTTGAGAGCACATAGAGCAGGTCTCTGTTCCATTGCAGGTTCCATCCCCGCAGGAAGGAGAAGGAGTATTTTGGACGCACACGTTGCTCGTACAGGCATATCCTGTTCCGCAGCTCCCGCAATTCAAGCTTCCCCCGCATCCATCGGATACTGTTCCGCAGTTCTTGCCCAATCCAAGGCAGG
>MHMM01000002.1:2248-5502 GCA_001821555.1 Candidatus Nealsonbacteria bacterium RIFOXYB1_FULL_40_15 | reverse complement strand
TGCATGCCGTAACCGGTTTTATCAAAGACAAAGGGGTTAATCTTTTGGGGTTTAACCAGGTGAACAAAAATGGCGTATTTTTTGTCGGTAATATATTTTTTGATTTCCTCCCCTATCACTTCTGTTCCCAAACCAGACAAAGCGTATTTCTGAGCAACTTCTAGAGCATGGGTGTTATCATAAATTTTATACTGATCAACCTTGGCAACAGTAGCTCTCACAGTTACCGGTTCCCCGCTGTTTTGAAAATAAACCCCGTCCCCTTCAACAATTTTTCCCCACGGAGCTCGTTTGGTTTTATACCACCGCGATTCAACCGTTTTTGTCCCATTCAAAATTTTGGGTAGTAGCTCCCACGACTTTTTCATTATGGCTATGTGGTACATCTTTTATCTCCGATCAGCCGTCCAAAGATTGGTCCACCAACTGTGGGGCTTTTGAGACATAATTTCTTTAGCTAGCTTTTTACCCGTCCTACTAAATATTCTTTTATATTGTTCGTTATCTTTTAACCAATCACTGGCTTCATTATTTCCCACCCAAGCGTATTCTTTTAAAAGTAAAATTTGGTCCAACAGATCAGCATCTTTGGCCAACTTGGCTTCCAACGTTTTTCTCTCATTGTACTCGTTGGTAATTTCTAATAGTTCAGACTTGTTGGGTAAACGTTGATATTGATCTTTAACGATTTCTTCTTCAAAAACTTTAACGTATTTTTTGTTGACCCAATGCTGATCGCCGGATCGCGATTCGGTCAGATCATGAACCAAACACATCAGTAAAACTTTGTAAGGGTCCGCTTTCTCTGCTTTGGCCAAAAACCAGCCTGCCATAGTAACCCTAAAGGAGTGGCTAGCAATGTTGTCCGACAAATCATCAGTCAAAAGTGTCTGCCGGTGAGACCTGGCCACTTTTCTCAAAGTTCCCACCTCAAAGAGAAAACTGGCCAAATCGGAAAAATTATTTTTCTTTTTTGTCTTCCCCATTTTGCACCCTCATCCTATTCTTTGATGGTAACAACGTCAACAATCATTTTTAAATTAAAAGCCTATAGTTCGTCATGCCTCCAAGGAGAGACCCTGGAGGCTCAACCAACTGGAGATTCAATGATGTCGTCCTTCTTCTCTTTGATAAACACATTCCATTCATTAATCACTCCCAAAATGTTTTTGAGGGGGGCTTCAATAAGAAAATCTAAAATCATAATCAAAACATTAAAACGGGCAAACTGAGACGAGAGAAAATTACCAAGATTTAAAAAGGGTAAAAAAACAATAGACAGGGCCCCTTCCACAAACCCCTCGTCCGTTCCCATCACGTTTAACTCAGAAGCCGAACTTTTGACTCGGAAACCAAACAATAAAACCAAAGACAGAAAGATATAAAAGATACCGGTAGAAACCAAAGAAAAATGCAACGACCTCAAACCCCAGAAAACCCCACCAAAGAGAGCCAAAAACAAAACCAGATACAACAAAGCAAAGAAATCGTACAAGAAACCCTTTTTCTTCTGATGGTAAACGGAAAAAGGCACGGCACTGGTTTGCCCGTCGTATATAAAGTCAAAAATTTTCTCTTCAATTTTCTTGGTGTTTTCAGCCCCGGGCTTTCTAATCATTACCCCCAGTAAAATCATCAACAGGGGTGGCAGACAGATATTAATTAAGACTGAAACAAAATTGATGGATTTATAAACCATCATTTCGTACGGCACTTCCAGCAACAAGGCAAAAAGCATCTTCGTCGCCAGAATATAAATAAAGCTCCGTAAAATTCCCCGGCCAATTTTTTGCCCAATTTCCCGGTAACGCTTCTCCGCCGTTACTTTAATTTTTTTGACCAAACCCTCTCTGTCTTCCAAAGTGGCCACATTGGGGGAGGACTTGATGATCTCGGCCAAAATTAAAAAGGGTGGTGTTTGTTTTCTGACCAGTCGCAAGAGTTTGGCCTGTTCGGGTGAATTAATGATCGTTTCAATTCGGTTAACAATCAAAAGGATCTCTTTTTTGGATTTTAAAATTCCGTCCCGTGACTGCCTAAACCATATTGGGTAAAACTTTTTTAACAAGTGGTACCGAACACAGGAGAGATCACACTTAAATAAGCTCCGGTAGATAGCCGCCCAAACATGGGCTTTTTGGAAAGCCGCGGGAATTTGTTTATCGGTCCAGGTAAATCTCTTGTCAAACCAAACACTCACCTCTTCGGCCAAAATATCATCCAAAGCCACCATCGGCAATAAAATCTCTTCAATTTCCCCCGACAAAACACTTAGTGCCCATTCGCGCAAGGTCAGCCGGCCAATCTTGGTTTCATCCTCACAAAGTGACAAAAAATAAAAGTACCGGCTTAAAACCCCGGCAATAATTTTGATGTCGGTTTTTAAAACCGAGTTGTTTTTCAAATACCTCGCCCACACCAATTCCCGAACCAAAGATTCGGCCAACAAACCGGTATTGCCCACCCGGGTGGGGTTTTCCCACAACAGACGCCTGATAATCCGCTCAATGGCGGCTCGCAGTTCGGCGTGTTCTTCCCGATACTCCACCGCGTTTCGGATGCGCTCATAATAAAAAGCAATTCGGCCCAACGACTGAGAAACTTTATACTTTTCACCCGAGGTATCCTCGGTAAACGAACGGGAAAATCCGGCTACCAGTTTTTTAGCCTCATCGGTCAACATACTCATAGCAATATACACCATATTGTCATTCCCGCGAAGGCGGGAATCCAGGGGGAGGACTTGAGAAATTTGAAGCAATGGGGCAAAATTAGCACTTACACTATGCTTACCAAAAAAGAAGTTTTCTTTGACGTTGAAACTAAAAGTTTTTTTGATTTTGAAAGTGACAGTCCCCGTGACCCGTCAACTTTGGGTGTGTCTATCGTTTCTGTCTATATCCGAGAAGTTGATGAGCATGGCCAAGAAATAACCGGCGTGATGAAATCTTTTTTTGAGGCTGATTTTCCGGCCATGTGGGAAGTCTTTGCCAATGCCAATCGGATAGTTGGCTTTAACAGTATTAAGTTTGATGTCCCAGCCTTAAAACCTTACGCCCCAGCCTATTTTGCCAAGCTTCCCCACTTTGACATTATGGACGAAATTAAAAAAGTCATTGGTCGGCGGGTGTCTTTAAATGCCTTGGCCAAGGATACCCTAGGTGAGGAGAAAAACGATACGGGAGCCAACGCCGTCATGTACTGGGAAAAGGGTGATTCCAAAAGTCTGGCTCTACTTCAGAAATACTGTGAAA
>MHMM01000002.1:0-2208 GCA_001821555.1 Candidatus Nealsonbacteria bacterium RIFOXYB1_FULL_40_15 | reverse complement strand
GAAATACTGTGAAATGGATGTGGCCTTAACCGTCAAGCTTTATGATTATGGCATGAAGGAAAAGAAGCTTAAGTTCACCGATCACTGGAACACGCCGCGGGAGGTTAGTGTTGACTTCTCCTATCCCTTGGCGGTCCCAGTTGCCCAAACATCACTCTTTTGACTTCTACTTTCTAAAGCGGGAGAATACTTGCTTTTCTAAAAACTTGGATATAGAATTACCCCCAATGAATGAAATTAAACTGGACCTTGGTCAGGACAGGGACGGCAATGCCCTTATTGTTGCTTACCTATCTCTTTGTAACGAACCTACTCGTCTTGATTCAAATCAGGCTGAAAAGGTTTTTCTACGCATTCGAAACGCAACCCACACTATAACAAGCATTCTTAAAGAGGGAGTTCGCTTTGGTCTTCAACTTGAATCTCAAAATGTCGATTTTGTTAATTTCGCAGGCATGAGAGCAATACTGGAAGGTACTAGAAACATAAGGGGTCCAGTTGGCTTAGAGTCTGCCAATGAGCAGGTTATGAAAGCATTCAAAACCAATGGTTTTATGGATGGCAAACCACAAAAGTCCGAGAGTGAAGGACGTTACAACTTCAACCTTATTTGCCGGTGCCGTTCCAATCCTCCAACCAGGAAGTGATTCCCTCCCCATTAGCTTCAAAAAGTCCCCTCTGGTATAATAGGCGTATTGTGGGATCGGCTGTCCCGATTTAATCGGGAAAAGCGAAGCGCCACGGCAGGACAATGTGGGATCGTCTAACGGCAGGACAATAGATTCTGGATCTATTTATCTTGGTTCGAATCCAAGTCCCACAGCACATTTGTACGATACTCAGGTCTTAGAAGCATATCATAGGGTTGTTTGAAGCTAAATTGCAGTTTTCCATCACTTAAAATTAAGTCCTGACCAACATCCAGGATTAAATCTTTCTTTTCCTGCATAGTACCCTTTAACATGGTTTCTTGAGCTGAAAATGCGTTATCTAGAAACTTCGTACAAAGTTCCAACCAAGTATCAACTGATGAATCATTTTCTTCTAGCTTGCTTTTAATATTGCTCTTATCAGTCAAGATTTCCTCTTTTTGTTCCAGAAACTCATCTCTGGTCAGCTCTTCATCAGCTCGCATGCGTACGAGAGCCTTCAGAGCGTCACGTTTAGCGTTGTAAGCGTTTTGAAGGTATCTTGACCTTTTGGAGAGCTTACCCATCTCTTCCTCGTGTTTAGCCTTGAATAGGTCAATTCCAAGCTTCCAAGCACTTTCATCAATTGTTATGCGAGATAGGCTTAAAGTTAACAATTCTTCAAGCCTCTTTCCTGTTATTGCTTCCTGCCTACAATGACCTCTCCTGTGCGTGCACTGATGATATGTGTAAACTGCAGTGCGATTTGTGCGTTTATAGTACTTTTTCTTTACTGTTGTAGTTATCTGACAACCACAATCACCGCACCTTATTAAACCATTGTATGTATGTTCCCACACTTGTACCTTTGGTTTTGAATGGTTTTGTAAGACTACTTGTACCTGATCAAACAGAGCCTTGGTAATAATTGGTTCATAACTTCCTTCAAACAGTTCTCTATTTTGGTAGAAATAGCCATAATATGTAGGACATTTTAAGATATTGTGAATATGACTTTTACTTACCCTTTTACCTTTCTTAGTTCGTAATCCTAATTCATACATTTTATCTGCTAGTTTAGAAAGCGAATATCCTCCAGTTGCTGCCAATTCAAATGCCTTAAGTATTAGAGGAGCTTCATAAGGGTGAGGCCTTATAAGTCTTTGGCCTCGTTCTCCATAGCTTTCATAACCGATGCAAGCAGGTCTGGGATATTCGCCACGCTCGCATTTATGATTTAAACCTCTTTTTACGTTTTGACTTAAGTTGCGAGAAAATTGATTTGCCATTCCAAAGTGAATCTGCAATATTAAATGATCACTATCTTGAGTGTAAAGATCACCTGTAGACGTCCTAATCGCTTTTAAGACCCCATCTTGAAGCATTTGCAACAATATTCCGCCTTCTTCAGGATTTCTACAGAGCCTATCAGGTTTCCATGTCAGAATTGCATTTACTTTGCCGTCTCTAATTAAAGATATCATTTTATCAAATTCAGGACGATTGTGAGGTTTAAAAGCAGATCTGCTTTCGTTAAGATATTTAATAACAATGATTTTTTCCCTTAGTTCACATTTTT
>MHMM01000001.1 GCA_001821555.1 Candidatus Nealsonbacteria bacterium RIFOXYB1_FULL_40_15 | reverse complement strand
CGGGGTGGGAGAGGGTGACTTGGATAATTACTCACTAAGCAAAGAAACTAAAGAAGCTATCAGGCAAGCCTTTCGTGATAAAGTTTAACTCAGGTGCTTTTTAATAAGATCTTGGATTTGTTTAGTGCTTAAATCGGTGTCTTTGAGGTTTAACTCACCATTCCATTTATCCCAGAACTTAGTATCGGTGACGGTCACCAGTTTTGTCAGTCCCAGGCTGTCCAAAATCCGGGCCAGGTTGGTCTTTTGGTTATTGGCTTCCACTTCAAAGTTATATTTGTCTGTTTTGCCGTACTGGTGGGTGAGTTTGATTTCAAAACCCGGTTGCTTGAAGAGGAAATTGTCGTGTTGGAGAATGTGACAAGTGTTTTTTCCGGGAACAAGTACACGGAATATCTGGTAAACATTGAAGATTTCCTGGGTGTCTGAAGGTAAACTGACCCGCTGTTCGGTTCTGGCCCACTTGGTTACCCCTTCCCAGGTGCCTACTTTTTGTATAATTTCCGCTCGGCCATCGGTAATCTTTATTCTGGTGTCAATTTTGTTTCGGTTATGGTCCCAGAACGAGAAGGACAGCCGTTTGGAGCGGGTGGGCTGGCCAAACTGCTTGGTAAATCGGTCCAAAAACAGGTCAAATTGGGCTTTGGTCAAAAGGCCCCACGATTCTTCTTCAACTGTGCTTTTTGTATTCATGAACGTATTATAGGGTGTATGATAGGTGTTGTATATGAAAAAACGTTTTTACTTGGTTCGGCATGGGGAGAAAGTCAAACAAATTGGCGACCCCCCCTTAACGGAAAAGGGGCTATTGCAGGCAAAGTTGACCGGAAAATATTTTAAAACGATCCCCATCAAAAAAATAATCAGTAGCCCCATTTTACGAACTAAACAGACGGCACAACAAATAGCCGAAGTGCTGGCGCTTGACTTTGTAATTCATGATTTTCTTAAAGAAAGGGTGAATTGGGGTGATGATCCAACCCAAAGCTTTGCCGATTTTCTGGCCATGTGGGAGAGGGCGTCGGAAGAGAGAGATTGGCTGCCACCAGTGGGGGATTCTTCAAGCCGGGCCGGAAAACGTTTGGAAGAGCTAGTTGGTTTGCAAAATTGTAAGCCTGAACACGTTGTCCTTGTGACGCATGGTGGAATCATTACCGATTTTTTGCGTAACGTTTTCACTGACACCGAGCTTGACGCCAAATTTGCGGGTTTTGACAAGGCCAAAGACGCCGGTGTTCTCGAATGTTCAATAACCACCGTTGATTTTGATCCCAAAACCAAAAAATATGAACTGGTTGAGTTGGCTTCTGTGAAACATCTAACGATATGAATTATATAAAGTTGAACATAAAAGTCCAAAAAGCGTTTGGAAATCTTTATAGAAAAAAACTTGCTTTAATTGCAGTACAAGATTTGGAGGGAAATATATTGGTAGGATCAAAACCTAATTTTTATCCCGAAGGAATTAGTCGCCTACTTGGAGGGGGAGTGAAGAATGGTGAAGATAAAAAACGGGGTGCATTGAGGGAACTAGAAGAGGAATTGGGGGTAATTGCCACAATCAACGAATTGGTACCGTAATCAATGTCGATATACATGCCATAGACGAAGAGGGAAATGTTTTTGAAAACCGCACATATGTATTTTTTTATAAATTAAAGGGTAATAAGTACAAAGCAGGGGATGATGTAAAGCAGATAAAAAAACTCAGTATTGATGAGCTTTATCAACTTGGGGAAAACTACGATAGTTTGAGGGAGAATAATTGGTATGAAGGGGTAGAGGGAAAGTATTCGTGGGGAGACTATGGAAAAGTATATGGCCCTATTCATAAACTAACAGCCCAGAAAATTGGGGGGATAAAACGCTCCCGCAAATAAAAATTTGATATGACAGACGACCAGCCCAGTAAACCTTACAGAAAAGGGGTTAATGCAATAATTACTTGCAAGGGCAAGTTTTTAATAATTCAGAAACATATATACCAGCTAAATGAGTGGAATTTTCCTGGTGGGGGAAGGGAAGATGGGGAAACGTTGCAAGAAAATTTATTTAGAGAGTTGAAAGAGGAACTTGGGGCGGATAGGAATGATTTTGAGATGGTTGGTGTCAGTGATCACAAAGTCGAGTACGATTATCCGGCGGAAATGGCTACAAAAGTCAACGGGGGAAAGTATAGGGGCCAGTCTTATAGCCAAGTAGTACTGCGATTTATCGGTAACAAGAAAAAGCTGGTTTTCGATTCAAAGGAATTTAGAGCTCATATGTGGGTTAAGGCTAGTGACTTATCCAAGTACCTAGTTTTTCCCGGCCAGTACCAAAATTATAAAGCGGTAATTGATCACTTGGTGCCGAAATCAAACTTAATCAAATGAAAAAAGGCAGCAAAATTAACGTCCGGGTCAGGGAACGGGGGACTTTGGCCCCGGCTTTTCCACGGCTGGAGAGTATGTGGGGAAGATAGAGTAATCAGGGGTCAAAACCCCCTTGACAAGAATACGGAATGCACATATAATCATGTGCATATGGAACTAGACCAAATAAGCTCAGTTTATCTGACCAGACAAAATCTGAAGCTGATACTGGGTCAAAACCGGCGGACGTTAGATTACCGGATTGCTTCTTTGATCAAAAAAAGGGTTTTGCTGCGCTTAAAAAAGGGATTTTACCTAAATCTTGGTTATTTTGATAAAAGCTCAAAGCAAAGCCAGCTGTTGGAGTACCTGGGGTCGGTTATGGTTTACCCCAGTTATTTGTCGGGCGAGTCGGTTTTAGCTCAGAGGGGTTTTTTGGCCGAGTCGGTTTATGGGTTAACTTATATTACGACCAAAAAGACCCGCAGGATGGTTACCGATCGCGGTGTTTTTGTTTATCAAAAAATTAAAACCAGTTTGTTCTTTGGTTTTGAAACTGCAAAAGCAGAAGAATATGACTACAAAGTGGCCAACTTGGCTAAGGCCCTGTTTGATTTTTTTTACTTGGCTACTCAAAAAATGGACAAAAGGGAGATGGAAGTTTTTTTGACAGACTCTCGTTTTAACTGGGAGATTTTGAGCAAAAAAGACAGAGGAGTTTTCGGGCAGATAGTTGTTCGGGCTAAAGTTAAAAAGATGGAAAAGATGTATGGTTTTTTGAAAACGAAAGGAATACTTTAATGTTAAGCGACGATTTAAAAGAAATCCAAGCCAAGGCCTCCGGCAAAAATCGGTTTTTGGTACGGAATTTGGTTAAAGAAGAGATCCAAAACTACATTTTGAATTTTGTCTACCAAAACCCTGTTTATCAGCAGTTGATTTTTACGGGTGGAACAGCCTTGCGCAAGCTATACGGTTTGGACCGTCTGTCGGAAGATCTGGATTTTGATTACACCTTCCGGTTTGATATCAACGACTTTTTGAAGAACCTGAAAGCTTATTTCGTGTCGAAGCTCCAGTACAAAGAAGCGGAATTCAAGGTTTCAGGAAACGGGCAAACTTTATTTGTCAGGTTTCCCCCAGAGGATATCTTTGTCAGATGTGATTTTTCTAAAACGACCAGCAGTGTGTTTGGCCTAAACAAGGGCATGATTACGGCCGGCAAATTTAGATTTCTGGTTAACGCGTATGATTTGGAGACCATGTTTGCCAATAAAATCGTGGCTTTTTTGCGCCGGAATTTTTTCAAAGGCAATTTCCAGACCATCCCTTTAAAGGGTCGGGATGTTTATGACTTATTTTGGTTTTTACAGCTCTCGGCCAAAAGTGGGTACAGCCTGAAACCAAACCCGGAGAGACTAAAAGCGTTAACCGGAAACGAGGTGGCTGACTTGCGAAAGGAAGTGATGCAAAAGGTGGCCAAGGTTCAGTCAAAAGTTGTTTATGAGGATATGTTGCCATTGGTTGAGTCGGACCTCTTTTTGAAGGAGTTTTTGCAGGTTTTCGAGACCAATATCGTTAAGCAGATTGGGATGGTGATGTGATTCCTCCCACTAAACCCCCCTTGACACCACACCCCATAGTATTGCTGGCGGACTCAATTTAAGGACACGTGATCACTCGATCCAAGAGCCACAGCATTTTTTCAGAAGGGAGAGGGGGGTTGCCACACATGGTTTCTATTTTTGAGATAACAGACTGATGGTTTGTCAAGAAGTGAACTATTTATTCTCCAAATTGTAAGTATAGGTAGTGTGGTACGGTTGAAATCCATATTTTAGAAAAAGTTTTTTAGAGGGTCTATTTTTTCATATATCCCAGCCCTAATTCTGAAGGACTTTTTTTCTTTTGCCCAAGCAATAAATCGTTTGGGTGTCTCTTTTATACCATCTCTGTCTGGGTTTTCGCCTAACTGAATAAAAAATTGCCTTACTGCATCTTGAAGTTGTAAATCTTGAGATGTTAGTCTTTTCATACAGATTTTAACTAGTCCGCTTGGCTACGGATGGCTCTGTTGCCGATTATCAGTAATATAGATTAAGACCTATAGTTTGTCAATATCTATTTGTTTTACACGGATTGAGTGATTGTTATAATCATATAGAGCATGTTTGAGTGTTTTTTTAAACCCTTCTAGGGTTCTAAAGCTACAGGTTGCCAAATCAATATGAATTACTCCCAGCTCAGGCCAGGTGTGTATCACCAGGTGGGACTCGGAAAGGATGTAAATTAAGGTAATTCCCTTAGGTGAAAACGTGTGAGAAAACTTTTTGACCACATTCAAATTTAAGTCATTTACAATGGACCCTGCAAGTTGTTCTATGGCTTCGAGTGAGTTTTCGAAAGGGTTGGTTTTGACTAGTCCAACAAATTGGTTAATTGTTGGTGTAGATTGATTTTTCATATTTTCCTTTTACAATTGATCTTGTTTTGGGCGTAATCTCAATTACAAAAAGCGTACTTGAGCTACCAATAGATTCGGCTCCCTCGTATCTATTAAATTTGTCAAAAACATAACGCATCATAAACCCGCTCTCAATAATTTTCTCGTAAATTGGTAAAAAACGTTCCTTTGCACGATCGCTGTTTCCGTAACAGATATAGACCCTTGCTGTTTGATTGGTTTTATCTATGGCATCAACGGCTCTTGAAACAAAAAGACCAACACCCTCAGAAGTATATGGGGGGTCTGTAAAAACAACATCAAATTGACCCACCAAATCATTTGGAAGGGGATTTCGGGCATCGTATTCAAATGTTTTAATCCCTGAATTATTTTCAGATGAAATGCTTTTAATCGAATTTAGGATTCGAGAATCAATATCGAGAACTGTTATTTGCTCTGCTAAATTAAGCCCCGCTACCAATATAGAAGTAAAATCATCATCACCAAGAAATAAAATCCTTTTTCCTTTGACATCCCCCAAAAAATTCATTAGTTTCGCGCGTTTAACCACCGTTTCAGAGGTGGCTGTAAATTGGTCATACTTTCTCAATGGCGCTAACCGTTTTTGTAAAAGCTCTTCTTGTGATATACCGGTGGCAAGATTTAACAGGCTACTCTCGATCTCGTACTCACATTCAAAAACAGATTTTACTGATTCTAATGCCTCATCTTTAATTTGAGTATATGCAGAAGCGGGCATTAGTATTGGTGCCAACAATTCCTTTACTTGATTCATCACATTTCTAGAAACCCCCAACTTTCGAATTAAATCATTATTTTCAATTGGGTTTCCGCTTTTAATTAAGAATAGAAAATCACTAACTTTCTTTATCGGTAAACCTGTTTTTTTTGAAATTTTCAGTAAATGTTTGTACCTTTTTTCTGTAATCATAGGTGTGCAGTATAACCAACTTTTTCCAATAAAAATCTATCATCAATACGGTTAAGAATGGTAACAGAACATTCCTTCCCATTTTGATCCGGAAATTCTGCCTCAAATCTTTTAAGTTCTGAAGCCTCAAAAATATTTCTCAATAATTCTTTTACGACCCCTCCGTGGGTTATATAAACCGTGTTTTGACCCTCAAAACTT